>NZ_JBIDBD010000018.1:0-135356 GCF_043202815.1 Streptomyces sp. NPDC048111
GGGGCTCCGCCCCCTGCACCCCTGCTCGGGGCTCCGCCCCGAACCCCGATCGCGCCTGAACGGCGCTCGTCCTCAAACGCCGGACGGGCTGAGGTGACCTGGTGCTGCCCAGCACCGGTCCCGTTAAGGGGCGCGGGGAACTGCGCAAGGCAGGCCGGGCTGCGCATGCGGGCCGACTCCAGTCCTGCCAGGGGCGCGGGGAACGGCGCGAGACAGGCTGTGCTGCGCATGCGGGCCCGCTCCAATTCTGCCAGGGGCGCGGGGAACTGCGCGAAAAGCGAGCACGGTCCGCACAGGACCGAGGAAGCCCAAGGCCGCGGGGAACTACGCAAACCCCGGGCAACCCCCAGCACCGCCTGGGGGGCGCGGGGAACTGCGCGAGAAGCGAGCACGGTCCGCACAAGCACAAGCACATACGCATGCGCATGCACATGGCCGGGGCCCAAGGGGCGCGGGGAACGGCGCGAGAGGCCGGGCGCCCCGTACAGCCCTACCTCTTTCGCGCCAACGTAACCCCGTCAGCCACCCCCAACATCACACTCTCCATCCGCCCATCCCCCACCACATGCTCATTGAACGCCCGGATCCCCGCCGCCGACCCCGTCGCCCCGGGATCCACCACCTCGCCGTGGAACAGCACGTTGTCCGCCACGATCAGGCCCCCGGGGCGCAGCCGCGGTACCAACTCCTCCCAGTACGCGATGTAGTTGCCCTTGTCCGCGTCCAGGTAGGCCAGGTCGATGTGGGGCTCGGGGGGCATGGCGCGCAGGGTGTCGAGGGCCGGGGCGATGCGCAGGTCGATGCGGTCGGCCACGCCCGCCTTGGCCCATGCCTCCTTGCCGTACGCCGTCCACTCCTCGGAGACGTCGCAGGCGATCAGCTTGCCGTCGCTCGGCAGTGCCTGCGCCATGGCGAGGGCCGAGAAGCCGGTGAAGGTGCCCACCTCCACTATGTGACGGGCATTCACCAGGCGTACCAGGAAGGCGAGAAGGGGGCCCTGCTCCTCGGCCGACTGCATGCCCGCCTGCTCCGGCAGCCGCTCGTACGTGGTCGCCACGAGCTCCCGCTGCACCGCGTCGAGCGGCGGGTTGTGGTCCAGCAGGTAGGCGTACAGCTCAGCGGTGATCTTGGTGCTGTTTCCCTTGGTCATGCGGTGACCGTACCCGTCGGGCCCGCCTCCCGGCACACCCGTGCGGCCCCCTCTCTCAGCGTGCCGCGCGGGTCCGCCGGGCCCGCCTCCCGGCACACCCGTGCGGCCCCCTCTCTCAGCGTGCCGCGCGGGCCAGGAAGCGGCGCAGGATCTCCTCGCCCGCCAGCACCCCGCGCTCGGCCAGCGCCTCGGTGCCCGGCGCCTGCCAGCCCGCCTCGGCGAGTTCGCCGTGACCGGGGCGCCAGCCCTGGTCGGCGGCCAGCAGCAGGTCGGCGTCGAGGAGCGAGTCACCTGCGGCGAGGGTGAGTTCGGCGCCGGTGCGCCGGGCCACCTCGCGGACCGCCGCGCTCTTGGTGAGCGGCTTCGGCACCGCGTAGATCTTGCGGCCCTGCAACGACACCGTCCAGCCGCGCGGCTCGGCCCAGGCGGCCAGTTCCTTGACCCATCCGTCCGGCAGCAGCTCCCGCTCGACCACGAGGTAGGCGAACAGGTCCTCGGCGACCCGCTCCTTGCGCAGCCAGGAGGCGTCGGCGGTCGCCCGCAGATGAGCCCGTACCTCGGCGAGGGAGGCGCACTCGGCGGCGATGCGTGCGCTCACCGCGCGCGCCCAGTCCGGGTCGGACACGCCGTCCACCAGCAGGTGCCCGCCGTTGGCGCAGATCGCGAACTGCGAGGGCGGGCCCGGGAGTTGGATGCGCTGGTACTGCTTGCGGGTGCGGGTGGTAGTGGGCACGAAGACGGCCGCCGACTTGAGCTCGGTCAGCAGGTGCGCCGCGTGCTCGGTGACGTACGAGAGCGGCTTGTGCTCGTGCACTTCGACGCAGAGCAGCCGTGGCGCGCGGTGGTCGGGCATCGTGAGGGCGAGGGCGGCGGCCGAGTAGATCAGGGTGCGGTCGAGGTCGCTGGCGACCAGCGGGAGCGGCGTGCTCACTTGGCCGTCACCGCCTTGCCGTCGGCGCCGGTGGCGCCCCGGGTGTACTGGGGGTGGATGAGGCCGACGCAGCTGTAGGGCAGCCCGTCCACCTCCTCGACGGGCACCCCGCGCTGTTCCGCGAGCAGCCGCACATGGTCGAGGTCCGCCCCGGCGCCGCGCCCGGCGAGGATCTTCCACGGGACCCGGCGCAGCAGCACCCGGGTGGTCTCGCCGACGCCCGGCTTGACCAGGTTGACGTCGTGGATGCCGTACTGCTCGCTGATGCGCTCCACGGCGGCCCAGCCCTCCCAGCTCGGGGTGCGGTCGGTGTCCCACAGCGCCTTGGCCTCGCGGTCCACATCGGCCTCGGCCTCGGTGAAGCGCTCCGCGACGGCGTCGAGGAAGTCGCCGGAGACGTCGGCTCCGGCCAGCTCGCGGTAGAACTTCGCGCCGTGGAAATCGCCGGCACCGATGAGGTCCTGGCGCAGCACGGTGCGGGAAATCAGCCCGGACACGGTCGAGTTGAGGCAGGCCGACGGGATCAGGAAGTCCTCCCGGGTGCCGAAGGTGCGCACGCAGGAGCCGGGGTCGGCGAGCACCGCGATCTCCGGGTCGAAGCCCGCGAACTCGGGGAACTGCCCCAGCGCGGCGGCCAGTTCACGGGTGATCGCGCCCTTGCCCGTCCAGCCGTCGACGAACACGACGTCGGCCGGGTCGTGGTGGGCGGCGAGCCAGCGCAGCGCGTTGGGGTCGATGCCCCGGCCGCGCACGATCGACACCGCGTAGTGCGGCAGGTCGAGGCCGTGGCGGTGCCGTGCCCAGCGGCGCATCAGGACGCCGACGGGCGTGCCGGCCCGCGCCAGCGAGACCAGCACCGGGCGCGGATGGGGGTCCCCCCGGCGCTGTCGGCGTTGGGGAAGTTCGGCCAGGATCGTCTCGGTCACCACTCCGACGGCCCGCGCGATCCGGCCGGCCGACGCGTCCAGCGCGGTCCGGAACAGCTCCTGGTACTGCGGGCTCGGCTGGTACTCGACCGGCAGGGACTCCGCGTAGTGCGCGCCGCCGCTCTGGATGGCCTCCTCGCGCTCCTCCGTGGGGGCTTCCAGCTCCACCCCGGACAGGTCCTTGAGCAGCCAGCCCACCTCGTCGGGCGCGTAGGAGGAGAACGCGGGACCGCGCAGCGGCTCGGGCATGGGGGCACCTTCGGGTACGTACGAGGGCAGCACGGCGAGCACGACGTGCGGGATGTGGTCGGCGAGCCGGGCCAACAGGCCGTCGGGGGCGTGCAGTTGAGGGGTGTCGGCGACCGAGTCGACGACGGCCACGACCGCGTCGAAACCGCCGCCCGCCACGTTGTAGGCGTACCGCTCGCCGGGGCCGTCGGCCGGGTCGTCGTGCGCCGGGAAGGCGAGCCGGGTGCGGATGGCGTACCCGGGGTCGTCCACCGCGAGCACGGGTGAGCGGGTGGTGGTGGAGTAGCGCACCTCGAGGCCGGCCCCGCCCGCCTCCGACGCCCCGGACGCCACCGGCACCCCGGGCACGCCGGACTCCCCGGGCCCCCCGGCCCCGCCGAGCTCCTCCAGGGCGACGGCCAGCCGCAGCGGCGCGTACATCAGCTCCTCGAAGCCGAGGACGAGGACACGGCGCGGCCCGTCGGCGCCCCCGCCGAGGGCCGCCTCGAGACGGGCCGCCATGGCGGGCAGCGCCGCCTCGAGACGGGCCTGGTGCGCCGGGGTGAACCCGTGGCGTCCACCGTCGGGCAGGCCCGCGGGCCAGCCGAGGTCGACGCGCGAGACCCTCCCCGCGCCCGGAGCGCCGCTCTCGCTGCGCGGGGGTGTGGGGCTCAGGGGAAGAGCGCTGCTCTTGCGCAGCAGATCCCCCCGGCTCGCCCCCTCGTACTCCTCCACCAGCGCCCGCCCCTTCTCCAGGACCCCCTCGGGAAGCCGGACCGTGCCCGACGCCGACGCGATCAGGTCGACACGGGCGCCGGTCTCGGCCGCGAAGGCGGTCAGGCGGTCGCGGTCCTGCGGGGAACGCATGTCGACCAGGGCGACGATCACGTAGTGGTCGCGCGGATGACGGGCGTGCAGGTCACGGATGGTGTTGAGGACCGTGTTGCCGGTCGAGAACTCGTCGTCCACCAGGACCAACGGGCCCTGGTTCGCGAGGAGCCGGGCATCCTCGGGGAGCAGCAGATGGGAGGTGGCGTGGGAGTGGGCCTCCTCGAAACCGCCCGCCGTGGCCACTCCCGCGACCGGGCGGCGGGTGGAGTGGAGGCAGGGGGCGAGGGCCAGGCCGTCGGCGACCGAGTGGCCGAGGCCCGTCGCGGTCTCGGCGTACCCGAGCACCACGGCCCGGGCGGCGGCCTCGTCGCCGAGCAACTCCCTTACACGTACGCCCAGTTCGTACCCGGCACGCCACACCACCGAGGGCAGCTGCGGCACGTGCTTGCCGAGCACGTTGGAGACGAGCAGATGGGCCCGCTTGGGGTTGCGGCGCAGGGCCAGGCCGAGCAGGGAGCTCAGCCGCTCGTCCCCGACGAGCTCGACGCCGAGGCGCTCCGCGACCCACGTTCCCGACCACTCAACCACGTTGTTCCGTCCCTCTGTTCGCCCGCACTGATGGGTGTGCCACCCGGTTGCCGGGACCGCCGCCCACGGTTGCTCCGCGCCGTTCGCGGGCCGTCACCGATGACTCCTTCGTCCTGTTCCTCACACCGCGAGGCCCGCCGCCAGCAGGTCCACGAAACCGACGTCCTCGGCCGCGACGCCGAACACCTCGGCCCGCAGCAGGGTGCGCTCGGCCCAGGCGCGGTGCGGCTTCACCTCGTTCATCTTGTTCGTGTAGGCCGAGCGCAGCACCCCGCCGCCGCCCCGTTCGGGCCGCAGGATGTCCTGGGCGTCGCTGTACTCCTCGTGACTGACCACCGACAGGGCGTGTACGGGCATGACGTGCGAGGGGTGGATGCAGGTCTTGCCGAGCAGGCCGTTGGCGCGGTCCAGTTCGATCTCGCGCAGCAGTCCGTCCAGATCGTGCTCGATCAGCGCGGTGCGCAGCTCCTCGGCGCGGCCTTCGAGGAAGGGGCTGCGGCGCAGCTGGGGCTTGAACATCCGCTCCTGGAGCCGGAAGTACTCCCACACCGGGCCCGTGATGGTGAAGCCGCTGCCATCCGCGCGGCCGAGCACGTTCACCACGTCCGCGATGACGCCGGCCACGATCTGGACGTCGTAGGCGGTCATGTCGGGCGAGCGGCGCAGCCCGTAGGCGGCGCAGAAGTCGGTGACGCCCAGGCGCAGGGCGAGGACGCGCTCGCGGTACTTCTCCACCGTGCGCGCGATTCCGGCCAGGGTCTCGGCCCGGCTCTCCAGATGGAGCAGCTCGGGCGATTCCAGGACGGGCATGGCGAACAGACGGCGTCCGGAGGCGGACTCGGCGGCGGTGAGCGCTTCGAGGAAGGCGATGCCGCGGTCCTCGGTGAACTTCGGCAGTACGAAGCCGCACAGGAGGCGGGCCGAGGCGCCGAGGCGGTGCACCAGATCGGGTATCTGGAGCGGTTCACGGACGCGTATGAACAGCAGCGGGACCTCGTCGCCGCGGGTGTCCAGCTCGGCGAACTGGCGCACCAGGTTGGCCTCGGCGGCCACCACCTCGGCGTCGTCGATCGAGTCCTCCAGGCAGAGGACCATGGACACGACGCCGCGACGGGCCTGCTTCAGCACGTCGTCGGCGAGGGTGGGCCGCGTCGCCGGGCTGTAGAGCGTGGCGCCCAGGGCGGCCGACAGCACGCGTGCCGACGAGCTCGCGGTGAACTCGCAGGGCTCCCGGTGGAAGAGGTTCTTCCGCGCAGCCGGCGCGACGTGCCCGAAATGCCGCATACATATCCCCTGTACTGCCTGACGGCCGATATTTTGGGTGGCCGGTAATAGTACGTAGGAACACGTGTCAAGAGTTCCCCAAGTGCGTGAAATTCAGGTAACTCGTCTGCATCATTCGCCCCGTGCGGCACGGTGCGTAGCTCACGGGGCGTACCGGGCCGGGCCCCGCGTTGTCCGGGGGGCCCGCGGGAAGGCAGGATGACCGGCATGACGCACGCGATGCTGAAGGGGTCCAACGTCCCGCTGGAGGCCCCGGCCGTTCGGGCCGTGCTCCGCTGGTCGCCCGGCGCCGACGTCCCGGACGTGGACGCCTCGGCGCTGCTGCTCGCCGCCGACGGCCGGGTGCGCTCGGACGAGGACTTCGTGTTCTACAACCAACCGCGCCACCCCTCGGGCCTGGTGCGCAGGCTGCCCAAGAAGCGCGTCCCGGAGGGGCTCACCGACACCGTCGAGGTTGATCTGGCGGCGCTCGACCGGTCGGTCGACCGGGTGCTGATCACCGCCTCGTCGGACGGCGCGACCTTCCGCGCCGTCCGTGACCTGCGGATCCTGCTGTTCGACGCGGCGGGCGGCGAGCCGGTGGCGCTGTTCGACGTGAAGCCGGAGACCGGCGAGGAGACGGCGATCATCTGCGGCGAGCTGTACCGCCGCGGGGACGGCTGGAAGTTCCGCGCGGTGGGCCAGGGCTACCCGACCGGCCTGGTGGGCCTCGCGACCGAGTACGGCATCTCGGTGGACGACGGCGAGAACTCCGACGGCGCGGACAGCGCGCCGAGCGCCCCCAGTGCGCCGTCCGTGCCCCAGCCGCTGCCGCAGCACGCGGCGCAGCCCGTCTACGGCTACCCGCACCCCGCGCCCCCGTCGCAGCCGCCCGCGGTGCAGCCCACCTACGGCTATCCGCAGCCCGCGTCGCCGCAGCCCGCGTACGGCTATCCGGGGCCGGCCCCCGCCCCGGACCCGGGGTTCGTGCTGCCGCCGATGGGGCCGCAGTTCATCCGCTCCTAGCGCCCGGCGCCGACCGGCCGGCCGCGGCTCAGGCCTTGGTCTTGTAGCCGCGGCCCCATTGCAGGCCCCAGCCGTACAGCCGGTCCAGCTCGGCCTGGAAGCCGTACACGAACTTCACCTCGCGCCGCACCACCATGTCGCCCTTGACGTTCTCGATGGAGACGACCGCGCAGGAGCGGGCCTCGGGGGCGCGTTCGTCGAGCTCGATCTCGATGCGCGGGCCGTTGCTCGGGTAGAGCGTCACCTTGGCGTGGGTGCGGTCGAAGGCCGGGGTCTGGTCGTAGATGTACACGAAGACCAGCAGCCGCTTTATCTCGTCGCGGTGGTCGAGGTTGACGAAGACCGTCTCGCCCGAGGCGGAGCCGAAGCGGTCGTCGCCGCTGCACTCCACGTAGGGCGCCTTGTTGGTGGCGCCGTAGAAGTTGCCGAGCGGCTGGACGACGCCCTTGGTGCCGTCCTGGAGCTCGTAGAGGCAGCCGAGATCGAGGTCGACGTTGACCATCGACTGGGTGTGCCCCTGGACCATCTCCGGCTTGAAGAACTGCAGCGGATGGCGCAGCAGCCGCCCGCTCTGCTCGGACTTGCCCCCGAAGTCGGAGGTCCGCATCCGCCAGGACAGATTGACGCGCAGGCTGCCGGTGTTGGCGCCCTGCTTGCCCAGCGAGACCGTGTTGTGCCGTCGGGTCAGCTCGATCGTGTTGGTCGCCGCGCTGCCCGAGTCGAACTGTGAGGCCCTGCCTCGCAGCAGGCCGTCCCAGAACGCCATTGCCCCCACCCCATAGGTCCGTGAACCGTCCCCGCACACGGTGCCGGCATGACACCGCGGGGCGGCCGGCGAGGCCGGAGCCTCGTGACCGCCCCGCAGAGAGCGTTCCTCGATCGGCGGCGGATCACACGCGCCAGGGCGTGCGCTCCGGAAGCACCGGGGTCACACCCCGGAGCCGACTTCCGCCCTGTCCCCCGCGCCTTCGCCGCCTTCGGCCTCCAGACGCTTGTTACGGCGCACGGAGGACCAGAAGGACCAGGCGATGAGGACCACGCCGACGAGGCCGGTGATGACCTCGTTGATCTCGTACTGGATGGTGACGAGCAGAATCACGGCCAGCGCACCGATCGCGTAGTGCGCCCCGTGCTCCAGGTAGACGTAGTCGTCGAGGGTGCCCTGGCGGACCAGGTAGACGGTGAGCGACCGAACGTACATCGCGCCGATGCCGAGGCCCAGCGCCATGAGGACGATGTCGTTGGTGATCGCGAAGGCGCCGATCACGCCGTCGAAGGAGAACGACGCGTCCAGGACCTCCAGGTAGAGGAACATGAAGAACGCGGCCTTGCCGGCCATGGCGACGGCGGAGACCGTGCTGCCGGTGCGCTGCGCCTCCTCCTCGGCCTCGTGCTCGCGCTCCTCGTCCTCTTCGAGACGGTTCTCGAAGTAGCCCGAGAGACCGCCGACGACGAGGTACGTGATCAGACCGGCGATGCCGGAGATCAGCACCGTCTGCGCCTTGTCGACGTGGACGCCGCCGTGCTGGTGGGCGTGGGTGGCGACCGTCATGGCGGCGACGAGCAGGACGATCATGGCGATGCAGACCGACAGCATGTCGATCTTGCCGAGCTTGGCCAGCGGGCGCTCCAGCCAGGCCAGCCACTTGATGTCGCGGTCCTCGAAGATGAAGTCGAGGAAGATCATCAGCAGGAACATGCCACCGAAGGCGGCGATCGACGGGTGCGCGTCGGTCACCAGCTGCTGGTAGCGGTCGGCGTCGTTCAGCGCCAGGTCGACGGCGTCGATGGGGCCGACCTTGGCGCTGATGGCGACGATGACGACGGGGAAGAGCAGGCGCATGCCGAAGACGGCGATGAGCACGCCGATGGTGAGGAAGATCTTCTGCCAGAAGGCATTCATCTTCTTCAGGATTCCGGCGTTGACCACCGCGTTGTCGAAGGACAGCGAGATTTCGAGCACGGCCAGGATGGCGACGACCCCGAGGGCCGTCCAGCCGTCGTACAGCACGGCCAGGGCCAGGCCGATCGCGGTGATCACGAATGACCAGCCGAAGGTTTTCAGAAGCACTGACTTCCCCATCGTGTAGAGCGGGCCGACCCCGCGTAGAGCGGGTGTCCCCCCGCGCCGCGCACGGCTTTACGCTGCTGTCTCCCGGGGGTGGGCCCCCGGACCCCCGGCAGGGACCGCCCCTGACGGCACTCGACTTGAAGGCATCCGGGCGATCTCTTTAGGAGACGTTGACCCCGAAGTCTAGAGCGATGCCCCGCAGGCCGGATGCGTACCCCTGGCCAACTGCACGGAACTTCCACTCGCCGCCGTACCGGTACAGCTCGCCGAAGATCATCGCGGTCTCCGTCGAGGCGTCCTCGCTCAGGTCGTACCGGGCCAGCTCCTGGCCGTCGGCCTGGTTGACCACGCGGATGAACGCGTTGGCGACCTGGCCGAACGTCTGGCCGCGGTTGTCCGCGTCGTGGATCGAGACCGGAAAGACGATCTTGTCGCAGGCGGCGGGCACCTTCGTGAGGTCGACGATGAGCGACTCGTCGTCGCCCTCCCCCTCGCCGGTCAGGTTGTCGCCGGTGTGCTCGACCGAGCCCTCGGGGCTCGTGAGGTTGTTGTAGAAGACGAAGTACTCGTCGCCGAGCACCCGCCCGTTCGCGCACAGCAGGGCGCTGGCGTCGAGGTCGAAGTCGGCTCCGGTGGTGGAGCGCGCGTCCCAGCCGAGACCGACGAGCACCTGGGTGAGGTTCGGTGCGGCCTTGGAGAGGGAGACATTGCCCCCCTTGGCGAGCGTGACGCCCATGATCGTGTCCTCCCCGAGAAGTGGAACAGGTGGTGAGCGCGTCCGGCGCCGCACCGTGAGGGTGCGGCGCCGGACGAGTAAGCGGGTCGGCTCAGACGTTGACGCCGAAGTCCTGCGCGATACCGCGCAGGCCCGAGGCGTAACCCTGGCCGATGGCGCGGAACTTCCACTCCGCGCCATTGCGGTACAGCTCGCCGAAGACCATCGCGGTCTCCGTCGAGGCGTCCTCGCTCAGGTCGTACCGGGCGAGCTCGCTGTTGTCCGCCTGGTTGACCACGCGGATGTAGGCGTTGCGCACCTGGCCGAAGGACTGCTGGCGGCTCTCGGCCTCGTAGATCGAGACCGGGAAGACGACCTTGGCGACATCGGCCGGGACGGCGGCCAGGTTCACCTTGATGACCTCGTCGTCGCCCTCGCCCTCGCCGGTGAGGTTGTCGCCCTGGTGCTCCACGGAGCCGTCGGGGCTCTTGAGGTTGTTGAAGAACACGAAGTTCGAGTCGTTGGTGACCTTGCCCTGGTCGTTGGTCAGCAGGGCGCTCGCGTCCAGGTCGAAGTCACCCCCGGTGGTGGTGCGTGCGTCCCAGCCCAGACCGACGATGACCGCGGTCAGGTTGGGGGCGGCCTTGGTCAGCGAGACGTTGCCGCCCTTGCTGAGGCTGACTCCCACGAGTCCTCCCAATGGTGTGAGGGGCCGGCTTGGTCAGCGTCCCCGTCGTGCGTTGGCATCGGATCAACGAATGGATCCTAGTGACCGGTTCCCGGGGCAAACAGACGATTGGGCCGAACGCCCGCGCGGTGTCGGCCGGCCGCCGGGGCCGGGGTGGTGCGCCGCGCTCAGATGGTGTCGAGCGCCTTGAGGTACTCGTTCAGGTCCCGCGCGTCCGGCAGGCCGTTCACGACCGTCCAGCGGACGACGCCCTCCTTGTCGATGATGAAGGTGCCGCGGACCGCGCAGCCCTTGTCCTCGTCGAAGACGCCGTAGGCCCGGCTGACCTCGCCGTGCGGCCAGAAGTCGGAGACCAGCGGGTACTCCAGGCCCTCCTGCTCGGCGAAGACGCGCAGGGTGTGGATGGAGTCGTTGGAGACGGCGAGCAGCTGGGTGTCGTCGTTGACGAACTTCGGCAGGTTGTCGCGCAGTTCGCACAGCTCGCCCGTGCACACGCCGGTGAAGGCGAACGGGTAGAAGAGCAGCACCACGTTCTTCTCGCCGCGGAAGTCGCTCAGCCGCACGGTCCGGCCGTGGTTGTCCTTGAGCTCGAACTCCGGGGCCAGGGTGCCGACCTCGATAGCCATGGAAACGCCTTCCCTTCAATGGGCCGTATCGGTGACACCCACCCTACGCACCGCACATGCACAGGGCCCCCGCAGGCTGGTGCCTGAGGGGGCCCGGTGGGGCGTGAGGGGCGGCTCAGCGCTTGGGTGACTTCAGGCGGGTGCCCGACCAGTCCTTGCCGACGCTGACGCTCTTGGCGGCCGACAGACCTGCGGTCTGCGCGGCGTCGTTGATGTCGCTGGGCTCGACGTAGCCGTCACGGCCCGTCTTCGGCGTCAGCAGCAGCACCGCGCCACCGTCCTCAAGGAGACCGATGGCGTCCACCAGGGCGTCCGTCAGGTCGCCGTCCTCGTCGCGGAACCACAGCAGTACGACGTCGGCGACGTCGTCATAGTCCTCGTCGACGAGATCCTGGCCAATCAGGGACTCGATGCCCTCGCGGAGATCCTGGTCGACGTCTTCGTCGTAACCGATCTCCTGGACCACCTGTCCGGGCTCGAACCCCAGCCTCATGGCCGGGTTGGTCCGCTCCTCCGCGTGGTCCGCGGTCGCGCTCACGGCTTGCCTCCTGATCTTGATTCGGTAAGTTCTGCAGCCTCGCGCATACGCGTGGCATTGGGCGTAGTCCACACGGGCGGGACGAATCTCGCAAGTACCCGGCTTCCTAACCCGCCCTTTGGGGGTCAGTGTGGCCGTGTTCAGGGACATCCGCATCCCCCTCGGTGACGCATCCCACACCCTTGGTGACTGTTTGCACCACTGTGTTCCTTTGGGTACTCCAATCGGGGCCGAACACCCTTCGGGAACGGATGGCCGGGTTGAGCGTAAGGTTGCGATTTGGCCCGACCCGTCCAGGCCCTGAGCCTACTTCCTGCTCCGGTGACGGTTACCCCTGAGTTACCTCTCAGTAGAGATGACGTTTGCGCCCCAGCGGTACACGATGGGATGCGGCGCAGAATTGGCTGTCTTCCGCATCCCCCGACAGTGAAGGAACAGCGTGGCTTCCGGATCCGATCGCAACCCGATCATCATTGGCGGCCTGCCGAGCCAGGTCCCGGACTTCGATCCCGAAGAGACCCAGGAGTGGCTCGACTCCCTGGACGCCGCCGTCGACGAGCGCGGCCGGGAACGAGCCCGCTATCTGATGCTCCGGCTGATCGAGCGGGCCCGCGAGAAGCGCGTGGCCGTGCCCGAGATGCGCAGCTCGGACTACGTGAACACGATCGCCACCAAGGACGAGCCGTTCTTCCCCGGCAACGAGGAGATCGAGCGCAAGGTCCTCAACGCGACCCGCTGGAACGCGGCCGTGATGGTCTCCCGGGCCCAGCGCCCCGGCATCGGCGTGGGCGGCCACATCGCCACCTTCGCCTCCTCCGCCTCGCTGTACGACGTGGGCTTCAACCACTTCTTCCGCGGCAAGGAGGAGGACGGCGGCGACCAGATCTTCTTCCAGGGCCACGCCTCCCCCGGCATCTACGCCCGCGCCTTCCTCCTCGACCGGCTCAGCGAGCAGCAGCTCGACGCGTTCCGCCAGGAGAAGTCGAAGGCGCCGCACGGGCTCTCCTCCTACCCGCACCCCCGGCTCATGCCGGACTTCTGGGAGTTCCCGACCGTCTCGATGGGCCTCGGCCCGCTCGGTGCGATCTACCAGGCGAGGATGAACCGCTACATGGAGGCGCGCGGCATCGCCGACACCTCCAACTCGCACGTGTGGGCCTTCCTCGGCGACGGCGAGATGGACGAGCCCGAGTCGCTCGGCCAGCTGTCCATCGCGGCCCGCGAGAACCTGGACAACCTGACCTTCGTCGTCAACTGCAACCTCCAGCGCCTCGACGGCCCGGTCCGCGGCAACGGCAAGATCATCCAGGAGCTGGAGTCGCAGTTCCGCGGCGCCGGCTGGAACGTCATCAAGCTGATCTGGGACCGCAGTTGGGACCCGCTGCTCGCCCAGGACCGCGACGGCATCCTGGTCAACAGGATGAACACCACGCCGGACGGCCAGTTCCAGACGTACGCCACCGAGACCGGCGCCTACATCCGGGACCACTTCTTCGGTGACGACCAGCGGCTGCGCGCCATGGTCGAGAACATGACCGACCAGCAGATCCTGCACCTCGGGCGCGGCGGCCACGACCACAAGAAGATCTTCGCGGCGTTCTCGGCGGCCAAGGCGCACAAGGGCCAGCCGACCGTGATCCTGGCGCACACCGTCAAGGGCTGGACGCTGGGCCCGAACTTCGAGGGCCGCAACGCGACCCACCAGATGAAGAAGCTGACGGTCGACGACCTCAAGGGCTTCCGGGACCGGCTGCACATCCCGATCACGGACCGCGAGCTGGAGTCCGGCGCGCCGCCGTACTACCACCCCGGCCGCAAGTCCGAGGAGATCCAGTACATGCACGACCGCCGGCTCGGGCTCGGCGGCTACGTGCCGACCCGCGTCGTGCGGTCCAAGCCGCTCGCGCTGCCCGAGGACAAGACGTACGCCGTCGCCAAGAAGGGCTCGGGCCAGCAGTCGATCGCCACCACGATGGCGTTCGTCCGCATCCTGAAGGACCTGATGCGGGACAAGGAGATCGGCAAGCGGTTCGTGCTGATCGCGCCGGACGAGTACCGCACCTTCGGCATGGACGCGTTCTTCCCGAGCGCCAAGATCTACAACCCGCTGGGCCAGCAATACGAGGCCGTCGACCGCGAACTGCTGCTCGCCTACAAGGAGTCGCCGACCGGGCAGATGCTGCACGACGGCATCTCCGAGGCCGGCTGCACGGCTTCGCTGATCGCCGCCGGCTCGGCGTACGCCACGCACGGCGAGCCGCTCATCCCGGTGTACGTCTTCTACTCGATGTTCGGATTCCAGCGCACCGGCGACCAGTTCTGGCAGATGGCCGACCAGCTGGCGCGCGGATTCGTGCTCGGCGCGACCGCCGGACGCACGACGCTGACCGGTGAGGGTCTGCAACACGCGGACGGGCACTCGCAGTTGCTCGCCTCGACCAACCCGGCCTGTGTCGCCTACGACCCCGCCTTCGGCTACGAGATCGCGCACATCGTCCAGGACGGTCTGCGCCGGATGTACGGCCCGCAGAGCGAGGACGTCTTCTACTACCTCACCGTCTACAACGAGCCGATCCAGCACCCGGCCGAGCCGGCGGACGTCGATGTGGACGGCATCCTCAAGGGCATCCACCGCTACGCCCCGGGCACCGCGGGCTCCGTCCCGGCGCAGATCATGGCGTCCGGCGTGGCCGTGCCGTGGGCCGTCGAGGCGCAGCGGATCCTCGCCGAGGAGTGGGACGTACGGGCCGACGTCTGGTCCGCCACCTCCTGGAACGAGCTGCGGCGCGAGGCCGTCGAGGTGGAGGAGCACAACCTCCTGCACCCCGAGGAGGAGCAGCGCGTCCCCTATGTCACCCGGAAGCTCCAGGGTGCCCAGGGGCCGTTCGTGGCCGTCTCCGACTGGATGCGGGCCGTTCCCGACCAGATCGCGCGCTGGGTGCCGGGCACCTACCAGTCGCTCGGCGCGGACGGGTTCGGCTTCGCGGACACGCGGGGTGCGGCGCGGCGCTTCTTCCACATCGACGCGCAGTCGATCGTGCTGGCCGTCCTCACGGAGCTGGCGCGGGAAGGGAAGGTCGACCGGTCCGCGCTCAAGCAGGCGGTCGATCGGTACCAGCTGCTGGATGTCGCTTCGGCGGATCCGGGGGCTGCCGGCGGGGACGCCTAGGGATTGGGTGCGGGGTGCGGTGGGTGCTGCGGGGTTTCTCCCCCGGCCCCGCCGCTGCCGCAGGCTCGATCGCCCGTGCCGGTCGTGGTCGCTTTTCGCGCCGTTCCCCGCGCCCCTGTAGGTGGGGCGGGGTCGCGGTGGTGAGGGCTGCTCGGCCGCGGCTCCATTGCTGCCGCGGGCTCGGATCGGTCGCGCCGGTCGTGGTCGCTTCTCGCGCCGTTCCTCGCGCCCCTGTAGGTGGGGCGGGGTCGCGGTGGTAAGGGCTGCTCGGCCTCGGCCCCGCCGCTGCCGCAGGCTCGATCGGACGTGCCGGTCGTGGGCGCTTCTCGCGCCGTTCCTCGCGCCCCTGTAGGTGGGGCGGGGTCGCGGTGGTGAGGGCTGCTCAGCCTCGGCTCCATTGCTGCCGCGGGCTCGGATCGGACGTGCCGGTCGTGGTCGGTTCTCGCGCCGTTCCCCGCGCCCCTGTAGGTGGGCCCGAGCGGCTTGGTCGGAGGCTGCCCGGCTTTCGCGCGCAGAGGGGGAGGGTGATGGTCCCCCAGGGGGGACCATCACCCTTCCTCTTACGGCACGGTCAGACGATGCCGTTGCCCAGGGACGCCGTCGCTATCAGGGCGATGAGGGACAGCAGCGTGTCGATGGCTCCGAGGATCACGGCCACCAGGGCGGGCACCGAGCCGGAGTTCCAGCGGCGCCCCATGGCCTGCCAGCCGCAGACGATCGCGACGGGTCCGAGCACGATCCCGAGGACGAAGAATCCCGCGATCGCGCAGACCAGTCCGATGATGCCGAGCGTTGCGCGGTCCGGCCCGGTCCGGGGCCACATGCGGTTCCGTGACCGGGGGGTCCTGCGCGTACGCGTGCTGTGTCCGAAGCCCGCCATCATCACTCCCTGAGGTTGGTCGGCTCGGCCTCCTTTGGTTCGGGTACCACGTCTCAGCGCTCCCACACCTTGAACGCCCGCATTCGGTACGGGACTTGGGGCGCCCAGGTGCCCTTGCCCGGGTAGGTGTCGAACTCCGCGGTCTCCTCGCACTCGGCCGACTGGTACGCGGTGACGGGCCGCCCCGTGCGGTTGGCCAGGGACTGGACGTCGGTGCCCGGCGGCAGCGGGGTGCAGCTCTCGATCTCGATGCGCGTCAGGTCGTACACCTGGCGCGCCCCCTTGAAGGCGGGCCCGGTCCACAGACAGAGCTCGCCGGCCGCGCAGTCGCCCAGGCGCGGGGCCGCGGCGGCCTGCGGGGCGGCGGGCAGCAGGAGGGCGGTCGCGGCGAGGAGGGCCGCCGCCGTGGTCATGGGCGTGGTCATGGTCGTGCGCATGTATGTCAACCCCCGTGTCGATTCGATCAGTTGGACTCGGAGAACGGTCGGCACCCGGGGGCGGTTCCGGTCTGCGCGGAGCGGCGCGCACAACCATCCGAATAGGTGAAAGCCCCGCCGGGTCGCGCCCGGCGGGGCTTTCGTACAACGGAGTTGACGGGGTGGGGCGGGATCAGATGTGGCCCACGCCGGCGCCCGCCTCCGCGTTCACCCCGCGCTTGGTGAACATCGCGACCGCGGCGGCGAGCACCGCGACGATCCCGGCGACGGTGAACGCGGCGCTCATGCCCGACACGAACGTGTCGTGCGCGACGCCCGCGATCTTGGCCGCGACCTGCGGCGGGGTGCCCGGCTGGACCGGGCCCATGCCGACCTCGACCGCCTTGGAGAGCCCCGCGGACTGCTCGGGGCTCAGCGGCGGCAGCTGGGCGGCGGCCCAGTTGTCCGGGAGCTTGGAGGTGACCTGCGAGGACATCACGGCGCCGAGGACCGCGGTGCCGAGCGAGCCGCCGACCTGCATGCCGGCCTGCTGGAGGCCGCCGGCGACACCGGACAGCTCCAGCGGCGCGTTGCCGACGATGACCTCGGTGGCGCCGACCATGACGGGGGCCAGGCCCATGCCGAGCAGCGCGAACCAGATCGACATGGTGACGGTGCCGGTGTCGATGGTCAGGCGGGACATGCCGAACATGGCGACCGCGGTGCAGACCATGCCGCCGACCAGCGGGACGCGCGGGCCGAACTTGGTGATCAGGAGACCGGCGACGGGCGAGGCGACGATCATCATGCCGGTGAGCGGCAGCAGGTGGAGCCCGCTGTCGACGGCCGACATGCCGTGCACGTTCTGCAGGTAGAAGGTGACGAAGAAGAGGCCGCCCATGAAGGCGAACGCCATCAGGATCATCAGGATCGTGCCCGCCGACAGCGGCACGGAGCGGAACAGGCCGAGCGGGATCAGCGGCTCCCTGACCTTCGTCTCCCACAGGGCGAAGAGGACGAAGCTGAGCACCGCGACCGCGATGAAGAGGAGGGTCTTCCCACTGCCCCAGCCGTACTCCGAGCCCTTGATGAGCGCCCAGATCATGCAGAACATCGCCACCGACAGCAGCCCGATACCGAGGATGTCGAAGGAGCGCGGGGCGTTCTCGGCCCGGTGGTCGAGCAGGATCAGCAGACCGAGGACCAGCGCGATCAGGCCCACCGGCACATTGATGAAGAAGACCGACTGCCAGCTGACGTGCTCGACGAGCACACCGCCGAGGATCGGGCCGCCGGCGGTGGAGGCGCCGATGACCATGCCCCAGATGCCGATCGCCATGTTCAGCTTCTCGGCCGGGAAGGTGGCGCGCAGCAGTCCGAGCGCGGCCGGCATCAGGAGCGCTCCGAACAGGCCCTGGAGCACCCGGAAGGCGATGACGAAGGTGACGCTGTGGGAGAGGCCGATGGCCCCGGAGGCGGCGCCGAAGCCGACGACGCCGATGAGGAAGGTCTGGCGGTGGCCGAACCGGTCACCGAGCTTGCCCGCGGTGATCAGCGAGACGGCCAGGGCCAGCATGTAGCCGTTGGTGATCCACTGGACGTCCTGGAGGGAGGCTCCGAGGTCCTTCTGGATGGCGGGGTTCGCGATCGCCACGATGGTGCCGTCGAGCGCGACCATCATCACGCCGATGGCCACGGCGAAGAGCGTCAGCCAGGGGTGGCCCCGCAGCCCCTTGGCCGGCCCCGGTATCTCGTCCTGTGGCGCCTTTTCGACGGTGGTCTGACTAGTCATGCGATCGAGGCTAGTGTCAGCCGCTGACAGTTGACAAACCATTTCACAAGTCGGTAACTGTCACGTCGCTCACAGCTAGACTGAACACGCCAAACTGACCGAAAGAGGACTTCGAAGTGACGGTGGAGCAGCAGCCGATGGCGCCCGCGGGCGGCCTGCGCGAGCTGAAGAAGCAGCGCACCCGCGACGCCCTGCTGCGGGCGGCCCTCGAACTGTTCACCACCCGGGGGTACGAGCGGACGACCGTCGACGAGATCGCGGACGCCGTGGACGTGTCGCAGCGCACCTTCTTCCGCTACTTCGCCAACAAGGAGGCCGTGGTCTTCGCGGCGCAGGACACGATCGAGTCGCACTTCGTCGACGCGCTGCGCCAACGGCCTTCCGCGGAGGGCCCGTTCACGGCCATGCGCCGGGCCGCGCTCTCGGCCTGGGACACCATCGAGGAACTGCTGTCCCCCGTCGTGCCGGTCACCCTCTACATGCGGACGTACCAGGTGATCGAATCGACGCCGGCACTGCTCGCGGTCCACCTGCGGCGCTCGGCGGAGCTGGAGGAGCAGGTGGCGCGGCTGATCGCGGAACGCGAGGGCCTCGACATCGACGCGGATCCGAGGCCCCGGGTGGCGGTGGCCGCCTTCACCGGGGTGATGCGCGTGGCGGGCGGCCTGTGGGGTCAGGGCGGGGACCCGAGCGTGCTCGCGATCCGCGAGCTGACCGCCGCCTACCTGGACCATCTGGGCCCGGCGCTGGCCGACGACTGGCGCACGTGAGCGGCATCACCCGACGGGCTGCGGAGTGGCTCGAAACAGCCCTCCCGGGGAACGGAGCGTGCGCCCGCGCGCGCTCAAGGTGAGGCCGCTCCCCGTTCAAACGTGATCTGAGTCACTGTCAGCCCAGTGGACCTTCAGGGTCTCCTACTGTGTTCAGCAGTGACTTCCTTCGACTCCTCCCCCACATTGAACGCCTGGCGCGCGCTGCTCGCGCTCGCCGTCGTGTTCGTCATGCTCGCGACCTCCGGCTGGACGGCGATCCGCGGCCACTCCGGCGACTCCGAGCCCCGCACCAAGGCCCTCGCCGCCTGGGCGCGCGACACCATAGAAGGCCACAAGCTGCCCGGGGCGGACGCCTCCGCCCCGGCGCTGGCCCACTTCTTCGGCTCGATCGACGCCGCCGAACGCGACCGCCTCGCCGACCGCTACCCGCTGGTCGTGGGCAACCTCAACGGCGCCCCCGTACCGCTGCGCTACCGGGCCAACCGGCTCGCGCTGGCCGAGGCGCGCGCGGTCGAGGAGAAACGCATGGTCGACCCGCGCCTCTCGGCCGACGGCCGCCAGGACGCGGGGCGCCGGATGCACCGGTTCGACTCGCTGCTCGACGACGACCGCCAGATCCTCGCCTTCGACCCCTCCGACACCGGCCGGGTCGCGGAGGTCTTCGGCGACCTGGACCGCGCCCAGCGGGTCTCGGTGATCGTCCCCGGTGTCGACACCAATGTGCTGACCTTCGAGAAGTCCAGCCGTCGCAACACCGCCCCGGTCGGCATGGCCGAGTCCCTGTACGCGGCCGAGCACGCCGCGTCCCCGGACACCAGGACCGCCGTGATCGCCTGGGCCGACTACACCGCGCCGGCCGGTCTCGGCATGGACGCGGCGATCGGACGGCTGGCCGAGGAAGGCGCGGTGCGGCTCTCCGCGCTGGTGCGCGCGCTGCCCGGGAACTCCTCGGTCGAGCTGTTCTGCCACAGCTACGGCTCCGTGGTGTGCGGGGTCTCGACGCGCGAACTGCCGTCCCGCGTGAGCGACATCGCGGTGGCCGGCAGCCCCGGCATGCGGGTGCGCGACGCCGCGCAGCTGAACACCGGGGCCCGGGTCTGGGCCATGCGCGACAAGGACGACTGGATCCAGGACGTGCCGTATCTGGACGTCGCGGGCCTCGGCCACGGCGCCGACCCGGTGTCGCCGGCGTTCGGCGCCCGGGTCCTGTCGGCCACCGGAGCCATCGGGCACACCGGGTATTTCGAACCCGGCACCCAGAGCCTGGCCAACTTCGCCGCCATCGGAGTTGGCGCGTATCAGACGGTCGGCTGCGCCGCGTCCGACACCGACTGCGGCAGCGATATTTTCGACCGGTCGGCGGCTTGACGGACGCACTTGCGGGCGGACACGGGTAGACGCCGTGGGTTCGCCCGGAGTCGCGCGCGACAACGGGGTTTTCTCCGAAGGGGGACGCGCGGGCGTGCGCCGCCTACGATGAGGCGCATGGGTGATGTGCTGGCCGGAATTCATGCCACCTGGGAGTTCGAGTCCGACTCCGTGCTCATCCGCTTCGAACGGGGGATCCGTGCGCCGAAGCTGTTCCAGGCGCTGCGCGAACGGCGCATCCCCTACGAGGCGTTGGAGTCGGTGTCGCTGTCCCAGGGCAAACGCGGCACGGTCGTGCTGCACGCGGTGCCGAGACCGGGCGCCGACCCGCTGATGGACGCCGCGGCGGGCCAGTTGAAGGAGGCCTGCGACCCCTATCGCCTGGTTGTGCCCGCCGAACGCGAGACGCTCGCCGAGTACTACGCGGACGAACTGCGCGGCTCGCTGGCGCCGGACGCGGCGAAGCCCGCCGAGCGCCATCTGGTGGCGGCGCCCGAGACCCCGCTGCACTTCAAGGCGTACGACGGCAGGGCCGCGTTCGACGGGCGTCAGGTCACGTTCCGCTGGTTCTGGACGGGCGCCTCGTCGGAAAAGTGGAAGGCGGGCGACCAGAACTTCCCCGTCGCCGCGCTCAGCGGCGTCGAGTGGCGCTCCCCCGAGGTCTTCGACGGGCATCTGCGCCTGCTGCGCCGCGCGTCCGACTGCGGCGGTGACCCGGGCGGCGCCCCCGCACAGGCCGACCGCGACCCGGCGTCCGTGGTCTTCGGCCTCGGCTACGGCCCGGTGCACGAGTCGCTGCCGTTCGCGGCGGCGGTCCTCGCGGCGGTACGCGGCGGGGGCGGGCCCGCGATCCCGCACCAGACGGTGCCGGCCGCGGCGGGCCGGCGCGACCCCGCCGACATCGCGGAAAGGATCCGCCACCTCGGTGACCTGCACCGGGCGGGCCTGGTGACGGACGACGAGTTCAGCGCGAAGAAGGCGGAGCTGCTGGCGGAGCTGTGACACCTGGGGGCCGTGATACCTGGGTCCGGGGTGCGGGTGGCACCCCGGTATGACGCGCGGCGGCCTGCGGCCTGCCTACGCTGGCCGGGTCATGAAGACCACCACACCCCTCGTCCACCGCGTGCGCGAGCTGCTGCGGCCCCCCGCCGAGGCCACCCGGCCCCTGTTCTCCCGGGCGCCACGGCGCTGGCAGCGGTGGAGTCCGTACGTCGTGACCGGCTCGGCCGTGGCGGCGCTGCTGCCGGTCACCATCACCGTCCTGATCAACGACTACCACCTGGGCGGCGGCTGGGCCGGGGCACTGGGAGTGGCCCAGACGGTGCCGCTGGTGCTCGCCGTGACCCGCCCGCTCCAGGCGTGGGTGATCATCCTCGCCTTCGACGTGCTGGGCGCGGTGCTCCTGTACGACGCCGACACGGTGTCCCGCTCCTGGCCGTGGCCGCCGGCCGTGATCGTGGGCCACCTCCTGCTCATGGTGTGCCTCGGGCTGCGCGAGTCGACCCGCACGCTGGTGGCGGTGTGGCTGGTGACGAGCGCGGCCGGTCTCGCCCTCGGCGCCTTTCCGCCCACGGGCTCCAGCAGCACGTACGTCCTGCTGATCGTGCTCTCGGGCGTGGTCCTGGCCTTCACCGGCGCGGTGCACCAGCGCGAGGAGGCCGAGCGGCTGCTCGCGGAGCAGGAGACCATCAGCGAGGCCGAGCGGGCCCAGCGCACCCTTCTGGAGGAGCGCGCCCGGATCGCGCGCGAGCTGCACGACGTGGTGGCCCACCACATGTCGGTGATCACCGTGCAGGCCGACTCCGCGCCGTACCGGCTGAGCGGGCTCGACGAGGCGGCCCGCGAGGAGTTCGCGTCCATCGCGTCGGCGGCGCGGGAGTCGCTGAGCGAGATGCGGCGGCTGCTCTCGGTGCTGCGCAGCGAGGGCAGGGAGGCCGCGGGCGGTGGGGAGCGGGCGCCGCAGCCCGGGGTGGACCGGCTCCAGCAGCTGGTCGAGGCGACGGTACGGGCCGGGCAGGACGCCACGCTCTCGCTCGCCGCCGGCCTGCCGGCGCTGCCGCCCGCGGTCGACCTGTCGGCGTACCGGATCGTGCAGGAGGCGCTGGCCAATGTCGTACGGCACGCGCCGGGCGCCGCGACCCGCGTCTCCGTGACGTGCGACGGCCGGCATCTGACGGTGGTCGTCGTCAACGGGCCCGCGGCGGGGCCCGGTTCGCCCCTCGAACCGTCGGGGGCGGGGACGGGGCACGGGCTGGTCGGGATGCGCGAACGCGTACGGTTGACCGGGGGGTCGCTGGATGTGGGGCCCTTGCCGGGCGGGGGGTTCCGGGTGGTGGCGCGGCTGCCGCTGGGGGCGCCCGTCGCGGGGTCGACCATCGGGGGGTCGCCGGTCGAGGGACCGTTTATCGAGGGGGCGCCCGTCGAGGGACCGTCCATCGAGGGGTCGCCCGTCGAGGGAACGTCCGCTCCTTCCGACCCCGACCCATTTCCCAACTCCGCTGCGAAGGACGCCAGTTGACCATCCGCGTGATCATCGTCGACGACCAGGCCATGGTCCGTGCGGGGTTCGCCGCGCTGCTGTCCGCGCAGGCCGACATCGACGTCGTGGGCGAGGCGCCCGACGGGCGCCAGGGCGTGGACCTCGCCCGCTCCGTCCACCCGGACGTCGTCCTCATGGACGTCCGCATGCCCGAGATGGACGGGCTCGCCGCGGCGCGCGCGATCGTCGACCCGCCGGTGGGGGTGGTGCACCGGCCGAAGGTGCTCATGCTGACCACCTTCGACGTCGACGACTACGTGTACGAGGCGCTGCGCGCGGGGGCGTCCGGGTTCCTGCTCAAGGACGCGCCTCCGGCCGATCTCATCGCAGCGGTACGGGTCGTGGCGGCGGGCGATGCGCTGCTCGCGCCGTCCGTCACGCGGCGCCTCATCGCCGACTTCGCGGCGCAGCGGCCCGCTCCGCGGCGGGGGGCGGTGGCGCTGCGGCTCAACGGGCTCACGCCTCGGGAGGCGGAGGTGCTGGAGCTGATGGCGCGGGGGTTGTCCAATCTGGAGATCGCGGGGCGGCTCGTGCTGGCCGAGCAGACGGTGAAGACGCATGTGGGGCGGGTGTTGGGGAAGTTGGGGTTGCGGGATCGGGCGCAGGCGGTGATTTTCGCCTACGAGACGGGCGTGGTCCGCCCCGGCGACCCCGGCTGACCGGGGCCCCCTGGGGCTCCGCCCCAGACCCCGGCGACGCTTGCCCACCCGCCCGCCTGCACAGGGGGTTGGAGGCCCGGCTCCCTGGGGCTCCGCCCCAAACCCCGGGGGATTCGCCCACCCGCCCGCCCGTGCAGGGGGTTGTACCGGCTGAGCCCTGGGGCTGCGCCCCAGACCCCCTGAGGGGCTCCGCCCCTCAAACCCCAGCGGGGGCTCCGCCCCCTGCACCCCCCATCGCGCCTGAACGGCGCTCGTCCTCAAACGCCGGACGGGCTGAGGATGCGCTTACTGGCCCGCACCGGTCCTGTTAGGGGCGCGGGGAACTGCGCGAGAAGCGAGCACGGTCCGCACACGACCGCGGGGTTGGGGGCGCGGGGAACTGCGCGACCAGTCACGCACGGTCCGCGGACGAACGCAGGTTTGGGGCGCGGGGAACTGCGCGAGAAGCGACCACGGCCCGCACGTCGGATCCAACCCCCGGAGGGTCTCGGGAAGGGGCGGGGTGGGGAAAACCCCCCATCCACCCCCTACCCCAGTAGCACCCCCACACCACCCCCCCAGCACGACGCCCCACCCCCCACCCCCTCCCTACCTTCCCCCTCGTCGGAGATACGGACGGGATGAGGGAGTCGGGGCATGGGGCGGATCCGGAGGGTGTTGGTGGCGGGGGCGCTCGTCGTCGGGGTGGGGGTGGGGACGGGCGGGTGGGCCGGGGCCACCACGCAGGAGGCCGTCACCGGGCCGCCGCCCGGTACCGCCGCCTGGCGGGCGGACAGGGCCCACGGGCACCCGCTGCCCGATCCCGTCACCGCGACCCCGCGGGAAGTCGCCTCGTTCTTCGGGGAGTTGAGCGAGGGGCGCAGCCAGGAGCTGGTCCGGCGGCATCCCGGTGTCGTGGGGAACCTCGACGGCGCCCCGGTGCCGCTGCGCTACGAGGCCAATCGCATCGCCCTCACCGCGACGCACGACCCGCGGTACACCCGGCTCGCCGCGAGCGACCGGCACATTCTTGCCTTCGATCCCCGGGGGCGGGGTCAAGTGGCCGAGGTGTACGGGGAGTTGGAGCACGCCGAGCACGTGTCCGTCGTCGTGCCGGGGTCCGACATCGACGCCCGTACCTTCGACCGTACGAACGACCGCTACGGCACCCCCGCCGGCATGGCGGCCGCCCTGCGGGGCGCCACCCACGGCGGCGTCGCCGTGATCGCCTGGGTCGGCTACACCACACCGGTCGGGGTCGGTCTCGACGCCGCGTCCGGGCGGCTCGCCGAGGCGGGGGCCGGGCGGCTCGCCCGGTTCACCGAGGGGCTCGACGCGGTCGGCGCCCCCGATCCCGTCCTGTTCTGCCACAGCTACGGCTCCGTGGTCTGCGGCCTCGCCGCCCGGGACAAGGACCTGGACGCCGTCGACATCGTCGCGCTCGGCTCCCCCGGCATGCGCGCCGACACCGCGGCGGAGTTCGGCACCGGCGCCCGCGTCTGGGCCGCGAAGGACCCCTCGGACTGGATCGACGACGTGCCGCACGTCGAGTTCGCCGGCCTCGGCCACGGCACCGACCCCACGGACCCCGCCTTCGGCGCGCGCCGGGTGCCCGCCGCCGACGCCGTGGGCCACACCGGCTATTTCGCCCCCGGCACCGAGTCCCTGCGCTCCTTCGCCGCCATCGCCCTGGGAGACGTCCGATGAAGCACCCCGCACTGACCAGGGCCGTCGCCCGCATCGAAGCGGCGACCCCCGCCCACCGCGACCGCGCCATCGACGGGCTGCGCGCCCTCGCCCTGCTCGCCGTGCCCACCGGGCACTGGCTGCTCGGCGGATTCACCCGGGACGCGCAGGGCTCGCTGCACAACGCCAGCCCGCTGTCCGCGTTCGGCGCGCTCGCCCCGGCCTCCTGGATCCTGCAGATGCTGGGGATCTTCTTCCTGGTGGGCGGCTACGCCTCCGTCCTTTCGTTCCGCCGGAGGAAGGGCAGCACCGGCTCCTGGCTCCGGGGGCGGGTCGCCCGGCTGGGGCGGCCGGTGCTCGGGGTGACCGCGGTGTGGGCCGCGATGATCCCCGTGCTCTACGCCCTCGGCGTCCCGCACGACACCCTGCGCACCGGATCGACGCTCGTCATCCAGCCCCTGTGGTTCGTGGGGGTGTATGTCGCGGTCACCGCGCTCACGCCGTACTGCGTGCGCGCGGCCCGCGCCCTCGGCGGGTGGGCCGCGGCGCCGCTGCTCGCCGTCGTCGCGCTCGTGGACTTCCTGCGGTACGGGCCCCTCGCCGACGCGATGCCGTCCTGGCTGTCCCTCGTCAACATCCTGCCGGGATGGCTGTTCGCCTATCAACTCGGCGTCTGCTGGGGGGAGAAGAGGATCGGGCGGCGCGGTGCGCGGCTGCTGCTCGGGGGCGGGGCGCTGCTGTTCGCCGTGCTGCTCGTCGTCTTCCACTACCCGGCCTCGATGGTCGGGGTGCCCGGCGCGGCGCGGACCAACTCGCATCCGCCGTCGCTGCTCGTGCTCGCGCTGGCATCGGCCCAGTCGGGCGCCGCGATCCTGCTGCGGGAGCGGATCGCCGGCTGGCTGCGCCGGCCCGCCCTGTGGGCGCCCGTCGTGGTGGTCAACCTGTCCGCGATGACCATCCTGTGCTGGCACCAGACGGCGCTGCTCGCGGCGGCCGTGCCGGCGTCCTTCGCCGGGCGGGTGCCGGGTCTCACCACCGCGCCCGACAGCTGGGCGTGGATCGGTGAACGGCTGGCCTGGATGCCGGTGTTCGCGGTGCTGCTGGTGCTGATCGCCCGGTACGCGCGGGGTTTCGAGGCGCCCTGGACGAAGGCGACGAAGGCCCGCCGGGCAGCGGCGGGGCTGCTCGCGGCGGGCTTCGCGGTGTTCGCGCTCGGGCTCGCGTGAGGCCCGGCGCGGTGGGGGGCCTACTGCTCGCGGGCCGCCGAGGTGGAGGACATGTCGGGGTAGCGGTCGCCGGCGACCTGGCCCGCGATGGGCTCCAGGAGCGTGAGTTCCTCGGCGCTCAGGGTGAGGCGGGTGGCGCCGGTGTTCTCCAGGAGACGGCTGCGCTTGCGGGTGCCCGGGATCGGGACGACGGTCAGGTGGTGGACCTGCGAGCGCTGGTGCACCCAGGCGAGGGCGACCTGCGCGGTCGTCGCGCCGTGGGCCGCCGCGATCTTGTGCAGGGGTTCGAGGAGGGCGGCGTTGGCGGCGGCGTTGTCGCCGGTGAAGCGCGGCTGGAAGGCGCGGAAGTCGCCCGCGCTCAGGTCCTTGCCCGCGTCCGCGAAGGCGCCGGTGAGGAAGCCCCGGCCGAGCGGCGAGTACGGCACGAAGGTGACGCCGAGTTCGGCGGCGGCCGGCACCGCGCTGCGCTCGACGTCGCGGCTGAAGACCGACCACTCCGACTGGAGGGCGGCGATCGGGTGCACGGCGTGCGCCTCGCGCAGTTCGGCGCCGGTGACCTCGCTCAGGCCCAGGTACTTGACCTTGCCCTCGCGCACCAGGTCGGCCATCGCGCCCACGGACTCGGCGAGCGGCACCTCGGGGTTGCGGCGGTGCATGTAGTACAGGTCGATGACGTCGACGTTCAGGCGGCGCAGGCTCGCCTCGACGGCCTTCTTGATGTAGGCGGGGCTGTTGTTGATGCCGCGGTAGTGCGGGTCGTCGGCGCGGCGCTCGATGGCGAACTTGGTCGCCAGGGTCACCTCGTCGCGGTGGGCGGCGAGGAACGGCGCGAGGAACTCCTCGTTCGCCCCGGATCCGTAGATGTCGGCGGTGTCGATCAGGGTGACGCCCGCCTCGACGGTCGCCTCCAGGGTGTCGCGGGCGGCGGCCTCGTCGGTGTCGCCGTAGAACTCGCTGATGCCCATGGCGCCGAAGCCCTGGACGCCGATCTGCGGGCCATCGGTGCCGAGCTGGACGGTGCTGATCTTTTCGAGCGGGCTGTTGCTCATGGTGGTCAGGCCCTTTCGGGCGCCTTGCAGGCGCCGGCATAAAAGTCGATCTTGTAGTCGAGTACGGCGAGCGTGTCCTGGAGCTCCGCCATGCGCGCTATGACGTCGCGCCGGGTCTGCTCCAGGAGTTCCTGGCGGGCTTCGAAGGTGTGCGGCCCCTCGCGGACGAGTTCGGCGTAGCGCACCATGTCGGCGACCGGCATGCCGGTGAGCCGCAGCTTGCCGACGAAGGCCAGCCAGTCCAGGTCCTTGTTGGTGAACCGGCGCTGCCCGGTGTGCGAGCGGTCCACGTGCGGCATGAGCCCGATCCGCTCGTACCAGCGAAGGGTGTGCGCGGTGAGTCCGGTGCACGCCACGACCTCGCTGATCGTGTAGCGGTCCTGGCCGTCCGGGCGCGGATGGGGGCGCTCCGTCGCGCGCAGGCCCTGCCGGACCCGCGCCGCCACCTTCACCGCTGTGCTGTCGATCACCGTCATGCCTCCACGCTAGAACCTTGGAGTGCACTCCAAGCAAGCCCATCGAGTGACGTTCTCGTGTCGTGCCGCGGTCCGGGTTCCCCCCGCGCGGCCCGCTCACCGTGCCTACTAGGCTCCTGTGCATGGACAGCCTGCGGATCATCGAGACCTGGCCCGTACCGACCGCCGCCGCGGCCGTGGTGCGGGCGGACGGAACGCTTGCCGGCACGCACGGACCGGTGTCCCACCGCTTCCCGCTGGCCTCCGTCACCAAGCCGCTCGCCGCCTACGCGGCGCTCGTCGCGTACGAGGAAGGGGCGATCGAGCTCGACGAGCCGGCCGGGCCCACCGGGGCGACCGTACGGCACCTGCTCGCGCACACCTCGGGGCTCGCCTTCGACGAGCACCGCGTCATGGCGCCGCCCGGGGACCGGCGGCTGTACTCCAACGCGGGGTTCGAGGAGCTCGGCGACCACATCGCCAAGCAGTCCGGCATCCCCTTCGCCGACTACGTGCGCCAGGCCGTGTTCGAGCCGCTCGGCATGTCGGCCAGCTCCCTGGAGGGCTCGCCCGCCAAGGACGGCGTCTCCACCGTCGAGGACCTGGCGCGCTTCGCGGCCGAGGTGCAGGTGCCGCAGCTGCTGCATCCGGCCACCGTCGCCGAGGCGATGCACGTGCAGTACCCCGGCCTCAAGGGCGTGCTGCCCGGCTACGGCCACCAGAACCCCAACGACTGGGGCCTCGGCTTCGAGATCCGCGGCGCCAAGTCCCCGCACTGGACGGGCAGTTCGTCCTCGCCGCGCACCTTCGGCCACTTCGGCCAGGCCGGTACGTTCCTGTGGATCGACCCGGACGCGGGCCTTGCCTGTGTCGCCCTGACGGACCGCGCGTTCGGGCCGTGGGCGGCCGAGGTGTGGCCGGCCTTCAGCGATGCGGTGCTCGCCGAGTTCACACGGCGCTGAGCTCCCAGAACAGCACCTCGGCGTCCTCCAGCGCCGTAAGCTCCGGGCCGGGCGCCCCGGTGATCCGTGCGGAATCGCCCGGCCCCAGCTCCTCGGCGGCCAGCGCCACCCGGCCGCGTACGACGTGTACGTACACGCCCGCGGCGTCCGGCACCGCGGTGCGCTCGCCGGCCGCCACCCGCCGTACGTGCAGCAGGGCGCCGGCCGGCCGCACCGCGTAGGGCGTGGAGTCGGCGATGCCGCGCACGACGTCGTACGCGGGCTCGCCGCCGGGGTCCTCGGGGGCGAGCCACATCTGGAGGAAGACCAGCGGCTCCCGTCCTTCGTTGCGCTCCTCGTGCCGGACGCCGCCGGCGGAGCTCAGGCACTGCACGTCGCCGGGGCGCACCACGGTGGTGTGGCCCGCCGAGTCGCGGTGGGTGAGCTCGCCCTCGACGACCCAGGTGAGGATCTCGGTGTGGCTGTGCGGATGCTCCTCGAACCCCGCGCCGGGCGCGAGCCGCTCCTCGTTCAGGGCCAGGACCGGCCCGAAGCGCAGGTTGTCCGGATCGTAGAACCGGCCGAAGGAGAAGGCGTGCAGGGACTCGATCCCCGCGCCCGGGTCCCCGCCTCGGTAGCGCTCGTCGCCGCGCCTGACTGACATCACGCCCCCCACCGTAGACCCGGCGGGCGGGGAAGGTTCCGGACACCGCGGACCCGGCCCGGCGGGGAGTGTTCCGGATAAGGCAGTCTTGTCCCCGTGCCAGCACCCGATCCCGTACACCCCGCGAAGAACGCCCATCCGCATGCCGCGACCCTGAAGCGTCTTGAGCAGTCCTCGGGGCGGCTCGCCGCCAACGCGATCGCGCGCATGGACGCGACGCTGCCGTGGTACCGCGCGATGCCGCCGGAGAACCGGTCGTGGATCGGTCTGGTCGCCCAGGCCGGCATCGCGGCCTTCACCGAGTGGTTCCGGCATCCCGAGACGCCCCAGGCGATCTCCACCGACGTCTTCGGCACCGCTCCGCGCGAGCTGACGCGCGCGATCACGCTGCGCCAGACCGTCGAGATGGTGCGCACCACGATCGAGGTCATGGAGACCGCGATCGAGGAGGTCGCGGCCCCGGGCGACGAGTCGATCCTGCGCGAGGCCCTGCTCGTGTACGCCCGCGAGATCGCCTTCGCGACCGCCCAGGTGTACGCGCAGGCCGCCGAGGCCCGCGGCGCCTGGGACGCCCGGCTGGAATCCCTGGTCGTCAACGCGGTGCTGTCCGGGGAGGCCGACGAGGGCGCGGTGTCCCGGGCCGCGGCGCTCGGCTGGAACTCGCCGGAGCACGTGTGCGTCGTGCTCGGCACCGCGCCGGACGGCGACAGCGAGCTCACCGTGGAGGCGATCCGGCGGGCCGCCCGGCACGCCAAGCTGCAGGTGCTCACCGGGGTGCTCGGCAACCGTCTCGTCGTCATCGCGGGCGGCAGCGACAATCCGCTCCAGGTGGCCAAGAGCCTGATCGGCCCGTACGCCGCCGGGCCCGTGGTGGCCGGGCCGATCGTGCCGGACCTGCTGGCGGCGACCCGGTCCGCGCAGGCGGCGGCGGCCGGCCTCAAGGCGTGTTCGGCCTGGCAGGACGCCCCGCGCCCGGTGCTCGCGGACGATCTGCTGCCGGAGCGGGCCATCGCCTCGGATCCTGCCGCGCGCGAGCAGTTGGTGGAGGAGATCTACAGACCACTGGAGGAAGCCGGCTCCGCGCTCCTGGAAACCTTGAGCGTTTATCTGGAGCAGGCGAGCAGCCTCGAGGGCGCGGCCCGGATGTTGTTCGTCCACCCCAATACCGTTCGCTACCGGCTCCGACGTGTGACGGACGTCACCGGGTGGTCGCCGTCCGATGTGCGCTCCGCGTTCACGCTGAGGATCGCGCTGATCCTGGGGCGCCTGGCCGACGGAGATTCACAGTCCTAGACTTTTGTCGGACACCCACAATTCCCCCGACGGTTCTTCGTCCCTGTCCCCACGGGCGTGCGGAGCCGTCCACAAGAGAGAGTGTGAGAGTGCTCGTACTCGTCGCTCCCGGCCAAGGCGCTCAGACGCCCGGCTTCCTGACTCCTTGGCTCGACCTCCCCGGCGCTGCCGACCGGCTCGCCGCATGGTCGGACGCCATCGGTCTTGACCTCGTCCACTACGGCACGCAGGCGGACGCCGACGCGATCCGCGACACCGCCGTGGCCCAGCCCCTGCTGGTCGCCGCGGGCCTGCTCTCCGCCTCGGCACTGGGTGATGTCTCCCCCGGCGCCGTCGCCGGACACAGCGTCGGTGAGATCACCGCCACCGCGTTCGCGGGCGTCCTGTCCGAGGAGGCCGCGCTGCGCTTCGTGCGCAAGCGGGGTCTGGGCATGGCCGAGGCCGCGGCCGCCACGCCGACCGGCATGGCCGCCCTCCTCGGCGGTGAGCCCGAGCACGTCGTGCCGCACCTGGAGAAGCTCGGCCTGACCCCGGCGAACGTGAACGGCGCGGGCCAGATCGTGGCCGCCGGCACCGCCGAGCAGCTCGCGGCTCTGGAGGCCGACAAGCCCGAGGGCGTGCGCCGCGTGGTGGCCCTCAAGGTGGCCGGCGCCTTCCACACGCACCACATGGCCCCGGCCGTGGCGGAGCTCGCCGAGGCGGCCACGTCCCTGGACGTCGCCGAGCCGAGGTTCACCTACGTCTCGAACGCGGACGGCAAGGCCGTGACGAGCGGCCAGGAGATCGTGACCCGCCTGGTCAACCAGGTCTCCAACCCGGTCCGTTGGGACCTGTGCATGGAGACGTTCAACGCCCTCGGCGCGACGGCGCTGATCGAGCTGTGCGCGGGCGGCACGCTGACCGGCCTCGCCAAGCGCGCGATGCCGGGCGTCAAGACCGTCGCCCTGAAGACCCCCGCCGACCTCGACGCGGCTCGCGCGCTCATCGCCGAGCACGCATCCGCCTAAGGAGCGAGAGCCATGTCGAAGATCCGGCCCAGCAAGGGCGCTCCGTACGCGCGCATCATGGGCGTGGGCGGCTACCGGCCCGTGCGGGTGGTGCCGAACGAGGTGATCCTGGAGACGATCGACTCCTCGGACGAGTGGATCCGTTCGCGCTCCGGCATCGCCACCCGGCACTGGGCCTCGGCCGAGGAGACCGTGGCCGCGATGTCGATCGAGGCCTCCGGCAAGGCGATCGCCGACGCCGGCATCGCCGCCGACCAGATCGGCGGGGTGATCGTCTCCACCGTCTCGCACTTCAAGCAGACCCCGGCGGTGGCCACCGAGATCGCCGACAAGCTGGGCACCGGCAAGGCGGCCGCCTTCGACATCTCGGCCGGCTGCGCGGGGTTCGGCTACGGTCTGACCCTGGCCAAGGGCATGATCGTCGAGGGTTCCGCCGAGTACGTCCTGGTCATCGGCGTGGAGCGGCTCAGCGATCTGACCGACCTCCAGGACCGTGCGACGGCGTTCCTGTTCGGCGACGGCGCGGGCGCGGTCGTGGTGGGCCCCTCCGACGAGCCGGCCATCGGCCCCACGATCTGGGGCTCCGAGGGCGACAAGTCGGAGACCATCAAGCAGACCGTGCCGTGGACCGAGTACGACAGCTCGGGCAAGTTCCCCGCGATCACGCAGGAGGGCCAGGCGGTCTTCCGCTGGGCCGTCTTCGAGATGGCGAAGGTCGCCCAGCAGGCGCTGGACGCGGCCGGAATCAGCCCGGACGACCTGGACGTCTTCATTCCGCACCAGGCCAACATGCGGATCATCGACTCGATGGTGAAGACTCTCAAGCTGCCGGAACACGTCACGGTCGCCCGCGATGTGGAGACCACCGGCAACACCTCGGCCGCCTCGATCCCGCTCGCTATGGAGCGGCTCCTGGCGACCGGACAGGCGAAGAGCGGCGACACCGCGCTCGTCATCGGCTTCGGGGCGGGTCTCGTGTACGCCGCGACGGTCGTTACCCTCCCCTAGGCACTCCGGATCTTCCGGAAGCCCGTAATTCGAAGCATTAACACCGAAGGAGCGCCAACATGGCCGCCACGCAGGAAGAGATCCTCGAGGGTCTCGCCGAGATCGTCAACGAGATCGCTGGTATCCCGGTCGAGGACGTCCAGCTGGACAAGTCCTTCACCGACGACCTGGACGTCGACTCGCTGTCCATGGTCGAGGTCGTCGTCGCCGCCGAGGAGCGCTTCGAGGTCAAGATCCCGGACGAGGACGTCAAGAACCTCAAGACCGTTGGCGACGCCGCCAGCTACATCCTGAAGCACCAGGCCTGATTCAGGACCTGAATTCGGGCTGCCACCCAGCGGTGGCGCCGCTGATTCACGTCCCTTACACACGTGGAGAAACTTCCTGTGAGCTCGACCAATCGCACCGTGGTCGTCACCGGTATCGGCGCAACCACACCGCTGGGTGGCGACACCGCCTCGACCTGGGAAGGTCTGCTGGCGGGACGCTCCGGTGTCCGTCCCCTGGAGGGCGAGCGCTTCGCCGAACTGCCGGTCCGCATCGCCGCTCCGGCGGCGGTCGACCCCGGTGAGGTGCTGCCGCGCCCGCTGGCCCGCAAGCTGGACCGCTCGGCGCAGTTCGCGCTGATCGCGGCCAAGGAGGCCTGGGCGGACGCCGGCTTCACCGCCCCCGCGGGCGACGAGGCGGGCATCGCTCCCGAGCGGCTCGGCACGGTCATCGCGTCGGGCATCGGCGGTGTCACCACCCTGCTCGACCAGTACGACGTGCTGAAGGAGAAGGGCGTACGCCGCGTCTCCCCGCACACCGTGCCCATGCTCATGCCGAACGGCCCCTCCGCCAACGTCGGCCTCGAGGTCAACGCCCGCGCCGGCGTGCACACCCCCGTCTCCGCGTGCGCCTCGGGCGCCGAGGCCATCGGGTACGCCGTCGAGATGATCCGCACCGGGCGCGCCGATGTCGTGGTCGCCGGCGGCACCGAGGCGGCCATCCACCCGCTGCCCATCGCGGCGTTCGCCAACATGATGGCGATGTCCAAGAACAACGACCACCCCGAGCAGGCCTCGCGCCCCTACGACAAGGCCCGCGACGGCTTCGTCCTGGGCGAGGGCGCCGGCGTGGTGGTCCTGGAGTCCGCCGAGCACGCGGCCAAGCGCGGTGCCCGGGTCTACTGCGAGGTGCTGGGCCAGGGCCTGTCGGCCGACAGCCACCACATCGCGCAGCCCGAGCCGACCGGCCGCGGCGTCGCCGCCGCGGTGCAGAACCTGCTCGACTCGACGGACCTCAAGCCGTCCGAGGTGGTGCACCTCAACGCGCACGCCACCTCGACGCCGCAGGGCGACATCGCCGAGATCAAGGCGCTGCGCAAGGTCCTCGGCGACGACCTGGACCACGTGGCGATCTCCGCGACGAAGTCGATGACCGGCCACCTCCTGGGCGGCGCGGGCGGCATCGAGACCGTCGCCACGGTCCTCGCGCTGTACCACCGCACGGCCCCGCCGACCATCAACGTCGACGACCTCGACGACGAGGTCGACGCGGCGCTGATCAGCAGCGAGCCCCGCAAGCTGCCCGAGGGTTCGATCTCCGCGATCAACAACTCGTTCGGCTTCGGCGGCCACAACGTGGTGCTCGCCTTCCGCTCGGTCTGAGCGGCCCCCGGCCCTCCGGGTCGGGCCGTACACGGCTGAAAGGGCCCCACCGCTCCGGTGGGGCCCTTTCGCGTACGCGGGGTGGGGTGTGGCTCAGACGACCTGGTGCAGCCAGCGCACCGGGGCGCCCTCTCCCGCGTAGCGGAAGGGCTCCAGTTCGTCGTCCCAGGGCTTGCCGAGAAGCTTGGCGATCTCGGCCTCCAGGTCGGTCTCGCCCTGGAGGGAACGGGCGAGGGCGGCCCGCAGCCGGTCCTCCGGGATCAGGATGTCGCCGTGCATGCCGGTCACGGCGTGGAAGATGCCGAGGTCGGGCGTGGCGCTGTAGCGCTCGCCCTCGGCGGTGGCGCAGGGCTCGGCCGTGACCTCGAAGCGCAGCAGGTGCCAGCCGCGCAGTGCGGAGGCGAGCTTGGAGGCGGTGCCGGGTTCGCCCTGCCAGGAGAACTCGGCTCTCCAGGTGCCGGGCGAGGCGGGCTGGCGGATCCAGTCGAGCTGGACGCGCACCCCCAGGACGCCGGCCACCGCCCATTCGACGTGCGGGCAGAGCGCGCGCGGGGCGGAGTGGACGTAGAGAACTCCACGTGTCGTCACCGGGACCTCCAGTGCGGTTCGAGGTTCGCCTTCCCCAGCGGCCTCGCGCCCCTGCCGTTCCCGGTCAGGACAGCACCTGACATTCTGCCCCTGGGATCAACAGTAAACAGCATCGGGAGCTAATCTCCTGAAATGGGACAGTATGTGACGTGATGTAATTTACCGGAGTCGTCTGGCGTGGTTCCTCTGGCTGGACGGGCCAAAGCTACCGCGCGGAGCCGTGCCCAGGGTGTCGTAATGTCGGTCGGAGCGCCTTCGAACACCAAGCTTTCACTCGCGAGGACGCCGCGAAAGCCCGACGACCACCGCACGAAGGGGGCCCTGGATGCCGGACGACCGCCGAAGGCCTCGTGGCCGTCGTGCCCGCGTCACGACGGCCGTCATAGCCGGGGCGGCCCTCGTCCTGGCCGCCGGCTGCACTTCTGGCGGGGGCCGGTCCGGGGCGGGCCCCGCCGCCTCGAAGAAGCCCTCGCCGAGCCACTCCCCCGCCTGGAACGCGCACCCCGCATCGGTGGCCGCCACCGGTGACTCCATCACCCGCGGCTTCGACGCCTGTACGGTCCTGGCCGACTGCCCCGAGGTCTCCTGGGCGACCGGGAGCGACCCCGGGGTCGACTCGCTCGCCCTGCGCCTCCTCGGCCCCTCGGCCGCCACCCGCAGCTGGAACCACGCGAAGACCGGCGCGACGATGGCCGACCTGCCGGCCCAGATGGACCGGGCCGCGGCCCATCACCCGGGACTGGTGACCGTGATGACCGGCGCGAACGACGCGTGCCGCTCCGATGTGGCGGCGATGACGCCGGTGGCCACGTTCCGCGCGGAGTTCGAGCGGGCGCTGAAGAACCTGCGGGCCGTCTCCCCCGCGTCCCAGGTGTACGTGGCGAGCGTGCCCGATCTGAAGCGGCTGTGGGCGACCGGGCGCGGGAGCCCGCTGGGCAAGCAGATCTGGAAGCTGGGGATCTGCCCTTCGATGCTGGCCGACGCGGACGATCTGGGGACGGCTGCGCAGGCTCGGCGGCAGGCCGTGTACGACCGGGTCGTGGCGTACAACTCCGTTCTGGGGGAGGTGTGTTCGGGGGATCGGGCTTGTCGTTATGACGGTGGGGCGGTTTTTGCTTACGCCTTTGACGGGGAGCAGCTCAGTCCCTGGGACTGGTTCCACCCCAGCCGAAACGGCCAGACCCGCCTGGCCGAGCTCGCCTACGCCCGAGTGACCTCCCCCACCTGACCCCGGCGTCCCGCGCAGCGGGGCGAATTGCCTGAGCCCTGGGGGGCCCGCCCGTGCGGGGGGGGATGGGCCCGGCTCCCTGGGGCTCCGCCCCAGACCCCGAGGGGTTCGCCCACCCACCCGCCCGTGCAGGGGGTTGTACGGGCTGAGCCCTGGGGCTCCGCCCCAGACCCCCCGAGGGGCTCCGCCCCTCAAACCCCAGCGGGGGCTCCGCCCCCTGCACCCCCGAGGGCGCTGGCCCACCCGCCCGCCCGTGCAGCGGGCTGGAGGGTGCCTGGCCCTGGGGCTGCGCCCCAGACCCCCTCAGGGGCTCCGCCCCTCGAACCCCGGCGAGGACTCCGCCCCCTGCACCCCCGAGGGGCTTGCCCACCCGCCCGCCCGTGACGGGGGTTGGAGGGTGCCTGGCCCTGGGGCTGCGCCCCAGACCCCCTGAGGGGCTCCGCCCCTCGAACCCCGGCGGGGACTTCGTCCCCTGCACCCCCCTCGGGGGCTGCGCCCCCGAACCCCGCATCGCGCCTGAACGGCGCTCGTCCTCAAACGCCGGACGGGCTGAGGTGCCCGGTGCGGGCCAGCACCGGTGCTGCTTAGGGGCGCGGGGAACTGCGCGAGAAGCGACCACGGTCCGCAGATGACCGGGGGGCAGGGGCGCGGGGAACTGCGCAAGGCAGGCCGGGATACACGTGCTGCCCGGCACCGGTCCCGCCAGGGGCGCGGGGAACTGCGCGACCAGCCACGCACGGCCCGCACACGAACCAGGGGGCTAGGGGCGCGGGGAACTGCGCGACCAGCCACGCACGGCCCGCACACGAACCAGGGGGCTAGGGGCGCGGGGAACTGCGCAAATGCGGTCCGGCCGGGCGGGGCCGGTGGGTACCGGGGGGGGCCGGGGAGCTGCCCCGGAGCACCCCCCGGCCACCCCGCACCCCCAACACCCCCCCCGCACCCCTCACACCCCCAACACCACCCGCAACCGAACATCCCCCAACGACCCCCCGGCCCGCACCTCATACTGCCCCGGCACGAAACTCCAGCCGCCCCCCTCCTCGTCCCACACCTCGAACGCCCGCCCGCGCAGCGGGATCTCGACCTCTGCCGTCTCCCCCGGGGCCGCCGCGACGGAGGCGAAGCCGGCCAGCCAGCGTTCGGGGCGTTCCACCGGGTCGGCCGACGGCGCGAGGTAGATCTGGACCGTTTCGCGCCCGGCCCGCTCCCCGGTGTTGCGTACGCGCACCGTGGCGAGGGCCGGGGTCACCTCCAGGGACTCGTACTCCCAGGTCGTGTAGCCGAGCCCGTGGCCGAAGGGGTAGGCGGGGGCGACGCCGGCCCGGTCGTAGGCCCGGTAGCCGATGAACAGGCCCTCCGAGTAGGGGAGTTGGCCATCCCTCGGGCGTACCTCCGTGACCGGGGCGTCCGCCAGCGCGGCCGGCCAGGTGGTGGGCAGGCGCCCGCCCGGCTCGGCGAGGCCGAGCAGGACGTCGGCCAGCGCCGCGCCGCCCTCCTGCCCCGGGAACCAGCTGAGCAGCACCGCCGCGACGTCCTCGCGCCAGGGAAGCTCCACCGGAGAGCCGGAGTTGACGACCACCACGGTGTGCGGGTTGACGGCGGCGACGGCGCGCACCAGGTCGTCCTGGCGTCCGGGCAGCCGCAGGTCGTGCCGGTCGAAGCCCTCGGACTCGACGCGGTCGGTGGTGGCGACCACCACCACCGCGAGGTCGGCGTCGCGCGCCGACTCGACCGCCTCGGCGATGAGTTCGTCCGCGTCGCGCCGCGGGCCGAGGTGGGTGAGCGAGAACATCACGGCGGACAGCGGGGCGTCGGCGCTGTGCTGCACGGTGTGCAGCAGGGACACCTCGACGGGCTCGCCCGCGACGAGGCGGGCACGGCCGCGCTCGGCGGGTGCGCCGAAGAACGCCTCGAACGGGTCGGCTCCGCTGCTCGGCGACTGCGCGCCCTCCCACAGGACCCGCCCGTCCACGGACAGCGCGAAGGCGCCGATGCCGCGGGTTCCGAAGGTGTGCTCACCGCTCTCGCGCGGGGTGAAGGTGCCGGTGACCTCGATGGAGTGCAGCGCCTCGTGGGTGACTCCGGCGGGCAGGTCGTCGCCGATCCACTGGACCTGGCCGCTGGGCAGCGTACCGGTGCCCAGCACCTGACCGGCCGCGTCGCGGCAGACCGCGCGGAGCTCGAACCCCTGGTCGGCGGGGGCGAGTTCGTCGCTGGGGTCGGCGCCGGCGGTGTAGGCGACGGCGCCCTCGGGCAGCGCGGCGGTCAGGCCCATGAGCGGGGAGACCACGCGCTCGGGGAAGACGGTGGCCGAGCCGCCGCCGAGCACCCGGGCGTCACGGGCCGCTGCCCCGCTGAGCGCGACCTTGCGGACGCGGGCCGGGTCGGCGGGCAGCGTCCCGCGCTCGTTGCGTACGAGGACGAAGGAGCGGTGGGCCACTTCGCGGGCGAGGGCCTGGCCGTCGACGGGGGCGGGCAGCTCGGTGACGGCCGGCTCGACGCCGTCGAGGACGCCGACGCGAGCGGCCAGCCGCAGCACGTTGCGCACCGCGTCGTCCACCACCGACTCGTCCACCTCCCCCTTGCGGACGGCGGCGGCGAGCGCGTCCCCGTACACGGTCCTGGGGCCGGGCATGGCGACGTCGAGGCCACCGAGGATGTCGCCGACGGTGGAGCGGGCGGCCATCCAGTCGGAGACGATGAACCCGTCGAAGCCCCACTCGCCGCGCAGCACCTCGTTCTGGAGGTGGTGGTGCTCGGTCATCGTGGTGCCGTTGACCTGGTTGTAGGCCGACATGATGCCCCACGGGTGGGCGTTTTCGACGATGGTCTCGAAGGGGGCGAGGTAGAGCTCGCGCAGGGGGCGCGGGTCCACGACGTTGTCGACGGTGAAGCGGTCGGTCTCGGCGTCGTTGGCGACGAAGTGCTTGACGGTGGTGCCGACGCCGCCGCTCTGGACGCCGTTCACGTAACCCGAGGCGATCGCGCCGGTGAGACAGGGGTCCTCCGAGTAGCACTCGAAGTGCCGGCCGCCGAGCGGGGAGCGGTGCAGGTTCACGGTCGGCGCGAGCAGCACATGGACGCCCTTGCGGCGGGCCTCCTGGGCGAGCAGCGTTCCGGCACGGCGGGCGAGCTCGGGGTCCCAGGTGGCGGCGAGGGCGGTCGGCGAGGGCAGCGCGATGGACGGGTCGTCGGCACTCCAGCGCACGCCGCGCACCCCGATCGGGCCGTCCGACATCACGAGCGAACGGAGCCCGATCTCGGGCAGTGCCGGCAGCGACCACATGTCCTGCCCGGCGAGCAGCCGCGCCTTGGCCTCCAGGTCGAGCCTGCCCAGGGCCGCCTCGACGGCCTCGGTGTGATCAGGGGTGGAAACGGGTGCGCCTGCCACGGCCGTACCTCCTCGTAGAAGTCCGCTGATGGGCCCATGGTGACCGGTTTACCTGTAGAGCGGTAGGGTTAGTTATCCTTCCGTGACAATAGGATGTCGTACGGTCCTCTCGGCACACCGGTCCGCGGGCGGACCGACGGCGTCCGGACAGCGACCGGACGGCCGCGGACGCACCGGATCGACCGGATCGACCGGATCGACCAGACGGCAGCACGACAGCACGAAGCGGGGGCGGGCATGGCGAGGACCAGGAGCGCGAGAAGCGAGGAGCGGCGCGCGGACATCCTGCGGGCCGCCCTTGAGGTCATCGCGGAGCGCGGCTACCGGGGCGCGTCGCTCGGCGCGGTCGCCGAGCGGGTCGGCCTCACCCAGCAGGGCCTGCTGCACTACTTCCCCACCAAGGAGGCCCTGCTGGTGGCGGTCCTCGAAGAGCGCGACCAGTGGGACACCCAGGGGCGCCGGGCCTCCGCCGAGGGCTGGCGCCTCGATCTGCTCGCCTCGCTCGTCGAGTACAACGCGATGCGGCCCGGCATCGTCCAGACGTTCTCGGCGCTGCTCGGCGAGTCGGTGACCGAGGAGCACCCGGCCCGGCCGTTCTTCACCGGCCGTTACGCCGTGGTGCGCGAGGAGATGGCGGGGGTGCTGCGCGCCGAGTTCGGCGACCGGCTGCCCGGCGGCCTCAGCCCCGAGCGGGCGGCGCCGTTGCTCACGGCGGTGATGGACGGCCTCCAGTTCCAGTGGCTCCTGGATCCCGGCGCGGTGGACATGGCGGGCGCCTTCCGCGACTTCGTGACGCTCCTGTACGGCCCGGACGCCCCGGACAGCCCCGGCGGCGCATAAGTCCCCCTGTTCTCACGGGACTTGACAGCGAATACTGGGCGCCACCGGACTTCGACGGAAGGATCTGTGGTGCGACGACGGATAGGCATGGCGCGGCTCGGCTGTGCGCTGGCGGCGATGACGTTCTGCGCACTGCTCGGCCCGGCCGCGGCCCAGGCCGCGGCCGGGCCCGCCGCGGACGGCCACGCGGGAGCCACGGGGGCCACGGTCGAGGAGTTGCGCCTGGACGGGGCGGTCCCCAAGGAGATCCTGGCGCGCAGCGGATTCGCCGACGTGGCACCGCGGTTCGCCCGGCAGGTCACCGCCACCCGCTCCTACGACGCGGCCGCGCGGCTCGTGGAGCGGGAGGGGACGCGGCTGTGGCGGCGGGCGGTGGACCGGGCGCAGGGCCGGGGCCCGGCCGGCGGCGACCTGAGCCGCGACGACGACCGTCCGCTGTACTGGGCGCGGCTCGGCATGACCCGTGAACTGCGGTCCTGGAACGCCGGGTTCGCGCTGTCCGACGCACAGCGGGCGGCGCTCCTCGACCGCCTGGAACAGACCTCGCGCGGCCAGAGCGACGTCGGATACCCGGCGGGCGGTGGCTACAAGAAGGTCCTGGTCACCGGCTTCGATCCGTTCACCCTGGACCGCGACATCCGCATCAGCAACCCGTCGGGCGCCACCGCGCTGGCCCTGGACGGCACCTGGATCCGCACCGCGGACGGGCAGCGCGCCCGGATCGAGACGATGACGTTCCCGGTGCGCTGGCAGGACTTCGCGGACGGCGTGGTCGAGCGGGCCCTCACGCCCGTACTGCCCCGGGTGGACGCGTTCACCACGGTGAGCCAGGGCCGCGTCGGCCGCGTCGACGTCGAGCGCTTCAACGGGGCCTGGCGGGGCGGCTTCTGGGACAACGTCAACGCGTCCAGCACCGGAACGGTCCCCGTGGTCGATCCGGCGTCCCAGCCCCAGTGGACCCGCACCACGCTCCCCCACCAGGACATCGTGGCCGCGCACACCGGCCGCTTCCCGGTGTACGACCACACCGACGTGACGGAGGTCCCGGCCGGCGCCACCACCCCGGTGGACCGCTCCGACGGCCCGACCCCGGGCTCGGCCGCGCGGGCCGGGGGCGGCGGCGACTACCTCTCCAACGAGATCGCCTACCGCGCCACCCTGCTCCGCGACCGCCTGGGCCTGACCATCCCCGGTGGCCATGTGCACACCCCGGTCCTGGAGTTCGGCCCCGGCAACACCGATCCGGACACCGGCACGGTGACCGACCCCGGCTTCGTGCGCAACCGCCTGGACATCGTGGCCCAGCTGCGGGCGATCGTCGGGGTCGCGGTTCGGTAGCCCAACTCGCCCGTACGGTGCGGGCGTTGACGGCGGGGGCGCCGGGTCCGCCTCACTGGACGACGGTGGCCCCGCCGTCGCCCCCCTGCCCGGCCGCGCGACCCGGCGCGTCCGGCTGCTCCTCGTCGTCCGGGCGGGCTTCCGTCTCGCCCAGCAGGTCGCGCACCATCAGGGTCGCGCCCGCCACCGCGCCGGGCATCAGGAACACGGCGACCAGCGGAACGACGAACGCGAGCGCGAGGGGGACGCCGAAGCCGAGCACCAGCAGCCGGCGCGAGCGGAGCAGGGTGAGGCGGGGCCGCAGCTCCATGCCGCGGCGCTGGAGGGCGACCGCGGTCAGCTCCTCGGTGAGGAAGAAGCCGGTGACGCAGAAGCCGATCGCCGGGATCACGCTCTGCCCGATCACCGGGATGAAGCCGAGACCGAACAGCAGGACGCCGTAGCAGGCGACCCGCACCAGGATGCGCAGCGAGTCGCGCGCGGAGATCCACAGCTCGCGGGCGAGCGAGAGGCCCGACTCGGGGGCCTCCCCGCCACTCTCGGCCCGGTCCACGTCGGCGGACAGCTTCTCGTAGAAGGGCTGGCCGACGAGCAGCGTGACGGCCGTGAAGGAGATCACGGCGAGGAACAGGCCGAGCACGAAGACCAGCGCGGTCAAAAAGCCGCGGAACAGACCGAGCCAGGGCGAGGACCAGCCATCGGCGAACGGAGTCGCCCAGCCCACCAAGTCGTCGGCGCCGTAGGCGAGTCCGACCAGCGCACCCGCGTACAGGACGAGGGTGATGAGGCCGGGCAGCAGTCCGACGCCGAGCGACCTGCCGTGCCCGGCCGCCCAGCGCTGTCCCTTGACCAGATATCCGAAGCCCGCCCCTAGATCACGCATGGCACCGACCCTATCCGGCGGCCCACGAGGCCCATCCGGTGGCCCGCGAGGCAGGTTCGGCGGCCCGCGAGGCCGGTTCGGCGGCCCGCGAGGCCGGTTCGGCGGCCCGCGAGGCCGGTTCGGCGGCGCACGAGGCCCATCCGGCGGTAGGCGAAGCCCATCCAACGATAGGCAAGGCCCGTCCGGCGCTCCCGGGGCCGCCCGCGCACCGCGTCAACGGGGTGCTCGTCGCCTCAGCGGCGGGCGAAGTCGTCGAGCGCCGCCTGGGCCGCCCGGGCCATGGCGGGAAAGCCGAGGCCGTGCCCGGCGTCCTCCAGGACGAGCAGGTCACCGCCCGGCCAGCGCGCGGCGAGGTCGCGCGCCGGTCCTGGCGGTGAGCTGAGGTCCTGCCCTCCGGTGATGAGAGCCCCGGGTATCCCCGCCAACGCCCCCATCCCGTCGAGCAGTCGGCCCTCCGTGAGCCAGGCGGCGTGGCGCCAGTAGTGCGTGACCAGCCGCGCCATGGTCATCCGGAACGCGGGGTCGGCGTAGCGCGATTTCCCGAAGTCGTCGACCAGCGGGGTGCCGGCCGCCCGTACGTGGGTGTCCTCCCAGCGGCACCAGGTGCGGGCGGCCTCCTCACGCACGGCCGGGTCGGGGTCGGCGAGCAGCCGGGCGTACGCGTCGACCAGCCGCTCGCCCTCGCGCGGGCAGGCGGCGTCGCGGAAGTCGGCCCACGCCCCGGGGAAGTGGACCCGGACGCCCTCGGTGATCCAGTCCACCTCGGCGCGGCTCGTCGTCACCACCGAGAAGAGGACGAGCGCGCTGACCCGCTCCGGATGCTCCTGCGCGTACGCCAGACCGAGCGTGGAGCCCCAGGAGCCGCCGAAGACGAGCCACTTGTCGATGGAGAGGCGCTCGCGCAGCCGCTCCATGTCCCCGATCAGATGGCCGGTGGTGTTGGTGGCGAGCGAGGTGGCCGGGTCACCGGCGGACGGCGTGGAGCGGCCGCAGCCCCGCTGGTCGAAGAGGACGACGCGATAGCGCGCCGGGTCGAAGTACCGGCGCCAGAAGGGCCCCGCGCCGGAGCCGGGTCCGCCGTGCACCACGACGGCGGGCCTGCCGTCGGGGTTTCCGCAGACTTCCCAGTGGACGAGGTTGCCGTCACCGGTGTCGAGCATGCCGTGGTCGTACGGGGCCGTCTCGGGAAAGGTCATGGGGTCAGCATGCCGGAGGACCGCGCCCGTCGGGACGCGGTCCTCCGGTCGGTGCGGGTTACGCGACGGCGAGGTTCACCGTGATGTTGCCGCGGGTCGCCTTCGAGTACGGGCAGACCTGGTGGGCCTTCTCGATGAGGTCCTGGGCGGTCGCGCGGTCCACGTTCGGGATGGTCGCGGTGATCTCGACGTAGATCCCGAAGCCGTCGTCGTTCTTGCCGATGCCGACGTGCGCGGTGACCGTCGAACCGGAGATGTCGGCCTTCTCGTTGCGCGCCACGACGCCGAGGGCGCCCTGGAAGCAGGCGCTGTAACCGGCGGCGAAGAGCTGCTCGGGGTTGGTGCCCGCCCCGTTGCCGCCCATTTCCTTCGGCGGGTTGACGACGACGTCCAGCTGACCGTCGTCGGTGGAGACGCGGCCGTCGCGGCCGTTCTCGGCGGTGGCGACGGCGGTGTAGAGGACCTCGGACTTCTGAATGGACATGCTGGGGTGCTCCTCCTGGGTACGCGGCCGCTCGCGCCTGACAGCCGCCGGGATGTGGAAAAACCTTATCGGATGGCGGAAAGCGAGAGACGGAGTGTGCGACGGGTCACGTCGCCCGACCGCGTACCCGGGAGGCCGGCGCGCACACCCCGGTCGCTCGGGGGCGCGGGCTGGTAGACCGCTCGACCGGCGGGCGCCGGGCCATCGGCCCGGCGGAGTTCGGACTACTTGCCGAACGAGACGACCATCTTTCCGGTATTCTCGCCGCGCAGCATGCCGAGGAAGGCGTCGACACCGTTCTCGATGCCCTCGACGACGGTCTCGTTGTACTTGAGCTCACCCGAGGCGAGCCAGCCCGCGACCTCGCCCACGAACTGCTCCTGCATGCCGTAGTGGTCGCCGACCAGGACGCCCTTGAGCTGGAGCCGCTTGCCGATGATCATCATCATGTTGCGCGGGCCAGGGGTGGGCTCGGTGTCGTTGTAGCCCGCGATGGCCCCGCACAGGGTGGCGCGGCCGTGCACGTTGAGCGTCGAGATCGCGGCCTCCAGGTGCTCGCCGCCGACGTTGTCGAAGTACACGTCGATGCCGTCGGGAGCGGCGGCACGCAGCTGCTCCAGGACCGGGCCCTTCTTGTAGTTGAACGCGGCGTCGAAGCCGAGCTCCTCCACGAGCCACTTGACCTTCTCGTCGGAACCGGCCGAGCCGATGACCCGCGAGGCACCCTTGAGCCGTGCGATCTGGCCCACCTGGCTGCCCACCGCGCCGGCCGCGCCGGACACGAACACGGCGTCGCCCTCCTTGAACGAGGCGACCTCCAGCAGTCCCGCGTACGCGGTGAGGCCCGGCATGCCGAGCACGCCGAGGTAGGCGGAGAGCGGGGCGAGCTCGCCGTCCACCTTCACACCGTGCTGGGCGTCCAGGTCGGCGTACTCGCGCCAGCCGAAGGGGTGGAGCACCTGGTCGCCCACGGCGAACCGCTCGTCGCCGGAGGCGACGACCTCGCCGACCGCGCCGCCCTGCATGGGCTGGTCCAGCTGGAACGGCGGGACGTAGGACTTGACGTCGTTCATGCGGCCGCGCATGTAGGGGTCGACCGACATGAACAGGTTCTTGACCAGGATGTGCCCGGGCGCCGGCTCGGCGACGGGAGCCTCCCGCAGCGCGAAGTCGCCCGGTACGGGCCAGCCGTTCGGGCGGGCGACGAGGTGCCATTCACGGCTGGTGGCGGGAAGTGCGGACGAGGTGGCCATGGGGTGCGTCCTCCTGCGAACAATGCTGGTCGATACATCGGGGTACGTACGGCATCGGATGCGTCACCGGTACGCCGGTACACCAGTACGGGTGTCCGGACGCGGCGCGGGTCATGTCACCCGGGCGGTCCCGAATGCTTCAGGTACTGAAAGAACAATGCGCCCGGATATTTGAGATTGTCAAGTAACTGGGTAGGCTGAGGGCATGCCCTCCCCCCGCATGGACCCCGTGAGCCTCGAAGTGGTCGAGCTGATCGGCACGGTCGTCGGCCGCTATTACGAGGAGTACGAGCGGGCCGCCGCCGCACACGCGCTCACCGGCGCGCAGGCCCGGGTGCTCGGGCTGCTCTCCCTGGAGCCGATGCCGATGCGGCGGATCGCCCAGAAGCTGAAGTGCGAGCCGTCCAACATCACCGGCATCGTGGACCGCTTGGAGGCGCGGGGCCTGGTGGAGCGCCGCCCCGACCCGGCCGACCGCCGCGTCAAACTGGCCGCCCCTACGTCAGAGGGCCTGACCACGGCGACGGATCTGCGCGAGTCCCTGAACTTCGCGAGAGAACCCCTGGCAGAGCTGTCGCCGGAGGAGCGAACGGTGCTGCGCAACCTACTGAAACGCATGCTGGGCACCTGAGCGCCCCCAGCCACCCCGGCCTCACCGCGCCCCGCCCCAGCCACCCCGGAGGACGCAACCTGGCTCACCCCAGGCACCCTGAGGGGCGCGGGGAACTGCGCGACCAGCCACATCGGCCCCGCACCCGAACCGGCCCACCACCAGCCCCGCCCAGCGCAAACCCCCTAAAGGGGCGCGGGGAACTGCGCGACCAGCCACGCACGACGGGCAGCCACACGACCGCCCGCCCCGCAGCCCCGCCGCACAAAGCGCCCCGGCTCACCCCAGACTCCCCGAGGGGCGCGGGGAACTGCGCGACCAGCCACGCACGGTGGACAGCCACACGACCGCCCTCCCCGCAGCCCCGCCGCACAAAGCGCCCCGACTCACCCCAGGCACCCCAAGGGGCGCGGGGAACTGCGCGACCAGCCACATCGGACCCGCACCCGAACCGGCACGCCACCAGCCCCGCCCAGCGCAAACCCCCTAAAGGGGCGCGGGGAACTGCGCGACCAGCCACGCACGACGGGCAGCCGAACCCCCACCCGGCCAACCCCCCACCCCCCTCACGTGTACCACCACAAGAACCGATGGCACGTCGCACTCGGCGACGGAGACGGCGAGGGCGGCGGAGGCGGCGGCGCCGGAGGCGAGGCCGACGCGGAGGGCCCGGGCTCGCCCGGCCGGGGCGAATCGGAGACCCCGGGCGACGCGGAGGCCGACCCCGCCGAGGAGGGCCGGGCGTCGGCGACGGCCGAGGGCGCCACCTTGGCCGAGGCCGAGGGACTGGCGTGCCGCGGCACATCCGTACCACCCGACCCGGCACCCACGCCCGAACCAGAACCCCGCCCCCGCGAGGACACCGGCTCGACGGTCGGCCGCGCCGGCACCCCCGCCGAACTGCCCGACGGCAGCGGCTGGGGATCGGAGATCTGGTCCTCGCGCACCGCGGACGCCCGGTCGTTCCCGGCCGGCTCCATCGCCAGCTGCACGAACCCCACCGCCCCGGTGATCAGAACGAGCCCGGCCGAGCCGAACAGGACCACCTTGCCCCGCTTCCGCCGCGCCCGCCGCCCCTTGCGGGCACGCCGGTGGCCGGACGAAGCGAGGACCTCGGCGCCCCGGGCGGACGGCGGCCCCGCGTACACGAGGAGCTCGTCCTCCGGCGCGGGCGCCAGCGCCTCGACGGGTGTTCCGCAACCGGCGCAGGCCAGTGCGCCGTTGAGGTGCCGTCGGCAGGTGTGGCAGTAGTCCATGGCCCAGGGAGGCTATGCGGCGGCCGGGCAACAAAAGGGACCGGAGATGTGTGGATCTTGTGCGGAAGAGCCGTACCCGGCGGGTGGCCGCGTGACGAATCGCCACGGACCGGGGCGTTGTCAGTGGGGCCGGGCAGGATGGACGTCATGACGGGAACCGTGACGCGGCCCTTCGGTCCGCAGGACTTCCAACTCGTGCTGCTGCGGCGGATGGCCGACCACCAGCCGGGCCTCGTCGAGGAGGCCCGGCTGGAGCTGGGCGCCTCGGTGGCGGACATGCGCGAGGCCAACCGGCGCTGGCAGACGATGGTCCGCTCGGCCCGCTCGCGCGGCGCGCTGTCGCGGTACCGGTCGGTGCTCGGGCCGCCCGAGGCCGTGGCCCCGCGCCGGATCGGCGACCTGGACTGCGAGGCCCACCTGTGGCCGGTGCCGCTCTGGCCCGACCTGCGCTTCGAGGTGCTGGCCGGGCCCGGTGGCGCGGTGTGGAACGAATGGCTGATCAGGGCCCCCGGCACACCGGGCCCCGAGCTGCTCGGGGAGGCGGACCTGCGGCCCTGGTCGTGCACGGTGGACGAGGCGGCACGCGCCTTCCCCCCGGCCCGCCCGATGGAGGGCTCCGCGCCGACGCGCTGGCAGCTGTCGATCACCTTGCCCGGCGGGGACACGCGCGTCGCGGAGTTCACCTGGGGCCTGCTCCAGCGCCTGCTGCCGTAGCGCGCGGACGCGCCGGAACGGCTGCCGAGGCCGCACCCGCACCCGCACCCGCACCCGCACCCGCACCCGCACCCGCACCCGCACCCGTCACGATCGCAGCCCGTCGAAGCAGGCACCGTCCTCTTTCTGGCTGGTCGTCAGCCGAGCCCACCCCGACCGGCGCATCCCAGCGCGCGGCGGTCCGCGAGCGGTCGCAAGATGCGAAACAAGTACCGCTCTCGGGAGGATCTGCCGTGACCGTCAGTCTTGAGCAGTTGCGCCGTTGCCATGTAGCAGTCGACCTCGGGGCCGCGAGAACCCGGGTCTACGTCAAGGGAGCCGGACTCGTCGTGGACGAGCCGAGCGTGGCCGCCGTCAACACCCGTACCGGCGCCCTGATCGCCGTCGGCGCCTTCGCCGAGCAGATGACGGGTCGTACGCCCGACTACATCCGGGTGGCGCGGCCGGTCTCCGGCGGCACCGTGGTCGACATCGAGATGGCCCAGCGGATGCTGCGTCACCTGCTCGGCGACAAGCTGCGCCGTCAGCTGCGCCGCAAGCCCCGGCTGCGCGCCGCCGCCTGCACCCCGCACGACAGCGACCCGCTGGCCCAGCGCGCCGCGATGGAGACCCTCGTCGGCCTCGGCGCCCGCCGCGTCGAGCTGGTGGACACGCTGATCGCGGCCGCCGTCGGCTGCGGCCTGCCCGTGGAGCAGCCCACCGCGACCATGATCATGGTGTGCGGGGCGGCCACGACCCAGATCGCGGTGCTCTCGCTCGGCGCCATCGTGACGGCCGTACGCATCCCGGTCGGCGGCGAGGCCATCGACCACGCGGTCATCCAGCACCTGCGCCACCAGCACGAACTGATGCTGCCGAGCCAGTCGGTGCGTCCGCTCCAGCTCGCGCTGCGCGGCAACGGCCTCACCCCGCAGGGCCCGGCGTCCACCGAGATCCACGGACGCGACGTGGCGACCGGTCTGGCCCGCTCGGTCCTGGTCGACACGGCCGCCGTGCGCAACGCCATCCACACCCCGCTCACCGCGGTCCTCGACGGCATCGGCAAGGTCCTCCGCACGTGCCCGCCCGACCTCGTCGCCGACCTCGCCGAGCGCGGCATCATGATGGTCGGCGGGAGCGCCCTGCTGCCCGGTCTCGACCAGATGCTGCGCGATTCCACGGGCATGCCGGTGCACATCGCGGAACGGCCCGACGTCTGCGCGATCCAGGGCCTCGGCTCGATGCTGGAGGGCCGGATCCAGCCGATGGTCCTCGACCCGCTGGCCGAGTGAGCGGCACGACAACCGCCCCTGCGGGGGCGGGCCGTCGCGGTGGGGGATCCTCGAAGGATGAGTGAAGCGGAGAGTCCGGACAGCACGGCGCCCCGGCTGCCGATGCTTCTGGAGGCGGTGCTCGGTGTCGGAACCGACCTCGAACTGCGCACCACCCTCCAGCACATCGTGGAGTCGGCGGCCGAGCTGACCGACGCCCGGTACGGGGCGCTCGGGGTCGTCGACCCCGAGCGCGGCCGGCTCACCGACCTGTTCACGGCCGGGCTCACGGAGGCCGAACGCGAGCGGATCGGCGCGCTGCCCGACGGCAGCACCGGGCTGCTCGGCGCCCTCATCCACGATCCGCGTCCGCTGCGCATCGACGACCGGCGGAGCGACCCCCGCTCGGCCGGCCTGCCCCCCGGCCACCCCCCGATGCACTCGTTCCTCGGCGTACCGATCCGCGTGCACACCCAGGTCTTCGGCAATCTCTACCTCACCGAGAAGCGCGGCGGTCCCTTCACCGAGGACGACCTCGCGCTGCTTCGGGTGCTCGCCGCGCAGGCGGGCATCGCCATCGGCAACGCCCGCCTGTACGAGACGGTGCGGCTGCGGGAGAGCTGGATCGAGGGCGCCGCCGCCGTCACCACCTCGCTGCTCACCGGCGAGACGGCGGCCGACGCGCTGACGACGGTCGCCGAGCGGGCCCGGCTGCTCGCGGACGCGGCGGCCGGGGTGGTGCTCCAGCCGACCGCGGCCGGCGGCATGGAGATCGTCGCGGCCTCCGCCCCGGACGACCCCGACGACATCGTGGGCACGACGATCGCGCCCGGCTCCCCCGTCCTGGTCCAACTCCTCGGCGGGGAGCCGGTGTTCCTGGAGGACTCGGCGACCGACCCCCGGATGACCACCCACGTACGCAGCCGCTTCGGGCCGAGCATGATGCTGCCCCTGCAGAGCGGCGGCAAGCTGATCGGCACGCTCGCGCTGCCCCGCCGGCGCGGCGCGCGCCCGTACACGGACGTCGACCGGCTGCTCGCCTCGCAGTTCGCCTCCCAGGCCGCCCTCGCCCTCGTCCTCGCCGACGCGCAGCACAACCGCGAGCAGCTCGCCGTGTACGAGGACCGTGACCGCATCGCCCGCGACCTGCACGACCTGGTCGTCCAGCGGCTGTTCGCGACCGAGATGATGCTGGAGTCCACCCGGCGCCGGGCCGAGAAGAGCGCGGCCGACGACACCGACGAGATGCTGACCCGGGCCGTCGACGAGCTGGACTCCACGATCCAGGAGGTCCGCACCGCGATCTTCGCCCTCCAGCAACCGCCGGCCGACGCCCCCACGACCCTGCGCGGCCGCGTCCTGCGCGAGACGGCCGGCGCGGGCGCGCTGCTGGGCTTCCGCCCCTCGGTGCGCTTCGAGGGCGCCGTCGACACGCTGATCGGCGAGCCGGTGGACACCCAGCTGGTCGCCGCGCTGCGCGGCGCCCTGGCCGCGGCGCACCGCAGGGCCGGAGTCTCCTCGGTCCGGGTCGTCGTGGACGCGGGCGCCGAGCTGCCCGACGGGCGGCCCGGGGCGCGCCTGACCGTGGTCGACAACGGCATGCGCGAGGACGGCATCCGCGGCACGACCCTGACCTGGCAGGCCCCGCTCCACTGACCGGCGCCGCCCCGCCGACCGGTCCCGCTCCACCGATGAGCGCCGCCGCCCGGCCGCGGAAAACCAGCTGCGTACGGAACCCCCCGCGTCCCACAGTGACTGCCATGAGCGAGCTCTGGACGACGGCGGTGGCGGGTGCGGCGGCGGGCCTCGGGGTGGCCGTGCCGGTGGGCGCGGTCGGTGTGCTGCTCGTCCAGGAGGGCATGCGCGAACGGCGTGGCGCGATGGCCGCGGCGGCGGCCGTCGCCACGGTCGACCTCGCGTACGCGGCCCTCGCCACGGCCCTGGGCCCCCTGGTCGCACACACCCTGTCCGGCGTGGAGGCCTGGGTGCGCCTGGCCTCGGCCCTGGTACTCACGGCCATCGCGGTACGCGGACTGCGGGCGTCACGGCACCCGGGGGACGAAGGGGTGGGGGGTGCTGGGGGCTCGGCGGGGATGGCGCCGGGGGCGGGGGGCGGGGTCGCGAAGGTGCGGGGGACGGTGGGCCGTGCCGGAAAGGTGGGCGGGGCCGCGGGGCCGGCGCGTACCTTCGGGCGCTTCGCGGCCCTCACCCTCATCAACCCGACCACCGCCCTGTACTTCGCCGCCCTGACCACCGCGCGGGGCGCCTCGCTCGCGGGCGGCGCGGCGGGCGCGGTGTTCGTGGCGGGAGTGTTCGCGGCCTCGTTCCTCTGGCAGCAGTTCCTGGTGGCCGCGAGCGGCTTCGCGGGCGCCCGCATCTCCCCGGCCGCCCGCGCCTGGACGTTCCGCGCCGGGTACGGCCTGGTCGCGCTGTACGCGGTGAAGGTCGCACTCCCCCTGCCGTGAAGCGCGGATCACGTAACGGCAGCCCGAATCCCGCGCCCCGGCCGGGCCCGGCACCCCCGTAACAGCACCCCGAGTCCCACGCCCGCACCACACCCACCCCCGCACCCACGCCCCCACCCGCACCCGCACCCGCACCCGCACCCGCACCCGTGACGACCCTCACCCTCCCCTCTCCCCCGACTCCAGCAGAACGCGGGGCCCCGTGCGGCAGGATGTCGATCATGCGCCCGGACAGTGCCGCGCGGGGTCCGCGTAGGGTCGACGACCTGGGACCCGGCACGGTTCGGGCCCCGCGCCGTCGACAACGAGGAGTCCCGTACGTGCCCCCTCTCTTCCCCTCCCTGTACGCCGCCGAGCCGCGGGAGGCGATCCGCTTCGGCGAGCACTCGCTGACCCATGCCGGCCTCGCGGCCGCCGCGGGCGCGCTGGCCCGCAGGATCGCGGACGCCGGGCGGGTCGCGGTGTGGGCGACGCCGACCCCGCAGACGGTGGTCGGCGTGGTGGCGGCGCTCGTGGCGGGCGTACCGGTGGTGCCGCTGAACCCGAAGACCGGGGAGCGCGAGCTGGCCCACATCATCGGCGACAGCGAACCAACCGTGGTGCTGGCGGCCGAGGCCGACCAACTCCCCTCCCTGCTGGGCGACTTGACGCGCATCGACGTGAAGGTCGAAGGGGACGCGGCGGCGGCCACGCAACGGGACGCGAGCGTACGGGGCAGCGCCACGCAGCCCGGCCCCGTACAGGGCAGCGCCGCAGCGAGCGGCCCCGTACAGAGCAGCGCCGCGCAGAGGGACACCGCACAGAGCAGCGCCGTAGAGGGCGGGCCCGTACAAGACATCGCCCTGCCCCCCGAGCCCGGGGACGACACGGCGGCCCTGATCATCTACACCTCCGGGACGACGGGCCCGCCGAAGGGCGCGGTGCTGCCGAGGCGGGCGATCGCGGCGACGCTCGACGCGCTCCAGGAGGCCTGGGCCTGGACGGCCGACGACGTCCTGGTGCACGGCCTGCCGCTGTTCCACGTCCACGGCCTGATCCTGGGCGTCCTCGGCCCGCTGCGGCGCGGCGGCTCGGTGCGCCACCTCGGCAGGTTCTCGGTGGAGGGCGTGACGCGCGAGCTGTCCACGGGCGCGACGATGCTGTTCGGGGTGCCCACGATGTACCACCGGATCGCCGAAGTGGTGGGATCCGACCGGGAGTTGACGAAGGCGCTGGCCGGCGCGCGCCTGCTGGTGTCCGGCTCCGCGGCGCTGCCCGCACCCGATCACCGCCGCATCGCGGACGCGACCGGACGGGCGGTGATCGAGCGGTACGGCATGACGGAGACGCTGATGCTGTGCGCCCAGCGCGCGTCCGGCGGGGCCCGCCCCGGCACCGTCGGCGCCCCACTGCCCGGTGTCGAACTGCGCCTGGCCGACGAGGCCGACGGCATCGGCGAGATCCAGGTGCGCGGGGGCAGCCTGTTCAGCGGTTACCTGAACCGTCCGGACGCGACGGCGGCGGCCTTCACCGAGGACGGCTGGTTCCGTACCGGCGACATGGCGGGCGTGGACGCGGACGGCCAGGTCCGCATCGTCGGCCGCAAGGCCACGGACCTCATCAAGAGCGGCGGCTACAAGATCGGCGCGGGCGAGATCGAGAACGCGCTCCTGGACCACCCGGAGGTCCGCGAGGCGGCGGTGACGGGCGAACCGGACGAGGACCTGGGCGAACGCATCGTGGCATGGGTGGTCCCGAGGAACCCCCAATCGCCTCCGCCTACTGCGGAGTTGATGGACCACGTGGCGTCCCAACTGGCCCCGCACAAGCGCCCGCGCGTGGTGCACTTCCTGCCCGAGCTGCCCCGCAACGACATGGGCAAGATCATGAAGCGAGCACTGCATGCCTGAGCGGCTGTCGGCGCGGGCGGCGATCGCGGCCGTCACGCCGGACTTCGAGGAACTGCCCGTACCGGACCGGGACTTCCCGGCCGACGGCCCCCTGGCCTGGGAGGGGTACGGCGCTTCACGGTCGAGGGCGCGGGAGCGTACGGGCGAGGACGAGTCGGTGGTCTGCGGCACGGCCACGGTCGAAGGCCGCCCGTGCGTGCTCATCTCCTTCGAATTCGGCTTCCTGGGCGGGTCGTTGGGCGGTCGCACGGGCGACCGTCTGGAGAGCGCGTACGAGAGCGCCCGGGCGCGGCGGCTCCCGCTGGTCTCCCTGATCGCGACGGGCGGCAGCCGTATGCAGGAGGGCATGCAGGCACTGATCCAACTCCAGCGTGTGGCACGGCAGTCGGCGCTCCTGAGGGAGGCGGGGCTGCCGCAGATCGCGGTCCTGCGCGACCCGACGACGGGCGGCGGCTGGGCCACGCTCGGCGCGGGCGCGGACGTGGTGCTGGCCCTGCCGGGCGTGCAGATCGGCTTCGCGGGCTCGCGGGTGCGCCCGGCCGACGCCGACCCGGCGGCCTACCGCGCGGAGGGCCAGCTCGCGGTGGGCCAGATCGACGCGATCGTCCGCGCGGAGGAGCTGCGCGGCGTCCTGGCGGGCTGGCTGACGCTTCTTTCCCCCACCGCGCACCCCGGCCCGCTCCGCGAACCGGCCCCCGTCCCCGAGCCGTTCGGTGTGAGCGGGCTCCCGGCGGACGGCTGGGAGGCGGTGACCCGCGCCCGCGCGCAGGCCCGCCCTCGGGCCGAGGCCTACCTGGACGCGTACTTCCCGCACCGGCAGGAGCTGGTGGGCGACCGGTGCGGGGGTGTGGACCCGGGCATGCTGTGCGGCTTCGGCCTGCACGGGGGACGCAGTTACGCGTACGCCGCCCAGACCGGCACCGCGACCCGCCCCGCGGGCTACCGCACCGCGACCCGCCTCATCCGCCTGGCCGACCGCCTGGGCATCCCGGTCCTGACCCTGATCGACACCCCCGGCGCGGCGAACGACGCGACGGCGGAACGGGAGGGCCAGGGCGCGGCCATCGCGGACGCGTTCGCGGCGGTGGCCTCGGCGAGGGTGCCGGTGACGACCCTGGTGATCGGCGAGGGCGGCTCGGGCGGAGCACTGGCCCTGACGTCCCAGGACCGCACCTGGGTGACGGCGGACAGCTACTTCTCGGTGATCGCCCCCGAACTGGCGGCCGCCATCCTGAAACGCCCGGAGTCGGAGTCGGAGGTGCGGAGGGTGGCGTCGCAATTGCGGTTGCGGCCGCAGGAGTTGGTGGGGATGGGGGTGGCGAGGGGCGTGGTGGGAGCCTGACTCCCCCCTCGGCCCCTGCTTGCCCGCGGACCGTGGTCGCTTCTCGCGCAGTTCCCCGCGCCCCTGGCGGGACTGGGAGTGGCCGGGGTTTGCACGGCTCCCGCGCGGCTCCGCCCCCGCCCCCGGTCACCGGTCACGTGCATGCCGTGGTCGCTTCTTGCGCAGTTCCCCGCGCCCCTGGCAGGGCCGGGGGGCCCGGGGTTTGCGCAGTTCCTCGCGCCCCTAACCCCTCGCTCGCCTGCGGACCGTGCTCGCTCCTCGCGCAGTTCCCCGCGCCCCTGGCAGGACTGGTGCTGGCCCGCACCGGGATACCTCAGCCCGTCCGGCGTTTGAGGACGAGCGCCGTTCAGGCGCGAAGGGGGGTCCGGGGGCGCAGCCCCCGAGGGGGGTGCAGGGGACGAAGTCCCCGCGTAGGGGTGCTGGGGGCGCAGCCCCCGCCGGGGTCCGAGGGGCGGAGCCCCTCAAGGGGGTCTGGGGCGCAGCCCCAGGGGCCGGGCCCATCCGACCCCCTGTACGGGCGGGCGGGTGGGCAAACCCCCCGGGGCCCGAGGGGCGGAGCCCCTCAGCGGGTCCGGGGCGCAGCCCCAGGGCCGGCTCGGCGAGCAGGGCGACGGCTAGGGCACCGGATTGCGCGCGTCGTAACGCGCAAACCCCCGCCGCCCAACCCCCAACCCCACAACCGCCAGAACACAGGCAACCCCACCCCCCACCACCATCACCCCGGGCGAACTGAGATCAGCAACCGTCCCCGCAAGGAAGTCCCCCAACCGGGGCCCACCCGCCACCACCACGATGAACACCCCCTGCAACCGCCCCCGCATCTCATCGGGCGCGGCCACCTGCATCATCGTGTTGCGGAACACCATGGACACCGTGTCCGCGAACCCGGCGACCCCCAGCATGCAGAGCCCGAGCCACAGCTGCCGCGTGAGCCCGAACCCCGCGATGGCCGCACCCCACGCGCCCACGGAGATCAGCACCGCGAGCCCGTGCCGGTGGACGCGTCCCTGCCACCCGGAGAACACCCCGCCGAGCATCGCCCCCACCGCCGGCGCCGCGACGAGCAGTCCGGTGGTGCGGGCGTCCCCTCCGTACCAGAGGATCGCGATGGCCGGGAACAGGGCGCGGGGGTGGGCCAGGATCATCGCGCAGAAGTCGCTGAAGAAGGTCATGCGCAGGTTGGGCCGGGTGGCCAGGAACCGCAGCCCCTCCAGGACGGAGGGCCGCTTGGCGCCGACCCGGTCCGGCAGCATCGAGGGCAGCCGCCACATCGCGTACAGCGAGGCCCCGAAGGTGATGGCGTCGATGAGGTACGCCGTCCTGTACCCGGCGAAGCCGACGACGAGCCCGCCCAGCATCGGCCCCACGAGCGTGCCGGTCGTCATGATCAGGGAGTTGAGGGCGTTGGCGGCCGGGAGGTGCTCGGCCGGGAGCAGCTTGGGGATCATCGCCGAGCGGGCCGGCCCGTTCAGCGCCTGGCACACGGACTGGAGCGCGATCACCGCGTACAGGAACCAGACGTTGGCGACCCCGGCGAAGGTGCCGGCCGCGAGCAGCGCGGAGAGCACGGCCGAACCGAGCGCACTGTAGAGGCCGAGCTTGCGTCGGTCGACGGTGTCCGCGATGGCGCCGCCGTACAGACCGAACACGATGAGCGGTACGAGCGTGAAGATGCCGACCAGCCCGACGTAGAAGCTGGAGCCGGTGAGGTCGTAGACCTGGAGGGAGATCGCCAGGGCGGTCATGCCGCTGCCGACCCAGGAGACCATGTTGCCGAACCAGAGCCGCCGGTAGTCCGCGGATATGCGGAAGGGCGTGAGGTCGGCAAGTATCCGCCGCCGCACGGGCCGCGCCCCGTCGCCGGAATCGCCCCCGCCCGGGGCACCGGGGTGCGAGCCGGGCTCGCCGTCGAACGGGTCACGGAGACCGGCCTCGTCCTCGCGCGGGACACCGAGGCCGGAGCCGTCCTCGCACGAGCCGCCCCCGCCGACCTTCACGAAGTCGGCGCCGGAATCGCCCCCGCCCGGGGCACCGGGGCCGGCGGTGGTGCTGGACGGTGCTGGTATTTCGGTGTGCCGCTCGGCTCGTTCGCTCACGCGGGATGCTAACCCCGCCCAGCACCCCCAGGACCCAGCACCCCCCAGACACCCGGAGCCCCAGACACCCGAAGCCCCAGGCACCCGGAATCCCAAGCCACCCGGAGTCCCCTGCCACCCAGCGCCCCCCGGACACCCGCCACCTCACAGCACCCGGCCCCAGAGCCCGCCCGGGTCAACCATCCGGCCCCCGCTTTCCCCGCCATTCCCAGGACCTTCACAGGCGTCGCACGGGCCCCAGCGAGCACATCGCCTCAGGTGGCGGGCACAAGGGCGCCAACCGCTTGTCAGCGCCACCATTTCGCCACGGCTTCATGCGCGCGCGGCAGGCCCTGGGCGCCTATACGCTGCCCCCGATCAGTAAGCGCCGTTCGCCGCCCCCGCCGTCATCAGGCGGGGGCGGCGACGCATCTCGCCGGAAGGCCCACCATGAACACTCTGATCTCCGCCGCCACCCGCGACGCCGCCGCCACCCCCCGCACCGCCCGCCGCGTTCCCCTCGCCGCCCGCGCGGCCGCCCAGCACGCCGGTCGTATTCCAGCCACCCTGGACCGCGTCACCACAGCAGCAGCGAACGTGCCGAGCGCCTCGGCGTTCCAGTCCGCCCTGTGAAGGCTCCGTAACCCCCGCCCCCCACAGCGAAGACCCCCGGCACCGGCACATCCCGTGCCCGATACCGGGGGTCTTGGTCTGTCTCGCTGCTGGCGCGCCCACGGAGCCGGTGGTCGCAACGCCGGGCGCCGGCCCATACGGGTGACCCGAATTTCCGGCGCCGCCGACGAACCGGAGGGCCGTGTTCAAGGGCTGCGTAAACCCACCCAAGGTGGGCACCCTCGCTGCGAGCCATGCCAGTTGATCATTGCGGGACCTCTTTCCAGGCCGGGAGTTCGGCCTGGCCTGGTTCACGACGGTGCGGGATCACCAGGCCAGTGCCGCGGTAGCCGCCGTCAGCGATCACCGTGGTGTTGCCGACAGCTGCCTTCGCTCCGGACAACTCGCATGCCTTGCAGTCGTTACGGTTGCCAGGAAGAGTCCGGCCGACGGTGACGACCAGCCGGGTATCGGCGTCGATGACGACCTGGTGGTTGGTGGAGTACCGGTAGTTTTCGAGTGCTCGGCCACCGCATGGTCACGCGTGGGGACCAAGGTGCCGCCCGATGAGCACAGCGTCATTGCGGACTGTCGGCGCGGCCGCAGGGCGAGCAGCGGTACGAGGCGGTTCATGACGCGGTCGGCCGCAGACTTCGAGATTCCGAACAGCGGCGCGAGCTGACGCAGCGTCAAGTTAGCGCGACAGTACGCCGCGCCAGCAGGACGCGGCCCTCCAAGGACAGGCCCCACGGCCGGCCTCGGCGGACATGTCTTCTCCCTCGCGACGCAGGGCGGTCACGAGCTTGCCGAAGCAGCGCGGGCTCAGCCCGGTGAACGGTCCTATCCAGGACGGCTGTGCCGCCGTGATCACACCAGCCACGAGAAGATCGTCCCACTGCGCTGCGAACGGCCCGAGACGGAGGCACACCTGGAGACAGACTTGGCCAGTCGTCTGGAGGAGGCGGCGGATCGTTTTGTGATCCCCCTGCGCAGGAACGAGGGGTACGACGAGCAGGCGCTCCTGAGGTTGCGGGAGGAGATCGATCGCTGTGGAACGGCTTGGAGGGAAGAAACCCACGTGCCGAAGCGTGCGGCGTTGATCCTGGCTGGACTCCACCCGGCGATCGAGGCTTGCGCCTGGCTGTACGAAGGAGACATGCGTCAGCGGATCCAGGAGGCGGGGTTGACGGTGTCTGAGGCAGATACCGCTGCTCTGGACTGAGCACCTCCCACGCACCATGCGGCCTACCTTCTTGTAGGCATCAGCGCGAAGGGGGTGCGCGTCAGCAGCATTGCAGGCGCTGGGGACGAGCCCAGTGTTGCGGGACAACTCTTAATCACCGAACTCAGCCGTTCGGCTTTCCGTCGCAGTGAAGCTAGTTGCGCGGGTAATGGCACTGGGGATTTGGGTGGCCGTACCGGCTGTCAAGACCGTTGCAGAGCTCGACATCCGGTACGCCTCGTGCGGCTCAAGCGCGGTCTGCTGCGGCTCGATCAAGTGCGGATCCGATTGCGCCCAACCTCCTCGACTACTGATCTTTTCGTAAGTTCGGTGGGTGTGGGGGCGGTGTAGGCGGGACGCTGTCGGGATGCTTATCACCCTTCGTCCATGGCTGCCGAATCGTCTTTTGCTCCTTTGCGGCCGCAGTTGGCGGAAGCGCGTCGCGTTCGGGCGGTGGAGTTGTTCGAGGGGGTGTCTCGCATGCGGAGGCCGCGCGGGCGGTCGGGGTGTGCGCCGAGAGCGTGCGGCGATGGCGTCGGGTGTGGGAGAAGGACGGTGCTTGCGCATTATGGCGGCGGGCATCTTCCGGGCGCCCGCCCAGGCTGGACGACTCCCAGGTCGAGGCGGTCCGGACCGCGTTGGAGCAAGGTGCCCGGGCTCATGGTTTCGAGGCCGACTTGTGGACTCTGGAACGTGTCGGAGAGGTCGTTGCCCGGGTGACAGGGGTGGTGTTGTCACGAGCGTCGGTGTGGCGGCTGCTGACGGGCCGGCTGGGATGGAGTCTTCAGCGCCCTGAGCGGCGGGCGGTGGAGCGGGATGCATCGGAGATCGCCCGCTGGGTCGCGCACGAGTGGCCACGGATCAGAAAGGGCCGTGAACACACGTGCCTGGATCGTGTTCCTCGACGAATCAGGCGTCTCACTCCTGCCGCAAGTCCGCCGCACCTACGCGCCCCGAGGTCGGACTCCGCTCCTTCGACATCTCAAGCCCGGCAGCTACGACAGGCTCGGACTCATCGAGGTCCTGGAGCAGATGAAGGTGTTCTACCGTGGTGAGAACGTGGTGCTGGTCTGGGACGGCCTGTCGGCCCACTGGAGCCGGGCGATGCGGGCGTGGGTGGCCGAGCAGGAATGGCTCACACTCGAGCGATTACCCGCCTACGCACCCGAGCTGAACCCGGTGGAACTGCTGTGGTCCTCGCTCAAGAAACGTGGACTCGCCAACCTCGCCGGCGACCACCTCGCCGATGTCGCCGACGCCACCGAAAAAGGCATCCACCGCATCAACACCAACCCACAACTCCCCTGGTCACTCCTCACCCACACCGGCCTGACCATCCACCCCGCCGGAGGCGCCGTCGAGGCCGCAGGGCGGTGGTCGGCGTCGGCACGGCGACCGGGAGGTGATGGCCGCGATCGTGTTCGTGGCCACGTCGGCACGGGTTTCACGTCGGCCTCGCCTGCCCCACCCACGTACTGAGATCAGCACAGGTCGGAGTGCCCAGGCGGGAACGTCCCATAAGGGTGATCAAGGAGTGGTGCAGCTCTGTTCTGAGCCGGGGCAGCCACGGGCCGGTGCGGCCGCTTTGGTAGGTGAGCAGTCGCACGTAGTTGAGGGCCGCCTGTTCGTCCGGGTCCGTGTGTGCGGTCGGCACGGCGGCGAGGATTTCGAAGTCCGGCCTGGCGGTGGTCGCCGCCACGGCGGCCAGGGGAATGCCGTGCAGCACGCCGACGGTTCGGGGGCTGCCGGTGGCGACGGCATCGGACACGAGGGAGTGGAGGACCAGGGCTCCTAGAGTGGCGATGAGGCGTTCGCCCGCGTCCCGCTCGATGTCCCAGGCGCGCAGCCGCTCGTGACGTTTGCTCACCCGCCACGGCTCCTGATCCAGGAGAGGCAGTACGTGTCGGCTGAGCTGTACGCAATGGCGCCACACGGTGTCGCTGTCCGAAACCACAAGAACGCCTCCTCGAAGCGGGGACGCTGGGACGGCTGGGCTGCTCCCCCATTTTCCCCGGCCTCGCGCGCCATAGGCGCAGGGCGCGTACGGGGAGACGATCCCTTATAGGCACTTAGAGGTCTGAGGAATTTGAGAGATGGCGGCTTCGAGAGGAACGAGATCCCCGCCGGCTTGATCTGAGGGGTCAAAGAAGCTGACTTCTACAGCCGGTTTTCGGCCATAAGTAGTAAGGGTGCGTACACCCTGCCTCTTTGCTTTGTCCTCATCTAGAACCCAGTGAATTCCATTCACATCGATGCATGCGTCAATCGTCGGAATCGGCGGCGTCACCCCGCAGCGGAGAACAATCGAGGGCTTGCCCCAAGCGGCGGCTCCAGATGCGCCGACGTCGCGACGTGATGCGTCTCCAATTTTCTGAGGAAGTTTGGAAATAACCTTCGTGCACATAGGGTCACTTGCGTCAGCAGCCGCCGCTATGGGCGGGAGAGAGTCCTTAGGTGCAAGCAGGAAGAATCCACCAGCAGTGACCGCTGCAGTCAGGCCAATTCCGATAGCTTGTCGGCGCCCCCATTTCAGTGAGGCCATTGCATACACACCCTTCTTCGTTGTCGACTGATAATTAGACCACACCGCCGTACCGAAGTGGGCTCCCGGGAGGCCTTACGTTGACTTGCACGGGAAGAAAATCAGCCAACTTCTCGCGCAAGGAGGGCATGAAATCAAGACATCGAGGAATCTATGAGGATATTAGGACGCGGAAATCGCTGCACTGATCAAGTTCACATGTCATTTTTCCACCGAACCGCATGAGGGCCGATCGGCCCTCATGCGGTGCTCGGCATTCTGTGAAATGACTGCCGCACGCATCGCTGGGTAAAAGCGATACTCGCGGCGAAAACCTGTGGGGGGTTGAAGTGAGAAAGAGTTTTAAGCTCATCTCGGTCGCCGGCGCGACCTTGGCAGCAATTGCTCTCTCCGTGTCGCCGGCGGCGGCAAATTACTGGAACGTCAGGCTTGAAAATGTCTGGTCGATCAAGTGCCTCGGCGTCGGGAGTTCAGGATCGAACGGCGCCCCGGCGATCCAGTGGGACTGCAACGGCTCAAGTGACGAGCACTGGGACATTGTCGAGCGATCGTACAATCCAAACCTCAAGGAGATCAAGAACCGTTATTCCGGTAAATGCTTGGGGGTAGGGGGGCAGACAGGTAACGGGGCGACGATTATCCAGTGGGACTGTAACGGGGCGGATGACGAGAACTAGTACCTCGCTGACAGTCAGATAATCAATCAGTACAGCGGAAAGTCGATAGGCGTAGGCGGGAGTACTTCGAATGGCGCGAACGCCATTCAGTACACTCGCAGCACAGGGCGCGACCAACTCTGGGGTACTTCCTGAAAGTTTTCCACTGCGAGTGAATCTCTCGCATCGTTTGCCGCCGAGCAGGAGAGGCAGACAGATGTGAATGATGAAAAAACAGGGCTCCTTGTCGCGGTAGCGAATGATTCCGCTACCGGGAACCGGGGAGCCCTGTTTCCAGGCTTTCGGGGTTCGGATGGCTGCTGGTAGAACTCGGGGGTGGCGCGCGTTTTGATGTGACAGATGCCGAGTGGGCGCTGATCGAGCCCCTTCTGCCGGTGGCGGCTACGGGGCCGCTGCCCCGGCGGGTGCGGGATCACTTCAACGGGGTGTTGTGGCGGTTCCGTACCGTGTCGGGGTGGCGTGATCTCCCAGAGCGCTACGGGCCCTGGTCAACCGTGTACTCCCGGTTCAACGGCTGGGCCAGGGCAAGGGTGCTCCAGTAACTGATGAGCGCGTTGATCGCGGAGGCAGCCGGGCGGGGGCTGGTCGGCCTTGAGCTGGTGAGCGTGGACTCCACGGTCGTACGCGCCCACCAGGACTCCGCGGGGCCGGCCGTCGCCGGGGAGACTCTGGATGCGCTCGAACAGGCGCTGACCGAGGAAAAGGGGGGGCTCCGCCGGCAGTCCAGCCGCCGGTGTGGCGGGTGGTGAACCGCAGGCCGAAGCGGACGCGGGTGCGGATCGTGCAGCAACGCCGCGTCGTCGCAAGGACCGGGCGAAGGCCGCCGGACTCGGCAGGTCCCGGGGCGGCCTGAGCAGCAAGATCCATGCCGCGGTCGACTCCGCCGGATTACCCCTGGACTTCGTCCTGACACCCGGTCAGGCCGCGGACTGCCCACAGTTCCGGGTCGTGGTGGACAAGATCCGGGTCCCGGGAGCGGTCGGCCGCCCGCGCACCCGCCCGGACCCGGTCGCCGCCGACAAGGCCTACTCCTCCAAGGCCAACCCTGCCTACCTGCGCAGACGCGGCATCAAGGCCGTCATCCCGGAGAAGAGGGACCAGGCCGCCAACCGCAAGAAGAAGGGCAGCAGGGGCGGCCGGCCCGTCAGCCACGACACCGACCTCTACAAGGACACAAACACCGTCGAACGCTGCTTCCAGAAACTCAAGACCTGGCACGGCATCGCGACCCGGTACGACAAGAGCCCGGAGAGCTTCGAGGCCGGACTCCACCTCCGAGGCTCCATCATGTGGCCGAAGCACCTCACCTCAACCACATGATCCGAACCCCGAACAGCTCCTAGCGAAATCGCCCGCCGCCGTCTGGCTGACCAGGCCGCCGACGACGACGCAGGACTCCGGGACGTCACCAGCAGTCAGGACGTCGTCTGGCCGGAACGCCGTGCACAACTCGACGGCCGCTTGGCAAGCCGTCAGACTCGAAGTCCTGGCATGAGGTCAGGTCTTTATCGTCGTGCTTAACAGTGCGTTCAGGCCGCCTGGGCCATCCCCTGCGGGACCGCCGCACTCATCGCCCACTTGACGGCCGCCACCACCTTGTCGTCCGAGACTCCAGGAGATACCCGTACCCATCGACAGTGGTGGTGATCGACTCATGGCCGAGGCGAGCCTGGATCACCGGCAGCGGGACCTTCCCGGCGATGAACCAAGAGGCGTGCGTGTGGCGAAGGTCGTGAACGCGTGGGCGCTTGGTGAGACCCGCGGCGTTGGCCGCGTCCAGCGCCGGCTTATAGCGGTGCGCGTGAAACACGCCCGAGCGCCAGGCGCCGCCCTCGGGGGCGGTGAACACCAAATCCGTCGGCTTCTTGCCCGAACAGATCCGCTGGAAGAGCTGCACCTGGTCAGGGGTGAGCACAAGGGTCCGGCGTGACTTCTTCGTCTTGGGGGCCCCGAGGAACGTCCCGCCCTCACCCCGCCGCTTCCATGCTCGCTGTACGCGGAGCGTCGGCCTCTTTGAGACGAAGGTGAAGTCGCGAGGTCGCAGCGCCGTCACTTCTCCCCACCGGAGGCCGGTGCTCACCGAGGCATCGATGATGTCGACGGCGTCTGCGCGTACGTGGGCGCGCAGCACGGCGTACTCCTCTGGTTCGAGGAACACCTCGTCGCTTCCGTGTCGTTCCCCTTGGGCAGTTTGGTGTGTGCGCAAGGGTTCGAGTCGCGAAGCGCCGGGTCGGCGTCACGCCGACTGGAGGATGCTGAAGAGCAAGCCGTGAAGGTTGGCAATCGTCTTGGCCGCGTAGGGCCGATGTACCGTCTTTGAGGGATGGAGAGGGCCCGGCCTGCCGTTCTGGAGGTCCAGGACCCAACGGCTGACGTGGTCTCGGGTGATCCTGCTCCCCCGGTCCGAGACAGACAGTGGCCAAGAACCTTTCGGCGTCAGGCACCGGGGAGGCGCTCGCCTCGACGAACCCCTCACCCTTGGCCCAGCCCGGCGGCCATTGCTGTCCGTGACCGTTCACCAGGTCCTGGAAGCGCTCAGCCTGAGTGGCATCGTCGAAGGTCTCCCGGCACCAACGGCCTGATCAGGTGCCGCCAGTCCGCCAAACGACGGTGTACGGGAGGTCTCCGGACTTCCGCTGACAGGTCTTGATCGAAGCCATGCCGAAAATCGTATCGGCGTGTCGGTGTGGCGCTCGTGTGGCGAACGCCCGGCCGACGCTATCCTGCTGTGAACATCCTCGCAGGTCAGAACGTTTCTGCACTGCCAACTGCTGGTGGGGCGGGTGGGACTCGAACCCACGGCCGACGGATTATGAGTCCGCTGCTCTAACCGGCTGAGCTACCGCCCCTAACGGCGCGTCGCGCACATGTGTGCGCGCCGTCTGCCGCAGCATAGCCGCTCATACGATCTCCTGCCTCGGATGGTCGGCTTCGCACGCCCATGAGGACTTCGCGGAGGTCGCGGCGGTTCCGCCGGATACGAAAAAGGACCCCGAAGGGTCCCGTTCCGCTGCTCTCCCGACTGGACTCGAACCAGTAACCTGCCGGTTAACAGCCGGCTGCTCTGCCAATTGAGCTACAGGAGATCGAGCTCCCCCGACTGGACTCGAACCAGTAACCTGCCGGTTAACAGCCGGCTGCTCTGCCAATTGAGCTACAGGGGATTGCGCGTCGCCTCGAACGTACCCACCTCGGGTGTTCCCGAGCGGCGTGCGTTCGCTGCGACACATACATTAGCGCAAGCAGGGGGGTGCTCCGCCAATCGGTTCCGCCCCGGGTGATCACGGGGCTGCGCGGGTAGGCGCGGCACACACGCTAGGGAAGGGACCACCATGCGATACCGGCTCACGTTCGCCGTCGGACTGGCCATCGGATACGTGCTCGGGACCCGCGCCGGGCGCGAGCGCTACGAGCAGTTGAAGAAGTCAGCCCGTCAGGTCGCCCAGAACCCCGCGGTGCGCAACACCGCCGAGTCGGCCGCGCAGACCTCGCGCGAGGTCGCGGGCAAGGCCTTCCACGCGGTGAGCGAGAAGGTCGGGGACAAGGTGCCCGGCTCCGTCGCCGAGCGCGTGCGCTCCCTGCGCGAGCGCGGCACGGGCACCGCGGACGACTGGGGCACCAGCAACACCTGACGCCCGGGAGCCGCTCGGGTACGCGGCACCTGTACGCCCGCGGGGCACGGAACCCGTACGTCCGTGAGCCGCGGGCATCCGTACGCCTATGCAGCCGCGGGCACCCGTACGTCCGCCCCGAACGACACCAGGCCCCCGCGCGGCGCCAGACCTCTCCCGACACCAAGCCCCCGCGGCGCGGCGCCGGACGGCGCGGTCCCGGCCACCGCCGTCCCAGCAGCCCCTCGAGTGCGGCAGAATCGTCGTCATGGGGATAGTCGCCGGTCTTGACAGCTCTTCCGCCTTCACACGCATCGTCGTCTGCGACACGGACACGGGTGCCGTGCTGCGCCAGGGGTACGCCCCGCATCCGGTCGACCCCAAGGCCGGCGAGGTCGATCCGCAGGCGTGGCTGCTCTCGCTCGGCGAGGCCGCGACCGGGGGGCTCCTCGAAGGGGTCCAGGCCATCGGGGTCTCCGCCCAGCAGCACGGGCTCATACCGCTGGACGGCCAGGGCAATCTCGTGCGGGCCGCCCTGACGGGCAACGACAAGCGGGCCCAGGTCGCCGCGGCCGATCTCGTCGACGGGCTCGGCAGCCGCGAGGCCTGGGCGCAGGCCGTCGGGTGCGTGCCGCAGGCCGCCCAGGCCGTCTCCAAACTGCGCTGGCTGGCCCGGCACGAGCCGGAGGCCGCCCAGCGCACCGCCGGTGTGATGCAGGCCCACGACTGGCTGGTGTGGCAGCTCCTGGGCCGCCCCGCCCGGCGCACCACCGACCGCGGGGCCGCCTCCGGCACCGGCTACTGGTCGGCCGCCACCGGCTTCTACCGCCCCGATCTGGTCGAACTCGCGCTCGGCCACCAGGTGGCGCTGCCCGAGGTGCTCGGCCCCTCGGACGCGGCCGGCACCACCCCCGAGGGCCTGCTGATCTCGGCCGGCACCGGCGAGACGATGGCCGCCGCGTTCGGGCTCGGCGTCGGCGTCGGCGACGCGGTCGTCTCGCTCGGCGCGTCGGGTTCGGTCATGGCCGTGCATCACGAGGCGCTGGCCGATCCGAGCGGCATGATTACGTCCTTCGCCGACGCGACCGGGATGCACCTGCCGGTCGTCCATACGAGCAACGCGGTGCGCGCCCTGCGCGGCACGGCCGAAATGCTGGGCGTCGAGGACCTCGCCGCGCTCAGCGAACTCGCCCTCACCTCCACCCCGGGCGCCAGCGGACTCGTCCTGCTCCCCTACCTGGAGGGCGAGCGCACCCCCCGGCTGCCGCACGCCGCCGGCACGCTGGCCGGGCTGCGGCGCGAGTCGATGAAGCCGGAGCACCTGGCGCGGGCCGCCTTCGAGGGCATGCTCTGCTCGCTGGCCGACGCGCTGGACGTGCTGCGCACCCGCGGGGTCGAGGTGCGCCGGGTCTTCCTGCTCGGCGCCGCCGCCGAACTGCCCGCCGTGCAGGCCGCCGCGCCCGCGCTCTTCGGCACCCAGGTCGTGGTGCCGCAGCCCGCCGAGTACGCGGCGCTCGGTGCGGCCCGGCAGGCGGCCTGGGCGCTCGGCGTCTCGCAGGGCGCGCTCGCCGCGCACACCCCGCCGCCCTGGCAGGGCGCCGCGGCCCAGGTCTTCGAGCCCGGCGATGACCTGCCCGTCGGACAGGCGGTGCGTCAGCAGTACATCGCCACGCGTGACGAGATCCACCCCGGCGCCTTCGGCCAGGGTTCTTGACGCGACCGGGCACGCGCTCTTTGCTATTCCTTTTGACTCCAGCTCGATAATCGCTTGAGCTTCCAGGGGTGGAGTGTCGCAAGATGGTGGGTCGAACCCCCGATCTTGCCGACCCGGAGAGCCTGCGCGTGCTCATACGACTCCTGCGGTCCCACCTAGGGCCGTACAAGAAACCGATCGCCGTCCTGGTGCTGCTGCAACTGCTGCAGACCAGCGCCACCCTTTACCTGCCCACCCTCAACGCGAACATCATCGACAAGGGTGTCGTGAACGGGGACACGGGCTACATCCTGGGTCACGGCGGCATCATGATCGCCGTCAGCCTCGTCCAGGTCTTCTGCAACATCGGCGCCGTCTTCTTCGGCGCCCGCACCGCGGCCGCCCTCGGGCGGGACGTGCGGGCCGCCGTCTTCGCGCGGGTGCAGTCCTTCTCGGCCCGTGAGGTCGGGCAGTTCGGGGCGCCGTCCCTGATCACCCGCACCACCAATGACGTCCAGCAGGTCCAGATGCTGGTCCTGATGGCGTTCACCCTGATGGTGTCCGCGCCGATCATGTGTGTCGGCGGCATCATCATGGCGCTCGGCCAGGACGTGCCGCTGTCCGCGGTGCTGCTCGCCGTCGTGCCGGTGCTCGGCATCGCCGTGTCGCTGATCGTGCGCAAGATGCGGCCCCTGTTCCGCACCATGCAGACCCGGCTCGACACCGTGAACCGCGTGCTGCGCGAGCAGATCACCGGCAACCGCGTGATCCGGGCCTTCGTGCGCGACGAGTACGAGCAGAAGCGCTTCAGGGGCGCCAACACCGAGCTCACCGACGTCTCGCTCGCCACCGGCCGGCTGATGGCACTGATGTTCCCGACCGTCATGACCGTCGTGAACGTCTCGTCGGTGGCCGTCGTCTGGTTCGGTGCCCACCGGATCAACAGCGGCGACATGGAGATCGGCCAGCTCACCGCGTTCCTGGCGTACCTCATGCAGATCGTGATGGCCGTCATGATGGCCACCTTCATGTTCATGATGGTGCCGCGCGCCGAGGTCTGCGCCGAGCGCATCGAGGAGGTCCTGGGCACCGACACCAGTGTCGTGCCGCCCAAAAGCCCGGTGCGCGAGCTGCGCCGGCACGGCCATCTGGAGGTGCGGGGCGCCGACTTCAAGTACCCCGGCGCCGAGGCGGCGGTGCTGCGCGGCGTGGAGCTCGTGGCCCGCCCCGGCGAGACCACCGCGATCATCGGCTCCACGGGCAGCGGCAAGTCCACCCTGCTCGGGCTCGTCCCGCGGCTGATGGACGCCACCGACGGACAGGTACTGGTCGACGGCGAGGACGTCCGCACCCTGGACCCCGTGCTGCTCGCCAAGACGGTGTCCCTGGTGCCGCAGAAGCCGTACCTCTTCTCCGGGACCGTGGCCACCAACCTGCGCTACGGCAACCCCGACGCGACCGACGAGGAGCTGTGGCACGCCCTGGAGGTCGCGCAGGCCAAGGAGTTCGTGAGCGCGCTGGAGGGCGGGCTCGACGCGCCCGTCGCGCAGGGCGGCACGAACGTGTCCGGCGGCCAGCGCCAGCGGCTCGCCATCGCGCGCACCTTGGTGCAGCGCCCGGAGATCTACCTCTTCGACGATTCCTTCTCCGCGCTCGACTACGCCACCGACGCCGCGCTGCGCGCCGCGCTCGGCCGGGAGACCGCCGAGGCCACGGTCGTGATCGTCGCCCAGCGGGTCTCCACCATCCGGGACGCCGACCGGATCATCGTCCTCGACGAGGGACGGGTCGTCGGGACCGGCCGCCATCACGAACTGATGGCCGACAACGAGACGTACCGGGAGATCGTGCTCTCCCAGCTGACGGAGGCTGAGGCGGCATGAGCGGGCCCGGTGGACGCATGATGATGGGCGGCGGCCCGGATCAGCGGTCTATGAACTTCAAGGAATCCGGCAAGCGGCTGGTCAAACGGCTCGCCCCGGAGAAGACGATCCTGAGCGTGATGCTGCTCGCGGTCGTCATCAGCGTCGGCCTCTCGGTCGTCGGCCCCAAGATCCTCGGCAGGGCGACCGACCTGGTCTTCGCCGGCGTCGTCGGACCGCGCTTCCCCGACGGCATGTCCAAGGCACAGGCCCTGGACGCGCTGCGCCACCGCGGCCAGGGAGGGCTGGCCGACATGCTCTCCGGGGTGGACTTCACGCCCGGCTCCGGCATCGACTTCGGCTCCGTCGGCAGCGTCCTGCTCACGGCCCTGGTGGTGTACGTGGGCGCCGGCCTGATGATGCTGGTGGCGACCCGGCTCGCCAACCGGGCCATCAACAAGACGGTCTTCCGGATGCGCGAGGACATCCAGACCAAGCTGTCGCGGCTGCCGCTGTCCTACTTCGACAAGGCCAAGCGCGGCGAGGTGCTCAGCCGGGCCACCAACGACATCGACAACATCTCGCAGACGATGCAGCAGACGATGGGCCAGCTCATCAACTCGCTGCTCACCATCGTCGGCGTGCTGGTGATGATGTTCTGGATCTCGCCGCTGCTCGCGCTCGTGGCGCTGGTCACGGTGCCGCTGTCGATCGTCGTGGCGACGAAGGTCGGCAAGCGCTCGCAGCCCCAGTTCGTCCAGCAGTGGAAGTCCACCGGCAAGCTGAACGCCCACATCGAGGAGATGTACACCGGGCACGCCCTGGTGAAGGTCTTCGGGCGGCAGAACGAGTCGGCCGAGGCGTTCGCCGAGCAGAACGACGCGCTCTACGAGGCGTCGTTCCGGGCGCAGTTCAACAGCGGGATCATGCAGCCGCTGATGATGTTCGTCTCCAACCTGAACTACGTCCTGGTGGCGGTCGTCGGCGGGCTCCGGGTCGCCACCGGTGCGCTGTCCATCGGCGACGTGCAGGCCTTCATCCAGTACTCGCGGCAGTTCTCGATGCCGCTGACCCAGGTCGCCTCGATGGCGAACCTGGTGCAGTCCGGTGTCGCGTCGGCCGAGCGGATCTTCGAGTTGCTCGACGCCGAGGAGCAGGCGCCCGACACGGCCTCGCCCGAGCGCCCCGAGGTGCTGCGCGGCGCGGTCGCCCTGGAGAAGGTGTCGTTCCGGTACGAGCCGGAGAAGCCGCTCATCGAGGACCTCTCGCTGCGGGTGGAGCCCGGCCACACGGTCGCGATCGTCGGCCCCACCGGCGCCGGCAAGACGACCCTGGTCAACCTGCTCATGCGGTTCTACGAGGTCACCGGCGGCCGGATCACCCTGGACGGGGTGGACGCGGCCCGCATGACCCGCGAGGAGCTGCGCTCCTCGATCGGCATGGTGCTCCAGGACACCTGGCTGTTCGGCGGCTCGATCGCGGACAACATCGCCTACGGCGCCCCGAAGGACGTCACGCGCGAGGAGGTCGAGGAGGCGGCGCGGGCAGCGCACGCCGACCGCTTCATCCGTACGCTCCCCGAGGGCTACGACACCGTCATCGACGACGAGGGCACCGGGGTCAGCGCGGGCGAGAAGCAGCTGATCACCATCGCGCGGGCGTTCCTGTCCGACCCGGTGATCCTGGTCCTCGACGAGGCGACGAGTTCGGTCGACACCCGGACCGAGGTGCTGATCCAGAAGGCGATGGCGCGGCTCGCCCACGGGCGCACGTCGTTCGTCATCGCGCACCGGCTCTCCACGATCCGCGACGCGGACGTGATCCTGGTGATGGAGAACGGCTCGATCGTCGAACAGGGCACGCACGACGAGCTGTTGGCGGCCGAGGGCGCCTACGCCCGTCTGTACGCGGCGCAGTTCGCGCAGGCGGTCGCCGAAGTCGACTGATCCGTACGGGAGTCGGGGCCGGTGTGCGACGCGCGCCGGCCCCTCTTCCGTTCCTGCCGCGTTCAGTCCAGGTAGCCGCGCAGCTGGTCGGCGAAGGCGTGGTCGCGGAGCTTGTTCAGCGTCTTCGACTCGATCTGGCGGATGCGCTCCCGGGTCACCCCGAAGATCCGGCCTATCTCCTCCAGGGTGCGCGGCCGGCCGTCGGCGAGCCCGTACCGCAGCTGGACCACCTTGCGTTCGCGTTCGCCGAGCGTGGAGAGCACCGCCTCCAGGTGCTGGCGGAGCAGCAGGAACGCGGCGGACTCCACGGGCGAGGCCGCGTCGCCGTCCTCGATGAGGTCGCCGAGCGCCACGTCGTCCTCCTCGCCCACCGGCGCGTGCAGCGAGACCGGTTCCTGGGCGAGCCTGAGGACTTCGCCGACCCGCTCCGGGGTCAGGTCGAGGTGGGCGGCGACCTCTTCGGCGGTGGGTTCGTAGCCGCGCTCCTGGAGCATGCGGCGCTGGACGCGCACCACGCGGTTGATGAGTTCGACGACGTGCACCGGGACCCGTATGGTGCGGGCCTGGTCGGCGAGCGCGCGGGACATGGCCTGACGGATCCACCAGGTCGCGTACGTCGAGAACTTGTAGCCGCGGGCGTAGTCGAACTTCTCGACGGCCCTGATCAGTCCGAGGTTCCCCTCCTGGACGAGGTCGAGCATGGTGAGCCCCCGGCCCACGTACCGCTTGGCGACGGAGACCACCAGGCGCAGGTTCGCCTCGATGAGGCGCCGCTTGGCCATCCGCCCCATCACGACCAACTTGTCGAGATCCAGGGCGAGTTGGGAGTCCAGATCGGGAGTGCTGCCGAGCTTCTCCTCGGCGAAGAGGCCCGCTTCCACCCGCCGCGCGAGGTCGACCTCCTCGACCGCGGTCAGCAGCGGGATGCGGCCGATCTCGCGCAGGTACTGCCGGAAGAGGTCGGAGGACGGCCCGCCGGTGTCGGCCCGGCCGGGCCGCGGCTCGGGCGGCTCGGGGGCCTCCTCCTCGGCGACGGGCCCGGCCGCGGGCGGCCCGCCCGGCTCCGCCTCGGGGTGGTACGCCGCCCGCGCCTGCGGCGGTACGGCCGTGACGACGTCGTTGTCGGTCAGGGTCTGGGTCTGCACGGGGGCGACCTCCAGGGTGATCGCTGCCGGATCGGGGGCGTGCGGCAGCGGGACGGGGGCGGCCGGGCCGCATTCCGTCCCGTACACGATGAGCGGATCCGCGGGGATGAGGCGCCCACCCCGGGAGGTGGGCCGGCCGCGCTCCGAGGACTCAGGCACCGCCCCCCAGTGTGGGGTACGACACAGCATCGCCGCGACGGGCGTGCGACTACTTTTTGAAGCCGGTGCGTGACCGCGCGGTTACCCGGACGGATGTGCCGCCGCGGCCGGGGCGGTCGCTACAGCGCCGCCGCTCCCTTGTTGCGCAGGGCCTGGCCGTACTGCTGGAGCACCCACAACTCGTTCTGCACGGCGGCCAGTTGGGCCGGGTCGCCGTGCTGGCCCAGGCGGGCGAGGGTGCCCTGGATGTCCAGGAGGCGGCGGTCCACGGCGCGGCGGCGCACCGCCACCAGCTGCTCGCCCGCGTACGCCTCGTCGACCGTGCGGGCGTGGACGGCCTCGACCGCGAGCTCGGTGACCAGGGCGCGCACCACGTCGTTGGGCGCGCAGTCCATGACGGTGGGCAGGTAGTCGGAGGGGGCGTCGGTGGCGCCGCCCGCGTCCTGGATGCACTGGCGGACCGCCGCGTAGGGCGGGGCGGTGAACTCGTCGACGCCGTAGGCGTCGAACGCCGGGGAGACCAGGTGCGGATGCTGCAACGCCAGCTTGAGCAGCTCGCGTTCGGTGCGGTGGGCGGGGCTGCGCAGGTTCAGGGCGGGGCCGGGGGCGGCGGCCTGGCGGGGCGCGGCGGCCTCGTACTGCTGACGGCGGTGCTGGGCGGGGGCGGGGCCCTTGCCGCCGCGGTCGCGGGCCCAGCGGGCGAGCTGGGCGACGCGCTTGACGACGAACTGGGTGTCCAGGATGCCGAGGATGCCGGCGAGCTGCACGGCGACCTCGTGCTGGGAGGCGACGTTCTTGATGCGGGCGACGATGGGGGCCGCCTCGTCGAGGGCCGCCGCACGGCCCGCCGGGGTCTCCAGGTCGTAGCGGCCGACGATCTGGCGGATCGCGAACTCGAAGAGGGGGGTGCGGGGTTGGACCAGGTCGGCGACCGCCTCGTCACCCTTGGCCAGGCGCAGGTCGCACGGGTCCATGTTGTCGGGGGCGATGGCGATGTAGGTCTCGGCGGCGAACTTCTGGTCGTCCTCGAAGGCGCGCAGGGCGGCCTTCTGGCCGGCCGCGTCCCCGTCGAAGGTGAAGATCACCCGGGCCGAGCCGTTGTCCATCAGCAGGCGGCGCAGGATCTTGATGTGGTCGCCGCCGAAGGCCGTGCCGCAGGTCGCGATGGCGGTGGTCACGCCGGCCAGATGGCAGGCCATCACGTCGGTGTAGCCCTCGACGACCACCGCGCGGCTCGACTTGGCGATGTCCTTCTTCGCCAGGTCGATCCCGTACAGGACCTGGGACTTCTTGTAGATCGGCGTCTCGGGCGTGTTCAGGTACTTGGGCCCGTTGTCGTCGTCGCGCAGTTTGCGGGCGCCGAAGCCGACGACCTCGCCCGACACGTCGCGGATCGGCCACATCAGCCGGCCGCGGAAGCGGTCGATGGGGTTGCGGCGGCTCTCCTGGGCCAGGCCCGAGGTCAGCAGCTCCTTGTCGGTGAAGCCCTTGCCGCGCAGGAAACGCGTCAGGTGGTCCCAGCCCGCCGGGCTGTAGCCGACCCCGAAGTGGGCGGCCGCCGCCTGGTCGAAGCCGCGCTCGGCGAGGAAAGTGCGGCCGATCTCCGCCTCGGGGCTGCCCAGCTGCTCGATGTAGAACTGGGCGGCCGCCTTGTGCGCCTCGACCAGGCGGATGCGTTCGCCGCGCTGGTGCGAGGGGTTGTAGCCGCCCTCCTCGTAGCGCAGCGTGATGCCCGCGGTGGCGGCGAGCCGCTCGACGGCCTCGGAGAACGACAGGTGGTCGATCTTCCGGACGAAGGCGATCGTGTCGCCGCCCTCCTGGCAGCCGAAGCAGTGGAAGAGACCCTTGCTCGGGCTGACCTGGAAGGACGGGGACTTCTCGTCGTGGAAGGGGCACAGGCCCTTGAGGTTGCCGCCCCCGGCGTTGCGCAGCTGGAGGTACTCGGACACGACGGCGTCGATCGGGACCGCGTCCCGTACCGCCTTCACGTCGTCATCGTTGATCCTGCCTGCCACGCGTGAAGTCTACGGGGACGCGCCGACACTCAGGGTGCGAGGGAGGCGAGCGGGACGGCGGGATCGGCGAGCGCGTCGGGGTCCACCGGGGCCCCGCCCCGGATCAGGGCCTGGATCGGCTCTGTGACGTCCCACACGTTCACGTTCATCCCGGCGAGCACCCGGCGCTCCTTCAGCCAGAACGCGATGAACTCGCGCTTGCCCGTGTCGCCCCGGACCACCACCTGGTCGTAGGAGCCGGGCGGCGCCCAGCCCGAGTATTCGAGGCCGAGGTCGTACTGGTCGGAGAAGAAGTACGGGACCCGGTCGTAGGTGACGTGCTGGTCCAGCATCGCGCGAGCGGCGGCCGGTCCCCCGTTGAGCGCGTTGGCCCAGTGTTCGACGCGCAGCCGGGTGCCGAGCAGGGGGTGGTGGACGGCCGCCACGTCGCCGGCCGCGAAGATGTCGGGGTCGGAGGTGCGCAGCGAGGCGTCCACGGCGATGCCGCCGCCGTGCGCCCGGTCGGCCAGCGCGAGGCCCGCGTTCTCGGCGAGCGAGGTGCGCGGGGCCGCGCCGATCGCGGCGAGCACGTCGTGCGCCGGGTGTTCCTCGCCGTCGTCGGTGCGGGCCGCGAGCACCATGCCGTCCTGGCCGACGATCTCGGTCAGGCGGGCACCGAAGTGGAAGCGGACGCCGTGCTCGGCGTGCAGGTCGGCGAAGAGCTGGCCCAGCTCGGGGCCGAGCACGTTGTGCAGCGGGGTCGCCTCCGGCTCGACGACGGTGACCTCCGCGCCGTACCCGCGGGCCGCCGCCGCAACCTCCAGGCCGATCCAGCCGCCGCCCGAGATCACCAGGTGCCCGTTGTCGCGGCCGAGCGCCTTCAGGACGTGCCGCAGCCGCTCGGAGTGGGCCAGGCGCCGCAGGTGGTGGACGCCGGCCAGGTCGGTGCCCGGCACGTCCAGGCGGCGCGGCTCGGCACCGGTGGCCAGCAGCAGCCGGTCGTACTGGATGAGGGCGCCGTCACCGAGGCGGACCGTCTTGGCGGCCCGGTCGATGGTGGTCACGGTCTGGCCGAGGTGCAGCTCGATGTCGTTCTGCGCGTACCAGCCGGGCTCGTGCACGAAGACGCTGTCGCGTTCCTCCTTGCCGGCCAGGAACCCCTTGGACAGGGGCGGCCGTTCATAGGGGTGCTCGCGCTCGTCGCCGATGAGGATCACCCGCCCGTTGAATCCTTCGGACCGGAGGGTCTCGGCGGCTTTCGCCCCCGCGAGTCCGCCTCCGACAATGACGAATGTCCGATCTGCGTCGACCACTTGATGCCTCCTCGGTGCTTGCTGCGCGGCGCCGACTGCGAGCGTCCCGCACGGAGCGTGATGGGGGAAGAGGGCTTGCTCCGTGGGAACGCCGTCGCGGCTGGGATTACCGGTGGTGCACGGTGAGTCTGGAGTGCAGCGAGCGGGCCGCCGCGTCGGTGAGCGAGGCGATCTGGTCGACGATCACGCGCTTGCGCGTACGGTCGTCCTCCGCCTCGTCGTACAGGGCCCGGAACTGCGGATCGAGCCCCTCGGTGTGGGCCCGGGCGGTGAGCGCGTCGGCCAGTTCGGCCAGCACCACGCGCTGGTCGGCGCGGAGCCGCTCCTGCTCGTCGCGCTGCATCACATAGCGGTCGGCGACCGCCTTCAGCACGGCGCATTCGTTGCGGGCCGCCCGTGGCACCACCAGCTCCGCGCCGTACCGCGTGAGATGGCCGGTGCCGTACGCGGCCCGGGTCGCGCTCTCGGCGGCCAGGCAGAACCGGCCGATGAGCTGGCTGGTGGCGTCCTTGAGGCGGGCCTGCGAGACGGCGGAGCCGTCGTAGCGGTGCGGCCACCACTCCTGCTCCATGAGCCGGTCGAGCGCGTCGGCCAGTTCCTGCGGGTCGGTGTCGGCGGGCACGTAACGGCCGACGGCGACGCGCCAGATGTCGGCGCGCTCGGCCGGGGAGCGCAGGGTGTTCGGGTCGAGGTGCCCGGCGTGCAGACCGTCCTCGAAGTCGTGGACCGAGTACGCCACGTCGTCGGCCCAGTCCATGACCTGGGCCTCGAAGCACTTGCGGTACGGCTCGGCGCCCTCTCTGATCCAGGCGAACACGGGCAGGTCGTCCTCGTACACGCCGAACTTCACCGAGGCCGGGTCGGTGGGGTGGCCGCCGCGCGCCCAGGGGTACTTGGTGGCCGCGTCCAGGGCGGCGCGGGTCAGGTTGAGGCCGACGCTGACCGGGGCGCCGGTCCGTGACGAGCGTACGAAGCGCTTCGGTTCGAGCCGGGTCAGCAGGCGCAGCGACTGGGCGTTGCCCTCGAAGCCGCCGATGTCCTTGGCGAAGTCGTTGAGCGCCTGCTCGCCGTTGTGCCCGAACGGCGGGTGGCCCATGTCGTGGGCGAGGCAGGCCGCTTCGACCAGGTCGGGGTCGCAGCCGAGGGCCTCGCCGAGCTCCCTGCCGACCTGCGCGCACTCGAGGGAGTGGGTGAGCCGGGTGCGGGGGCTGGCGTCCCAGGCCTGGATCGGGGTCTCCCCCGGCCGGGCCGGGCCGGACCCGCGCGGCAGCGAACCGGGCGTGACGACCTGGGTCTTGCCGGACAGGCGGCGCAGCGCCCCCGAGTGCAGCACGCGCGCGCGGTCGCGCTGGAAGGCGGTGCGGCCGGGCCGCTTGTCGGGCTCGGCGGCCCAGCGTTCGGTGTCGGCCTCGGCGTAGAACTCCATGCACCGACAGTAAACGGAGTCGGTGACAAGTGGGCTCAAGGGGGCCTCGAAGCCCGCCCCGGACGGACACCCGCGCGGGGCTCGTGCGCGGGGCCTGCGCGAGCTTCACGGCGGGTCGTTCATACGCGGGCGAGCGCGCAGGCCGGCGTGCCTGCGCCGCCCGCCGCCGCGTGCGCCGCCACGGCGCGCGCTCCGGGCCCGCCGGACGCCAACGCCTCGTCGTAGCGGTGCAGTACGAGCCGGGCCATCGCCGGGTGCGCCCCCATCGGTTCGGCCGCGAGCCACGGCGCGCGGGCCGCGCTCTCGGCCGCGAAACGGCCCGGCGCGGTGAAGTACGAGGCGACGGCGAGCCGGTGCGCGCCGCGCGCGGCGAGGGCGCGCAGCGCCTCGGGCACGGTGGGCGAGGCGGCGCAGGCGTAGGCCGCGAGCACGGGCACCCCGCCGAGCCGCTCGCCGAGCAGGCGCGCGGTGCGGCGGGCGTCGGCGGCGGACGCGGGATCGCGGGACCCGGCCGCCGCGAGCACGACCCCGGCGCCCCGCGTGCCCGCCCCGTCCGGGGGCCAGCCCGCCTCCAGGAGCCGCCCGTACAGCGCCTCGACGAGCAGGGGATGCGGCCCGAGCGGGGCCGCGACGCGGGTGCGCAGATGCCGGCCCGCGGTGGCGACGGCGTGCGGGATGTCGTGCTTGACGTGGTGGCCGCGCCCGAGCAGCAGGGGCACGAGGACGGCTTCACCGCGCAGGGCGGCGAGGGTGTCGGGGAGCAGCGGCTCGTCGAGTTCGATGTGGCCCAGGCGCACGTCCAGGTGGGGCCGCAGTTCGCGGACCCGCTCCAGGAGCGTGCGGACCGTCCGCAGCGCGCCGGGGTCACGGCTGCCGTGGGCGACGGCGACGAGGGCGGGGCGTGCGGAGGAGGTCATGCCCCGATCCTGCCGGGGGCACGTTGCCGGGCCGTTGCGGGGTGGTGACGACTGCTTTCCGCCGCCTCACAGGCGCGTTTCCGTGACCTCACGGGGGCGGGTGCCGCGCGGTGCGGGCACGTTTCCGTGGCCGCACGCGGACGGTGCCGCGCGGTGCGCGAAGGGGGCGGCGGCCGCGCGGTACGGGCGGGTGGGGCCGGGCCGCGGTTTGGTCGGGCCGCAGGTCGGTCGGGACGCGCGGTCGCGCCGTTGGCCCCCGTGTCACAGGAGTGTGCGCGAGCGCCCGCGGGGTGAACCGCTGCGGGCGCGCCCGCGTCCCTCCCTCCGTACACCGACGGAGATCACCAGGGGGCCGCGTGCCGCGCATCCAACTGAAACGACCGCGCCTGCCCCGCACCCGCGCGGGCCGGCGGCGGCTGGTGCGGGGCGTCGTCGCCGGGTGCGTGCTGGCGCTCGCGCCCGCGACGTGGCTGTACGCCGTGACGGGCGACCGCGTCGGCACGGTGGCCGACGCCCCCGCCGCCGGGGTCGCCGTGGTGTTCGGTGCCGGCCTGTGGGACGGCCGGCCCTCGCCGTATCTCGCCGGCCGCCTGGACGCGGCCGTCGAGCTGTACCGCGCGGGCAAGGTGAGGGCGGTCCTGGTCACCGGCGACAACAGCCGCGCCGGCTACGACGAGCCCGGTGCGATGCGCGGCTACCTCGTGCGGCACGGGGTGCCGGACGGACAGGTGGTCAGCGACTACGCCGGCTTCGACACCTGGGACTCGTGCGTGCGGGCCAGGAAGGTGTTCGGGGTGGACCGGGCCGTACTCGTCAGCCAGGGCTTCCACATCCGGCGCGCGGTCGCCCTGTGCGAGGCGGCCGGCGTGCGCTCGTACGGGGTCGGCGTGGACGCCCGGCACGATGTGACCTGGTACTACGGCGGCACCCGCGAGCTGTTCGCCGCGGGAAAGGCGGCGCTGGACGCGGTCTTCCGCCCGGACCCGACGTTCCTCGGCCCGAAGGAGCCGGGGGTGACCAGGGCGCTGGCCGACGCGGGGTGAGCGGCGCCCCTCCCTCCCCTGCCGGTGGGACCGGGCCCCCACCCGCCTCACCACCGCCCGCACCCGGCGCTGAGCCGTTGGTCCCGCCCGTGTAACCCGCGGGCGGGCCCGGGTGTAACACGCCGGGCGCAGCCTGGAGGGCATGTCCCTCCACGCAGCCGCGCCCGCCCCGGTCACCCCCACGCACTGCCCGTACTGCTCGCTCCAGTGCGGCATGGGGCTGCGGGTCGCGGACGGCGCGGACGGCGGGCTCGACGTCGTCGCGCGGGACTTCCCCGTCAACCGGGGCGCCCTGTGCGGCAAGGGCAGCACCGCGCCCGCCCTGCTGGCCCGCGCGCTGCGGCTGACCCGGCCGCTGGTGCGCCGCGCCCACGGCGGCCTCGAACCGGCGGACTGGGACGAGGCGTTGGCGCTGGTCGCCGAGCGCCTCGGCTCCGTACGCCGGGAACACGGGGCCGACGCGGTCGGGGTGTTCGGCGGCGGAGGCCTCACCAACGAGAAGGCGTACGCGCTCGGGAAGTTCGCGCGGACCGTGCTCGGCACCTCGCAGATCGACTACAACGGACGGTTCTGCATGTCCTCGGCGGCCGCCGCCCACCAGCGGGCGTTCGGCCTCGACCGCGGCCTGCCGTTCCCGCTGGCCGACGTGGCCCGCACCGGCTGTGTGATCCTGGCGGGCTCGAACCTCGCCGAGACGATGCCGCCCGCCCTGCGTCACCTGAGGGAACTGCGCGCGAACGGCGGCAGGTTGATCGTCGTCGACCCGCGCCGCACCAGGACGGCCGAGGAGGCCGACCTGCACCTGGCGCCCCGCCCGGGCACCGACCTGGCGCTGGCGCTGGGACTGCTGCACCTTGCGGTGGCGCGGGGGCACGCGGACGAGGCGTTCATCCGGGAGCGGACGACCGGGTGGGAGGCGGCGCGGGCGGCGGTGATGGCGCACTGGCCGGAGCTGGTGGAGCGCATCACGGGCGTCCCCGTGCCCCAACTGCGGGCCGCCGTCGAGATGTTCTGCGGCGCGCCGGACGGCATGGTGCTCACCGCGCGCGGCTCCGAACAGCATGCCTCGGGCACGGACACGGTCGGCGCGTGGATCAACTTCTGTCTCGCGACGGGCCGCGCGGGCCGCCCGCTGTCCGGCTACGGCTGCCTCACCGGGCAGGGCAACGGCCAGGGCGGTCGCGAACACGGCCAGAAGGCCGACCAGTTGCCCGGCTACCGCAAGCTGACCGACCCCGCCGCACGCGCCCATGTGGCCGGGGTGTGGGGGGTGGACGCCGACGCGCTGCCCGGTCCGGGACGCAGCGCGTACGAGCTGCTCGACGCGCTGGGCGGCGAGGTGCGGGCCCTGCTCGTGATGGGGTCGAACCCGGTCGTCTCGGCGCCGCGCGCGGCCCACGTGGAGAGCAGGATCCGCGCCCTGGACTTCCTCGTCGTCGCGGACGTGGTGCGCTCGGAGACCGCCGAACTCGCGGACGTGGTGCTGCCGGTGACGCAGTGGGCGGAGGAGACCGGCACGTTGACCAACCTGGAGGGCCGGGTGCTGCTGCGGCGGGCCGCCGTCCCCCCGCCCGCCGGGGTGCGCAGCGACCTGGCCGTCCTCAACTCCCTTGCGGAGCGGCTCGGTTGCGAGGCCACCGCCAAGAAGTTCCCGGTCGATCCCGAGGAGGTGTTCGCCGAGCTGCGGCTCGCCTCGGCGGGCGGCGCGGCCGACTACTCGGGCATCAGCTATGCCCGGATCGAGGCCGAGGACGGCGTGTTCTGGCCGTGCCCGGCCGAGGGGCACCCGGGAACGCCGCGGCTCTTCCTCGACCGGTTCGCGACGGCGGACGGACGGGCCCGGTTCGTGGAGGTCGGCCACCGGGCGCCGCAGGAGGAGACCGACGCCGAGTATCCGGTGGTGCTCACCACGGGCCGGGTGCTCGCCCAGTACCAGTCGGGCGCGCAGACCCGCCGGGTGCCCGCGCTCGACGCCGCCGCGCCCGGCCCGTACGTGGAGCTGCACCCCCGGCTCGCCGCCCGGATCGGGGTGGCAGAGGGAGAGGCGGTGACGGTGGTCTCGCGGCGCGGGCGGGCCACCGCACCGGCCCGGGTGAGCGCCGCGATCCGCTCGGACACCGTGTTCATGCCGTTCCACTGGCCGGGCGAGGGCCGGGCCAACAATGTGACGAACCCGGTGCTCGACCCCGTCTCGAAGATGCCCGGCTTCAAGGCGTGCGCGGTACGGGTGGAGCGGGCCGCGCCGGACGGCTGAGCCAGTCGCCGCCGGTGATGCGGGCGCCACCCGCCCGGAGCTCCCGGGCCAGGCGCGGCGCGGCCAGATAGACCCAGGACCGCACGGCCCGCCCGTCCACGACCGCCTCGCGCACCAGCCGGTCGTACAGGTTGCGGGGGTGGGCGGGCCCCAGGTACTCCTCCAACTCGTCCAGCGCCAGCAGGAGTTGGGGGTGGTCGGCGGGGGCGAGCTCGATCAGGGTGCCGGTGACGGTGCCGTCCCCGGCGACGGCGTACGGATAGCCGGGGCCGTCGTAGAGGACGGCGCCGGGCAGCAGCGCGGGGCGTTCGCCGACCGTGCGGCCGTGCAGGAGGCGCCGGTGGTAGCGCTCGCCCGGGCGCAGCGTCCCGTACACGAAGAAGGGCAGCGGGCCCTCGCCGGCGGGCCTCACCGGAAAACCGCCCCGGCGGTGCTCCACGACGGGCGGCCGGGGCCGTCCGCGCTGTCGGTCGCGCTGTCGGTCGCGCTGCGCGCGGTCGGTGTGCCGTCCGCTGTCACGGCCGCCTCCTTCGGCGAAGGATCCGCGCGGCGGTCGCCCGCCGGCGCGGATCGGGGGGGGTCGACCTCCAGTGTCGGGGACGCGCCGGGCCTGCCGCGGCCCGCCGCGGCCACGGGCCCGGATCAGCCCGCGTACGGCCGGACCTCCTTCGCGTCCCGCAGGGCCTGCGCCCACCACGCCACCTGGTCGAGCATCTTCTTGACCGCCGCGTCCGCCTGCGAGGGTTCGCGGTGCTCGCCCTCCTCGTCGAAGAGGCTGTGCACGAGCGGGAAGCTGACCGTGTCCCGGACGGTGACGGCGTGCAGTTCCGCGAAGACCTGCCGCAGCTGTTCCACCGCCCGCAGACCGCCGGAGATCCCGCCGTAGGAGACGAAGCCCACGGGCTTGGCCTGCCACTGCGCGAAGTGCCAGTCGATCAGGTTCTTCAGCGGGGCGGGGAAGGAGTGGTTGTACTCGGGAGTGATCACGACGAAAGCGTCGGCGTCCGCCAACTTCGGTGAGATCACGGCCAGTTGGGCCGCGACGGCCGGTGAGGGATCGCGGGAGAGGGAGGTGGGCAGTTCGGTGTCGGCGAGGTCGAGCACCTCGATGTCGAACCCGTCGTGCTCGCGGGCCCGGGCCAGGAACCAGTCGGCGACGACCGGTGCGAAACGGCCCTCGCGGTTGGAGCCGATGACGACGGTGAGCTTCAGAGCGGCCTGCTGGGCCGTGGTGATGTCCATGCCGAGAAGAATTCAACCTCAAGCGCACTTCAGGTCAAGCCCCCCGGGGCGGCAACTATCTTGGGCGCCATGACACTTCCGTACGTCGAGATCGACGGCCGCCCCGCCGATGCCGAGAACCTGCTCGTCCCCGCCCTCACCGGCGGCTACGGCCACTTCACCGCGATGCAGGTGCGCGACGGACGGGTCCGCGGTCTGGCCCACCACCTGGCGCGCCTGGACGGCGCCACCCGCGAACTGTTCGGGTGCGGCCTGGACGGCACCCGGGTGCGCGCCCTGGTGGCGAGCGTCCTGGACCACTGCGGCCACCGCGACGTGTCGGTGCGGGTCTATGTGTACGGGCCGAACGGGGCGCCCACCGTGATGGTCGTGGCGAGGGAGCCCGCGGACATGCCGTCCACCGCGCAGGCGCTGCTCTCCGTGCCCTACGAGCGTCCGGTCGCCCACCTCAAGCACCTCGGCGGCTTCGCCCAGCGCTACTACCTCGACCTCGCCGAGAGCCGGGGGTTCACCGAGGCGCTGCTCACCGGGCCCGGCGGTGTCGTGGCCGAGGGCGCCATCACCAACATCGCGTTCTGGGACGGCACCGCGGTGGTCTGGCCCGACCGGCCGTCACTGCTCGGCGTCACCCGAGCGGTGCTCGACGACCGGCTCTGCGATTACGGCCTGACCGTGGTGCGCCGCGAGGTCACCCTGGCCGGCCTCGGCGCCTACAGCGCGGCCTTCGTCACGAATTCACGCGGCATCGCCCCCGTCGGGCGGATCGACGAGCACGAGTTCGCCGTGGACGCCGAACTGATGAAGGTGGTGTGGCGGGCCTTCGAGGAAGCGCCCCAGGACGTGATCCACCCCGGGTGATCCCGCGCGTCGCGGGCCCGGGCGGCACCGGCGGGCCGTTTACGTCCTGGAGCCCTCACCCGTACGGCCCGCACGCCGTCACTCGTTCGCCCCCCGTCGGCGGGCGCCCGGGCCCCACAACCTCTTGGCTCGTAGGCGAAAGCTGTTGCCGCGTCCCCGGAGGATCCATGCGTACAGCCCGACTCCTGACCGGTGCCCTGCTGGCGTCCGCCGCCGTGCTCGGCCCAGCGGGTCCGCTCGCGTACGCCAACAGCCAGCCGGGCGGATCGCTGGAACTGTGGCCCTCCAGCGTCGCGCCGGGTGCCACGGTCACCGCCAACACCACCGCCTGCGGGCCCTCCGCGCACGCCACCGGGAATGCCGACGCGGTCGGCGCGGGCGACTTCCCGCTGGCCGCCTCCACGCACAAGGAAGTGCTCGCGGGACAGTTCAAGGTCGCCTCCCCCACCAAGCCCGGCAGCTTCCGCATCCGCGTCAGCTGCGACAACGGCAGATCCGTCGAGGCACAGCTCACCGTGGTGCCCGGTGGTGACCGGGAGCGCGATGCGTGGGGCAAGGAGAAGGACAAGGACAAGTCCTGGGAGTGGGGCGGGCGGCAGGACCACGGCAAGGACTGGGGCCACGACAAGGACTGGGGCCATGACAAGGACTGGGGCCATGACAAGGGCTGGGACAAGGACCGGCAGGACACCGGCCCGCACGGCCACGTCAAGACCGGGACGGGCGGCAGCGTCGGTCCCGACACCACCAAGACCGCGGCGGGCGCGGCGGTACTGACCGCGGCCGCCGTGGGCGGCACCTGGCTGCTGCGTCGCCGGGCGAGCGGCACGCAGGGCCGGGGCTGACCGCCCTTGCCGACCTCGACCGCACGGCGCAACGCGGCCTGGCTGATGGTGAGCGCCGCGTTCGCCGGGCTGTGGCTGATCGAGCGGGGCGTGGAGAGTGTCGAGCCGCCCCGGCCCTCGGCGGCCGAGGCGTTCCCGGCCGGAGCGGCCCCCGAACGCGCGGGCCGCACGGCCGGCACCCCGGCCGGCGCCGCGGCGCGCGGCCCGGCCCAACTCCCGCCCGCCGAGGGGCTGTTGCCGTCCGAGCCCGTACGCGTCACCATCCCCGCGATCCGGGTGGACGCGCCGGTGATGCGGCTCGGCCTCGGCCCCGACCGCAGCCTGGACGTCCCGCCGCCGGGCAGCACCGACCAGGCCGGCTGGTACCAGGACGGCACCACCCCCGGCGCCCGCGGCACCGCCGTGATGGCCGGCCATGTCGACGACGCGCACGGACCCGCCGTCTTCTACGCGCTGGGCGCCCTGAAGAAGGGCAACCCCGTCGAGGTCACCCGCAAGGACGGCCGCACGGCGGTCTTCACCGTGGACGCCGTCGAGGTCTATGCCAACGACGCGTTCCCCGACGCCAAGGTGTACGGGGCGGCGGCCCGGCCGGAGCTGCGCCTGATCACCTGCGGCGGAGGCTTCTCGAAGGAGACCGGCTACCGCGGCAACGTCGTCGTCTTCGCCCATCTGACCGCCGTGCTCCAGCCCCCGCCGGGCACGACGGGGGCCACCGCCCTGTGAGCCGACCCGGGGTCAGCCGGGCATGCGCGTGGAGGTCAGGCTCGCGGCGTCGTAGTCGCCGGTGACCTCCCGCACCTCCTGCAGGAACATCTGGAACAGCAGGTGCCCGGGGGTCTGCACCCAGTCGTCGCCCCGCTTGCTGGACTTGCCCGGGTTGACGCTGAAGTAGCCCTCCTCCTCGGACTTGATGCCCACGTAGCCGCCGAGCGTCCCCTCGTTCGCGTTGGCCGCGACATGGCCGGGAATCGCCTTGTTGATGGCGGTCGGCGCGTCACCCGCGGGGGCCAGCGCCGCGTACTGGGGGTCGAAGAGCTCCTCGTACGCACCGGGCTTGAGGGTGAACTCCAGCATCCGGTACCCCGGGTTGCCCGCCACGTAGTTGTGGGCCTGCTTCTGGTCACCGAGGTGGGTGCCCACGGGGATGATCTGGTTGCCCGACTCGTGCCACTCCGCGGCCTTCCCCTTGGGGTTGTCCCGGATCCAGTCCTCGGCACGGGTGCGCGGGGTTTCCGCGGCGCCGGCCACCCCGGCCCAGGCGAGGACCGCGTCGGCCTCCGCGCTGCTCATGCCCCGGTACAGCTTGAGCGTTCCGGCCGTCGGTGACTTCGTGGCCAGCTGCGCGAGGAGCTGGTTGGCGATGCCGCCGACGATGTCGCCCAGCGGACGCACCTTGCCGCGCGGCAGCTCCTTGCGGATGTTCTTCTTGGCCTGCGCCACCGTCTTCTTGCCGCCGGGCACCTGGCTCTCCCAGAACGACTGCTTCAGCACGTCCTGCACCTGGTCGGGGTCCTCGGGGTAGGTGACGCGCTGCACCACCAGATCCGCGCCCGGCACCGAGGGGGCGTCCTGCGTGCGCCGCTGCACCCCGACCTCGGAGGCGGGAGCCGCCATCGCCCGGTGCGCGTTGGCCTCGGCCTCCCGCTCGAACCGGTCGGAGGGATCCGAGACCTTGAGCCCGCCGCCGTTGTCCGTCCCGGCGACCGGACCCTGACGCTGCTGGATGACGTGCGTCAACTCATGGGCCAGGGTGTGCTGGTCGGCCCCGCCGTCACCGATCACGACATGGCTGCCCGAGGTGTACGCACGGGCCCCGACCTCGGCCGCCGACGCCTTCGCGGCGCTGTCGTTGTGGATGCGCACATCGGAGAAGTCCGCGCCGAGGCGGCCCTCCATGTCGCTGCGGGTGGCCTCGTCCAGGGGGCGCCCCGCAGTGCGCAGCACGTCGTGCACGGCCGAACGCTGCACCGCGGGCTGCTCGGCCTGCTGGTGTCCGCACGCCGCGGAGTGCTGGTGCTCGTCCTGGGCCCAGGAGTGACCGGAGGCACGCAGCAGCTGCACCACGGCCGCGTTGCCCGCACGCCCCTGCAGGGCGGCCGGTCCCGTGGCGGGCATCGACGCCCGCCCCGCACCGGCCGCCCCACGGGCGGCGGAGCGCTCCTGCTCGCCGGTCTTGCGCGCCACATCGGGGTGGGAATGCCTGGAAGTCACACGGTCACCTTTCAAGTGCCAGGACAGCGGCTCCATTTCGCGGACACCGCTGCCACCCAACGACACTAAAGGACCGGCCCGCATACGCGATCACAGGGGTGCGAGACCCGGCCACGCCTCGGCGGGCCGCGCCGCCCGGTCGGGAGCGGGCGGCGCGGCCGGGGTGACGGCCACGGCCAGGAACGTCGCCGCGAGGGCGCTGGCGGCGGCCAGCCCCGCGGCGAGCCGGCGCCGCGCACGGTCGAGAGGGACGGGGGTGGCGCACTTGCGGTGACGTGCCATGAGGGATTCCTGAGGTCTGGGGGGCGGAGGGAGGGGGCTTGGTGGACGGTGCTCGGTGCTCGGAAGTCGGTGCTCGGGGTCGGTACTCGGTGGTCGGTGGCGCGGGCCGTCAGAAACTGAACCGCTCGCTGTGGATGTGCCGGCGGGGCACGCCCGCCTTGACGAGCGAGGCGGTCGCCGCGTCCGCCATCGGGCCGGGCCCGCACAGATAGACGTCGTGCTCGGCCAGGTCCGCCACGAGGTTGCGCAGGGCCTGCGGCGCGAGCGGGTCGAAGGACGCGTCGGACGGGCCGAGCAGATAGTGCAGCGCGGCTCCGCGCGCCGCCGCGATGGCCTCCAGCTCCGCCCGCAGCACCAACTGGGCGGCGTTGCCGGCCCGGTAGAGCAGGGTGAGATCACCGGGTGCCGCGGGCAGTGTCTCAAACAGGACCCGCATGGGCGTGATGCCGACCCCGCCCGCGAGCAGCAGCACCTTGCGACGGGTGCGGCGGTGCGCGGTCATCGCGCCGAACGGCCCGGTGACCAGCACCCGGGTCCCCGGCCGCAGGCGCCGGATCCGCCGGCTGTGCACCCCGAGCGCCTTGACGGTGATGCGTACGGTGTCGTCCCGCACCGGCGCGGACAGCGTGAACGGCAGCGAGGTGTGCCACAGCCTGCGCCGCACGAACCGCCACCGCAGGAACTGCCCGGGCTCGGCCCGCAGCGCGTCGAGGCCGGTACCGCGCATCACCACCGACACCACGTCCGGACTCTCGTCGCGCACCTCCACGACGCGCAGACCATGGCGCAGCGCCTGCCGCACGGGCACGACGGCCCGGTACCAGACGATCAGCACGGCCACCGTGGCGTGCAGCATCGCCCACACCCACACGGTCAGCGGACTCCCGGCCACATCGGGCCCCACCAGCTGGTGGGCGAAGGCGAGCGCCGCGCCGAGGTAGGTGAGGAAGTGCAGGGCGTGCCAGGTCTCCCGCGACGTCCGCGCCCGGACGGCCCGCACCGAGGTGACCCCGGCGACACCGAACGCCACCGTGCCGAGCGCCGCCGCCAGGATCCCCCCGTAACCCAGCAGCCGACGGGCCGCACTCAGCAGATCGCCCCCGGTGTAGGCGGCGTACGCGCAGAGGGCCAGCACCAGATGCGCGCCGATCAGGCTCAGGACGTAGCGCCCGCCGAGCGCGTGCCACCGGGCCAGCCGGTCCGCCCCGACCCCGTGCTCGACGGCCGGGACCCTCGCCATGAGCAGCAGCATCACCAGCACCCCGTAGCCCGCGAGCAGCCCCGACAGGTGCGCCCCGGCCGCGAACAGGGCGTCCAGCCGCGCGGACGGCTCCGCCTGACACCCCCACACCAGGCTCACCACCCCGGCCCCCGCGACCAGTTGCCCCCGCAGGGCCCGGGGCCCGACCCGCAGAACCGGCACGGACCCGCCCCGGGTCGGGCTGAACCGGTCGGACCGTTGGGCGGGGCCGGGCTGTGGTGCGGCGCCGGGCTGTGGGTGAGGGCCGGGCTCATGCGCGGGGCCGGGCTGATGGGCCGGGCCGGGTTCATAGGCGGAGCCGGACTGAGGATCCGGGCCGGACTGATGGGACTGGTGGGCGAGATAGGCGGACAGGGCGGGGTACGCGGCGAGCCGCGGGTCGGTGGCCTCGATCGTCACGTCCGGCAGCCTAGGTCGGCCCGACGGCCAAAACGCCCTGGTCAGACCCGGATTCAGGATCCTTAAGGCCCCCTTGAGGACGGGCTGACCACCGATTAAGCCGGACTCCCCGCAGCCCGGTCGAGATACCGCAGCACCGCGAGGACCCGGCGGTGGCCCGACTCGGACGGCGGCAGATCCAGCTTGGTGAAGATGTTCGCGATGTGCTTCTCCACCGCCCGCTCCGACACCCCGAACCCCTCGGCGATGGCGTGGTTGGTACGGCCCTCCGCCATCAGACCGAGCACCTCGCGCTCGCGCGGAGTGAGGGCGTCGAGCGCGGCGGCCCGCCTGCTCGCCCCGAACAGCTGGGCCACCACTTCCGGATCCAGCGCGGTCCCGCCGGCCGCGACGCGCTCCAGCGCGTTCACGAACTCGCCGATGTCCACGACGCGTTCCTTCAACAGGTATCCGACCCCCGCCCCGCCGTCTCCGACGAGCTGCGCCGCGTACTTCGTCTCCACGTACTGCGAGAAGATCAACACGCCAGTGCCCGGCGCCGTACGCCGGATCTGCACGGCCGCCCGCAGCCCTTCGTCGGTCTGTGTCGGCGGCAGCCGGATGTCCACCACGGCCGCGTCCGGCCGGTGTTCGGCCACGGCGGCCAGCAGTGCCTCGGCGTCCGAGACCGCGGCGGCCACCTCAACCCCCCGCATCTCCAGCAGCTGCACGAGCCCGTCGCGCAGGATCGAGGAGTCCTCGGCGATGACGACCCGCATGAATGACCCGCCCTGCTCTCGGTGTTGAACGTGGTAAGCGTGCTGAACGCGGCGAAGCCGGTGACGTGGTGCAACCGGGATCCGGGCCGGAGGAGCCGCCGGGGCTCACTTGTACGGCAGCACCACGCTCACCACCGTAGGCCCTCCGGGCGGGCTGTTGCAGGTCAGCGACCCGTCGACGGTACGCACCCGGGCCCGCAGCCCGGCCAGCCCGCTCCCCGCCCCGACCACCGCTCCCCCGCGCCCGTTGTCCGCGACGGTCAGCAGCAGGATCCTGGCCGCGCCGTGCACGGTGACCTTCACCTGGGTGGCCCCGCTGTACTTGGCCGCGTTGGCCAGGAGCTCGGCCGTACAGAAGTACGCGATGGACTCGACCGCCGGACTCGGCCTCCCCTCCATCCCGCACTCCACCCGCACCGGCAGAGCACTGTCCGCCGCCAGCGTGGCGAGCGCGGTGTCGAGGCCCTGGTCGAGGACGGGCGGATGGATGCCCTTGACCAGGTGGCGCAGATCGGCGACGGCCTGCTTGGCGTTGCCCTGCGCGGTCTCGACGACCTTCAGGATCCTGTCCTGCTCGGCCCCGCCCGCCACCAGCTCGCGGATCATCGTGAGGTGCATGCCCAGGCCCACCAGCCGGGCCTGGGTCCCGTCGTGCAGGTCGCGCTCGATGCGGCGCAAGGTGGCCGCCGCGTCGTCCACGGCCTGGGCGCGGGTCTCCTCCAGGGTGCGGATGCGCTGGTCCGCACGGTCCGGGCCGAGCAGCGCGCCGAGCAGCAGCCGGTGCGGGGTCAGGGCGTGCCGCAGCAGCCACGGCGCCGCGTACAGGAGCACCAGGCCGAGGGCCAGGGGCACCAGCCGGCGCGGCCAGCTGTCGAACTCCACACCCCCCACCTCCAGGCCCACCTGTCGTACGGAGCCGTCGGGCTCCCGGATCGTGAAGTAGTTCCAGCGCTTGAGCAGGGGATGCAGGGTCAGCAGCACCCCGTTCACCCAGCCGATGTACACCGCGCCCAGGGGCAGCAGGGCGGTCAGCGGTGCCAACAGGGCACAGCCCACCGCGCGCCAGCCGGCCCGTCCCCCCAGCACCGAACGCCGCCAGTCGAACACCCCGCTCGACTCCACCGCCTCCGGGGCCTCGATCTCCAGCCCCAACAGCCGCCGGGCCAGCGCCCGTTGAAGGTCACCGAGAGCCAGCGCCAGCCGGACGGCGACGGCGATGAGCCAGAGCCCCGGCGTCGTCCAGGACAGCACCGCCCCCAGGAGCAGGACGCCGGCGACCAGCACCATGCCCGTCAGCGCGAGCGGCAGCCCGATGAGCGCGTGGAGCGCGGCCCGTGCGATCGTGCCGAGCCGGTCCCGTCGGTAGGGGAAGGTGAGGGAACCCGGAAGGCGCGGGTGGCGCGGTCGGTCCATGAGCGACAACCCTAGAGCGCGCGGCTCAGAGCTGGTGGATCACGGGTATCGACAGCAGCGCGCAGAACGCGGCCACCACGAGCGCCGGCCCGCTCGCCCGCAGCAGCCCCGTCCGCCGGCCGCCCAGGAAGCTCTTGACCAGACGGGCCTGGAGCGCCGTGAACCCCCGCATCACCCACGGGGTGAGCAGCAGGAACGGGATTCCTCCGCCCAGACCGTGCACCGCCCACGCGCCCGCCATGGTGGGGCCGCCCCAGGCCTGGGTCGGGTCGCCGCCGGGCCGCAGCGGATAGGCGAGATTGAGGACGACGACCGTCCAGAGGTAGCCCGACACCACGAGCGCCATCAGATTCAGCGGCAGGCTGATCACCGCATGGGCCAGGGCGAGCGGGCCGGTGCGCCGGGGCTCCGCCACTTCCACCCCGAGCAGCCGTCGGGCGAGCCCCCGCTGTATGCGCCCGGCCGGGCCTCCGACCAGGGCTATGGGGACGCACGCGATGCCCACGGGCAGGGCGAGCAGGAGGTAGGCGAGCCGCAGCCAGGTCGCGGATCGCAGCGGCTCCCGGAGCACGTCCCGCCATCCGATGCGGAACGGCCGCCGGTGCCGGGCGTGCTGGTCCGATGCCCGCCCGGGCGCGGAAGTCCGCCTGGTCGCGGATGCCGATGCCGGCCCGGACGCCGACGCCGATGCGGATGCCGGGCCCGATGCGGATGCCGACACCGATGCCGATGCCGATGCCGATGCGGTGTGTCGCTGTGCGAGGTCCATGCGTCAAGGCTCCCGCCCCGGCCCCGCCTTTTCGATCGTGCCAGCACGGATCCCCGAGGTTCGGTTTACCCCACCCCACTCCCGGCCCATCCCCTCCCGGCCCACCCCCTCACACCCCGCCCCCCGCCCCGCTGAGCGCAAGGTTCCCGCACGGAAATAACAGGGATCCTCTCGGGAAACAGCCGCCCCCCAACCTGAACGCATGAGTACGGACATCGTGGTGATCGGCGGCGGCACGGCGGGTGCCCGCCTGGCCCGGCATGTCCCGGTGACCGTCATCGGGGAGGAGCCGCACGCCCCGTACAACCGGGTGCTCCTCGCCGAGGTGCTCGCCGGACGGTACGGGCCCGAGGTGATCGCGCTGCCGCCGGTTCCGGTGCGGCGCGGTGTGCGCGCGGTGCGGATCGACCGGGCCGCCCGCCTGGTGCACTGCGACGACGGCACCGCCGTCCCGTACGGACGCCTGGTCCTCGCGACCGGCTCGAACCCGGTGCTGCCGCCCCTGCGGGGCCTGCGCGAGGGGCGGCTTCCCGACGGCGTCCACCCCTTCCGCACCCTCGACGACGCCCTCGCGCTGAGCGAGCGGACCCGCGAGGGCACCCGCGCCGTGGTCATCGGCGGCGGCCTGCTGGGCGTGACGGCGGCGCGGGCGCTCGCCGAACGCGGCGCCCAGGTCGTCCTCGCCCAGCAGGGCGAGCGGGTCATGGAACGTCAACTCGACGCGGAATCGGCCCTGTTGGTGCGCGCCCACCTCGAACTCCTCGGCGTCGAGGTGCACACCGAGTGCCGGGTGCGCGGCCTGACCGGGCCGGCCGGCACCGACGTCGAGCTCGCCGACGGATTCGTCCTCGGCGCCGACCTCGTGGTCCTGGCCACCGGCGTGCGCCCGCGGACCGGGCTCGCGCTGGCCGCCGGGCTCGACGTGCGCCAGGGCGTCGTCGTGGACGACGAGCTGCGCACCTCCGACCCCCGCATCCACGCCGTCGGCGACTGCGCCGAACACCGCGGCACCGTGTACGGCCTGGCGGGAGCGGCGCTCGAACAGGCCGACGTGCTCGGCGCGTTGCTGGCCGGCAGATCCGGCGCCTACACCGGCACCCGCGGCCTGACCCGGCTCACCCTGGGCGGCCCGCACCCCCTCGACCTCGCCGCGTTCGGCGAACCCACCCCGCGCCCCGGCGACGACGTCGCCCACCTCACGGACGCCACCCGCGGCGCCTACCGCAAGGTCGTCGTGCGCGGTGACCGCCTGGTCGGAGGCGTGCTCCTGGGCGACCTCGGCGCGGTCGGGACGCTCGCGCGGACCTGGGAGGGCGACGAGCCCCTGCCCGACGCGCCCCTGCTCCACCTGCTCACCCATGACGGAGGTTCCTGACGTGTCCACCGAACACCTTCCCACCCTTGTGGTCGTCGGCCACGGCATGGTCGGCCAGCGCTTCCTCGAAGCCCTCGCCGAACGCGGCGCGACCGGCAGGACCCGCGTGGTCGTGCTGTGCGAGGAGCCGCGCCCCGCCTACGACCGGGTCCACCTCACCTCGTACTTCCAGGGCACGACGCCCGATGAACTCGGCCTCGTTCCGGACGGCTTCCTGCGGGAACACGGGATCGAGCTGTACGTCGACGACCCCGCCGAGTCGGTGGACCGGGCCGCGCGCACCGTCACCGCGCGCTCGGGGCGCACCTTCGCGTACGACACGCTCGTGTTCGCCACCGGTTCCTACCCCTTCGTGCCGCCGGTGCCCGGCAAGGACCTACCCGGCTGCTTCGTCTACCGGACGATCGAGGACCTGCTGGCCATCGAGGCGTACGCGAAGACCGCGACGACCGGCGCGGTGGTGGGCGGAGGACTGCTCGGACTGGAGGCGGCGGGCGCGCTCAACGGGCTGCGGCTGAACACCCACGTCGTGGAGTTCGCGCCCCGGCTCATGCCGGTACAGGTCGACGAGGGCGGCGGTGCGGCCCTGCTGCGCACCATCGAGAACATGGGTCTGACCGTGCACACGGGCGTCGGAACGCAGGAGATCACCGCCGACGAGGAGGGACGCGTCAACGGGATGACACTCTCTGACGGTTCACATCTGTCGACCGACCTCGTGGTGTTCTCCGCCGGCGTCCGCCCCCGCGACCAGCTGGCCCGCGACTGCGGACTCGCGGTCGGCGAGCGCGGCGGCATCGTCGTGGACGAGCGGTGCCGCACCAGTGACCCCGCGGTGTTCGCGATCGGCGAGTGCGCGCTCGCCGCGGACGGCCGCGTCTACGGTCTGGTCGCGCCGGGCTACGACATGGCGGAGACGGCGGCCGACACGATCGCCGCGAGCGCCCGACGCACCTTCAACGGTGCCGACTTGTCGACCAAACTGAAGCTGCTCGGCGTCGACGTGGCCTCCTTCGGCGACGCGCACGGCGCCGCCGAGGGCTGTCTCGACGTCGTCTACTCCGACTCGCGTTCCGGTGTCTACAAGAAGCTGGTCGTCTCGCCGGACGGTGTGCTGCTCGGCGGCGTCCTGGTCGGCGACGCGGACGCGTACGGCATGCTGCGCCCCCTCACCGGGCACGTGCCGCCGGTCGCGCCCGAGCAGCTGGTGCTGCCCGCCGGACTCGGCGCGCCCGCCGTGCTCGGCCCCGACGCGCTGCCCGACGACGCGGTCGTCTGCTCCTGCCACAACGTCACCAAGGGCGCGATCACCGCCTGCGCCTCGCTGGCCGAGGTCAAGAAGTGCACCAAGGCCGGTACGGGGTGCGGGGGTTGCGTCAAGACGATCGAGACGCTGCTGCCGAAGTCCGGCGACGGCGGCCTGTGCGACTGCTTCGCGCAGAGCCGCAAGGAGCTGTACGAGATCGCGCTGGCGCTGCGCGTCGAGTCGTTCACCGAGCTGCTCGACGGGCACGGGCGGGAGGGGGCGCGGGGCGGCGAGGGCTGCGAGGTGTGCAAGCCCGCCGTCGCCTCGATCCTGGCGGGGCTCGGCCACGGGCACATCCTGGACGGCGAGCAGGCCGCCCTCCAGGACACCAACGACCACTTCCTCGCCAACCTCCAGCGCAACGGCTCGTACTCGATCGTGCCGCGCATCCCCGGCGGCGAGATCACCCCCGACAAGCTGATCGTGATCGGCGAGGTGGCGCGGGACTTCGGGCTCTACACCAAGATCACCGGAGGCCAGCGCATCGACCTCTTCGGCGCGCGCGTCGACCAACTGCCGGTGATCTGGGCGCGGTTGGTGGCGGCGGGCTTCGAGTCGGGGCACGCGTACGGGAAATCGCTGCGTACGGTGAAATCGTGCGTGGGGCAGACCTGGTGCCGTTACGGGGTGCAGGACTCGGTGCGCATGGCGATCGATCTGGAGCTGCGCTACCGGGGCCTGCGGTCGCCGCACAAGCTGAAGTCGGCGGTCTCGGGCTGTGCCCGCGAGTGCGCCGAGGCCCAGTCGAAGGACTTCGGCGTGATCGCCACGGCCAACGGCTGGAACCTGTACGTCGGCGGCAACGGCGGTGCGAGCCCGCGCCACGCCGATCTGCTGGCCCAGGATCTGACGGATGACGAACTTGTCCGTCTGATCGACAGATTCCTGATGTTCTACATCCGCACCGCCGACCGCCTGGAGCGCACCTCGGTGTGGCTGGAGCGGATCGAGGGAGGCCTCGCCCACGTCAGGGACGTGGTGGTCGACGACTCGCTCGGCATCTGTGCCGAGCTGGAGGCCCTGATGGCGGCGCATGTGGCGGGGTACCGCGACGAGTGGGCCGACACCCTCGACGATCCGGAGCGGCTCGCCCGTTTCGTGTCCTTCGTGAACGCGCCCGGCGCGCCCGACCCGTCGGTCCGGTTCGTCGCCGAGCGCGACCAGATCAAGCCCGAACTGCCCCTCCTCACCCTGGGAGCCACCCGATGAGCATGGTCGAACTCAAGCTGGACGAAGGCTGGTTCGCGGTCTGCGAGACCGCGCGCCTCACGCCCGGGCGGGGTGTCGCCGCCCTCCTGCCGGACGGCCGGCAGGCCGCGGTCTTCACCGACCGGCAGGGGCGTACGTACGCGATCGACAACCGGGACCCGTTCACCGGGGCGTACGTCCTGTCGCGCGGGCTGCTCGGCTCGACGCCGCAGGGCCGCCCCTATGTGGCCTCGCCGCTCCTGAAGCACCGGTTCGACCTGGAGACCGGGGCCTGTCTCGACGACGAGGCGCAGGCCGTGCGGACGTATCCGACCTCACCGGCGTGACGTGCGGGCCGCGCCGTGGGGGCCGCGCCCCGGTCAGGCGTTGATCGCGGCCGGGTCCATGTACATGACCTCCCAGTGGTGGCCGTCGGGGTCCAGGAAGGAACGGCCGTACATGGGGCCCTGCTCCATGGTCTCCTGGGCGGGTGAGCCGCCGGAGGCGAGGGCGGTGTCGACGAGGCGGTCCACCTCCTCGCGGCTGTCGGCGCTGAGACAGACGATGGACTCGACGGTGGTGGCGGTGTCGGCGATCTCCCGCCGGGTGAAGCCCTTGAAGAACGGCTCGGTGAGCAGCATGGCGAAGATGGTGTCGCTGATGACCAGGCAGCCGGCGTTCTCGTCGGTGAACTGGGGGTTGAAGGAGTAGCCCAGGGCGGTGAAGAAGTCCTTCGAGCGGTTCAGGTCCTTCACCGGCAGATTGACGAAGATCATGGTGGGCATGGTGTGCTCCCTCGCGGGTGGTGTCGTTGCTTACGAGGGGTAGACGGCGGCCCGCGCGGAAACTCATCGCGGTGCCGGAAGAAAGTTTCGCGCCGTCGCGCCGGTCACGCGCCGCCGCCGTCCGCTCACCGTGCGTCTCTCCCGCCCGAGGTCGACACACCCTCGACACACCCCTGTCGTAATCCCCCTGCATGGTTGATCGTTGAGCCGTACAGCCAGATGTCGTACCGGGGATGACGAACAGGGGGCGTACACCATGACGATCAGCCGTCGGACGCTGCTCGGCGCCGGGGCCGCACTCGGCCTGCTCACCGCCTGCGGCTCCAACACGGGCCGTGATCAGGGGAGTTCGGGCGGCAAGGTGGCGCTCGGGCACTGGTACCACCAGTACGGCGAGGCGGGTACCGAGGCGGCCGTGCGGCGGTACGCGGCCGCGTACGACCGGGCGAGGGTGTCGGTGCAGTGGCGGCCGGGCAACTACGACCAGCAGACCGCCGCGGCGCTGCTCACGGACGCGGGGCCGGACGTCTTCGAGGTGAACGGGCCCACCCTCGACCAGATCCAGGGGGGTCAGGTCGCCGATCTGACGGCGCTGCTCGACGGGGTGCGCGACGACTTCCATCCGGCGGTGCTCGCGCCGAAGACGTACGGCGGCAAGGTGTGGGGGATCCCGCAGGTCGTGGACACCCAGTTCCTGTACTACCGCAAGAGCCTGCTGGCGGCGGCGGGGGTGCGGCCGCCGACGACCCTCGACCAACTGGTGGACGCGGCGGCCGCGTTGACGCGCGACAAGGTGAAGGGCCTGTTCCTCGGCAATGACGGCGGGGCGGGGGTCCTCGGCGGTACGCCCCTGTACGCGGCGGGGCTGAGCCTGGTGACGGCGGACGGCCGGGCGGGGTTCGACGATCCGGCGGCGGCCCGCACGCTCGGCAAGCTGCACCGCCTGTACGCGGACAAGTCGCTGCTGCTGGGGGCGCCGTCGGACTGGTCGGATCCGGCCGCGTTCGTGCAGGGTCTGACCGCTATGCAGTGGTCGGGTCTGTGGGCGCTGCCTGCGGTGCGCAAGGCCCTGGGGGACGATTTCGGGGTGCTGCCGTTTCCCGCGGACGGGCCGGGCGGCCGGCCGTCGGTGCCGGTGGGGGCCTATGCCGCGGCGGTGTCGGCGCGTTCGGGGCACCGGGTGCAGGCGGAGGCCTATGTGAAGTGGCTGTGGGTGGAACGGACCGATTTTCAGGAGGACTTCGCGCTGTCCTACGGCTTCCACATTCCGGCCCGGCTCTCGCTGGCGAAGCGGGCGGCGAAGCTGCGGGAGGGCGCGGCGGCGGACGTGGTGCGGTTCGTGACGGAGCACGGGTACGCCCAGCCGCTGCTGTGGACGCCGGCGGCGCAGAGCGCGTACCAGGACGCGCTGAGCCGGATCATCAAGGACGGGGCGGGCGCGGAGGGGGAGTTGAAGGCCGTGGTGCGGACGGTGAACGGGGAGCTGGCGCGGGTGGGGAAGCGCTGAGCGCCGTGCGACGACGCGTTGCGCACGACACGCTGTGGTTCTGGGTCTTCGTCGGGCCGTTCGCCGCCGGGCTCGCGCTGTTCACGTACGTTCCGCTGCTGTGGAGCGTCACCTTGAGCTTCTTCGACGCGCACAACACGGTCTCGCCGACCCGGTTCGTGGGGTTCGGCAACTACGCCGCGATGCTGCGGGACGGGGCGTTCACTTCCAGTCTGGGCACGTTCGCGGTGTTCTCGCTGTTCATCGTGCCGGCGACGTACGCGCTGGCGCTGGGGCTCGCGCTGATGGTGCACCGGGTGGGGCGGCTGCAGGCGTTCTTCCGTTCGGTGTTCTTCCTGCCGGCGGCGTGTTCGTATGTGGTGGCGTCGCTGATCTGGAAGATGTCCCTCTTCAGCGGGGTGCGGTTCGGGCTGGTGAACACGGTGCTCGGCCGGTTCGGGGTGGATCAGACGGCGTGGCTATCGACGACGCATCCGCCGTGGTACTGGCTGGTGATCGTGAGTGTGCGGCTGTGGTTGCAGGCCGGGTTCTACATGATCCTGTTCCTGGCGGGGCTCCAGCGGATCAGCCCCCGGCTGTACGAGGCGGCGGCGGTGGACGGGGCGCGGCCGGGCTGGCAGGTGTTCCGGCACATCACGTTCCCGCAGCTGCGGGCGACGTCGGTGGCGGTGGTGCTGCTGCTGGTGATCAACGCGTTCCAGGCGTTCGACGAGTTCTACAACCTGCTCTCCGACGCCCGCGGCTATCCGCCGTATGCCCGGCCGCCGCTGGTGTACCTGTACTACACGGCGCTGGGGCAGGGGCAGGACCTGGGGATGGGCAGTGCGGGTGCGGTGATCCTGGCGCTGATCATCGCGGTGGTGACGGTGTTCCAGGCCCGCTGGTTCGGTCTGGGCCGCAAGGAGGGCGACTGATGGGTGCCGCGGGTGTGCCGGGCGGCGGGGGCCGGCGTGAGGAGGGTCTGGTGCGGGCGGGGCGGGCGCTGCGGTGGGTGGTGCTGGTGGCGCTGGCGCTGGTGTTCCTGGTGCCGTTCTATCTGCTGGTGCGCAACGGGCTCGCGGCCGAGCGGGACATCACGTCGCCCGACTGGACGTTCTTCCCGTCCACGCTGCACTGGTCCAACGTGCGGGAGCTGTTCGAGGATCCCGCGGTGCCGATGGCGCGCTCGCTGCTCAACTCGGCGCTGATCGCGGTGGCCACGACGGTGGGGACCCTGCTGTTCGCCTCGCTCGCGGGGTACGGGCTGGCGCGGATCCCGTACCGCTTCGCCAACCAGGTCTTCTACGCGGTGATCGGGACGCTGATGGTGCCCTCGGCGGTCACGTTCGTCCCGAGTTTCGTTCTCGTTTCGTCCCTCGGCTGGGTGTCGAGCCTGCGCGGCCTGATCGTCCCGACGTTGTTCTCGGGGTTCGCGTGCTTCATCTTTCGCCAGTTCTTCACGGGATTTCCACGAGAGCTGGAGGATGCGGCCCGCGTCGACGGTCTTGGATATTGGCGGACGTACTGGCGGATCGTCGTGCCCAATGCCCGTCCGGTGTTCGCGGCGGTGGGCACGATTGTGTTCATCGGTGCCTGGAATTCCTTTCTGTGGCCGTTGGTCATCGGCCAGGACCGGGACGCCTGGACGGTGCAGGTGGCGCTGTCCACCTTCACCAGCGCCCAAGTGGTCAACCTGCACGAGCTGTTCGTGGCCGCGGCGGTGTCCGTCGTCCCGCTGGTCCTGGTCTTCCTGCTGCTCCAGCGCTACATCGTGGCGGGTGTGGAGCGTTCGGGGATCGACGACTGACGGGGCCGCGGCACGCGGGGGGTGCCGCCGCTCAGCAGGGCGGTGCCGAGCGGGGTCAGGGTGTGCAGGACGGAGTTGCCGTGCCGCAGGGTGACCAGGAGCCCGGCGTCGCGCAGCACTCCGGCGTGCTGGCTGGCGGAGGCGAGGGACACCCCTGCCCTGCGGGCGAGTTCGCTGGTGGTGCAGCCGTTGCCGATGGACTGGAGCACGCTGGAGCGGGTGTGTCCCACCAGGCGGCCAAGACAGGCGCCGCGGTCGGGCCCGGGCGGGGATTCGTAGGGGGCCTGGGTGTGGGTCACCGGGTAGACGAGGACGGGCGGCAGCCGCGGGTCCTGGAGGGCGACGGGGGTGCGGCGGCAGAAGAACGAGGGCTGGAGGAGCAACCCCCGGCCGTCGAGGTGGAGTTCGCGGTCGACGGGATAGTCGGCCTCCAGGACGGGGGCGCGCCAGCGCAGCATCGGCGGCAGGGAGGCGAGGAGTTCGTCGGCGCCGCCGTCGAGCAGGGCCCGCCCCCGGGCGGCGCGGTCGGCGTCGACGCGGGTACGTATGTGGGCCCAGTACGGGGAGATCGCCGCCTGGTGGTAGGCGGCCAACGTGTCGGCCAGGCGGCCCAGTTGGGGGGTGTGACCGTCGGCGAGCCGGGCGGCCCAGCCGGTGGTGGGCCGCCCGCCCGGCAGGCGGGAGAGTTCGGCGGTCAGACGCTCCGGTGCGGTCTGGCGGATTTGTTCGAGTCCGCTGTCGAGGGAATGCGGGCCCTGGGGCGGCGTGAGAAAGTCGGGGAAATACCCGCGGCACGGGACGATCGCGGAGAGCAATCGCGTTTCTCCGGCCAGCCTGGCGCGAGTTTCCTGTCGCCATTCACCGAATACGGACGCACCGCGCCGGTCCCTTAAGCGGTGAAAGCTGAGAATCGTTTCCCACAGCGTGTCAGGACCCGGCGCCATACGGAGCCGGGCCAAGTCCTCGCCGGTGAAATGAATGCGCAGCACCGAAACCCCACCTGTCCAGTGGGGTGCAACCTGTTGCCTGTTGTTGCACCCGCAATTGATCCCCCGATCGACTCGACTGAGTATGCCTCCCGTCACTGCCCGTGACCACGGGCCTTTCAGCCACAGTTGAAAGGCCTCGCGCAAGGGGCGCCGGGGACGAAAAGCTGTACCTCGTCGGGCACGACACCGAGCCGACCGGAAAGATACTGCGAAGACCGTGGGGGGCTTCACAGCGTCTGGCGGCGGTGGGCGTAGGTGGCGGCTCCGTGCTCGGCGCGGTTGACAGAGTGCGGTTCATGGGTGGGGATCCGTGAACCGCACTCTGCATTTCCGGCCATCTCCCGGTTAAATGTCCGCCATTCAACAGGAATTAAGCGCTCGCACACCCTGGTGGTGTAGGGCGGGCGCCGTATGGCAAACGCTTACCGGGTGCGGCGTGGCCGCCAAGGCGACACCGGGGCGGCACGAAGGCAAAAGGGGCGGCCACCCCCGCACAGGGTGACCGCCCCTTCTTGGTGGACCGGAGCCGCCACCGGATCGGTGGTGAGGGTCGGGGACCCGGCGGCGGCTCCGGGGTCTTATCGCGAGTCGCTGCCCTTGGACTCGGCGGCGGCCCGGCCGGCTTCCAGGCGGGCGACGGGGATGCGGAACGGCGAGCAGGACACGTAGTCCAGGCCCACCTCGTGGAAGAAGTGCACCGACTCGGGGTCGCCGCCGTGCTCGCCGCAGACGCCGAGCTTGAGGTCGGGGCGGGTGGCGCGGCCGGCCGCGACGGCGGAGCGCACGAGGGAGCCGACGCCGTCCTTGTCGATGGTCTCGAAGGGCGAGACTCCGAAGATGCCCTTCTCCAGGTAGGCGGTGAAGAAGCTGGCCTCGACGTCGTCGCGGGAGAAGCCCCACACCGTCTGGGTCAGGTCGTTGGTGCCGAAGCTGAAGAACTGGGCGGCCTCGGCGATCTGGCCGGCCGTCAGGGCGGCGCGGGGCAGCTCGATCATGGTGCCGATGGTCAGCTTGAGTTCGGTTCCGGTGGCGGCCTCGACCTCGGCGATGACGGCGTCCGCCTCCTCGCGGACGATCTCCAGTTCCTGGACGGTGCCGACCAGCGGGATCATGATCTCGGCGCGGGGGTCGCCCTTGGCGTTCTTGCGCTCGGCCGCGGCCTCGGCGATCGCCCGTACCTGCATGGCGAACAGCCCGGGGATGACCAGGCCGAGGCGCACCCCGCGCAGGCCCAGCATGGGGTTCTGCTCGTGCAGCTTGTGGACGGCCTGGAGCAGGCGCAGGTCGTTCTCGTTGGCGTCCTTGCGGGACTCGGCGAGGGCGACGCGCACCGACAGCTCGGTGATGTCGGGCAGGAACTCGTGCAGCGGCGGGTCCAGGAGGCGCACGGTGACGGGCAGGCCGTCCATCGCCTCGAACAGCTCGACGAAGTCCTTCTTCTGGAGCGGCAGCAGGGCACTGAGTGCCGTCTCCCGCTCGTCGTCGGTGTCGGCGAGGATGAGCCTCTCGACCATCTCGCGCCGCTCGCCGAGGAACATGTGCTCGGTACGGCACAGGCCGATGCCCTGGGCGCCGAAGCGGCGGGCCCGCAGGGCGTCCTCGGCGTTGTCGGCGTTGGCCCGTACGCGCAGGCGGCGTACCCGGTCCGCGTACGCCATGACGCGGTGGACGGCGCCCACGAGTTCGTCGGCGTCGTCGGCCCCGGCGTGCATGCGGCCCTCGAAGTACTCGACGACCGGGGACGGCACGACGGGGACCTCACCGAGGTAGACCTTGCCGGTGGAGCCGTCGATGGAGACGACGTCGCCCTCTTCGATGACGGTGCCGGCCTGCGTCGTCATGCGGCGGCGCTTGGTGTCGACCTCCAGCTCCTCGGCGCCGCAGACACAGGTCTTGCCCATGCCGCGGGCGACGACGGCGGCGTGCGAGGTCTTGCCGCCGCGCGAGGTGAGGATGCCCTCGGAGGCGATCATGCCGTCGAGGTCGTCGGGGTTGGTCTCGCGGCGGATCAGGATGACCTTCTCGCCCGAGCGCGACCACTTGACGGCGGTGTACGAGTCGAAGACGGCCTTGCCGACGGCGGCGCCGGGCGAGGCGGCGATGCCGCGGCCGATGAGGTCGCTGGTGGCGGACTCGTCGAAGCGGGGGAACATCAGCTGGGCGAGCTGGGCGCCGTTGACGCGCTGGAGCGCCTCGGCCTCGTCGATGAGTCCTTGGTCGACGAGCTGGGTGGCGATGCGGAAGGCGGCGCCGGCGGTGCGCTTGCCGACGCGGGTCTGGAGCATCCACAGCTGGCCGCGCTCGATGGTGAACTCGATGTCGCAGAGATCCTTGTAGTGGGTCTCCAGGGTCTCCATGATCCCCATGAGCTGGTCGTACGACTTCTTGTCGATCGACTCCAGCTCGGCGAGCGCCACGGTGTTGCGGATGCCGGCGACGACGTCCTCGCCCTGCGCGTTCTGCAGGTAGTCGCCGTAGACGCCCTGGTGCCCGGAGGCGGGGTCGCGGGTGAAGGCGACGCCGGTGCCGGAGTCGGGGCCGAGGTTGCCGAAGACCATGGAGCAGATGTTGACCGCGGTGCCGAGGTCTCCGGGGATGCGCTCCTGACGGCGGTAGAGCTTGGCGCGGTCGGTGTTCCACGACTCGAAGACGGAGCAGATCGCGAGGTCCATCTGCTCGCGGGGGTCCTGCGGGAAGTCGCGCCCGGCCTCGGCCTTGACGATCTTCTTGAAGTGCTTGACCAGCTTCTTCAGGTCGCTCGCGTCGAGATCGGTGTCGACGGTGACCTTCTTGGCGGCCTTGGCGGCGTCGAGGGCCTCCTCGAACAGCTCGCCGTCCACGCCGAGCACGGTCTTGCCGAACATCTGGATGAGGCGGCGGTAGGAGTCCCAGGCGAAGCGCTCGTCGCCGGACTGCTTGGCGAGACCGGTCACCGAGGCGTCGGAGAGCCCGATGTTGAGGACAGTGTCCATCATGCCGGGCATCGAGAACTTGGCGCCGGAGCGGACCGAGACGAGGAGCGGGTCGTCGGCCTGGCCGAGCTTCTTGCCCATCGTCTGCTGGAGGGTGTCGAGGTGCGCGGTGACCTCGTCGCGCAGCTCGGCGGGCTCGTCACCGCTGTCGAGGTAGACCTTGCACGCCTCGGTGGTGATCGTGAACCCGGGAGGGACCGGGAGACCGAGGTTGGTCATCTCGGCGAGGTTCGCTCCCTTCCCGCCGAGCAGGTCCTTGAGGTCCCTGTTCCCCTCGGTGAAGTCGTAGACGAACTTCTGGGTGTGCTGGAGGTCTTTGTCTTCCGACACGGGTCTCGACTCCTCGAATCCGCGGTGGCTGCCCTGACGGCGAGGAACATACCCAGATCGAAGGTGTCTGGGTACGTCCACTTGTGCGTCACGGGGTCGTAACCACTCGTCCGCCACCAGATCGAAAGTGACTGGCGCGTAACGATCGCCCGGGGTGTGCGTTCAGGACTCGAAGGAGGCGAGGGTCGTATGGCCGCTGAACCGCTCATGTGAGCGACTTGCAGACCAGGTGAGTTCACCAAGTGAACACTGAAGGGGTGGCACTCAGTGCCACCCCTTTCAGAGATGCAGCCACGCGGAAAGTGCTCATCTGAGCGCAACCCCTATCAGGGGTGGCGAGAATCACGCGCTCGATCGAGCGGAATTCCAGCCTGCGGACCGCCTGCGCACCACCCCGCGGCCCTCGCGCGGACCCGCCCGGCACCCCGGGACGGGCCCGGATCAGCCGCCGGAGGTGTCCAGCTCGGCCTCCATGCTGATGCCGGAGCAGTCATAGGGGTCCTTCAGCCAGCCGTCGGGCAGGACGACCCGGTTGTTTCCGGACGTTCTGCCGCGCGGGCCGTCCGCGCCGTCCGGCCACGACTGGTCCAGGTCGAGCTCGCTCAACTGAGCGGCCAGCTCGTCCAGGGAGGAGCTGATCGCCAGGCTCTTGCGCATCTCGGAACCGACCGCGAAGCCCTTCAGGTACCAGGCCACGTGCTTGCGGAAGTCGATCACACCGCGCCGCTCGTCACCGATCCATTCGCCGAGCAGCGTCGCGTGCCGCAGCATGACCTCGGAGACGGTGCGCAGGGTGGGGCGCGCGAAGGAGTCGGTGCCCTCGAAGGCGGCCACCAGGTCGCCGAACAGCCAGGGCCGCCCGAGGCAGCCGCGTCCGACCACGACACCGTCGCAGCCCGTCTCCTTGACCATGCGCAGGGCGTCCTCGGCGGACCAGATGTCGCCGTTGCCGAGCACCGGGATCTCGGGGACGTGGTCCTTGAGGCGGGCGATGGCGTCCCAGTCGGCGGTGCCGCCGTAGTGCTGGGCGGCGGTGCGGCCGTGCAGGGCGATGGCGGTCACGCCCTCCTCGACGGCGATGCGGCCGGCGTCGAGGAACGTGATGTGGTCGTCGTCGATGCCCTTGCGCATCTTCATCGTGACCGGCAGGTCCCCCGCGTTGGAGACCGCCTCGTGCAGGATCGCGCGCAACAGGGGGCGCTTGTAGGGCAGGGCGGAGCCGCCGCCCTTGCGGGTCACCTTGGGCACGGGGCAGCCGAAGTTGAGGTCGATGTGGTCCGCCAGGTCCTCGTCCACGATCATGCGGACGGCCTTGCCGACGGTCACCGGGTCCACCCCGTAGAGCTGGATCGAGCGCGGCGTCTCGGTCTCGTCGAAGTGGATGAGCTGCATGGTCTTCTCGTTGCGCTCGACCAGCGCCCGCGTCGTGATCATCTCGCTGACGAACAGCCCCTTGCCGCCGGAGAACTCGCGGCACAGGGTGCGGAAGGGGGCGTTGGTGATGCCCGCCATGGGGGCGAGCACCACGGGCGGCTGCACGGTGTGGGGGCCGATGGAGAGCGTGGTCATCTGTTCATTGTCGCGCATCGCGCGCGTGCGCCCGGGGGCCTGTGGACAACCCCGGGTCCGGCGTGCGACGAGGGGGGGTGGCACTGCCCCGTCCGGCCTCGCTCCGTCCGGCTCTGCCCCGTTCGGCTTCGCCCGTCCGGAACCGCCGCGGTTAATCAGTGGGGTGTTCATTAGTTAGGCGTACTATCGAAGCCATGTCCGAGCCGAACCACCGCCGACGGATGCTCATCCTGGCGATCTGCTGCATGAGCCTGCTGATCGTCAGCCTCGACAACACCGTCCTCAACGTCGCCCTGCCCTCCATGCAGAAGGAGCTCCACGCCGGGGTCTCCGGAATGCAGTGGACGATCGACGCCTACACCCTCGTCCTGGCCTCCCTCCTGATGCTGTCCGGCTCCACGGCCGACCGCATCGGCCGCCGCCGCGTCTTCAAGGCGGGCCTGATCCTCTTCACGATCGGCTCGGTGCTCTGCTCGCTGGCGCCCAACCTGCCGTCGCTGGTGGCCTTCCGCATGGTGCAGGCCGTCGGCGGCTCCATGCTCAACCCCGTCGCCATGTCGATCATCACCAACACCTTCACCGACCCGCGCGAACGCGCCCGCGCCATCGGCGTGTGGGGCGGCGTCGTCGGCATCTCGATGGCCGCGGGCCCCATCGTCGGCGGGGTGCTCGTCGAGTCCGTCGGCTGGCGCTCGATCTTCTGGCTCAACCTCCCCGTCGGCCTGCTCGCCCTCTTCCTGACCTGGCGCTACGTCCCCGAGTCCCGCGCCCCCAAGCCCCGCCGCCCCGACCCGGTCGGCCAGCTCCTGGTCATCGCGCTGCTCGGCTCACTGACGTACGCGATCATCGAGGTGCCCGACGCCGGCTGGACCTCGCCGCAGATCCTCGGTTTCGCCGCGCTCGCCGTCGCCTCGCTCACCGCACTCCTGGTGTACGAGCCGAGGCGCGCGGAACCCCTCATCGACCTGCGGTTCTTCCGCAGCGCCCCGTTCAGCGGCGCCACCGTCATCGCGGTGTCCGCCTTCGCCGCGCTCAGCGGGTTCCTCTTCCTCAACACCCTGTACCTCCAGAACGCACGCGGTCTGAGCGCCCTGAACGCCGGGCTCCACATGCTGCCGATGGCCGCGCTGACCTTCGTGTGCGCGCCGCTGTCCGGGCGGCTGGTCGGCAGCCGGGGCCCGCGCCTCTCGCTGCTCGTGGCCGGGATCGCGATGGCCGCGAGCGGGCTGCTGTTCGCCGTGTTCGACGCCGAGCGGACCACGGCCCTGCTGTTCACCGGGTACGTCCTGTTCGGGCTCGGCTTCGGCATGGTCAACGCGCCGATCACCAACACCGCGGTCTCCGGGATGCCCCGCTCCCAGGCGGGCGTGGCCGCCGCGGTCGCCTCCACCAGCCGCCAGATCGGGCAGACGCTGGGGGTCGCCGTGATCGGCGCGGTCCTCGCGGGCGGCATGGCGGGCGTGGCCTCCGGCGGGTACGCCGGTCATTTCGCCGGGGCCGCCCGGCCCGCCTGGTGGATCATCACCGGCTGCGGTGTGAGCGTGCTGTTCGTGGGGCTCGCGACCAGCGGACGGTGGGCGCGCGCGTCCGCGCTGCGCACCGCCGAACGCCTGGAGGGACCGGCCGCCCACGCCCGGGCGGACATCAGCGCCTGACCCGGGCCCGAGCGGGGCGCGTGCGGGGAGGGCCGGCGCGGCCCCCGCACGCTCAGGACCCGGCCGGCACCAGCGCCTCGGCGTCCTTGGTGAGTGCTTCGAGGCGCTCCAGGCGCTCGCGGCTCTCGTCGTCCGTCGGTACGTACATGACCAGGCGCGGGCCGGCCGAGGGGCCGAGCCACAGATTGGTGTGCTCGACCCGCAGCAGCCCGACGTCCGCGTTGCGCAGGTACTTGGTCTTGCCGCCCTGGGTGACCACCTCGTGCCGGGCCCACACCTCGCGGAACTCCGGCGACGCGCCCTCCAGCCGGGTCAGCAGCGCCTTCCAGGCCGGCTCCGTCAGATGCTCGGCCATGGAGGCGCGGAACTTGGCGGCCATCACCCGGTTCATCTCGGCGAGGTCCACCACCGAGGCCCGCCACTGGGGGTCGGTGAAGGCCAGCCACATGCAGTTGCGGTCCTCGGGCGGCACCGCGTCCAGGTCGCACAGCAGCCGCCCGTAGGTGGGGTTGTAGGCCAGGATGTCGTAGCGGCTGTTCTGGACGCAGGCCGGGATGGGGCCCAGTTGGTCGAGCATCGCGCGCAGCGCCGGAGTCACGCTCGGGCAGGCCGCGTTGGGCGTCGGGTCGAGCGCGCCGGCCAGCGAGAAGAGGTGGCTGCGCTCGCTGGGGTCGAGCAGCAGGGCGCGCGCGAGGGCGTCCAGGACCTGCGGGGAGACCTGGATGTCGCGGGCCTGCTCCAGCCAGGTGTACCAGGTGACGCCGACCGCGCTGAGCTGCGCGACCTCCTCGCGGCGCAGGCCCGGGGTGCGGCGGCGCCGGCCCGGGGGCAGCCCGACCTGTTCGGGGGTGATGCGCTCGCGGCGGCTGCGCAGGAACTCGGCCAGCTCGTGTCGGCGGACGTCGCTCGCCGGGGCCACAGTGCTCATGGCTTCAGGGTGCCGCACCCGCGGGCCCCTGTCAGCCGGTTGCCAGGTAGTCCTTGTACCAGGATAAGAAGACTCTGGTACCAGGCTGGGAACGGGAGGATCGTCTACGGCGTGAGTGAAACAACGGTACGGACGACCTCCACCCCCTCCCCTCTCTCCCCCGCCGCCACGGTGCCGGTCACCCGGCACGCGGCGGTGATCGGACCGCTCGGGCTGTTCACGGTACTGCTCGGCGCGGCTCTGCCCCTGATCGACTTCTTCATCGTCAACGTCGCCCTGCCGTCCATGGACAGCGACCTCGCGGCGGGCCCGGCGCTGCTCGAACTCGTGGTCTCCGGGTACGGCGTCGCCTATGCGGTCCTGCTCGTGCTCGGCGGCCGGCTCGGCGACATGGCGGGGCGCCGCCGCCTCTTCCTGATCGGCATGGCCGCCTTCGGCCTCACCTCGCTCGCCTGCGGCCTGGCCCCCACCGCGTGGACCCTGGTCGGCGCGCGGGTGGCACAGGGTGCCGCGGCGGCGCTGATGATGCCGCAGGTGCTCGCCACCATCCAGGCCACCACGCAGGGCCCCCGCCGCGCCAAGGCGATGAGCCTGTACGGGGCCACCGCCGGCCTGTCCATGGTGGCGGGGCAGATCCTCGGCGGCGTCCTGGTCGCGGCGGACATCGCCGGGTCGGGCTGGCGCTCGGTGTTCCTGGTGAACGTGCCGGTCGCCATCGCGGGCCTGTTCCTCGCGGCCCGCGCGATGCCCGAGACCCGCTCGGACCGCCCGGCCGGCATCGACGGACCCGGCACCCTGCTCCTCGCCCTGTCCCTGATCTCGCTGCTGCTCCCGCTCACCGAGGGCCGGGCGGCGGGCTGGCCGCTGTGGACCTGGGTCTCGCTCGGCGTCTTCCCGTTCGCGGCGGCCGGCTTCTTCCTGGTGGAGCGGCGCGGTGACCGGCTGGGCCGGACGCCCCTGGTGCCGCCGAGCCTGCTGTCGACGGAATCACTGCGGCGTGGGCTGATCATGGTGGTGCCGTTCTCGATCGGCTTCAGCGGGTTCATGTTCGTGGTCGCCGTGGTGCTCCAGCAGGGGCTGCGGATGGGCCCGGTGGCGGCCGGACTCGCCCTGGTGCCGATGGCGCTGGCGTTCTTCGCCGCCTCGCTGGCCGGGCCGCGGCTGATCGGCCGGTTCGGCACCCGCGTGGTGACGGCGGGCGGCGTGATCCAGGCGGTGGGCATCGCGGTGCTGACCGTGACCGTGTGGCAGGGCTGGTCCGGCCTGACGGTTGCCGAACTGGCCCCGGGCGTGGCCGTCGCCGGTCTCGGCCAGGGCCTCCAACTCCCGGTCCTCATCCGCCTGATGCTCTCCGACATACCGGCCGACCGGGCCGGGGTGGGCGGCGGCGTGGTGGTCACCACCCAGCAGTCCGCGCTCGCCCTCGGCGTCGCGACCCTGGGCTCGCTCTTCCTGGCGCTCGCCCCGTCGGCGGGCATGCGCGACGCGCTCGTGGTCACCCTGCTCGTGCAGCTCGGCCTGATCGTGGTGACGGCGCTGCTGAGCCTGCGGCTGCCGCGCGTCATGCGGTGAGGGTGAGCGGTGAGGGTGAGCCGCCGACCGCGAAGGGCCCGGAACGTGTTCGTCACGTTCCGGGCCCTTCGCCGTTCCACGTCCTGGGACGCTCCGGGTCAGCTCTCGCTGGACTCCGTCACCGCGGGGTTGGCGCGCTCACGCATCCTGCGCAGCAACTCCTCCTTCTTGTCCACGGCGGCCCTGCGGTCGGCCGCGCTCCCCTGGACCGAGCCCTGGTCTCCGTTGCGGGACACCTTCTTGCGCTGTCCACCGACACCGAGCAGGTTGTTGCGACTCTTAGCCATGGGGCGACGGTACCCGGCCGGGAGGGGTGGGTCGTACCAGGTTTCGGGGGCGGTGACGACTGACAGATATTGAAATCTGTCAGCTGTCATGCCATGGTGGATCCATCCCCACTCGTAGACCCCGAACCCCAAGGGAGTCCCCTCATGCGAACCCTCACTCTCGGCGCCACCGGCCCCCGCACCTCCGTACTCGGCCTCGGCTGCATGGGCATGTCGGCGCTGTACGGCGAAGCGGACCGGGGCGAGTCGATCGCCACCATCCACGCCGCGCTCGACGCCGGCGTCACCCTGCTCGACACCGGCGACTTCTACGCCATGGGCCACAACGAGATGCTGATCGGCGAGGCGCTGCGCAGCGCCCCCGCCGCGGCCCGCGAACAGGCGCTCACCAGCGTGAAGTTCGGCGCGCTGCGCGACCCGGAGGGCGGCTGGTCCGGTTATGACGGCCGGCCCGCCGCGGTGAAGAACTTCGCCGCCTACTCGCTCCAGCGCCTCGGCGTCGACCACATCGACGTCTACCGGATCGCGCGCCTGGACCCGGACGTGCCGGTGGAGGAAACCGTGGGCGCGATCGCCGAGCTGGTGCAGGCCGGACACGTACGGCACATCGGCCTGTCCGAGGTGGGTGCGGCCACGCTGCGCCGGGCCGCCGCGGTGGCTCCGATCTCGGACCTCCAGATCGAGTATTCGCTGATTTCGCGGGGCATCGAGGAGGAGATCCTGCCGACGGCGAGCGAGCTGGGCATCGGCGTCACCGCGTACGGCGTGCTGTCGCGGGGTCTCATCAGCGGGCACTTCACGCGTGACCGGCAGCTGGCCGCGGGCGACTTCCGCGGGATGAGTCCGCGCTTCCAGGGCGAGAACCTCCAGCACAACCTGGACCTCGTGGAGGCGCTGCGGAAGATCGCCGAGGAGAAGGGGGTGTCGGTCGCGCAGATCGCGATCGCGTGGGTGCTCGCGCAGGGCCCCCGGCACGGGGTGGACGTGGTGCCGCTGATCGGTGCGCGCCGCCGGGACCGGCTCGCGGAGGCGCTCGGCGCCCTCGGCGTGGAGCTGACGGCGGCCGATCTCGCCGCGATCGAGGCGGCGGTGCCGGCGGGCGCGGCGGCGGGCGAGCGGTATCCGCAGGCGCAGATGGCGCATCTGGACAGCGAGCACTGAGTGCCGGGCGGGTCCGTCGTGGGTCTTTCCGGGCCGTCGTGGCCTGTGGACAAGTCCGTCACCCGGGGTTGTCCACAGGCCCGTCGGGCCGCTGCGGACGGCGGGTAACGTCGTGGGCATGGGTACGGAACCACTGACCGCCGAGCGCATCCTCGTCGCGACCGAGGAGGTGCTGCGCCGCTACGGCCCGGCGAAGGCCACGGTCGTCGATGTCGCGCGTCAGCTCGGGGTGAGCCATGGCAGTGTCTATCGCCATTTCCGTACGAAGGCCGCACTGCGGGAGGCGGTCACGGAGCGGTGGCTGAACCGGTCGACGGATCTGTTGCGGGGCATCGCGGCCCGTCAGGATCTGGAGTCGGCGGTGGTGCTGCGGCTGTGGCTGAGCGAGCTGTTCCTGGCGAAGATGGCGAAGGCGGGCGACGACCCGGAGCTGTTCCAGACGTACGAGGTGCTGCTGCGGGAGAACAGCCGGGTGGTGGAGGAGCACATCGGTGAGCTGGTGGGCCAGCTCACCGTGATCATTGAACGGGGGGTGGAGCGTGGCGAGTTCGGGATTCCTGATACGCCGGGGATGTCGGCGCGGGCGGTCTTCGACGCGACGGGGCGGTTTCACGATCCGGTGTACGCGGCGGAGTGGTCGCGTCCGACGATCCGGGACGACTTCGGGGCGGTGGCGGATCTGCTGCTGAACGGGTTGCGGCGCTGAGGCGGACACGGGGTGGGGCGCGGGTCGGGTGCGGGTTGCGGCGCTGAGGGCGGATCTGCTGCTGAACGGGTTGCGGCGCTGAGGCGGACACGGGGCGAGGCGCCGGCCGGGTGCGGCGGGCTGCATCCGGGGCCGCCGGTCAGTAGCCGGGGTAGCCGACGCTGACGGAGCCGGAGCCGCTGGAGACGTCGAGGGTGCGGGGCGAGGTGGCGTCGGGCAACTCTTCCTGGATGCTGCGGCTGCCGGAGCCGGTGGTGCCGACCACCCGGTAGCGGGCGCCTTCGGGGACGGTGACCGAGACGGAGCCGGAGCCGGTGTCCGCCTTCACCTGGCGGGGTGCGGCGGCGAAGGAGGCGTCGATGCTGCCGGAGCCGGTGCGCAACGAGACGTCGGGCGAGGTGAGTTGGCGTGCCTGGAGTTCGCCGGAGCCGACTTTGGCGCGGACGGGGCCGGAGAGGCCGTAGAGCTTGATGGCGGCGGATCCGCTGTGGACGTCGACGGAGCCGGTCAGGTCGCGGATCTTGAGGTCGCCGGAGCCGGTGTGCACGGTGAGGCGTACCCCGGCGGGGACGGCGAGGTCGAGGTCGGCCTTGCAGGTGCGGACGTACTGGTCGACGAAGCCGTCGCAGCGGGTGGTGAGTTGCAGGGTGTCGCCGTGCCAGGTGCGTTCGATGCGGGGCTCTTTCAGGGACCAGGTGAGGGTGCCGCCGAGGCTGACGTGCCGGGCGGGGCCGGCGGTAACGGTGAGGCGGGCGGCTCCGGCGTCCACGTCGACGGCGTTGACCGTGTGGGCCCGGTCGTTGTCCGGGTCGGTGTAGGGGGTGGTGCGGCTGATGGCGCCGGCCAGCAGGGAGGAGCTGAGCGGTGTGACGATGAAGAAGGCGCCGATGAGGGCGACGACGATCCAGGCGGTGCGGTGGCGTCGCCGTTCGCCCGGCCGGTCCGAGGGCCGTGGCTGTGGGCGCCCGGCCTGTCGCGGTGGGCCGGGGTCCGCCGGGGGCGGCGGCTGGTGGGTGCCCGGTGCGTCGTGGTGTTCGGTGGTGGTCATGCCGGGCCGCCGTCCAGGAAGCGCAGGACGGCGAGGACGCGGCGGTGGTCGCCGTCGGCGACGGGCAGGTCGAGTTTGGCGAAGATGTTGTTGATGTGTTTGGCGACGGCGCTTTCGCCCACGACGAGTTCGGCGGCGATTCCGGCGTTGGAGCGCCCTTCGGCCATGAGGGCGAGGACTTCGCGTTCGCGGGGGGTGAGGCGTTCGAGGGGGTCGGGTCCGCCGCCGCGCCGCAGCAGGAGCTGGGCGACGACCTGGGGGTCGAGTGCGGTGCCGCCGGCGGCCACGCGTTTGAGGGCGTCGACGAACTCCTCGACGTCGGCGACGCGTTGTTTGAGGAGGTAGCCGATGCCGCCGGTCTGGGTGGCGAGGAGGTCGGCGGCGTAGCGTTCTTCGACGTACTGGGAGAGCAGCAACACGGCGGTGCCCGGCCATTGTTGACGGATCATCAGGGCGGCGCGGACGCCCTCGTCGGTGAAGCCGGGTGGCATCCGGACGTCGACGAGTGCGAGCCCGGGCCGGTGTTCGTCGACGGCGCGCAGCAGGGCTTCGGCGTCTCCGGTCTCGGCGGCCACGTCGAAGCCGGCCATTTCGAGGACTTTGACGAGTCCTATTCGCAGCAGTACCGAGTCCTCGGCGATCACAGCCCGCACGGAAGCTCCACAGTGATGTCGGTCGGGCCCCCGTGGGGGCTGTTGATGCTGATGGTCCCGTCGACGGACCCTACGCGTTTGTGCAGGCCGAGCAGTCCGGTGCCGCCGGCGGGGTCGGCGCCGCCTACGCCGTTGTCGCTGACGGTGATGGTCAGGAGTTGGGCGCGGCGGCGGACCTGGACGGTGCAGCGGGTGGCGCGGGCGTGTTTGGCGACGTTGGCGAGGGTCTCGGAGACGACGAAGTAGGCGACGGCCTCGACGGTGGGGGCGGGGCGGTGGGGCAGGTCCACGGTGAGTTCGACGGGGAAGGGGGCGCGGGCGGCGATGCCGGAGATCGCGGCGTCCAGGCCGCGGTCCTCCAGGACGGCGGGGTGCAGGCCGCGTACGAGGTTGCTGAGTTCTTCGATGGCTTCCTTGGCTTCGCGGTGGGCCTCGTCGATGACGGCCCGGGCTTCGGGCGGCAGGTCGGTGAGGGTGGCGCGGGCGATGCCGAGGTTCATGGCGAGGGAGACGAGGCGTTGCTGGGCGCCGTCGTGCAGGTCGCGTTCGATGCGGCGGCGTTCGAGGTCGGCGGCGTCGAGGATGTCGGCGCGGCTTTCGGCGAGGTCTTCCACGCGGCGTTCGAGTTCTCTGGCGCGGTTGGGGCCGAGGAGGACGGCGGCGGCGTGGGTGTCGAGGCGGGCGACGAGGGCGGCGCACCAGGGGGTGGTGATGAGGAGGAGGACGCCGAGGACGGTGAAGGCGACGTAGTCGCCGGTCCATCCCATGGGCCGGTAGTCCACGGGCAGGGCCCACACCCAGGTGAAGACGAGGGCGCACAGGGCTCCGCAGACCCAGCCGAGTACGACGAGGGCGCCGCCGAGGGCGGCGAGCGGGGACACGCACAGGTGGTAGCCGTACTGGCGCCAGGTGGATTCGGCGCGCAGCCGGGGCACGAGGCCGCGCGGCAGGTACCAGGGGTGGCTCCAGGCGATCTTGGGGATGTCGAGGCCGGTCAGTGACCAGAAGCGGCTGCGCTGGAGGGGGGTGAGCAGCGGGGAGAGCAGGAGGACGAAGCCGAGGGATCTGAGGATGTGTCCGGGGTTGCTGAAGGTGTAGGCGAGGGCGAGCACCGCGGGGACGGCGACGGGGACGGCGGCGGTCACGAGGGTGGTGTTGCGCCAGGCCCACGGCGACCACGGCGCGTGGGCGACGGTCCACTGGTACGCGCGCCGCAGCGGGCCGGGGTTTGCCATGTGCTCAGGGTAGTTGGGCTGGTCGCGGGGGTTCCATCATGCTGCTGCCCGCCGGGGGGTGTAGCCAGCACCACCTCGGGTTCGGACCGTCGCGTGAGTGACCCGGGCGGGGGCGGCGGGCGAGTGTTGGGGTGTGCTCGGGCGGAGGGTCCGCCGGGCCGGAAGGAGCCCGTCGTCATGACTCTTCTCGCCCCGCAGGTCCGTGTGGGCCGTACGTCCGGTGCCGCTGCGGGGGCTTCGGGGCTGCTGCGGCGGCCGCGGCTGGCGACGGTGCTGACGGGGGCGGGGGTGGCGCTCGTGCCGTGGATGGTGGTGCTGGCCAGGACGTTGCCGCAGACGACGCAGGTCTCCAACTGGTCGACGGCGTGGGTGGGTCTGGACGCCCTGCTCGCGGTGGGGCTCACGGGTACGGGGGTGCTGCTCGGGCGCGGGGATCCGCGGGCCGCTCAACTGGCGGCGGCCACGGGGGCGTTGCTGGTGGTGGACGCCTGGTTCGACGTGATGACCGCGTCCCCCGGCCCCGAACGGGCGACAGCCCTCGCCCTGGCCGCCCTGGCCGAGCTCCCCCTGGCGGCAACGTGCGCAGCCATAGCCACCAGAACCCCCCGCCCCAACCCCCCTGTCCAATAAGGCAACCCGCACCCCGCCCGGGGCCCCCAGGAGCCGCATCCACGGCACGCGAAGGGCCGACGCCAAACCCCCCTGGCCGCGGCAGCGCCGCCGCCCCCGAAGGGGCAACGGCCGCCGGGGCCAAGGGGGTTGAGGGGCGGTCAGGCCTCAGCAGCCGAGGAGGCGGCTGCCGAGGTACTGCTGGATCTGGTCCAGGGAGACCCGCTCCTGAGCCATGGTGTCCCGCTCCCGCACGGTCACCGCGTTGTCGTCGAGCGTGTCGAAGTCGACGGTGACGCAGAACGGGGTGCCGATCTCGTCCTGGCGGCGGTAGCGCCGCCCGATCGCCCCGGCGTCGTCGAACTCGATGTTCCAGTTCTGCCGCAGGTCGGCCGCGAGGCCCTTGGCCTTCGGGGAGAGCTGGGCGTTGCGGGACAGCGGCAGGACGGCGACCTTGACCGGCGCGAGGCGCGGGTCGAGGCGCATCACGGCGCGCTTCTCCATGACGCCCTTGGCGTTGGGCGCCTCGTCCTCGCTGTAGGCGTCGAGGAGGAAGGCGAGCATCGCGCGGCCGACACCGGCTGCGGGCTCGATGACGTACGGCGTCCAGCGCTCGCCGGCTTCCTGGTCGAAGTAGACCAGGTCGTGGCCGGAGGCCTTGGAGTGCGCGGTGAGGTCGTAGTCGGTGCGGTTGGCGACGCCCTCGAGCTCGCCCCACTCGCTGCCGCCGAAGCTGAAGCGGTACTCGATGTCGGCGGTGCGCTTGGAGTAGTGGGAGAGCTTCTCGGCCGGGTGCTCGAACCAGCGCATGTTCTCTTCACGCATGCCGAGGCCGGTGTACCAGTTCCAGCGCTGCTCCATCCAGTATTCCTGCCACTGCTCGTCCTCGCCGGGCTTGACGAAGAACTCCATCTCCATCTGCTCGAACTCGCGGGTGCGGAAGATGAAGTTGCCCGGCGTGATCTCGTTGCGGAAGGACTTGCCCATCTGCGCGATGCCGAAGGGCGGCTTCTTGCGGGACGTCTGCTGGACCTGGCCGAAGTTGGTGAAGATGCCCTGGGCGGTCTCGGGGCGCAGGTAGGCGACGGAGCCGCTGTCCTGGGTGGGGCCGAGGTGGGTGGAGAGCAGGCCGGAGAAGCTCTTGGGCTCGGTGAAGGTGCCCTTGTTGCCGCAGTTGGGGCAGTTGAGGTCGGCGAGGCCGTTCGCGGGGGCCTTGCCGTGCTTCTCCTCGTACGCCTCTTCGAGGTGGTCGGCGCGGAAGCGCTTGTGGCAGGAGGTGCACTCGGTGAGCGGGTCGGTGAACGTCGCGACGTGACCGGAGGCCTCCCAGACCTCGGGGGCCAGGATCACCGACGAGTCGATGCCGACGACGTCCTCGCGCGAGGTGACCATGTAGCGCCACCACTGGCGCTTCAGGTTCTCCTTCAGCTCGACACCCAGCGGCCCGTAGTCCCAGGCGGCACGCTGTCCGCCGTAGATCTCACTGCACGGGTAGACGAAGCCACGGCGCTTGCTCAGGTTGACGATGGTGTCGATCTTGTCGGCGGCCACGGTGCTCTCTTCATTAACGACGACGTGAACGGGGAACGGCGAAGCTCTCAGATTAGCGGCGGCCGCACCCCCTCTATCAAATCGGTTGTCGCCGGGGGGCCGTGCAGGGGGCCGGGTCCGGTGCCCCCGGTCCCGATTATTGACAATCGTTTCCATCTTTGTTGAAAATGGATGTCATGAACGTACGACGCCTCATACCCGCGGCCGCCCTGTCCTGCGCCGCCCTCCTCGGCCTGACCGCCCTCACGGCCTGTGGTGCGGGCTCGGCCGCCGCCGACCGCAAGGACGGGAAGCTGGACGTGGTGGCGTCGTTCTATCCCCTGCAGTTCCTGACCGAGCAGATAGGCGGCGACCACGTCGCGGTCACCGGCCTGACCAAGCCGGGCGTCGAGCCGCACGACCTGGAGATCAGCGCCCGCCAGACCGCGAAGCTGAACGACGCCGACGCGGTCGTCTACCTCAAGGGCCTCCAGCCCGCCGTGGACGCCGCCGTCCAGCAGGCCGAGACCAGGACCAAGGTCGACGCCGCGACGCTGACCGCGCTGGAGAAGCACGGCAACGAGGTGGGCGGGCACGCCGCCGCCCACGACGCGGCGGCCGGCGAAGAGGACCACGGCGACCACGACGAGCACGGCCACCACCACGCCGAGAGCGGCGACGACCCGCACATCTGGCTCGACCCGGTGAAGTACGCCGAGGTCGCCAAGGGCGTCGGCGCGGCCCTCGCCAAGGCCGACCCGGCCCACGCGGGCGACTACCGCAAGAACACCGACACCCTGGTCGGCAAGCTGGACGGCCTCGACAAGGAGTACGCGGCCGCCCTGCACGCCACCAAGGGCAAGGTCTTCATCACCACCCACGCCGCCTTCGGCTACCTCGCCGAGCGCTACGGGCTGACCGAGGAGGCCATCAACGGCCTGGACCCCGACTCCGAGCCGAGCCCGGCCCGGATCAAGGACCTGCAGAAGATGGCGAAGGCCGACGGCGTCACGACCGTCTTCTACGAAACCCTGGTCAGTGACAGGACCGCCAAGACCCTGGCGTCGGACGCCTCGCTCACCACTGATGTACTCGACCCCCTCGAAGGCATCACCGACCAGTCCAAGGGCACCGACTACTTCTCGGTGATGCGGTCCAACCTGACCGCCCTCAAGACGGCGCTGGGCACCAAGTGACCATCCCGACAACCGCTTTGGAGGGGCCCGCCATGGAGCCCGTCATATCGCTCACCCGGGTGACCGCCGAACTCGGCTCGCGTCCCGTCCTGCGCGGCATCGACCTGGCCGTGCACCGCGGTGAGGTAGTGGCCCTGCTCGGCGCGAACGGCTCGGGCAAGTCGACCGCGATCCGCACCATCATCGGGCAGGTGCCGCTCAGCGGCGGCACGGTGGAGATCTTCGGCACCGCGCGGCGCCGCTTCCGCGACTGGGGGCGCGTCGGCTACGTACCGCAGCGCACCACCGCCGCGGGCGGGGTGCCCGCCACCATCCGCGAGGTCGTCTCCTCGGGCCGGCTGTCGCGCACCCGTTTCGGCATCCTGCGCCGGTCCGACCGTGCGGCCGTCGACCGGGCCATCGCCGCCGTCGGCCTCGCCGACCGGGCCGGGGACTCGGTGGACGCCCTGTCCGGCGGCCAGCACCAGCGCGTCCTGATCGCCCGGGCCCTCGCCGCCGAACCGGAACTGCTGATCATGGACGAGCCGATGGCGGGCGTCGACATCGAGAGCCAGGAGATCCTCGCGGCCACCCTGCGCGAGCAGGTCACCGCGGGCGCCTCCGTGCTGCTCGTCCTGCACGAACTGGGCCCGCTGGAGCCGCTGATCGACCGGGCGGTGGTGCTGCGCGAGGGCTGCGTCGTGCACGACGGGCCGCCGCCGAGGGCCGTGGGCCAGCACGCCCTGCCCGGCCACGACCACGTACATCCGCACACGGCCGCCGAGCCGGTACGCACGGGACTGCTGAGCTGACCATGATGGAAATCCTGAACTCCCCCTTCATGCAACGGGCGTTGCTCGCCGCCGTACTGGTCGGCATCACCGCGCCCGCCGTCGGGATCTACCTCGTCCAGCGCCGCCAGGCCCTGATGGGCGACGGCATCGGCCATGTCGCCATGACCGGTGTCGGGCTCGGCTTCCTGCTCTCCACCTCGCCGGTGTGGATGGCCACCCTGGTCTCCGTGCTCGGCGCGGTCACCATGGAGCTGATCCGCTGGTACGGCAAGACGCGGGGCGACATCGCCCTCGCGATGCTGTTCTACGGCGGCATGGCGGGCGGTGTGCTCTTCATCAACCTGGCGCCGGGCGGCTCGACGGCCAACCTCAACTCCTACCTCTTCGGCTCGCTCTCCACGGTCTCGCCGTCCGACGTGTGGGCCATCGCGCTGCTCGCCGCGTTCGTCCTCGCGGTCACCGTCGGGCTGCGCCGCCAGCTGTTCGCGGTCAGCCAGGACGAGGAGTTCGCCCGGGTGACGGGCCTTCCGGTGCGCGCCCTGAACCTCCTGACGGCGGTCACCGCGGCGATCACCGTCACCGTCGCCATGCGGGTCGTGGGCCTGCTCCTGGTGTCCGCCCTGATGGTGGTGCCGGTCGCCGCCGCCCAGCAGCTGTCCCGCAGCTTCGCCCTGACCTTCGCCATCGCGGTCGCGATCGGGGTCACGGTGACGCTGAGCGGCACGGTCGTCACGTACTACCAGGACGTGCCGCCCGGCGCCGTCATCGTCCTGTTCACCATCGCGATCTTCATCGTCCTGACCGCGCTCGCCACCCCGCTGGCCAGACGGCGGGCCCGGGCCGTGGCGGCCGCGCAGACCGAGGGCGAGTGCGGCCTGGACGTGCCGGCCCCGGCGAAGCCCCAGACCGGTGAGGTCACGGCCTGAGCGGGAGCTGGCACAATGGCCCGAGGAAGGTTTGTACGGGTCAAGGCTTGGAGGCACCTGTGACGACAGCGCCACTCGGCGGGTCGAATACGGCCCCCGTACGAGGCCGGTCGACCCGGCAGCGTGCCGCGGTGGCGGCGGCGCTGGACGAGGTCGACGAGTTCCGCAGCGCGCAGGAACTGCACGACATGCTCAAGCACCGGGGCGACTCGGTGGGCCTGACCACCGTCTACCGCACGCTGCAGTCCCTCGCGGACGCGGGCGAGGTGGATGTGCTGCGCACCAGCGACGGGGAGTCGGTGTACCGGCGCTGCTCCTCCGGCGACCACCACCACCATCTGGTGTGCCGGGTGTGCGGGAAGGCCGTGGAGGTGGAGGGGCCGGCGGTCGAGAAGTGGGCCGAGTCGATCGCTTCGCAGCACGGGTATGTGAATGTGGCGCACACGGTGGAGATCTTCGGCACCTGCGCCACCTGCGCCGCGTAGCGGGGCCTGCGGCCCCGCGCCCCCTCGGCGGACCGGGTGTGACCGGGCACCCAGCCCGCTGCCCCCCGCAAACCCCGCCTTCGGCCGCGGGCGCCGGTCGCTGCCCGCGCAGTTCCCCGCGCCCCTTGGCGGCATGGGGCTGGCCCGCACCGGGCATTTCAGCCCGCCCCGCGCAGTTCCCCGCGCCCCTTAACCCCCGTCCGTCCGCGGGCCGCGGTCGCTTCTCGCGCAGTTCCCCGCGCCCCCTAACTGCCCGGTGCCGGCCCGCACCGGGCATTTCAGCCCGTCATGGGGGTCCCCCCTGGCCCTTTAGGCCTTGGGGGAGTTTGAGGACGAGCGCCGTTCAGGCGCGAAAGGGGGGTCCGGGGGCGCAGCCCCCGGCGGGGTTCGAGGGGCGGAGCCCCTCGGGGTCAGCGGTCGCCGGATTTGTCCAGGGCGGCCAGGGCCTCGTTCGGGATGGCACCGCCGAAGCGGCGGTCGCGGGAGGCGAATTCGAGGCAGGCCCGCCACAGGTCCCGCCGGTCGAAGTCCGGCCACAGCACGTCCTGGAAGACCATCTCCGCGTAACTGGACTGCCAGATCAGGTAGTTGGAGGTGCGCTGCTCCCCGCTGGGACGCAGGAAGAGGTCGACGTCCGGCATGTCGGGGTAGTACAGGTACTTCGCGAAGGTCTTCTCGTTGACCTTCGCCGGGTCGAGCCGCCCCGCGGCGACGTCGCGCGCGATGGCCTGCGCGGCGTCGGCGACCTCGGCGCGCCCGCCGTAGTTGACGCAGAAGTAGAGCGTCATCGCGTCGTTGTCGACGGTCTGCTCCTGGGCGACCTGGAGTTCCTGGACGACGGACTTCCACATCTTGGGCATGCGGCCCACCCAGCGGATGCGGATGCCGAGCTCGTTCATCTCGTCCCGGCGCCGGCGGATGACGTCCCGGTTGAAGTTCATCAGGAAGCGGACCTCTTCGGGCGAGCGCTTCCAGTTCTCGGTGGAGAAGGCGTACAGGGAGAGGTTCTTGACGCCCATCTCCAGGCACCCCTTGAGGACGTCGAGGACGACGCCCTCGCCGACCTTGTGCCCCTCGGTGCGGGGCAGCCCGCGCTCCTTGGCCCAGCGGCCGTTGCCGTCCATGACGCAGGCCACGTGGTTGGGCACCAGCTCGGCCGGGATCTTCGGCGGCACGGCGCCCGAGGGGTGCGGCTCGGGGGTCTTGTAGTCGCGCCTCGTCCGCCCGCCCAGGATTCCGCGTACTGCCATGTGGAGCTCTCTCCCTAGATGCTCGGTGCTGCTGGGTGTTGCCGGGTACTGCTCGGTGCTGCCAGGTGACTGCCAGGTACTGCCGGTACTGCTGCTCGGTCGCGCCGCGTACGGCTCAGGTCTTCTCCACGTACCGCAAGGAACGCAGCCCGCGCTCCAAATGCCAGTGCAGATAGGCCGATACGAGCCCGCTCCCCTCCCGCACATGCCTCGGCTCGCTCGCGTCCGCGGTGTCCCAGTCCCCCGTGAGCAGCGCGCTGAGCAGTCCGATGGCCTCCGCAGAGGGTACGACGCTGCCGGGGACGCGGCAGTCACCGCATATGACGCCGCCGCCCGCGACGGAGAAGAACCGGTTGGGTCCGTGGATGCCGCATTTCGCGCAGTCCTCGAAACTCGGGGCGTATCCGTTCACGGCGAGCGAGCGCAGCAGGAAGGCGTCGAGGATGAGGTGCGGGGCGTGTTCGCCGCGGGCCAGGGTGCGCAGGCCGCCGACGAGGAGCAGGTACTGCTGGACGGCCGGCTCGCCCTCGTTGTCGGTGAACCGTTCGGCGGTCTCCAGCATGGCGGTGCCGGCGGTGTAGCGGGCGTAGTCGCTGACGATGACGCCACCGTACGGAGCGATGGTCTCACTCTGGGTGCACAACGGGAGCCCGCGGCCGACCAGTTCGCTGCCGCGCGCGAAGAACTGCACGTCGACGTGGCTGAACGGCTCCAGGCGCGCCCCGAACTTGGACTTGGTGCGCCGCACGCCCCGGGCCACCGCCCGTACCCGTCCGTGGTTGCGGGTGAGCAGCGTGATGATGCGGTCGGCCTCACCCAGCTTCTGGGTGCGCAGCACGATGCCATCATCCCGGAACAGACTCATGCCCCCCATTGTCCTGCACGCCTCCGGTGCCCGGCCCCGGACCCCGCACCCGGGCCGCGGCGCCCCGCGGTGGCGGCACGGCGGCGTGGCAGGGATCACCCCGGGGGCCGCCGCCCTTGCCCGCGCCGCGATCCGGGTGCGCCGGAGGTCGCGGGCCGGTCCGGTCCGGCCGGATCGCACAGGGCGATGGGGCACCATTGCGCCAGCAGGACCTTCGTCCTGTGTCAGGACTTCGCACGCCGATGCCCCGCTCACCCTGGACGGACGGAATGCCGCTGCCCACGACCGGCCGCCGCGCCCGCGCGATGGTCTGCGCGCTCGCCGCCACGGCGCTCGCGTGCGCGCTCGCGGGGTGTTCGGCCGGTGAGGGGGTGCGCGACGACGGGCCCGCGACGGCGCCGTCCGCCTCGGCCACCGCCTCGCCGCTGTGGCCCGGCCACACCCCCACGGCCGTCCCCGCCAGGCCCGGCCAGGGCTTCCGTGCGCGGGGCCCGGTGCCGGGCGTGAGCGTGCCGGACGGGGATCTGCGGCAGGTCGACGGGGTGCGGCTGCTGACCGCTGATCCGGGTACCGACCGTGCGGTGCGCAGCGGTCTGAAGGACTGCGGCGACGGTTCCTCGTGCCGGCTCCGGCCGCCCGCGTACCCGGATCTGACGGGTGACGGCCGCAGTGAACTGGTGCTCGCCTACGACGACTTGGGCCGCACCATCCTGTGGGTGTACACGGCGGTGGGCGAGCAGGCGCACGCGGTGCTGGAGTACGCGGGGCGGGCGGGGACGAGTGCCGCGACGCTCGGCACCGATCTGGTGATCACGCAGCCGGCGGGCGGCCGGGACCGCGAGTCGGCGACCACGCTGCGCTGGAACGGTTCGGAGCTGGCCCCGCTGCCGACGGCCTCCGATCCCGCCCGGGGCGGCCCCAGGGCGCGGCCGTCCGGGGATTCCCTGATCCGGCCCGCCGACGGCGCGGGCGCCTCCGGTCCACCGGCCGGCTGAGGCCCGGGCCCCGGTCGTGTGCGGGCCGTGTCCGCTTCGCGCGCCGTTCCCCGGCCCCGGGTCCACCCGCAGAGGCTCTACCCTCCCGGCACCACCAGGCCCGTCTCGTACGCGAGGATCACCAGCTGGGCCCGGTCGCGTACGCCGCACTTGCCCATGATGCGACTGACATGGGTCTTGGCGGTGAGCGGGCTCAGGGCCAGCGCGTCGGCGATCTCGGTGTTGTTCAGGCCGCGGGCGACCAGGGTGAGGACTTCGCGTTCCCGGGCCGAGAGGCCGTCCAGGGCCTGGGGGCCGGCGCCGGTGGCTGGGCCGGGTGCGCGCAGGACGCGGGCGATGAGGCTCGCGGTGGGGCCGGGCGACAGGAGGGCCTCGCCGGCCGCGACGGTGCGGATCGCGTCGAGGAGTTCGGCGGGACGGGTGTCCTTGACGAGGAAGCCGGACGCTCCGGCGCGCAGCGCCTCCAGGACGTTGTCGTCGGTGTCGTACGTGGTCAGGACGAGGACCCTGACTCCGGCGAGGTCCTCGGCGGCGGCGATCAGGCGGGTCGCCGCGATGCCGTCGGTGCCGGGCATCCGCAGGTCCATGACGACGACGTCGGCGCGGGCGCTGTGGGCCAGGGCCACGGCTTCGGCGCCGGTGCCGGCCTCGCCGACGACGTTCATGTCGGGGGCGGAGTCGACGAGCATGGCGAACGCCGAGCGCACCAGGGTCTGGTCGTCGGCGAGCAGCACCCTGATGGGCTCGGCGGGCTGGTGGGCGGCGGTCATGGGGCGGCCTCCGGGGGGCGGGGGTCGAGGGGGAGGTCGGCCGTGACCTGGAAGCCGCCGTGGGGCAGGGGCCCCGCGGTGAGGGTGCCGCCGACGCTGCGGGCCCGCTCGCGCATGCCGAGGATGCCGAAGCCGGACGCCGCGCCGGACCCGGGCCCGGCGGCGCCGGCCGGCGGGCCGGGCCCGTCGTCGGTGACGGTCACCCGCAGCGCCGCGGACACTCCCCCGGCCGGCCCCGGTCCGCCGGGCGCCGCGCCCACCCCGTGCACACTGACGCGGGTGGTGGCGCCGGGGCCGGCATGGCGGACGGCGTTGGTGAGGGACTCCTGGACGATGCGGTAGGCGGCGGCGCCGACGGCGGGCGGCACGGCGGTGTCGGGGAGATTCAGGGCGAGTTCGGCGCGGGCGCTGCGGGTGAGGTCGGCGAGGCCCGCGAGGTCGGGCAGCGGGCCGTGTTCGTCGGCGCGCAGCACGGTGAGGGTGGTGCGCAGTTCGGCGCGGGCCTCGCGGCAGGTGTCGGCGATGGAGTCGAGGGCGGCGGCGACCGCGGCCCGGTCGAGGCAGTCGGGGGACGCGGTCAGGACGTGGGCGGCGACCGCGGTGCGCACACCGATCAGGGTGATGCTGTGGGCGAGCAGGTCGTGCAGGTCGCGGGCGATGCGCAGGCGTTCCTCGGTGAGCCGGCGTTCGCCCTCGCGGGCGGCGGCGGCCCGCTGTTCGGCGAGGTAGGCGCGGGAGTTGCGCACGGCGACGCCGAAGACGAGGGCGGCGGCCAGCCAGCCGGAGGTGCGGAACACGTCGAAGGCCCGGTGGACGCCGTTGACCGACATCCCGGCGATGGCGATCGCCACGACGAGGGCGCCGACGGCCGCGGTCCTGCGGACCGGTCCTGTTGCGGCGACCGTGTACAGGGCGGTCATCGCGATCGGCATGGGGCCCATGTGGGCGTTGCCGAGCAGTTGGTAGGGGGCGATGCACCCGACGACGACGGCGAGTGTCGCCATGGGGTGGCGGCGCCGCAGGAGCAGGGCGAGGGCGGCCACGGCGAGCAGGCTCCAGCCCAGGGGGTCGGGGCGCAGCGCGGTGTCGGCGCGGGCGATGGCCGCGCCGAGCAGCCCGGCGGCGGCGGCGAGGGCGGTGTCGGCGCGCAGCGGGTGCGCGCTGTCCGCGGGGTCGCGGTGCAGCAGCGCCGTCACGCGCTCCCCGACGCCGGGGCCCCGGGGCCGGGCCCCGGCAGGCCCACTGGGTCGGTTCACGGGCACCACCCTGTCATTGTCGCCGTCACCGTGGCGCGCCGACCGGTGCCGGGCGCGGTGCGGCGGGGGCGCGGGGGCCGCGGCCGAGGCGGCCGGGCCACCACACGGTGCGGCCGAGCAGCAGGTTGGCGCTGGTGACCAGGTAGGTGCGGACGAGGAAGGTGTCCAGGAGCACGCCGACGGCGATGATCGTGCCGAGTTCGACGAACATCACGAGCGGCAGCGAGGCGAGGACGGCGAACGTCGCGGCGAGGACGGTGCCCGCGGAGGCGATGACGCCGCCGGTGGTGCGCAGCGCGGTCAGGGCGGCCTGGCGGGGTTCGGCTCCGCGCAGGGTCTCCTCGCGGGTGCGGTGCATCAGGAAGATGCCGTAGTCGACGCCGAGCGCGACGAGGAACACGAAGGTGAGCAGGGGCAGTCCGGGGTCGAGGCCCGAGAAGCCGAGCAGGGGTCCGAAGACGAGGCCGCCGGCGCCCAGGGCCGCTCCCCACACCAGGGCGACGGCGGCGACGAGCAGCAGCGGCGCGACGAGGCTGCGCAGCAGCAGGGTGAGGACCAGCAGGACACTGGCGAGAACCAGGGGGATGACGATCAGGCGGTCGTGCCGGTTGGTGTCGGCGAGGTCGAGGGCCTGGGCACTGGCGCCGCCGACGTGGGAGCCGGGCAGCCGGTCGCGCAGGCGCTCGATGGTGGCGGCCTCGCCGGCGGATTCGGGGGCGGCGGTGGCGGTGACGGCGATCTCGCTCCAGCCGCCGCCGCTGCGTCCTTGTTCGGCGCCCGCGACGCCGTCGGTGCCGCGGATCTCGGCGAGGGTGTCCTGGACCCGTCCGGTGGGGGTCATGACGTCGACGGGGCGGCTGCCGCGGTCGGGGAAGGCGGAGGCGAGGGTGCTCATCGCCACGGTGGATTCGGGCCGGGTGGTGTAGCCGTCCTCCTGTTTGAGCGCGCCGGGCAGGTTGAGGATGCCGAGCGCGAGGGCGCCGAGGGCGACAACTCCCGTGAGCAGCACGGTGGTTGGGCGCCTTGCGGCCGAGCTGCCCATGGCGGCGAACAGGTCGCGGCGCCGGGCGGGGGGTGTGCTGCCGTACGCGGGGATCAGGGGCCAGAACACGCGCCGGCCGAGCAGGACGAGGACGGCGGGCAGCAGGGTGAGCATCGCGGCGAGCGCGCAGATCACGCCGATCGCGCCGACCGGCCCGAGGCCCCTGATGTTGTTGAGGTCGGCGGCCAGCAGGCACACCAGGCCGGCCACGACGGTGCCGCAGGAGGCGAGCAGGGCGGGCCCGCAGCCGCGCAGCGCGGTGCGCATGGCGTCGTACGGCAGGGGGGTGCGGCGCAGTTCGTCGCGGTAGCGGGCGACGAGGAGGAGCGCGTAGTCGGTGCCCGCGCCGAAGACGAGGACGGTCATGATGCCGGCGCTCTGGCTGGTCACGGTGATGCCGGACCAGGTGGCGAGGCCGTAGACGGCGGCCCGGGCGCAGATCGCGCCGGCGCCGACGGCGAGCAGCGGCACGAGCCACAGGACGGGGCTGCGGTAGGTGAGGATCAGGAGCAGCGCGACGACGAGTGCGGTGGCGAGCATGAGGGTGGCGTCGAGGGAGCCGAACACGCCGCGTGCGTCGACGGCGAGCGCCCCGTCCCCGCCGACGCGCACGCTCAGGCCGCCGTCGCCGGGGGTGTGGGCGCGTACGGCGTCGACGAAGGCCTTCTTGGCGTCGTCGTCCTTGCCGGGGGCGGCGGTGGAGAGCGCGTACCGCAGGGTGGCGCCGTCCTTGGACGTCACGCCGGGGCCGTTGCGTACGGCTGTGAAGTCCTGGGGGTCATGGGCTGCGGCCAGTTCGGCGGGTCTCCGGCCGGGCTGGGTTCCGGGGGCGACGGTGACCGCGGCGAGCTGGCGGGCGGCGGTGGCGCGGTCGGCGGCGGTCAGTCCGCCGTCGCGGTGGTAGACCAGGAGCAGCCTGGTGATCTCTCCGCCGGGGAGCCGGTCCTGGAGGCGGGCGACCTGGGTGGAGTCGGCGCCGGCGGGCAGGTAGTCGGCGCTCTGGTCGCGCTGTACGTCGCCGAGCCTGCCCGCGAAGGATCCGGCGACGGCGAGGACGATCACCCACAGGGCGAGGACCGCCCGGGCAACTGCCGTGCCGCGCCGGGTGGTTGACGCTCCCGCTGCTGTTCTCGGCTCCCTCGTCCGTGACCGCATGACGGGCCTCCTTCGGCCGGGCGTCTCGGCGGGGCCCCGGTGGCCTGCCCGGCTGTTCCCAGCGTCCCGTCCGTGGCGGCCGGCTTCGTCGGCCCCGGGGCCGAGGTGCGGGTTACGTCCCCGGGCGTGCGGAAGGGGCCCGCTACTCCCGGGGGAGTACGGGCCCTGCTGCGGGGGTGGCCGCGGGGCGGCGGGGTCAGGAGGGGGTGCGGGCGGCGGCGAGCAGGCGGGCGGTGTCGTCCGCGCAGAGCGAGAGGGCGCCGCCGACGATGCTGAGCACTTCGCGTTCGGCCGGGCTGTAGGGGCCGTCGGCGAGGGCGATGCGGGCGCCCTGGAGCAGGATGGACTCGCGGCCGGCGGGGGCCAGGTGGGGGGCGAGCGGTTCGAGTGCCTCGTGGAGTTCGATGGCGAGGGCAGCGCCGCAGGGGTCGGTGTCGTCCACGGGGTCGCTGAGGTAGCGGCCGGTGTCGGCGGCCAGCGCCTCGATGAGGGCGACGAGCTGTTCCTCGGTGCAGTCCTCGAACCCGGCGCCCCTGACGGTGGCGACGGCGGTGGCGGTGACCGTACGGGAGGAGGTGCCGCCCGCGGCGAGGACGGCGAGGGCGACGGTGTGCACGGCGTCGCGGAGCATCGCGGAGAAGCGGGTGGTGGTGGGGTGGTCGAGCGCTTCGGTGCCGAAGTGCCCCAGGCACGCGGCGCATTCGACCACCGGGCCCGCGGTGCCGCGGGTGACGAGCGGGACGCCCAGGACCGTGAGGCGCCTGCGGCCGGTGCGGCGCTGGTAGTTGCGGTCGCCCCCGCAGTCGGGGCAGAAGAACTCGCCGTCTCCCACGGTGTGCCACTGGGTTCGGGTGGACCACAGGCGGGGGCGGAAGCCGGGCTGGGGCCCGGTGCTGAGGTTCGTGCCGTTCTGTCCCCGTGCTGGCCGCACCGCGCACCTCCGTAACGCTCCGGCAACGTTGCCGCGTTGACGTGATGTTAGCCACATCGGTGAGGTGGCGTCAGCACCCCGGAAAAAGGATCACCCCTCACATGGCCCGATCCTGCCCCTGCGGGGGGTTGCCCACCCGCCCGCCCGTACAGGGGGTGGGATGGGCCCGGCTCCCTGGGGCTGCGCCCCAGACCCCCAGGAGGCTTGCCCACCCACCCGCCCGTGCGGGGGGTCGGATGGGCCCGGCTCCCTGGGGCTGCGCCCCAGACCCCCAGGGGGCTTGCCCACCCGCCCGCCCGTGCAGCCGGGTGGATTGGCTGAGCCCTGGGGCTCCGCCCCAGACCCCCCGAGGGGCTCCGCCCCTCGAACCCCGGCGGGGGCTCCGCCCCCAGCACCCCTCTCGGGGGCTGCGCCCCCGGCCCCCCCTTCGCGCCTGAACGGCGCTCGTCCTCAAACGCCGGACGGGCTGAGGTGGCCTGACGCTGCCCAGCACCGAGCAGTTCAGGGGCGCGGGGAACTGCGCAAGGCAGGCTGCACACGACATGCGGGCCAGCACCAGTCCTGCCAGGGGCGCGGGGAACTGCGCGAGAAGCGAGCACGGTCCGCACATGACCGGGGGTTTTGGGGGCGCGGGGAACTGCGCGAGGCAAGCTGGGCCGCACGTGCTGCCCAGCACCGGTCCCGCCAGGGGGGCGGGGAACTGCGCGAGCAAGCGGGCACGGTCCGCACCCGACTGCAGAGTTGCGGACCCGATGCGCGCACGGCCGAGCAGTGCGGGCCCGGTCCGCGCCCGGCCGAGCAGCGCGGGCGCGGGCCCAGGGCGGATCGGGCGCTCGGGGCCCCCGGGGTGGATCGGGGGCCATGGGGGCCGGGGTCCCCCGGGGTGGGGGGTGGCCCGGCGATGGGGGGGGTTAGTGGGAGGCTCGGTTCACCGCGGAGATTACTGCCTTCAGCGACGCCCGAGTCGTATTCGCGTCAATACCGATCCCCCACAGCACCACCCCATCGATCGCACACTCGATGTACGACGCCGCCTGCGCGGACGCCCCCTCGCTCATCGTGTGCTCCTGGTAGTCCAGCAGCCGCGCGTCCACCCCGATCGCGGCCAGCGCTTCGAAGAAGGCCGAGATCGGACCGTTGCCGGTGCCGGTCAGGACCGTGTCGACGCCGTCCACGACCGCTTCCACCGTCAGGGTGTCCCGGCCGTCCGTGTCCGTCGTCGTCTGGCCGGAGCGCAGCTGGATGCGACCCCAACGGGCCGCGGCGTCACCGGGGTTGGGCAGGTACTCGTCCTGGAAGACCGACCAGATCGCGGCCGGCGTGACCTCGCCGCCCTCGGCGTCCGTCTTCTGCTGGATGATCTTCGAGAACTCGATCTGCATGCGGCGCGGCAGGTCCAGCTTGTGCTCGTTCTTCAGGACGTAGGCGATCCCGCCCTTGCCGGACTGGGAGTTGACGCGGATGACGGCCTCGTAGGAGCGGCCGACGTCCTTGGGGTCGATGGGCAGGTACGGCACCGCCCACTCGATGTCGTCCACGGTCTTGCCCCGGGCCGCCGCGTCCGCCTCCATCGCGTCGAAGCCCTTCTTGATGGCGTCCTGGTGGGAGCCGGAGAAGGCGGTGTAGACCAGGTCGCCCGCGTAGGGGTGGCGCGGGTGGACCTCCATCTGGTTGCAGTACTCCGAGGTGCGGCGGATCTCGTCGATCTGCGAGAAGTCGATCTGCGGGTCGACGCCCTGCGAGAACAGGTTCATGCCCAGGGTGACCAGGTCGACGTTGCCGGTGCGCTCGCCCTGGCCGAACAGGCAGCCCTCGATGCGGTCGGCGCCGGCCATGATGGCCAGTTCGGCGGCGGCCACGGCCGTACCGCGGTCGTTGTGGGGGTGCACGGACAGGCACACGTGCTCACGGCGCGAGAGGTTGCGGCTCATCCACTCGAAGCGGTCCGCGTGCGTGGAGGGGGTCGAACGCTCCACCGTGGCGGGCAGGTTGAGGATGATCTCGCGGCCCTCCTCGGGCTGCCAGACGTCGCACACCGCCTCGCAGACCTCCAGGGCGAAGTCCAGCTCGGTGTCGGTGAAGATCTCCGGGGAGTACTGGTAGCCGAAGATCGTCTCGTCGCCCAGGATCTTGTCGGCGTACTCCATGACCAGGCGGGTGCCGTCCACGGCGATCTGCTTGACCTGCTCCTTGGTGCCGCGGAAGACGACCCGGCGGAAGGTGGGGGCGGTCGCGTTGTACAGGTGGACGGTGGCGCGGTGGGCGCCGCGCAGGGACTCCACGGTGCGCTCGATCAGCTCTTCGCGGGCCTGGGTCAGGACGGAGATCGTCACGTCCTCGGGGATGGCGCCGTCTTCGATGATGGAGCGTACGAAGTTGAAGTCGGTCTCGCCGGAGGACGGGAAGCCGACCTCGATCTCCTTGTAGCCCATGCGCACCAGCAGGTCGAACATCTCGCGCTTGCGGGCCGGGCTCATCGGGTCGATCAGCGCCTGGTTGCCGTCGCGCAGGTCGGTGGACAGCCAGCGCGGGGCCTTGGTGATGCGGCCGTCGGGCCAGGTGCGGTCGGGGATGTCCACGGCGTCGTACGGGGCGTACTTGTGGATCGGCATCCCGGACGGCTTCTGCGTCTGGGTGGCGTTGGTGACGGGGGTCGGTCGTCCGACGGGCTGGGACATGGCGTGCGGCTCCTCGGGTGATTCGAGAGGGACGGCCGACTGTCGAGCGCAACACCAGATCCCGCGGGGAGGGGGTCGGCCTACGACTACAGGCCCTCGCCGCGGCAGCTAAGAAGAAGCAGCCCGAAACGCATGATGCCGCAGCCTAGCCGAGGGACGGCGCGAACGCCGGACCCGTATCAGTATGCGGGACAGGACCATCGATCCGGACAAAAGGTGACGTATGCCTCAAGTCCTGACGGTCGCGCGATGTGGCCGGGAACGGACGTAGAGAAAGCACGCCTCGCAATCATGGTGGCCGGTAGTGACAGCCGCATGACCCAGTGCCACATTCCCGGCATGGACGCCACCACCCCTCCCGTGTTCTGCACCATCGTGCCGCCCCACGTCTTCGACCGCCTCATCGAGGCCGAGGACCCCGCGCTGGCCCGGATCGCCCGCCGCACCTTCGTCGCGGACGCCGCGCGGCGCACCGAACGCCGTCTGACCACCGTCCTCGGGGCCGAACCGCTCGCCCCGCCCGACGGCGCGCTCCTCGACCAGCCGCGGCGCACCGTGTACGACGCCGGGCACACCACCACGCTGCCCGGCCGCAGGGTCCGCGGCGAGGGCGAGCCCCCGGTCCAGGACGCGAGCGCGAACCGCGCGTACGCGGGGCTCGGCGCGACCTTCGAGCTGTACCTCTCGGCGTTCGGCCGCCACTCCATCGACGGCGAGGGCCTGCCCCTGGACGCCACCGTCCACTTCGACCGCAGCTACAACAACGCCTTCTGGAACGGCACCCGGATGGTGTTCGGCGACGGCGACGGCGAGATCTTCCTGGACTTCACGCTGCCCGTCGACGTCATCGGCCACGAACTCACCCACGGCGTCACCCAGCACAGCGCGAACCTGACCTACTTCGGCCAGCCGGGCGCCCTGAACGAGTCCATGTCCGACGTGTTCGGCTCGTTGGTCAAGCAGTACTCCCTCGACCAGGACACCCGCCGGGCGGACTGGCTGATCGGCGCGGGCCTGCTGGCGCCGGGCGTGCGCGGTGAGGCGCTGCGCTCGATGAAGGCGCCGGGCACCGCCTACGACGACCCGGTGCTCGGCAAGGACCCGCAGCCCGCCACGATGGACCACTACGTCACGACGGGCCGCGACAACGGCGGAGTGCACATCAACTCCGGCATCCCCAACCACGCGTTCTACCTGGTCGCCGACGCGCTCGGCGGCAAGGCGTGGGAGCGCGCCGGGCAGATCTGGTACGACGTGCTCACCGGCGGGCGGCTCGGCAGCCAGGCGATGTTCCAGGACTTCGCCCGGCTCACGGCGGAGGCGGCCCGTGCGCGGTACGGCGACGGGGCCGAGCTCCAGGCCGTCCTGAAGGCGTGGTCGCAGGTGGGAGTTCTGGCCGACCGGAAGGCGGCCCTCTGACGCGGCGGGCGGGGCTGCTAGACAGGCGGCCCTCTGACGCGGCGGGGCGGGGGCTGCTAGACAGGGGTCATGCGTATCCAGGTTTCGCGTTCCGGAGGATTCACCGGCATCGAGCGCAGGGCCGAGGTCGACACCTCGCAGCGGTCCGACGCCGCCGCGTGGCACGCCCTGGCCGAGGCGGCCCTCGCCGAGGGGTGCCCCGAACCCGCGCCCGGGGTGCCGGACGGCTTCCACTACGAGATCACCGTGGACGGCCACACGGTGCACTGCGCCGACCCCCGGCTGACCGAGACCCAACGCGAGCTGATCTCAAGGGTGTTGAAGGAAGGCGCCTAGCGGGCCGGGTGCGGTGGCCCGGCGGGCCCGGGTGCGGTGGCCGGGCGGAAAGGCGGGTGCGGTGCGGGCGGCGCGCTGCTTGGATGCGCTGCATGAGCATCCCTGACCGCACCCCCCTGCACGACCGCACCCCCCTCGACGACCTTGAGCACTACTACGACGCGGCGCCCAGGAGTTCGGCGCGCGCCGAGGACTTCGGGCCGCTGACCCTGTTCGTACGGGAGGGCGCGGGCTGGCCCTTCTACGCGCGGCCCACCCTCGGTCACGCAGGACCGGTCACGGCCGCCGACGTGGACGCGGTACGGGCCCGCCAGCGCGCGCTCGGCGCGCCCGAGGCGTTCGAGTGGGTGGCCGAGGTGAGCCCGGGGCTGCGTGCGGCGGTCGAGGAGTCGGGCCTGGTGGTGCACGAGCACCCCCTGATGGTGCTGGACGCCGGTGCCTCGGCCGCCGGGCCGCATCCCCTGGTACGGATCGTCGGCGCGGACGATCCGCTGCTGCACGCGGCGCTGGTGGTGCCGCACCTCGCGTTCGCCGCGCCCGGTACCGGAGTTGGGGCCGCGGGGCGCGCCGAGCTGGCCGCCGAGATCACCGCACGGGCCGGCGACGGACGCTCCGAGCAGGTGGCCGGACGCATCCGCGCGGGCCTGACCGCGCTGGCCGCCGCGATCGAGGACGGCCTGCCGCTCTGCTCCGGCATGCACAACCCGGTCGGCACGGTCACCGAGGTCGTGGGCGTGGGCACGCTGCCCTCGGCGCGGCGCAGGGGGCTGGGTCGGGCGGTCACCGCGACGCTGATCGCCGACGCGCGGGCCGCGGGGGCGCGGACGGTGTTCCTGTCGGCGGGCGACGCGGACGTGGCCCGCATGTACGCGACCCTGGGCTTTCGCCCCGCGGGCACGGCCCTGATCGCCGAACCGGCTGACGCCTGAGCGGTGCCGCCGGGAGGCTTCGCGGTGCCGCTGGGGATTCTTTGCGGTGCCGCTGGGGGGCGTTCGTTGCGGTGCTGCTGGGAGGCGTTCGTTGCGGTGCCGCTGGGGATTCGTTGCGGTGCCGCTGGGGGGCGTTCGTTGCGGTGCCGCTGGGGGGCGTTCGTTGCGGTGCCGCTGGGGGCGTTCGTTGCGGTGCCGCTGGGGGCGTTCGTTGCGGTGCCGCTGTACGCGTGACCCCCGGCGCGGGGTTGTCGCGGCGGGGGTCGGCGTTGCTGCGGGGCGCGGGGGCCGTGTGCGTGCGGGGTCAGAAGCCGAGCTTGCGCAGCTGCTTGGGGTCGCGCTGCCAGTCCTTGGCGACCTTGACGTGCAGGTCGAGGAAGACCGGCGTGCCGAGCAGCGCCTCGATGTGCTTGCGGGACTTCATGCCGACCTCCTTCAGGCGCTTGCCCTTGGGGCCGATGATGATGCCCTTCTGGCTCGGCCGCTCGATGTAGACGTTGGCGTGGATGTCCAGGAGCGGCTTGTCCGCGGGGCGGTCCTCGCGCGGGATCATCTCCTCGACGACGACCGCGATGGAGTGCGGCAGCTCGTCGCGTACGCCTTCGAGCGCGGCCTCGCGGATCAGCTCCGCGACCATGACCTGCTCGGGCTCGTCGGTGAGGTCCCCCTCGGGGTAGAGCGGGGGGCTCTCGGGGAGCAGCGGGGCGATCAGGTCCGCCACGAGCTGGACCTGCTGGTCGCCGACGGCCGAGACCGGCACGATCTGCGCCCACTCGAAGCCGAGCTCCTTGGAGAGCTGGTCCACGGCGATGAGCTGTTCGGCGAGGGTCTTGGAGTCGACCAGGTCGGTCTTGGTGACGATCGCGATCTTGGGGGTCTTCTTGATCCCGGCGAGTTCCTTGGCGATGAACTTGTCGCCGGGGCCGAGCTTCTGGTCGGCGGGGAGGCAGAAGCCGATCACGTCGACCTCGGCCCACGTGGTGCGGACCACGTCGTTGAGGCGCTCACCGAGCAGGGTGCGCGGCTTGTGGAGGCCGGGGGTGTCGACGAGGATCAGCTGGGCGTCCGGGCGGTGCACGATGCCGCGCACGGTGTGCCGGGTGGTCTGCGGGCGGTTCGAGGTGATGGCCACCTTCTGCCCGACCAGAGCGTTCGTGAGGGTGGACTTGCCCGCGTTGGGGCGGCCGACGAAGCAGGCGAAGCCGGCCCGGTGGGTGGGGGCGGGGGGGTCGGCGGCAGGGGTACGAGCGCTCATGCCGCCCATTCTCCCCGATCCCGAGCCCCCTGCCGCCCAGCCCCCCGCCGCGGGGGGTCCGGGCACTCCCGTGCCGGGGGTGGACGGCTCGGCCCTGGTATCGCGGCCCGGGGTGTCGGCTCGGCCAAACCCGGGGGGCGCTTGCCCACCCGCCCGCCCGTGCAGCGGGGTGGTATTGGCTGAGCCCTGGGGCTCCGCCCCAGACCCCGGGGGATTTGCCCACCCACCCGCCCGTGCAGGGGGCTGGATAGGCCCGGCCCCTGGGGCTGCGCCCCAGACCCCCTGAGGGGCTCCGCCCCTCGAACCCCAGCGGGGGCTCCGCCCCCTGCACCCCCGAGGGCGCTGCCCACCCGCCCACCCGTGACGGAGGCTGGAAGGTGCCTGGCCCTGGGGCTGCGCCCCAGACCCGCTGTGGGGCTCCGCCCCTCGAACCCCGGCGGGGGCTCCGCCCCCTGCACCCCCTATCGCGCCTGAACGGCGCTCGTCCTCAAACGCCGGACGGGCTGAG
>NZ_JBIDBD010000019.1:0-122746 GCF_043202815.1 Streptomyces sp. NPDC048111
ATCAACACCAACCCACAACTCCCCTGGTCATTCCTCACCCACACAGGACTCACCATCCATCCACCACACCCACCAAACTTACGAAAAGATCAGTAAGCACGTGCACATGCGGCCCGCCAACAGCCCGTGATCAGCCGTGCCGCCCTGGCGGGGAAGCGGCTCTGCGACGGCTCCTGCTACCTGAGGCCTCACTGGACACGCTGCCGTCGCGCCGCGAGGCGAAGAGTTTAGGCGAAGTACAGTCCGCCGCACAGTGTGACCCGCATCAGCCAGGCCACCCGGGTAAGCAGAGGCTGATAGCCGAGGTCGACCCACTCCTGTGAACGCTCACGTAATTCCCCAGCCAGAAGTTCACGTAATTCCCCAGGCGCCCGGTCCGGTCCAGGCTCTCGGGCCGACGGCGCGGCTCGTTAGAGTGCCTGCGTGTCGAAGACCAGCGTGAGTAACGAGACAGGCAGCCTGCTCTGCCTCTGGGTGGAGCCGTGGGGAACTGATCACTGGATGCGGCCGGGCGAGGAGTTCAGCGTCGTGACCGAGACGGAGCCCGAGGAATCGCCGTTCAACGTCGTCGTTCATGATCAGGGCATCACGGTGTGGGTGAACTCAGGAAGCGACGCCGAGGTCTTCGACAAGAACGGCGATCCGGCGCCTTGCGGGCATCAGCGGCCCGCCGACGCCGGATCCTGACCGGCCGGCCCGCCGACGCCGGATCCTGACCGGCCGGGTCGTCAGGCGAGGGGCTTGACGGGCCTGTCGGTGGGGTTCTTGGGCCGCTTGTTCGGGCGGTAGCTGGGCCCGTTCATGATCACCTGGTGGCTGGTGTTGATGAGCCGGTCCAGGAGGGACTCGGCGACGACGGGGTTGGGGAAGAGGGGATACCAGTCGCTGGGCGCCCGGTTGCTCGTGATGATCAGCGAGCGTCCCTGCCGCTCGGAGACGAGTTCGTAGAGGTCATCGGCCTGGGCCGCGGACAGCTGTCGCATCGCGAAGTCGTCGAGGATGAGGACGTCGGGCCGGATGAGTTCGCGGATCCGTTTCTCCCAGGTGCGGTCCGCGTGGCCGCCGGCGAGGTCGGCGAGGATGCGGCTGGTCTTGGCGAAACGGACGTGGGCGCCCTGGCAGACGGCGAGGTGCCCGAGGGCCTGGGCGATGTGGGTCTTGCCGACGCCGACGGGGGTCGGCAAGACACACATCGCCGTCGCCCTGGCCGTCGCGGCCTGCCGGGCAGGCTACTCGATCTACTTCACCAGCCTCGACGACATGGTCCGCAACCGCAAGACCGCCGAGGAGACCGGACGGCTGTCCAGCAAGCTCGGCACCTACTTGCGGCCCAGCGTCCTCGTGGTCGACGAAGTCGGCTACCAGCCTCTCGAACGCGCGGAGGCGAACCTGGTCTTCCAGGTCATCTCCAAGCGCTATGAGAAGGGCTCCATCATCCTGACCTCGAACAAGACCTTCAGCGAATGGGGACAGGTGTTCGGCGACGAGGTCCTGGCCACCGCCATCCTCGACCGCCTCCTCCACCATTGCGACGTCATCTCCATCAACGGCCCCAGCTACTGGCTGAAGAACCGCCTCATGGCCATCGAGCGAGAGAACGACGTCGCTTAGGGAGAACCAGCCCTTGGCTGGGAGGCCCTTCCTGCCTCACTCGGGCTTCATTACCTGGGCCAGGCCCTCGGGGGTGTCCTTCACCTCCGGCGGCGGCCCCGGATTGCCCCGATAGGTCACACCGTCGATGGTCACCTTGCCCGTCGCTTCGGCCAGCGGCCGGTGTTCGGTCAGACCATCGGCCGGACCGCCGACGAAGGTCACCAGGACAGTGATCGAGTTCGGGTCCATCGAAGCTGTCGCCTCCACACGCTCTGCTCTACTTCACTCGGGCCTGCAGCACCGTCGCTGGAACCACTGCACCCCACGAGCGCAACCAGCAGGCCGGCGCAGCCCACCATTCTTCGGATCTGCATTCAGGCATCCTGCCAGGGCCAGGTCAGACGGCCTACGGCAGAGACGATCTTGTGACCTCGGCGCAGCCCGGACCCCGAACGCGCGCCATCAACTGGGGACGTTCATCCGTACGCAACTGGGGAGCTGAGGCCGTACTCCGACAGTTGCGGACCTGGTTCTGTCGACCCCGCGCGTGCGGGGATAGTCCCGGCCACAGGCCGCACACCTGCACGCTGGTGCCGTCGACCCCGCGCGCGCGGGGTCGACTTGACGTAGTGCCAGCGGGCCCGCGGTCCAACGGACTATCCCCGCACGTGCGGGGATAGTCCGCGAAGACGATGCCGAAGAGCCCCACCGCGAACACCACCGCGGGCCTCGATGTGGTGGGCGCCGCTGCACCTCGACGGCAAAGCCGGTATCAACCTGGTAGGCCTGCTTCCGCGATCGACCCCGCGCTCTCGCAGCAGATGGCGCTGGTCCGCCGCTTGGTGGAGCTGGGCCGGGCGACGCGTGCGGAGTCGGGCATCAAGACCCGTCAGCCGCTGTCCCGGGCGCTGGTCGCGGTGGCGGGCTTCGAGGCGCTCTCCCTCGAACTGCACGCGCAGATCACGGAGGAGCTGGAAGTGTCGTCGCTCGCCTCGCTCTCCGAGGTGGGCGGCTCGCTGGTCGACACCACGGCGAAGGCCAACTTCCGGGCACTGGGCAAGCGGTTCGGCAAGGGCGTCCAGGACGTGGCGAAGGCCGTGGCCGCGGCGGATGCGGCGGCGCTCTCGGCCTCGCTGCGGGACACCGGCGCGGCGGCGGTGGAGGTGAACGGCGAGCAGGTCTCGCTGACCCCCGACGAGGTCATCATCACCGAGACCCCGCGCGAGGGCTGGTCGGTGGCCTCCGACTCGGGTGCGAGGGTCGCCCTTGATCTGGAGATCACTCCGGAGCTGCGGCTCGCGGGCCTGGCCCGTGATGCGATCCGGCTGATCCAGGAGGCGCGCAAGAACAGCGGGCTCGATGTGGCGGTCCGGATCGCGGTGCCCTGGCAGTCCTCCGACCCTGAGGTCTCCTCGGCCCTGTCGGCCCACGCCTCCCTGATCGCGGACGAGGTCCTGGCCACGGACTACGCCCCGGGCGCTGCGGACGACTCCTACGGCGCGCCCTTCACGGACGAGCCCCTGTCCCTGACGTTCCGCCTCCGCAAGGTGTAGCGCCCTCTGAGAGCGGCCCGCTCCTCCCCGGCCGGGGGTGGGCCGCTCTCGGCTATGCGACCAACGGTGCAGAGAGCATCACATCACCCGCGCTGCCCGAGCTGGCTCGTCGCGGCACCACCGGTGACTATCACCCAGGCCGCTGCCTGAGCGACCTCCTGACTGTCGTCGCCCGGGTCTGACGCGAAGCACACCATCGCCCTGGCCCACCACACCGCGTCCCTTGACCGGCTGGATGGCCTTGAAGCCGTAGGGCCAGGCCTTTCCCTGGGCCACGCGGCCCGGGCCCTCAAACCCCTGGCCCGCGAGCTGGCCGCCCCCGTCATCGTCACAGCCCCGCTGTGGGCCGTCTCGCGGCGACCACACTGGATGCCGGCTGGAGGACCTGCACGACGAAATCGCCTTCGCTGCGGACACCGTGATCCTGGTCCACCGCGAGGACGCGTACGACCGGACGTCTCGGCCCATGGAAGCCGACCTCGTGGGTGCGAAGGCGCGGAGCACCCGGCCCACCATCGCCGCCGACACGTCGGCGGCCGGGAGGTCCGGTCATGGGCTGTCGCGGACTCATGTGGGTGCGATGTCGGTAAAGCGCGTGTAGTAGGCCTGGAAGGAGAACATCCTGATCAGGTCCAACGGCACAGCCACCGCGGTGGACTTCGGCATCACCAAGAGCAGCGACGGCCGCAACGACGTCACCACCACCGGCGTCCTGATCGGCACCCCCGCCTACACGGCACCCGAAGCCCTCGCCGGCACCTTCGACCACCGCTCCGACCTGTACTCACTCGGCTGCGTGCTCTACGAGATGGTCACCGGCCGCCGCCCCTTCACCGGCACCTCCTGGCACCTGGTCAACCAGCACATCAAGGAACAGCCCGCACCACTGCGCACCCTGCGCCCGGACGCGCCCGTTCAGCTGGAGCGCTCGTTAGCCAGCTCCTGGCCAAGGACCCCGCCCAGCGGCCGGCCTCAGCGCGCAAGGTCCGGGACGTCCTCAAGGAGATCAACGACCGGAACTTCGGGACCACCCCGCCCCGCCGCGGCCGGGACATGGCGCACGACATCAACGTCAGCGCGGCAGAAGCCGCAGACGGCGCGATCATCCCGCTGCGGTTCACCACCCGCACCGCCTGCCCGGCCTGCGCCATCAGGACCGACGAAAAGGCGGCACGGGCGTGCGCGACCTGCAAGGGGGAGGGCAGATCGTGAGCGAGCAACGCACCTACAAGGTCCGCCTCCCCGCCGGCATCAGGGACGGCCAAGAGGTGCGGCTCAGGGAACTGGGCGAGCCGGGGAAGAACGGCGGCGCCCCTGGGGACATGTACGTGACCGTGCACGTTGACGCCTGAGCGGCCTCCTCGGACCCGGCCGGCTGCCCGGCGCGTTCGCGACCGGATGAACCGCTGTGCCTCAATGCCGCTGATGGCCCCATGAGTTGGGAGGAAGGGCGGGGACTCGGTGCGCGGCGACAGGCGGCAAATTCAGACGGCAGTCCGCCGAGCGCGCCGCCCTGCTGCGCAGCGCCGTGAAAGCCGCTGACCGGCAGAGCGTGGCCCGGGCCCAGCAGGAGAGCGTGCAGGAAAAGGCACGTACCGACCCGAAAAGCCTCGCGGAGGGCGAGCTTGAGGCCGCGCGCGAGGAGTTCGAGCAGGCGCACCAGGAGTGCAGCGACCTGTGCTGGGGCGGTGTCGGCGGAGTCCGCCGGATCGGGCAGGCTGGTGAGCGCTATCTCGCCGTCGAACTTGACGCGCTCGCCCAGCGTGCAAGCGCGCTGTATAACGACCTCGCCGGCACCGCCGCCTTCACCGCCTGGCGCGCCCGGCACGTCACTGCCGATCCGCTCTACGACCTGTGGCTGGATGGCGGGTTGAGCATGTGGCATGCCCCGCCGGTCCTCTATTCCGATGAGGACGCCTTCTACGCCGCTTGGGAGCATCGTGACCTCGCTGCGGCGCGGAAGGTGCTTCTGGAGATCCGCCCGGGTGCCTCCCTGGGCAGCGGGATCGGCGAGGTCGCCGCCCGTCTGCGCCCCCTGTAGCCGAAGCCGGGCAGGGGAGAGGACCCGTGATCGTGTGAACGCCGGCGGTGATGAGGATCTGCGAAAACCGGCCAGGCCCGCTCTCGATTCCCCACTTGGTTGAGCGTGCATCGAAAGCCGGAGTGCCGTCCCCGTATGGTCCGGCGTGGATGGTCTTCGTCGGCCCCACTCGGACGGTTTGTCCGGCCCCTTCGAACGGTCAGCGGGTGACTGCTTCGCCTGCTACTGGCGAGCAGTACCGGGGCAGCCGTTATCGCTGAGATGAATCACGCTCTGAGGCTGTAGCACGGGCGGCAATGACAGCCTCGGTTCGGACACGCTCGTCAAACGGTCCGCCGTCGGGAGCGAAGGTGTTCAGGGCCTGGCGGAGGTCCTGCTCGAAGGCCGCCCGGTCGGGGCCGAGTGCGGCCGGGCTGGTGAAGCTGTAGGAGAGCTGAAGACCGACGATCTCGTCCACGTTGCGGCTGATCGTCCGGTCCCAGTGGACCTCCTCGATCCGGGAGAACGGCGAGCGAAGCAGGACCTCCTGGTGACGCACGTCGGGGTATCCGGCCGGCCCGGATCCCCGCAGGCGTTCCGGGGTCAGGTGGCGGCGGCGGACCTCCTCGACCACGTGCAGCCAGGGCGGCGGTTCGAGGTCGTCGTGCTGGGCACCGCAGTTCGCCAGTACCACCGCGCCTCCGGGCTCGATCAGGGTGTCCAGGTCGCGTAGCAGCCGTTCCCGGTCCGTCCAGTGGAACGAGGCTCCCATCACCGTCAGCAGCACCGGTCCGACGTCCATCGCGAGGAGCGTCTCGGAGCTTCCGGGTCGCCAGTCGATGCCGGTCACCCCGACCCGGGCGGCGAGTCGGCGGCCTTCGGCGAGCATGGCAGGCTCCGGATCGACGGCGATCACCTCCCGCAGGAGGGGAGCCAGCGGCAGCGTGAGAGCCCCGCTGCCCGCCCCCAGGTCCAGCACGCGCTGGGAGCCGTCCAGAGCGAAACGCCGGCCGAGCAGAGCGAACAGACGGGGGTCGTACGCGGGCCGGAACCTCGCGTAGTACGGCACCGTCGAGGCAAACAACCCACCAGGCGAAGGCTTCACGGCTCCATTGAAGACCACCCGCCAGCGCGGGCCGATCCGGCCACCGTGATCATTCTCGGTGTTGACCGCTGCCCGCCTACTGCTCGCGGCTGGCGACGGGCCTCCTGCTGGCCAATCAAGTGAGCAGGTCTGTCCCGTACCCGAGCAGGGGGTGGGGATTTTCAAGGTTCTGACCGTGATTCCGTGAATTCCCAGGTCAGAGAATGCATGCAGGAACGTTCCTCCCGGGGATTACTCGATCATGGGGGCTGGATCGCTCGAAGATGTGTTGTTTCCCGGGATCGATGTGCGGTTGGAGCGGGTGAGCATCTCCGCCGAGGTGCTTTATATGGAGGCAGCCGCCTGCGGTCCGCCACCTCGGTGTCCCGGCTGCCGGGCGACGGCGAGGCGGGTGCACTCTGCGTATGAACGTAGTCTCGGCGAACGCCCTCTCGGTGGGCAGCAGTTGGTTGTCCGTCTGCGGGTGCGGCGGTTCTTCTGCGACCGGTCTTCATGCCAGCGCCGTACCTTCGTCGAGCAGGTCGACGGGCTGAGCGAGCGGTATCGACGCTCCAGTCTCGGCCTGAAGCAGTGGCTGCGGGCCGTCGCCATCGAGCTCGGTGGCCGGCCCGGCGAACGGCTGTGCCGCAAGCTGCACTTGGCTGCGGGTCGCAGCCGGCTGCTGGAACTGCTCGAAGCACCGCCGGTCGCCGGCCCGGCCCCGCGAGTGCTCGGGGTCGATGAGTTCGCGTTTCGCCGCGGGCGCCGGTACGGCACGATCCTGGTCGACGTCGAGGCCGGTCATGTGGTCGATGTGCTGCCCGACCGCACTTCGGAGACCTTCGCCGCCTGGCTGACCGCTCATCCAGGGGCGGAGATCATCTGTCGCGACCGGGCCAGTGCCTACACTAAGGCGATCAAGGAAGTCGCCCCGGCTGCCCTTGAGGTCGCGGACCGCTGGCACCTGCTTCAGAACTTCTCCGATGCCGTTGAGCAGACCTGCCATCAGCATCGGCCGTGCCTGAAGAAGCACGCAGAAAGGGGAAGCGAACGCCCGATCCAGATGCCGCTGGTGGACGCCTTGCCACCCACCCGCATCGTGCAGCGCGTCCTTCACCACCATGCCGAAGTCACGCGCATGGTCGCGGCCGGTCACCCGGTGAGCGACATCGCCCGCCGCCTCGGCCTGGACCGCAAGACCGTCCGTCGCTACCGGGATACCAGCCTTGATCACCTTCTCGACAGTGCCCGAGACCGTCGCTCCGAGCGGTTGGACGCCTTCAAGCCGTATCTCCAGCAGCAGTACGCCGCAGGCATCACCGACGGCCGCACGCTATTCCGGCAGATCCGCGAGCGGGGATACGGCGGCGGATACTCGACCCTCACCCTCTACTTGCGGACCCTGAAAGCCGGAACGGCCCCGGCCGCACCTGGGGAGATCCCGAGTCCGCGCCGAATCACCGCATGGATCATGCGCAACCGCGACTGCCTCAGCACTCAAGAGGTCGAGCACCTCGACCAGGCCCGCCTCGCATGCCCAAACATCGCGCGGGCCTGCGACCTCGCCCGGGCATTCACCGACCTCGTCCGCAACCGCCGAGGCCAACTGTTGCCCGCCTGGATCCGCCAGGCCGAACAATCCGACGTCGCCCCGGTCGCAAAGTTCGCGGCGTTCCTCCGCCAGGACTTCGACGCCATCACCGCCGGTCTCACCCACGAGTGGAGCTCCGGCAAGGTCGAGGGGCATGTCAATCGTGTCAAAACGATCAAGAGAGCCATGTACGGACGAGCCGGATTCCGACTCCTCCGGACCCGCATCCTCACCCGGCCATGACTTTCACGGAATCGCGGTCAGAACCAGATTCACCGAGCCCCATCAGGGGTGCCCGGACGAGCCTAGGGCGCCTGCCCCCATCGCACCTGCTCAAGGCTCTGTGTCAGGGCGGAGTTCGGGTTCGTCAGCCATGGCACGCAGGATCGCGACGGTCTGAGCGTCGGTGAGCACGGCCCCAGTGGCCCGGCGATGGGCATCCTCGGCAAGGGCGGCGAGACGGCCGTCGGCGCCGCGCTGATCGCGCTCGTCTTCATCCTCGATCACTCGGTCTGGTGGCTGGTCCTGCTGGCCCCGCACTCCGCGGGCACGGTGGCCGGCTGCTTCCGGAAGGTCGACGTCGAACAGCACCGTGACCGCCGTTTCGGAGCCGTCGGACTGCACGTGGTCGCGCTCTTGATGGCCCTCATCAGCCTGAGCGTGATCAGCCGGTGGTTCATCATCGCCGCCGCTATCGGCTGGATGCGGGTAGGCGGGTCCACAGCGGACAGCACGGACATGGGCCCGAAGGAGTCGCGACGGTGAGCGAGGACTACGGCCACCAGGTCCGCCGGCTGGAGAGCCGGACCGGCGGGATGGAGCACGAGTTGCACTCGCTGCGCTCGAAGCTGGGGGAGGTCGAAGACCTCGACTACGAACTGCGCGACATCCGCGGCGACATCCGCAGCCTCGAGGACGACCTCAGCACCGTCCGTAACGACCTCACCGAGCTGGACGACGACGTACGCGCCGACATCCAGGACACCGAGCAGGCCCTCAAGCGGCTGACCGGCCGCGTCCAGGCCCTCGAAGCGCACCCGCTCGCCGCGGGCCCAGCCCCACTCGCCGGCCTCGACACCACCGACCTTGAGCGGAAGAAGCTGGCCAGGGCTGCCAGCCACGGCTGGAACGTACGCGCTGGCCTGCTCCCCGGACACCAGCGCGAGGCTCACCGCCTGAAGGTCCGCGAGTACGAAGGAGCGGTCGAAGAGCGTGACGAGCACCGCGACAAGGTGGTGGAGGCTGCGGGCGTCCTGGCCAGTCAGCCGCGTACGTCCCGCGAGTACAAGCAGGCCGTCTGGGACTTCGGCATGTCCCGCCCTCTTGCTGAGCAGCACGATCAGCGGTCCAAGAGGCTGGCCGGCCCCGCTCAGAGGGCTCGGGCCGCACTGGCCCAGGAGGACACTCTGAGGCAGGCGAAGGCATCGTTGAGCGAGCAGGGCGACAAGGCGGAGCGGAAGCTGAACTGGCTGCTGCGCGGCCGCCTGGCCGACGCGGTCCGCGACCGCGCCCTGCCGCCCATGTGGTTCGTGACCGTCCTCGGTCCCGTGCCGCCGGCGCACAAGACCCAGACGTGGTTGGACCTCGCCACCCAAGTCCTGGCCTACCGGGTCACCTACGGGATCACCGACCAGGTCGTCGCGCTCGGACCTGCGCCCGACGAGTACCTGCCGCGCCGCACCGAGTGGCACGGCGAACTCGTCAAGAATCTGCGCCGCTGGTAACGGGCCAGCTGTCGCACCGTTGCGCGTGGCAGCAGCCCCCTATCACGCAAGGCGATGTGTACCGAACTGTGTGCAACCGGTACGGTCACCGCATGTCTGGGGAGCACAGCACACAAGACGCTGCTCGCGGGGGAGTTGGCGTGGGGGTGGTCGAGACCGGCCTGCCCACGCAGAGCGGACCGCCGCTGACGGAGTTCGAGCTGTCAGCCGGCGAGCGGAAGACCCTGCAGTTCAAAAGGAAACCGCAGATCACGGCCGTCGCTGAACTGGTGTGGAACGCTCTGGACGCCAATGCCACCGAGCTCGACGTCGAGCTGCGCCGATCCAGCATGAAGGCAATCACCGACGTCGTGGTGACCGACAACGGCCACGGCATGACACCCGAGCGAGCCCGCACCGCTTTCCAGGCCTACGGCACCACCTGGAAGACCAGCAGGACACATACCGAGGGCGGAGAGCGGATCCTGCACGGCCGCAACGGCGAGGGCCGCCTCTTCGCCTTCGCCCTGGTGGACCAACTTGCCTGGGAGTCGGCGGCCGTAGTTGACGACACCCTGGTCGGCGTCAGGATTCGAGGTAACGCCGACCACGCCACCATCTGGCAGGTTGAGGAGACTGACCCGCCCGGGAGAAGCCCGGCACGACCGTCCGGATCTCCCGTGCCCCAGGGCAAGCCGCTCAGCCGCCTGGAACGCGACGACGCCGCCAATCTCACGGCGAAGCTGGCGTTCTACCTCCGCGCCCACCCACACGTGCGCGTCACCTTCGACGGCAGACGGCTCGACCCCAGTGACATCATCGTGGGCGAACCCGTCGACCTGGAATTGGACCTGCCCCAGGAGTACGCCGACGAGGACCCGCCTCCGGTCGTCACATTCGTTGAGTGGAACAAGCGGATGGGCGACCGCAAGATGCTCCTCTGCAACGCCGACGGCATCGCCCTCGGAGAGCACGGCAGTGACTGGTCCGACGGCATCATCAGCTTCACCCCCTACCTGCGGACCAACCTGTTCAACGGCCCCTCCCGCCGAGGATCTGCACGGCCTGACCATGTCCCACTCCGGACTCCTGGACGCGGCAGTCAAGGCCGTCCAGCAGCACCTGGCGGTCCGCGGCGCCCAGATCTCGGCAGAAGTCGTGCGACAGCTCAAGACCGAGGGCATCCACCCCTACGACGACCAGCCAGCCACCGGGGCACTGGCCATAGAGCGCCAGACCTTCGACGTCGTCGTCACCGCCGCCCGTCACGCCCTGCCCAACCGGGGACCAGCACGCAACCTCTCCGTCAACCTCATCCGCACCGCCCTGGAGAGCAGCCCCGGTGACCTCCACGCCACTCTCGAGAAGGTCCTGGCCCTCAGCGACGACGACCGCCGACACCTGAAGAACCTGCTCGACAGCACCGACCTGACCCACGTCATCGGCGCGGCCACCACGGTCACCAACCGCCTGAATTTCATCCAGGCGCTGCGCAAGATTCTCGCCGACGAACACCTCCGCAAGAACCTGCGCGAGGTCGACCAGCTTCACCCCATGCTCAACAAGAACCTGTGGCTGTTCGGCGAGGACTGGCACATGACCAGGAGCGAGCTGGGAGCTGGGACTCACCAACGTCCTCCAGGCTCACCCGGAAGACCACCTCGGTGAAGACGTCGTCCTGGAACACGAACTTGAAGCCGTGACCCAACCGGACGGGCGCAGCGGCCGGGTCGACATCCTGATGTTCCCCAGCCGCCGGGACGACAACTCCAACGAGCGCCTCGACGACGGCGGTGTCAGGCCCAGACAACGCCCAGCTTTCGTAGGGCGTCGCGCTGTTCCACGGTGAGCTTGTCCCGCCGGCTCTTGGTATTCGAGAGCCACACCCCCAGCTTCACCGGCACCGTCTCGCCATCGACTACCACGTCCACCACCGCGCCGCGCGGGACGGACCGCTGCCCCTCCGTCTCCACTCACTGCTTCAGGGCGGCCAGGCCCCGCTGGAACGCGGCCTCCGCCTTGCTCCCCGGCTTCTACGGCCCCTCAAGGGCGGCGGCCAGCGCCGGACGGAGCTCCGCCGGGGCGGCGGCCACCACAGGGAGGGCCGCGCCCCGCACGCCCAGTGCCTCCAGGCGCTCGCGCTGCTCGGGCATCAACTGCGCCCACGTGCCCGGCTCCTGCTGCCGCCACCGCCACGTCCCGATGTCATCGCCCTCGAACGTGACGCCCGGCGCGATGTAGGGCAGGACGCCATCGGCGTCGACCAGGTCGGCATCAAAGCCACGTCCGGAGCGGAGCTCGACAGGCGGGGGTCAGCGAATGGTGGGCCAGGCGTTGGTGCCGGTGGTGATGGAGCCCTGACCATTGCCCCGGTAGAAGTTGAAGCGCTGCTGGTTGTTCCACAGGCCGCCCATGTCGGTGTTGCCATCGCCGTCGAAGTCGCCGGAGAGGATGACGGGCATGGTGCCCCAGCCCTTGTCGGGCCACATGGCCGCGGCGTTGTCCAGCCCGCCGCTGTTGTTGCCGTGGTAGCGCAGGAGGCGGCCATCGCCGGCGAGGGCGACGACGTCGTCGCGGTCGCTGCCGGTGAAGTCGCCCGCGGTGATCCTCTGCATGTACTGCCAGGAGTTGTCGCGCCACATGTTGCGCTTCTGACCGTTCAGGACACCGTCGGCAGCGGTGCTGTAGGCGTATATGGCGCCCTTGGGGCCGCCACCCCAAACGGCGAGCAGGCCGTCTCGGCCGGAGCTGTCGGCCTTGAACCGGGTGAGCTGGAGCATCTGGCTCCAGTTTGTGCCGTCCGGCCACATGCGCTTGGCCGGGGCCAGCGTCTCCCCGGCTTGGCCGGCATAGAGCTGGAGGCTGCCGCCGGGCCAGATCGCGGCGATGTCCCCGCGCCCGTCACCGTTGAAGTCACCACCGATGATTTTCGTGACGTTCTTCCACGATCCGTCCTGCTTCCACAGCGGGCGCCCGTACTCGAATGTGCCGTCGCTACGGGCGTAGAAGGCGTGCAGATTGCCGTCCTTGGTAACGGCGGCGACGTCGGTACGGCCCTGACCGTTCGGGTTGAAGCGTCCGGTGGTCATCACAGCGGTGACGTCGGGGACCAGGGTGGCAAGACGGACCTGTCCCACCCAGCCGGCCACGTCATCGAGGCGCGTATTGGCAGCTGCGGTACGGGTCTCCTTGGCGTCGGTGCCGATGCAGCCGCCCTGCCAGGAACGGGAATTGACTGACACCACTTCGTAGCCGCCGCTCGGCTTGGTGCGCAAGGCGGGACCTCCGGCGTCGCCCTGGCACAGGGCGGCGTGTGCGGAGCCGTCCAGTTGCATCGTCGTGGCGTCCACGGTGCGAATGGTGAGGTCGGTCTGGTGGAGACGGTCAGGTACCCAGGCATCGGCGGTACGCCCGAACCCCAGCGCCCTGATCCGGTCACCCGGCTTGGGAGCAGTGGTGGCGATGGGCAGCGGTGTGACGCCCACGATCCGCTGGGCGAGCTTGACCATCACCACGTCCCGGTCCGCGCGCGGCACCAACTCCACCGCCTCCTGGACGCTGGCGCCGGGTTGGGTGAGGTCGGTGCGGCCGACCGTGACGGTGGTCTTCTGCTTCGGCGGGCCCGCCTTCACCGTGTCTGTTCCGTCGGCGAAGCAGCTGGCGGCGGTCAGCACCCACTCGGGCCCCACCAGCACCCCCGAGCAGGCACGCCGGACATTGCCGACCTGTAGCTGGGCGGTCGCGGCGTACGCGGCGTCGGTGGCCTTGTCGCCGACCAGGGCGTCGACGGGAGCCGCGGTGACCAGGCTCGCGGCCGTCATCGCGGTCAACGCGGCGGCGGCACCGGCCGCACGGGCACAGGGTGAGGGCATGACGAATGTTCCTTTACCGTGATGAAGGCAGTGGCGCGCAAGAGGAGCACATGCCGGGGCGCGGTCGGGGTTCCGCGCGACAGCGGTTACTTGCTGGTGCGGATTTCAACAAGGGTGTGGTCGCGGCCCTCGGGGTCGGTGGTCTCGCCGATGCCCTGCCAATCGTTCTTGCCGACGTCGTAGGACTTGGTCTTGTCGTCGACGGTCATGTCGATGTGCGCCTTGTGGTCGGTGGTCTGCACTCCGGTGACGGCGGGGACCTCCAGACTGAGATAACCGGTATCGCCGATGGTGCGGAAGCAGAAGTCGTCCTTGTCGCGGCCGATGAACTTCATGAGCTTCGGATCGCTGTCGCATTCGGCCAGGACGATGTGTCCATCGCCGCGTTTGAGTTTGAGGTTCTTCTCCTTGAGGATCTTTTCCGCGTCCGGATAGCCGAAGGTCTCCACCGTCGAGGGCATCGCCGCATCGGCACTCTTTCCCGAGCCGGCAGATCCGGTGTCGCGGTCGGGGCCGTCAGCGGCGGCTATCCCTGCGGCCAGCAGGCTGCACATCGCCGCGGCGGGAATCATCCACCGCCACCGTATACGCATCACTGAAGAAGCCCTCTCTGGAGTTCGCGGGTATGAGGATGGGCCGCCGACCGGGACAGCAAGGCTCGCCTGGGGCGGCGTCAGTTTCAACAATAAGCACAGGAGTTGACGAGCTCACTGGCGAGTTGACTGTGATCAACATCAACCCGCTCCAGATCTCTGCCAGTTCGGACAGCCCCGTGGGACCAAAGACCTGGCTCCAAAACTGCACGTCAGGACAGCATCCCGGACATCTCTTAAGCGCCACGGTGAGCGCCGCACGGGCCTTTGGTCCTTGATTTACCCGAGACTTAGGCGTGATGGGGTTTCCGATGTCGGGCTTCAGACAGATCCGCCCGAATCCCTTTCCCTGCCCATCTTTCTGAGGATGGTGACACCCCATCATGAAACGGTCCAAGCGGCCCCGCCACACCCTGTCCGGTGTGCGGGCCAGGAGCGCGGCGGTCATTGCGCTCAGCATGGCGACGGTGGTATTCGGAACCACCGTGGCGCAGGCAGCGCCTCCCAGTCCCACCCGAGAACCATTGCCGGCCAACAGCCGCGCGCAGGCGGTCGACGAGTGGCTTGCGGGCGGGAAGGGCGTGAAGCGCGAAGCCACCAAGGCCCTGCTCGGCGGCGATGAGGAGCTGCGGAAGTTCTTCACCAGCGGCCTGCACAAGGCAAGCGTGGAAGACGCCCGGGTCGCCATCCTGAAAATGCTCCCCATGGCAGACAAGGGCGTCCTGGCGGCCGCGAACAAGGCCATGTCCGGCACCGACCAGGACGTGCTGGACTTCGTGAAGTCCGGCTACGAGAAGCCGCTGCAGGACGATCGCAGGGTCTCGGTACTGCGCGCGATGGACGGCGCCGGCCGCGCGGTCAACCGCGAGGGACAGAAAGCGCTGAACGACGGCAGCGCGAAAGCGCTGGACGACTTCCTCGACAAGGGACTGGCCAAGGCCACCTTCGAGGACAACCGCGTCACCGTCCTCGCATTGATGAACTCCGGTGGCCCGGCCATGAAGGAAGCCGGGAAGCGGGCCATGAACGGCAGCCCGGAAGACCTGCAGGAGTTCCTCGACTCCGGCCAATACCTTGCCCAGGCGCGCGACCAGGAGCTGATGACGGTCAGCCAGCTCGCCCAGGTCGCCGTCGATGCGGGCAAGCGGGCCAAGACTGAGACGCAGGCGGCCAAGGACGCGGCCGACCGCGCCGAGCAGGCAGCCACCCTGGCCAAGCAGGCAGCCCAGAAGGCCGCAAAGGAGACCGAAGCAGCCAAGGGCGACGCGGACAAGGCCGGCGCCGCCGCCGGCCGCGCCGCCGCAGCCGCCGAGGGAGCGGCCGCCGCGGCCCGCAGCGCGGTATCCGCCTCCAACACCGCCGTCGCCGCGGCCCGTACCGCCGCGACCGCCGCCTCCAACGCGGCCGCCGCATCGGCTGCAGCCGGGCGGGCCGCCGCCTCGGCGTACCGGTCGGCGAACGCGGCGATCGCGGACCGCAACAAGGCAGGCGACGCACGCAAGGCCGCACAGGCCGCACGCGATGCCGCAACCGGTGCTCGAACCGCCGCTGAAGCCGCTGCCCACGCCGCAGACGCCAGCGACGCCGCGGGCAACTCCGCCTCCGCAGCCGCGCGAGCCGGCCAGAACGCGGCCGCCGCGGCAGATGCAGCCGCCACCGCGAGCGAGCAATCCGGCGTCGCCGCCAGTGAGGCGGCACGCGCCCGCGAGGCAGCGGCCACCGCGCGGGCCGCGGCCACCCAGGCCACCCGCGCCGCCGGCCGCGCCCAGAGCCTGGCCTCGCAGGCCGCCACCGCCGCCCGTCAGGCACGGACGTTCGCCACCTCGGCAGCCGAGCACGCCGAAGCAGCCGCCCAAGCCGCCGACGACGCGGCCGCCCACGCCGGAGAGGCCGACAAGGAGGCCAAGAAGGCCACCGCCCATGCCACCGCCGCCCTCAAGGCAGCCGACGACGCCGCCAAGGCGACCAGGCAGGCCGAGAGCGTGGACAAGACGGCCCGGGAAGCCGAGCAGTACCAGCTCGAACAGGACGAAGCCACCGCCACCGAGCAGGCCAAACTCCTCAAGGACATGCCGCAGGCCACGCTGCCGGACACCGAGATCCGCACCCAGGACCAGCAACTGGACGCCGACACCAAAAAGCTCCTGGCGGACGCGACGGAAGCAGCCAAGACTGACGGTGCCAAGGGCGCGGAGATCGCCCGCAAGGCCGCCCTCAACCTGCTGCAGTCCAAGGCATCATGGACACCCCACGCGGCCAAGGACGCCCTCGCCGGCGACGACACGGATGCCTTGGACTGGCTGAAGACCAAGCGCACAGCAGCCGCCCAGGAAGACGACCGTGAAACCGCCGTCACCCTGGCCGGCGTAGGTAACGAGAAGACGGCCCAAGCCGCCAAGAAGGCTCTGGCCTCCACCCCCGAGGCTGTCAAGCAGTTCCTCACCCACGACGGCTACGAGGCACAGAAGGACGACTACCGCATCCAGACCCTCCGTGCGAAGCAGGGGGCGGGCAAGGGCGTCATCGAGGCCGCCACCAAGGCCCTCGACGACGGTTCCGCCAAGGCCCTGCAGCAGTTCCTGGCCGTCACCTACCCCAAGGTACGTGCCGACGACAACAAGGTCGAGACGCTGCGGATCATGGAAAAGGGCGGGCCGAACGTGCAGTCGGCCGCCCGCATCGCACTGGCCGGGCCCGACTGGATGCGCGAAGCCTTCGTAACCCGCGTCCAGTACAAGGCCGCCGCCGCCGACCAGGCCACCAACGCCCACGTCGAAGCCGTCCGCACCCAGATCAGCATCGCCGCCAAGGCCACCGCCCAGGCCTACGAGGACGCCCAGACCGCCCTCGAAGCGGCCGAACGCGCCCGCGGCGCAGCCGCCGAAGCAGCCAAGGCCGCCGCCGCCGCCAAGAAGTCCGCACAGGAAGCCACCGAACACGCACAGCGTGCCAAAACCAGCGCCGACGCAGCCGACAAATCCGCCGCCCAGGCCGCCGAATCCGCGAAGCAGGCCAAGACCGCCGCCGCCACCGCGAACAAGGCGGCCCGGCAGGCAAACTACGCAGCCAACAACGCCACCGCCTCCGCCCAGCAGGCCGCCAGCCACGCCGCCAGCGCCGCATCATCCGCCGCCACAGCCCGACAGGCAGCCATCGACGCCGGCAAGGACGCCACCGCCGCACGCCAGGCCGCCAACGAAGCACACAGCATCGCGGTCGCCAAGCGCCAGCAGGAACAACAAGCCGCCGCCGAAGCCGCCCGCAAGCAGGCCGAGGAGAACGCCAAAAACAACTACAAACCCCAGGACGACCCCAAGAACGAAAAGGTCAACGAGCCCGAAGACGAAGGGAAATCAGAAACAGCCAAGGACTGGGCCGGACGGCTGTCTCAGGCGAGTGCGTGGGTAGGGGCAGCCTCCGTGGTGGCGGCATTCACCCCTTGGGCTCCGGTCGCCGTGCCGGTGACCGTCGGCTTGTCCTGGGCGCTTGGTATCAGCAGCACCATCGCCACCGGAATCGGCTACGGGTGGACCAGCCAAGAACTCCGGCAATCGGTAGGTAGTCTCGCTCTCAGCGCCGCCACAGCCGCCACGGGATCATTTGCCGCAGCGAGGATCGCTGGCCAGTATGGAAAGAAAGCAGCAGAGGCAGCCTGGGGAATAATACCTTCCGTCATGACCTGGTTCTCCTGACCAGATGAGCACCCTGTGGTCTGGCGGGTCCGCCGATCCGCCAGACCACAACCCCGAGGAGCCTTCGTGGAAGCACCCCATGTCACGCTGACCATCTGGTGGCTTGCCGCTATCACTGGCACACTGATTTTTCTGCTCTATTTCATGCCGATCATGCCCAACCGGCAACAGCAGCGGAACATATGCCTTGCCCCAGCTGCAGGCGCTGCTGCACTTGTGTTGTATGCGGTGTTCCGTCACGAGTCGATCCAGACGCTACTGCCCATGTACACGGCAATCGTTGTGGCCTTCCCTCTGGGGCTGATCGGCCACAGACGCGATATGAAGGAGAAGCTGCGGGACCGGGAGGTGAACGGCCCAAGCCGTGAGAATGAGCCTTCCATTGGCTCGACTATCCAGGTCCTGGTAGCGCTATTCGCTTGTGGCAGTGCTGCACTTTTGTACGTGAATCTCTAGCGCTGGAGATCGCTCCGGTGCGCGTGCTGCACATCGACGCGGAGAACGCGGACTCCCAGGCCCGCCCGTGGCTGCGCCGCATGCAGCACGCAGCCATCGAGGAAGGCGCGCCGGCCGAGCGCGGCCGATTCGCACTGCGGATGATCCCGGAGAGCCTGGACGTCACTCAGGCCGCCGACCGCTCGTGGCTGGCCCGCATGGTCGGGCAGACCCAGCCGGACCTGATCAGCATCGGGTCCCTGTACAAGCTCACCGTGAACGGCGAGAGCGACGAAAAGGCGGCGCGCCCGGTGATGTCGGCGCTGGAGATGATGCACACCGTGTCCGGCGGCGCCGCCATGCTCATCGAGGCGCACGCCCCCCACGCCCAGCCGGGCGGGCGGCGGGACCTGCGCCCCATCGGGTCGTCGTTGTGGCTGCGGTGGCCCGAGTTCGGCTTCGGCCTGGCGCCGGCGTCCGAGCCCGGCGCGGCGGAACCCCGCCTCATGGACTGGGTGCCCCGGCGCGGCGCGCGCTCCGAACGCTCCTGGCCCGAGCAGTTCTGTCAGGGCGTCACCTGGCCGTGGCAGGCGATCGAGTACGCGGGCAACGCCCCGGTCGGAGTCCGGACGCGCACCGCCGACCAGGCAACCGCGCTCGGCCTCGATGTCCCGCACCCTGCCGAGGCGTTCGAGCAGAGCGAGGCGTTCTGAGCCCCTGAGCGCCTCTCTGCCGCCCTCCCGCCCCGCCCGGTTCCTTCCGGGCGGGGCAGGGACTTTTGGGCCGTCAGGGAGGCGTACAGCGGCGCGGGTTGTGTCATGGGCGGAGGTTGACGAGCTTGACCACGCCGATGACTCCGAGACCGATGGCCACCAAAGCCCCCACGCCCTGGAGCGCGGGCAGCACCTGCGGGTGCTCGGTGAAGACGTAGAAGGCGAAGAGCAGGCCCAGAACCGCGACGGCGGCGGTGACGGCCTGGAGGGTGCGGCGCAGCGAGGCCTCGGCCGGGCTCGGCTCCGGCGCTGCGGGCGGCGAGGCCGGCGGCTGCACCGCGGGAGCCGGGCTCGGGTTGGCGGCGGGGTTCGGGTGGGTGGTCATGGCGTCCTCTCAAGTCGGTCGTGTGTACGGCGGGTTGTGGAGCTTGGCTACGGGGAGCGGGGGCCAGATTCCAGCCGGGAAGACAGGTATTCAAGCGTTCGCGAAAATCCGTTGAAACCCAGCTCAGAGCACGTGCGGGAAGGATTCGCGAACCGTTGAATACATGGCTGACTCCTGGTAGGCGGCCCGGTCCTCCCGAGCCGGGCATCACGATGGCGAGCCAGGTAGTTAGCCCCGCAAGTCCCTGCGGCAGCTGCTGCCGTGCCCGTCTGGCGCAGCCACCAACGAGCGCGCGCCCTGGCGGGTCTGCCCCCCGGTCCCCTGACTCGTTCCGCCGTGAATCGACCGGACCAAAGAGGAAACGTGAGACATCGTCAACTCGGTTGCCAAGCCGCGCCCTTGCTCGGGATTCTGAATTCACCAGAGACCCAAAGGAAGTAAAAATGACCAGGTTCAACACCGCCGACGACTTCCGCCACGAGAAGAGCGAATGGGAATCAATGATCACGAAGCGCCGAGAAGTTCTGGAAGAAGCGCGCGAGTCGGGAGATCAGGGGTATGTGAAACTCGCAGAGAAGCGGTTAGACAGCGCGCTCGACGGCTACTCACTGTGAGTTCTCATTCTCGCTGTAGTAGAGAACGGTCTCTGACCTGCGATGCGGCAGGTGGCTGAGAGGTGTCTTGGGCAGTTCTTTCGTGTCGTAACGGTGTTTGACCTGCGCTGCAGCAAGTTGGATGAAGAACCCGCAGATGTATTGAGAATCCTGGGGTCCAGCTGAGGATTCTTCGCCGCTCGCGCGGGAGGCAGCTGGCTCCGTCCTGCCTGGGCGGGGGGCAGCTCGCAGACCACCGGGGAGCGCCTTCGCTGGGTGAAGTCGGGAATTGGCTCAGTCCTGCCTGCGGCGTTGGCCGTACTGGAGCGTGCCCAGGGCTCGGGGATAGAGGTGGGGGCGATCACCGGCCCGGCGAGGCCTTCGCTTACGGAGCGCACAACTTCCTGATCTTGACCTTCAGGGGACCTCAGGTAACGGGAGACGTCCGCACATTCGGCTGGAGGAGTTCCGACGCTTCACCCGCTATCGGTCCTTGTGCTGTGAATCAGCCCGGATCCGCGGAGATCGAGTCGAGTGCGAGATCCCGTTCCCCGGCCTTGGGGCTCTGGGGCCAGTGCGTGAGCCAGTACGCCAGCTCGGCCACGGGGAGTAGTTCCTCGGACCACGGCGCGCGGTCGTCGTCCCAGACGGTCAGCTCCGCGTCGATGTCCGGGAGCAGCACCGCAAGCGGCCCTTCGGCCCGGCCGGGAACGCGTCGCGATGGCCAGCTCACCTGACGGTGCGACCGTTTCTGATCGCTGGGGCCCCTGTATCTGCTGGCCGTAGCCGGTCGGCCACGGCAATGACGTCATGAGACGAGGCGCTGCTCACCAAGTTCGGCGGGCGTCGAAAGTGAGGTCTTCTCTGCGGACTGAGTCGATCTGTCTGTTTGCGTAGTCCTGCAGTGCGGCGTACAGCCGCTCCTCCGGGGAGCCGGTGCGCAGCGTCGCCCGGACTTCCGTGGCGCGCTGCAGGATCTCAAGATCTTGCGGGTACGGTTCGCCGGGGGATGTCGATTTTGATCCGTCTGTCACGGAGCTCATCAGCCTGCCGCCGACCTTGCGGTACAGCTCCTCCGAGAGCTGGATGGCGGCGCTCAGCACCTCGGCCACGAACTGGGGCTCCTCCCAGAGGAGTCCGCGATGTGCGCCGCTCAGCAGTGGCGCAACAGCGTCTATCCGCTGGTGCTCACCCGACCTGAACACCTCCAGCAGCACGTCACGTGCGGCACTGTCGTACACGTTTCCGGTGACGGTCGCGAAGAGCTTGGTGCCGTACAGCTCGCGCCGCCAGGGATGCTCACGCTCTTCTTCGAACCATCGCGTCACCCTTCGCAACAGCTCGACGCGGCGCGGGCTGTTCGTGAAGGGGGATCGAGCATGCCAGGCGAAGGGCAGCGGATCGAAGCCCGGCTTGGGATCCTGCTCCCACGACTCCAGCCGTGCCAGCAGCAGGTCCAACGCTTCGTCTTCGTGACTTTCCGACAGTGCCGCGATGGCCGACTTGACTCGATGGTCATCGATCGTCCGTGTCTTGGCCAACTCCGCCAGACACCATTTCCGTTGCTCCGGAGTGAACTCGGACCACGACAGGCCGGCCGGGCCGATGAAGGCCCAGCAGAAGTCCGCCGCCCCGCGCGCCAGACCGGAGAACGGAACTGAGCAGACAAGCGCGATGGCGTCTTCGCGCGAAGCCGCATTGCGGATCATCGAGACGGCCAGGCGCAAGACATCCGTGCCCACGGGGCTGTCGGCACGGATGGCCAGCTGACGGGCAATCGCGAGTTCGTGCGGATGCAGTACGTCCCCTGCCGCCAGCCGTGCCGCGCTGGCCCGGAGCACGGCGCGGACCGGTGCGGCACGACTGGCGTCCGCAAGTTCCGCCGCCATCTGCCAGGCGGCGTCGGGCTCGTCCTTCCACAGGGCTTTCAACGCCTGCGGAAGGACGAGCTCCGCTGTGATGTCGCTGCACTCCAGGGCCCCACGGATGATTGCCGCCGCACGCATAGGTCGTTCCGAGGCCATGCCGGCGATGAGGGCCGTGCAACCTGGCGGAACCTCGGCGAATATCTGCATCCCTTGCTCCAGCAGGTCGCGCAAGACGTCCCAGGCCGTGGCGTCGTCCCAAACTGTGGCCTGGGAGGATGCCTCGGCCAGGCGACGGCTCCAGCTGTTCTCGGTCGCTTCGTAGTCGTAGTCCTCGCCTACCGACCATTCGTGGCAGTCGCTGTGCAGCAGTACGGCAAGCCGGTGCGGAAGCGAGTCGGGCAGGGCTTCCAGGACTCCGCACGCTGCGGCCGCAGCGTGCGGAGTCCTGGAAGCCACATGCCAGTGGACCGACCGCCGCACGGCCAGCGCCACCAATGGTCCTGGCCGGACTTCACGTGTGCGCGCGGCCAACGCCTCCAGGGCAGGCACCAGCCAGTCTGCGAACTGCCCGACCTGGCCGCTGAGAGCCTCCGCGAAACTCCGTGCCGCCACGCCCGCCCTCATACGGTCCGCCGAGCCGTACGCCTCGAGCAGTACCCGGTACGCCCGGTCGCGCACTGGCGCCACACGCTCAGCCAGCACTGGCAGACGCGAGATGGTGAGCGTCCGGCCGTCGAACTCGTGGCCCTCCGCCACGGGTTCGAAGATCCGGTCCAGCAGGGCGAATGGCATTCGGTCGGCGGGGCGCACCGGGCCTTGGCGCGCCCATCGGGCGACCGCTTCGACCACCGCTTCCTGGTAGAGCAAGGGCTTGTCGGGTGAGTAGGAGGCGAGGTCGCTCAATAGCCCGAGTGCCGACTGGGAGGACGAGCGGAGGGGGCGCATGTCATGCTGTCCGAGTTTCCACAGCAGGTCGAGGGCCTCACCGAGATGCTCGGGGTCCTGCGCAACCGCAGCCAGCACTGGAGGAACGTCGTCCAGCAGGCGAGGCGCATCGGCCGGGCCAGCCTCCACCTCTGGACGCAGGAGGCCGAGGACGCGCCGTGGCTGGAACGGGGCGATGTTGCGTATGACCTTCAGGAGCCGGCTGCGGGTCGAGGCATCGCCGTCGGTGTACTCCTGTTCGATGGTGTGCCACAGCGGCTCGAAGGGGGACCGGCCGGTCGGCCTGAGCCGGCTCCACTGCCAGTCCACTCGGCCAGCGTTGACCAGTACGTTTGTCAGCGGTTCTCCGTCGGTCTCGGCCAGGACGTGCTCGAGGAAGCCGGTGGAGGCGCCGGTGTCCGGATTGATGGCGGCCTCGGCCAGCAGCACGTCGCCCAGGAGATCAGGAAGGATCCGGTGCGAGGCACCCCTGCGTGCCAGCACTCCGCTGCTCACCAGCCGGCGCAGCTGGACGTGGAGGACGCTGTCAGGGGTGCCGAGCAGTGCCGCCATGGACTTGAGGAAGCACGGGACATCCGTGCGCACGGGCTGCAGAGCCGCGACGGTGTGCAGCACGGCTCTTTCCTGGTCGCGAGTCGCCGGGTCCGTCAGAGCCGTTTCGATGAACGCTTCGACTACCTCCCGGTGCAGGCGGGCATCGCTCTCCATCCGCTGGGGATCGAGCCTGCCGCGCGCGATCTCCACCGCGCTGAACACCAGTAGGAACGGTGAATCACCCACGGTCGCGGCAAGCCGGCGAGCCAGGTGCCGCTTTGCCTCGCCGAGCGCCTGTTCTGCGAGTCGGGAGGCATCTCGCGTCGAGAGTTCGCCGAGTTCCCACGTGGAAACCCGCGCGTCGTCCACCCGCAACTGCCTGAACGTCCCCCTGAGTACTGTCGTGCCGGACGGTCGGGTGGAGACGACCAGGACGGCCCCGGGCCGTTCACGGCGGAGTGCCCGGATGATCGCCGCCAACTCTTCGGGACGTTGGTGGGCGTCCTCGATGATGACGAGCAGGCTGTCGTGTTGAGGCAGTTGCTCAACAGCATGCTGATGTACGCCCTCGGTGGCGAGCAGCACTTGCACGACGCCTTCAGAGCGGCGGGCGAACTCTGCCGCGAAAGTCTGCAGCACACGGCTCTTGCCGCCGCCTGCCGCGCCCACGAGGACACCGAGCCTGCCCTCGGTTTCGTCATCAGCCAAGGCGAAGGAGAGCAGTTGTTCGACGAGATCGGATCGTCCGACCAGGTCCCAATGATGGCTGAAGTATGCGGCAGCCTGCGGATCGTTGAACGCTTCCCGCGGTGTGAGCCACGGATTAGGCGCGCTGGAATCCGCGTGAAAGTACTGATTAACCGTCAAATTACCGTTCTGTACTGCGTTTGCCGTGCCGCCGTGCGTCGCTGAGTTCGTCTGAACAGAAGCGTGAGTGCCAGAGCCCGTAGCGTCAGGAGACGTACCGCCTGGCCTGCTCTTCATGTCCATCGTGCGTCTTTCTTCTCGGCTACGTCAGAAACTGCGGCGCGTGGTACGGAAGCTGGCGAGCAGGCGAGCAGCGAGCTCCTCGGCGACGCTGTCGCTCTTGGCGTTCAGCTCCTTCATGGTGAGCGATTCGTCCGGGTGGACTCGCAAGAGGTCGTGTCTCATCGGGAACTGGGCCGTGCTACGGGGCAAGCGGCTCATGGCGTCTTCGCTGACCATGGCGGCTGGATCGATACCGATACCCAGGGCGACGGACAGCGGGTCGGGCAGTGGCAACCTGAGGAGGAGAGCCAGCAGCCGGGCGATCTGCTGGGGCAGCTCAACCCGGTCGAGTACGGCTCCCATGTCGTCGTGGGGGAGCGGCTGCCATGCGGAGCGTTGTCCTGTGCGCAGGACTGCCAGTCCGGTAGTGCCTTGGCCGCCGCCCGCTGTGGTCACCAGAGCGTGCTGGTCGTCGGCAGCTGTATCGAGTAGCTCGGAGAGAGTGAAGAAGCCGTCTTCCCGGCCGGTGCGAATGAGTTGGTCACCGAGCCGGGCCAGTCTACGTACCTCAATGCGGCTGCCGGAAGGGACCGGGACGAGATGGATCTCCAGGGCGGCCGCACTCGTGCTGGAGGGTGAGTTGTGGCCCGTTCTGCGCCAGTTCACCTCGACGGCATCGGCCATCGGCTCCCACTGGGGGCCCGAGCCGTCGGCCGTTGGCCGCCTACCTCCGTTGTGCGGGGTGCGCGCGGTGCCGACCTCCGCGGAATTGGCGGCGGGATAGGCGTTGGAGGCCGAGGTCGAGTGTGTGAGCGCCGTGATCACGGTGATGGCGGCTGCGGCGGCGTGAGCGGCTGCCTGGGGCTGGCTTCCTCCCACGTCCGCCGTGTGCTTGAGGCCGTCGGCCTTGTCGCTGATGCCGCGGATGGTGAGGGCCTGCAGTTGGTCGGCGAGGTGTGCCGCGCGGGCGAAGCCGGCGCTCTCCATCTCGATCGCCACCGCGTCGTTGTACGTGTGGTGTAGTTGGGCTGAGAGCGCACTGTCGGCTGAGTTGAGTACGACGTCGCCGGAGGCGATGGGCTTGAGGTGCACAGCGGGCGGGCGCGGTGGCCGCTGGCTGCGGATGTGCGAGGTCCACTCGTCAGACCGCAGGGCATGACGGGCGGCCTGTTCAAGCCGGTGGGAGGCGTCCCAAGCGTTCGGGCGGGCCAGGAACTGGGCGGGGTCCTGCTTGCCGCCCTGATAGGCGTAGATCTTGGTCGCAACCACGACGTCACCGAGTTCGACGCCGTCCTTAAGACCTCCGGCGACTCCGACGAAGAACAGGGCGGCCGGCTTCAGCCATGAGTTAATCCGCTCGGTGAGGGCGGCGGCATTCGTGTTGCCCTCACCGACCTCGGCGATCGCCACCCGCCAGGGCGTACCAGGCAGCGAGCCCTCCTCGATCCTGGTCCCCGCCTCGTGCTCGGAGCTCTCCAGGTTGGTCAGGTGCACGCGCACTGCCTGGTACTCCAGAGGAAGTGCGGTCAGGACCACCACACGGGGGTTGTTCGGTTGGGTCAAGGCAGATTCCTTGTCGCTGTCGGTGAGGGAGCCCTGGCGGCGGCTGTAGATCGCGCTTCACGGCTGAGCATCGCATCAGGGCAATGCCTGTTGCCGGGGCCTGAGAGCCTGGGCGAGGTTGGTGCCTGTGTGGGTCATTCGTCCAGCCGTTGCAGTGCTGGGGCACTCGGGTGTTGTGTGAGGGCGAGGCCGTCGACCACCGCCCGATAGTGGGGGCGGGCAGAAGGGGTCACCTCAGAGCGGAGGTCCTGCAGCCATTCGACAAGCAAGAACCCTGCCGAGTCGACTGCTCCGTTGCTGTTGACGCAGAGTTGCCGGACCCACCGCATACCTGGCTCGATCTGTTCATGGATCGGTTGTGCCTTGAGGAACCCGACGAGATTGTCGATGGCGAACCTCTCCGTGCCCGCGGAGGTGGTCCAGCTGTCGATCAGGTCACGCAGAGGGCCCAACGTCAGCCACGTGCGCCGGGCCCTGGCCAGCGTGCTGTCCACATGCAAGTCCGCGCTGGACGGCGTGGGGTTGGGGACCAGCTCTTCCATCAGCCGTTCCTGGTCTCCGAAGCGGTCAACCTGCTCGGTAGACAGTGGGCGGGTCAGAACCGATTCCATGATGTGAGGCCAGACAACGCCGAGAGTTTTCGCCAGCTCGGGACTGTAAGTGGCGGCAATCTTCAGGCCGTGCAGGAGATGGCTGAGCGCCGCGGGGGAGACCGTGAGCGTGTCCACGAAGCCGGTCATCACCGTCGGCTCTTCGGCACCGCTACGAAGGAGCGCTTCCGCCACCGCACCATGCTCTTCTGAGTGCCGGTGGTATCCACCGTCGCCCCAGACGCAGGCCGCGCGCGCATAGGCGTCCAGAACGGGGGCTCGTACTGACCGTGCATGGGCCGTCCTGCAATGCTGCAGGCGGGCGGCCTCAAGGATCGCAGGCAGCGCCGTGCCTAGGACGGGGAGCGACAGCTCCTCGCCGGTCAGCTGGTCCAGCGCCGCCGCAGGCGGGCGCAAGGACTCTGAGCGAGAGGCAAGGAGGCTGTTGGCGTCCTCGACCACGAGACGGAGGCTGGCTTCGACGGCCTCCCACGCCACGGCATGGTGACATGAGCGCACTGTGGCCGAGCACGGGGCGGACCACAACGGACGCAGCCCTTCGGCGGCGTAGGCCCGCACCTCATGGACCGGGTGCGCGCTACACCGCAGGACAGCTTCACGGATACGCCCGACACGCTCGGCGCCAAGAGGGGCCGTGGCCAACAACGCGACCGTCGGCAGAAGGCTGCGTGGTAGTGCGAGGGCCGCCTGACGGCTGCCCTCCCAAAGCTGGATTGTGTCAGACACATTCGCATCGAGATGCGCAGGGGAGTCGAGGATGACCTCCGTCAGAAGATCGACCGACCAGCAGAGTTCCTCGACCGCCACCAGGGTTCCATTCGCCGCCGCGCACACGGCGGCCGCAGCAACCGCATACACGCTGCCGAGCCTCTGTGTGCTGCAATCCGCGTGGTCGAGAAGGCTCCGTGCCGTCTGGAGGTCGCTCGCCAACTGGCTGGGTTCTGTCAGCGCCGACGGACCGATGCGGCCGGGAAGATCCTGGTGCAGCGCATATCGGTTGAGCAACTCATACTGCTTGGACGTGAGGTCCGACCGGCCGCGGCGCCGCTCAAGCTCCTGCCGGATGGCCTCGGACGGTTGTACCTCGACGGCCGCCTGACCGCCGTCTCTCACCAGAACGAAACGTTCACAGTCCAGGTGATCGGCCCAGAATCTGAGTGTCAGGTCATCAATGACATCGGTCGCGGCTGAACGAAGCCGTTCTGCAACGGCCTGCAATCGTGCCGCGGCCGCGTTGTCCCCACGTCGTTTGGCATAGATAACCAGAGACATCGCCACCTGGGCGGGGGAGAGGTTCAGGTGCTCCTCGCCCGGGAGCTCGTTACTCCTGCGGAACATCATGTCGGCGACGGTGCGACCGTTCTCAAGCTCCCAGACCAGGGGTGAGGCCAGGAAGCCGTCCAGCTCGTCGCTGATCTCGTCCAGATGCCGTACCAAAATGCCGTAGGCGAGGCCGGCCCCGGCCACGGTCCCCACCCGTCTGAGTACCAGTTCCGCAGCCCTGCGAGCTGGCATGACACGGCCCTGGACCAGCTGGTCCAGCCAGCGGTCGAGAGCCATGAGGGCGCTCATGCACGGCTGCGGGCCGTTCAGGGCGCCTCGATACCAGGACCAGGCGTCCCCGCGGCCGGGATACTCGCAGTCTCCCGTTCCCAGGAAGTCGCCACGCAGAGCCGGGGCAGAAGCGCTGTCCGGATCCGGCTCGTCTCCGCTCTTGTACCGGTCCTCCGGCCGGACGGCGGCAGCCAAAAGTGTGCTGATCAGCTCCATGCAGCGCACGGGATCCGTCTGCAGCAGGGAGAAGAACGGCCCCCGCCACCAGGCAGCCTGCCCTTGTGAGCGGATGCCGAGGTACTCATGCCTTCCCACTGAACGGCCCCGCACCTCACCACGCAGACGCAGCGGGTCCGCCGACGGCGCGTAGTAGGCCGCTGCGAGCTCCGTGAGCAGCGCCGGGTTCGTCGTGGCGAGGCACCGGGCAGACCCGCCACGGTCCACTGCCGGCATCAAAGTGTGGGCGCGTTCGCGGGCCAGCCGTCGCAGCAGGGTGTCGGCGGCGTCGTCCCGATCCGCACCGAGCAGTGCCAGCGCCTCGATGAACGCGGGCGGGGGGAACTTGGGCACCGATCGAAACATCGCCTCGCGCAGTTGGACCCGCACCGGCCGGTAGTCCGGAACGCCGTCCCCCAGGATCTCTTGTTCGGAGACACTCCGCAGCCACGTCACCACGAGCGTGTCGCACGGCTCGCTGCGGTAGTCCGTGAAGACGTCCGTGTGCTCTGCCAGCCAGGCGACGACCGGGGCCGCGACGAGCGGCTCGCCATCCTCACCGAAGCGCAACGTCACGCAGCGCAGCAGCTCGCTCAGAAGCTCGGGGCGGCGCACCAGGTCCTCAGTCAGTGCGGCGAGAGCCTCGGCGCACCACCCTGAGGACAGCACCGCCTCCCAGGGAACCTCGTTCCACCGCGATCCGTGCGTGGCCGCCAGCTGCTTGAACTGCTGGCGCACCTGGTTCCACCGCGTGATGAACCCTCCGGCCACATCCGCCCCGGACCGCAGCCTGATCTGGCAGAAGATACGGCTGGCGCGAATGGCCCACCGCGGCCCGTGGAGGTCCAGCAGGGACAGGCCGTCGTCCAGCAGCAGACGCTTGGTGGTGGCGTAGTCCCGCAGTACATCGTGGGCGAAAGCGTGCTCCTCGTTCGAAGTCGCCGACGACTCGCCGAGCGGAGCGAGGATGCCGTCGGAGCGCAGTGAAGCCAGTGCGGGGCCGGGGAGGGACGGTGTGCGGCGGCCGGTCAGCCGTCCTTCTGCCAGAGAGACGAGCGCCGCTCCGCGGTCTTCGGGCACTACCCCGTTGGCCATCCGCTGGTTGTTCAGCACGAACGCGAGCCAGACATGGGTGTAGACCTCGGCCTCACTCGCCAGCTGAGCAGGCAGTGCTGCGCCCCGCCTGACGGAGCGCAGTAGCAGATCGATGAGGGCGAGCCGGCGCAGCAGCCAGCGTGATCGGGGATCACTGGCGAGCCGTGCCAACTCCGGTGCCGAGGCCAGGATCTCGGTGATCTCCCGGTCGTCCAAGGACGGCACGATGACTTCGCTGACATCTGTGCATCCAGCCCGGTCCAGCAGGTCCCGGAGAGTGTCCGCCGCGTCGTCCCGGCTGACCAGAACGGCGGTGAGCCCGGCACCCATCGCTGCCTCCACGGCTTCCACGACGAGGTTTTCGAGCCCCTCCTGAGCGGCTTCAGCACCATCCAGGACCAGAATTCCGTGAGGAGCAGATGCTTTCGATGTGCCGTCCTGGGCCCCGAGTGCGTGGATGAGTTCGTCCAAGCCGCCCGCGTACGGGGACATTGCCGGTGCAGCGGCCGCCAGGACGTGTACGGACCGGGTGCGCAGTTCGTCGATGGACCGCAAGACCAGGGCGGTCTTGCCGACACCGGGTTCCCCTCGGACGAGGAGCACATGACCTGCCTGGGCCGTGCTGAGGGCGTCGGTCAGGGAGGCCAGCGGAGTCTCACGTTCCATTGCCAGTACCTGGCCCGGAGCGATGCTCAACGTGCCGGGAGTGCGCCGCAGACTCCTCTCCCATTGCGTGAAGAGCCGCTGCGCATCAGGTCCGAGGAAGTTGTTGATGATCTGGTTGCCGTGCTGGACGGCGTTGACTGTGCCACCGGTATCGGCGCTATTGGTCTGTGTCATCGAAAGGTCTTTGACGGGGTGCGGATTTTCGGGCTGCAGACCATTGGCCTGCTCGTCGCCCCCGTTCACCGCTCGGTCGCTTGCGACCCGTGATGGTTGATGGTGAGCGAGCCGTTCTGAACGGCGTTGACCACACCCTTTCGGTCCGCCGTGTTGACCTGTGTCAGCCCTTGCACCGCCGCACCATCAGATGTGCTGGAGCCCTGCCCGTCGGCACCGCCTTCACCGACGCCGAGGGGAAGGGCAGCGAGGGCAGTCATCGCCGCTGCTGCGGCGTGGGCCGCGGCGACCCCCTGCATACCGCGAGCATCGGCCGACGCTTTCGCGTCGTCCGCGTAGTCGCTGATGCCCCGGATCGTCAGGGTCTTGACTCCGCCGATAGCGGCCGCCTCGGCCAGCCCTGCGCTTTCCATCTCCACGGCCACCGCATCGTTGAAAACACGGGTGAGCCGCTCACGCAGCTCGGAATCCATCGAACTCAGCAAGGTCTCACCAGCTGCGACGGGTTTGAAGTGCACCGTAGGCGGACCGTCTGACTCGAAGGCTCCCGCACGGACGCGGCCGGTCCACTCGGTTCCGCGCAGCGCATGCTTCGCGGCCTGCAGCAGATCGTGCGAGGCCGCCCAGGCCGCCGGGCGTGCGAGAACCTCGTCGGATACGTGCTTGGCCCCGTCGTACGCATAAATCCTGCTCGCGACCACGACATCGCCCAATCTCACGTCGGGCTTCAAGCTGCCTGCTACCCCGACAAAGATGATTGCCCGGGGTGTGAACCGAGTCCTTGCTTGCTCGGCGATCACCGCCGTCGGCCGGTTCCCCGGTCCCACCTCCGCGAGAACGACCTGACGACCCGAGCCTGCGACCTCACCGGCTTCGAACCATGTTCCCTCGTGCACCACTCGACGCGGATTGATGAGGTGTGCACGCACAGCCTCGTACTCCAGACCGATAGCCGTCAGCACAACGACCGGATTATGTAGACCGAACTCACCTACGAGCAAAGGATGTTCCCCTCACAACCGCAACGTCTGCTGAGCCTACCGCCGCCTCACCGCAGCCCCGTCCCACCCTCGGCGCCGCTCTCGAGTTGATCAGCCCGACCACATCGGAACGGCCTCTGATTTCCTTCCCACCACTCCTTGGCGGGTACAGAATTGGCCGTCGACGCACCTTCGCCCCGAACCTCTAGGACCAGGCGTGACAGCTACAGATGACATCACCATTGGCAAGCTGCTCCTGGCTGAGTACGACAGAGTGAAGGAAGAACAGAAGACCCGGATAGGTTTCCGGGACAACCTCCTCTACGTCACCCTGGCCGCGATGGTGACGGTACTGATCGGCACTGCCCAGACACGCCACGCCGAACTGCTGCTGGCACTGCCCGCCGCCACGTCCGTCCTGGGGTGGACATACCTGGTCAACGACGAGAAGATCAGCGCGATCGGCCGCTACATACGGACCGATCTCGGGCCCCGTCTGAGCGCACTCGCAGGGGAACCGGAAAGCCTCTTCGGGTGGGAGGCGGCGCACCGACGCGATACCCGCCGGGCCCAGCGCAAGGTAATCCAGTGCGCGGTGGATCTCACGGCCTTTGCCGCGGTACCGCTGGCGGCTTTGACTGTCTTCTGGGTCTACGGAGCGGGCGCGGCCGTCCCGCTTGTCATCTCCCTGCTTGAGGTCGTGGCCGTCGCCGTTCTGGCGGTCCAGATCACTCTTTACGCCGAAACCGGGCCGTAGTGTGCCTTCTCGTTCATGGTGAAGCTGTGTTCGCGGCCTGGCCTGTGTAGATGTAGGTAGCTGAGAGACGCTGAAGCGGACGTTCAATAGCGCTTGGCCTGCACGGTGGGAGAAGGCTCCATCTGGAGTGAGGGTTCCTGGGTCGGGTGGAGGCTGATCCGGACTGGCTGTGTTCGGAGGTGTCCGTGGCGCTCGGCGGGTGGCGAGGACTGAGCGTTCGCGGGGAGGGCGGGAGTTCGTGCGCAGGGCGCGGGAAGCGGACTGGGGCAGGCCGCCGGGGCCCGGAGCCACGGGGGCTTCGGGATCTGAGTGGGAAGCGTGCGCACGGGCCTCCGCCTGCCGTCGGGCTGGCGGAGGGCGGAGGCCCGAGGGCTGGGGCGGGGGACCAGTTGGCGCCGGAGTGTGTTACTTCGCCGGGCCGGGCATGCACCCGGATTCCGAGTTTGTTCTGGCTGCCGCACTCGCTGCGGCGGCGGATGCCCCAGGCGTCGGTGAACCGGATGTGGGTCAGCTCCGCGCCGGTCGCGCAGCAGGTGGAGCAGGTCTCGGTGTGGATGCCGCGCGGTGCTTCGTCGTGCGCCATCGTCATGGACCGGGTCTCCTTCGTGTCGAGGGTCGGAGTGGTGAAGCCGTTCTGGAGTCAATTGAGTTGGTTACTTCAGAACTTGTTGCGAAGTTAAATGTTGGGTGGTAACTTTGCAACAAGTTGAAGAGTTCAGGTTCTGGGAGGTGGACAGGTGTTGCAGATCCAGATCGGTCCCGAGCGTGAGGCGGACCCCGACGACATGCTCGGGCGGTCGACCATCGGATGGCGCCCCGGCATGAGTGAGGACGAAGTCTGGGAGGTCAGTCGCGGCATCTGGAAGTTCAACGCCGACCGCGCTCTCGCCCAGGACGAAGTGCAGATCATCAACGCCGAGGGCACTGTCCTCGCCGTTGCGACGATCACCGGGATCTCCAAGCACGGCGACCGCTACGCCCTCCAGGGAGAGCTGCTGCGCGGCGACGACCGTGTCGGCCGCGCCACCAAGAGCCCGCACCTGTCCCGCAACCCCGTCACCTACATCTGAAAGGGAGGTCCCGGTGAGTGACTTCGACGCGATCGACTCGCTCCTCGCCTCCGTCGGCCCGCAGACCGACCTCCCGGACCCCGAGGCCCGCCGCGCCTTGCGCGAGCAGGCTCAGCTGTCCAAGGCGCAGGTGGCCCGTACCCTCGGGGTGAGCCCGTCCACGGTCAGCGCCTGGGAAGTCGGCCGGGACCCGGTCGGCGAGGTCCGCGTCAAGTACGCCTACCTCCTGGACGGGTTGAGCGCCAAGCTCGCCACCGACACCACGCCTGAAACTGAGCCAGCGGTGGAGTCCGCTGTGGCCGAGCCGGTCGCAGCGGATGCTGCCGCTGCGGCCGGGCCCGCTTCCTTCGAGTTCGAAGGCGGGGACGAAGTCGAGGTACTCACCGCGCCGGAGCCGTGTGTGCTGTGCGGGCGTCCGGCCGGACAGCGGGTGGAGGGCTTCGCCCAGCACCTGGACCCGGCCGGATGCCAGGGCGGCACAGTCGAGGCGCAGCCGGCCCCGGTAGCCGGCCGGCCCGCTCCGGCCTCGAAGCTGTCGGAGCGGGCCAAGGGCCCGGCCCGCCGGGCGTTCCAGGAGCCGTCAGGCCCGGTGGGCTTGATTCATGCGGCGGTTGAGGGAGCGCTCGCCGAGTACCAGGGCGCCGTGGAAGCGGCCACCGCGGCGCTGTTGAAGAAGGCGATCCCGGACGCGATGCGCCTGCTGGACGAGACCCGCAAGGGCGCCCGCTACGACGTGATCGCCCATCCCTGGATTCCCGGCATCCTGAAGAAGCAGACCTCCCGGGGTGCGGACCAGATCTGGGAGGCCCGCCCCAAGTGGACCCGCGCCGAACTGCCGCCCGGCGTTCATGAGGTGACGGCACTGGACATCAACGGCGCCTATCTGTCTGCCCTCAAGACTCATCTGCCGCTCGGGCAGCTCGAGCACACCACCGGCATGCCGCATGACCGCCGCCGTGCCGGAGTCCACCTGATCACCCCACCCGCCTGGGAGCACGGCGCCGTGCTGCCCAACCCGATCGGCGAGCGCGACGAACCCGGACCCCTGTGGGTCACCGAACCCACCCTGCGGCTCCTGCTGCGCCTGTCAGGCCCGAAGTACGGGCTGTGCGAGGCGCCGGAAGTCCACGAGTCCTACACTTCGGGGGCGACGGAGAACCTGCTGGAGAAGTTCCGCATCACGCTCAAGGACGCCCGCGACACCGCCATCGCCGACGGTGACGCGGTCACCCTGGAGTACGTGAAGGCGATGTACGCGAAGTTCGTCTCCACCATGGGGGAGTCGAACTACAACCGGGAGCTGTACCGGCCGGACTGGATGCATATCATCCGCTCCCAGGCCTTCGCCAACCTCTGGATGAAGGCGCTCAAAGCCCACGACGAAGGACTCGCTGTCGTCCGCGCGATGGGCACCGACGAACTCCACGTCATCGGCGACTGGCGCCGTGTCTTTCCCGAAGGCCGCGGGGTTACCGAGGTCAAGGTCAAAGACCTCTACACCGCGGGCACCGACACGATGGGGGAGGAGCAGTAGATGCCGGAGAGGAACAGTGACTTCGGAAGGTTCGGCGCGAGCGGCGTCAGGGGAAGCGAACTCGTCGGGCGGAAGCTCGACGACCTCGCTGGCGGCATCGCCACCCCCGTCACCGCGAAGCGCGGTCTGATGGCGCGCCTGAACTATCTGACGAGGTCCGACCACGCCCGTCAGGCCGCCAGGGATGCCAGGCTGACGGTGACTGACCGCACGCTGAAGGCGTGGCTGGAGGGCAAGCGCCACCCCTCGGCGAAGAACCTGAAGAAGATCGACGACGCCTACCGGGTGGTGCGCCGGCAGAACGTGGCCCGGCACCTGCTCAAGCGCCTCAACGCGAACGGCGGCACCAGGGTGGAGATCCACCCCCTCAACCAGTCCGGCGTAGCCCGCCCGCTGCAGCGCGACGTTCCCTTCCGGCACATGAACGTGCGCCGCTGGGACCGGATCGTCGGCGCGTGGGCGGCCGGTGACCACCACGGCTTGGACGCGGCCTGGACCGACGACATCCTGCCTGATCTGGGATCCCAGTACGGAGCGTACGAGTACTGCACCAACGTCGGCTTCGCTGCATAGCCCCCGGCCGGAGGTGGTCTGTGGACCTCGCAGGATGGCGTACGGTTGGCTTCACCGACGCGGGGTGGAGCAGCTCGGTAGCTCGCTGGGCTCATAACCCAGAGGTCGCAGGTTCAAATCCTGTCCCCGCTACTGCCGAGCAGGGTCCGGATCCTCGAATGGATCCGGACCCTGTCGCATTTCAGGGGTGCCCGCCAGATGCGGGCCCGAACGTGTGCGAGTGCCCCGGCACGGCGTGCGAGCGGCCCGCGTACTCGTCGGTGGTGAGAGCCCGGCATCCGCGCTCTGCGTCACCACGCCTCGTCCATCGTGCCTGCCGCGGGCAGATCGAGGTAGCGGGCTGCGTCGTGCAGGATCTCCGGTGTGATCGCCTCTGTGCCGTCGAGGATGGCGATCTGCGCGGCCATGCTGAGCAGCGGTGTGAGGTTCTCCATGAGCCCGTCGGTGATGTCGTAGAGCTCTTCGGCGAGCTCCAGGAGGCTGTTGGGCCGGTGGTGGCACAGCTGGAGTCTTCCGTCGAAACTGGCCAGGGCGCGGGGCCATTCGTCGGGGTGTTCGGGGCTGCGGGGCGGTAGCCGGTTGACCCACAAGGTGGGTACGGACCGCTGGCGCAGCGGTGCGGCGTCGCTTGTCCGGCACAGGGCGGGGAAGCGGGCGGTGCGTGCTTCGCGGAGGATGTCGCTGGAGCCGATGCCGCTCCAGAAGACCGTCAGGCTCAGTTCGTCCGCGAGGTAGTCGAAGAAGTCGAAGGTGGGCTGCAGGTCCTCGGTGCGCAGCCGGTCGATCCCGTCGACCAGGCACACCTCTACGTGGTTGGTGCGCATTACGTGCACGGCGGGCCCGGTGAAGTCCTTCATGCGCTGCACGGGCCGGCTGTCGGTGTCCGAGCGGTAGAGGTCCCAGCCCAGGAACGTGGCAAGGGCGGCGGACCAGTCGGCCGGGGTGCCCGGGTTGGGCGGGGCGTTGAGGCAGATCACCGGGATGCGGGTGTCGTCGATGCCGTGCAGTTTCTCGCGGCGCCCTTGGTGGCCCATGCCGATGTGGTGCAGCAGCGTGCGTTTGCCTGTGCCGCGGTAGTCGCTGTCGATGGCGATGTGCGGGCCGGGTTGGCGGCGTTCGCCGTTTCGCCGCAGCATCCGCCGTGCGAGGAGCAGTCCGCGCTGGATGTCGGTGGTCTCGACCAGGCCGAGGTCGGCGTGGTAACGGACGCGGGGATCGTTCTCCCTTTTCTCCCCTTCCTCCTCGCTGTTGGCGGAGGAAGGGTCTTCCGGCGGCAGCGGAACCAAGGATGGGAGCTTGGAGGACGGTTGCCGCAGGCGGGTGCGCCACCCCAGCAGGGTGGTCGGAGGGCCGACAGTGTCGGGGGCCGGCGGGGCTGGGGGAGCTGGTGGGGACTGCGGATCACGTACCGGGGCCTTCAACGGTCCTCTCCTTGCTGGCCGTTATAGCCGTTATCGCCGTCTGCGGGCGGGTTCAGTTCGGGCAGCGAGGCGAGGAAGGCATCGACGCTCTGTCCGCTGTCCTTTACGGGCTCGCCAGCGGTGAAGAGTTCGGCGGCGGGGCGATCGAGGCGGCGGAAGGGTCGCACCGCTTCCGGATCCAGCGGCGGCATACCGGCGGCATAGGGCTCTTTGGGTGCCGCCGGCCGGGAACGGGCAGAGGCAGCGGGTGCGTCGTCGGGCCCGGGCCCCTTAGCTGCTTTGGACAGCAGGCGGTGCGTGGCCCGGGCGATGGCGGCCTCGTCGTGGCGGTGTCCGCCGGCGGCGAGATGGACCTGCAGTCCTTGCTCCCAGCTCTCTTCGGTCCACCGGTCGTGCAGGATCCGCCGGTGGATGAAGGGCACCTCCACCCACGGATCGCTGTCTGGGGCGGCCCGGTGGTTGAACAGCCAGGCGGCCTCGGGCTGGTTGGGGGAGTAGTGCACCTCCCACCTTCCCTGGAAGGCCGCGAGCCCGGAGGAGCCGCGGAAGGGATCCAGTGCTCCCTTGTCCAGGTTGTAGGTGCGGTTGTTGATCTGGAAGCCCTTGCGGTTGATGCGTGTCCACACGGTCGGCAGCAGCTTGCGGTTCTCGCTCTCGGTCAGCGCCATGGCCCGGTAGCCGCGCAGCGAGATCAGCGCCGCATACATCTGGTTCGGGGTGAGTTTCAGTCCCGGGGTGAAGGGGCTGCGCAGCGCGCCGTGCGGGGTCTGCTGCCAGCGCAGCGCCACCCACTGCTCGAACAGGTCCTGCAACTGGGCGATCGTCCACAGCGGCTGCTTGCGGAGGTGTTTGCCGCGCAGGTCCAGACGGTGGTGGGTGTAGGAGGCCAGGTGCTGGCTGAAGCCGGTCTTGATCGCCAGCATGGCGCGCTCGACGATCGCCTTGTCGACGGGGGTGCGCAGCCGGGCCTCGCGCACCTCGATGCCCAGACAGTTGCAGGAGCGGGTGAAGTCCGCGGAGACGAACGGTGAGCCGTGGTCGACGACGAGCGTCTCGGGTTTGATGACCGGCCGGGCGGCCGCACCGGCGAACCGCTCATCGGCGGCCAGCAGTTCCTCGAAGGGCAGGTCCGAACCGTCCATGAAGGTTTCCGGGGACCACCCCGGCCGTACCGGCAGCGGTGCGGTGCTCTGCGCCACGACCTGCACCGTGTCGAAGCTACGAGTGGCCCGCCCGCCCAGCCACCGGCCCGCACCGGCACCACGGCGGAACCGCTTGGGCACGATCAGAGCACCGACGATGCTGCGGGTGGCCACATCGATCGCAATGGTCAGCTCCACCGAGATGATCTGTCCGTCGTCGCCGACGACCAGGACATCCAGTCCGGTGGTGTCGATCTGCACCAGTTCCCCGGGCCAGCACGCCGTGGTCGCCCGCCGGCTGCCGGGCCGCAGCGCCGAGAGCGGCGGGCCGGCAGCACGCCGGGCCGCCGCGGCATGCGCATTGTGTGCCGTGATCCCCAGACGCTGCAGCAGCCGGTAATACGTGGGCTGGCTGGGCAGCAGCGCAGCGACGGTGGCTGCATCGGCGTCGGCGAGCTCACGGGCGTAGCGGGCTCGAACCGTCTGCTGCACACGGCCGATCAGCCGCGACAAGGTGCCCGGCGACAGCCCCTGGTCGCGTTCGCCGTCCAGGATTTCCCACACCAGGTCGATTACCCGCTGGTCGACGCGTCCGTGCGCTGAGGCCGCGCGCTGGCCACGCCGGTCGATCAACCCCAGCAGTCCCTCCTTGCGCCAGGCTAGGCACTTGCGCTCGATGGTGGCGGGCGAGGTCGGCCAGCCGGCCTCGGTCAACTGGTCGGCCTTGGTGCGGTAGCGCTGCTTGAGAGTGTGGAGCTCCGGGTCGAAGGCGGGTTTGGGCCGGGTGGCCGCTGGCACGTTCGGGGCTTGCTGGTGCAGCACCTCCTTCACGATGCGCTCCCATCGGGTCACCTCGCGGCGCAGTGCGGCGGGCAGGGCTTTCAGCTCGTGCCCGCGGTGGGTGACCACCGTGCGGGGAGCTGCCCGGTTAAGGACCGCGAAGTCCTTCGCAGAGGTCAGGACCGGCTGGAGGATGATCAAAGGCTCGGCTGTGGTCTCCCCGGGGGTGGTGAGGAAGACCCGCGGACCGTGAAAAGCGGTCACCAGCCAGCGCCCTCCGCCGAAGGCGATGGCGTCGCCGAGGGCCAGGGTGTCGGCGCCGTCCCGTACCGCGCCGTCCGGTACCTCGTCGTGCGGCGCGGTCATCCCTCCTCCTGCAGCCACGCAGTCGATGACGGTGTCAGGGGCCTGGTCATGTCGGTATGCAGCTGCCGTTTCCAGATCAGGTGATAGGCCAGGTCCACGCCCGCAAACGTGGGCAGGCCCGCGGCCCGCACCCCGGAGCGGATGGTGCGCGCCACGGCGAAGCGGTGGGCCAGCGCCACGGCATCGTCCACGGCCAGCCGCTGCGGGCTGCGGGCGGCGTACAGCAGCATCAGATTGTCCAGCTCCACACCATCCGGCGGCCGCATGACGCGCACCCGCCAGTCGGCCACAGCGGTGGCCCGGGCCAGCAGTTCCTGCCCGGCGTGCCAACGGTCGGTGAGCTCCTCCGGAGCCACGCAGATGACCTCCCGCCGCCCTGCCCGCAAGGCGACGAAGTCCGGCCGCAGGCTCTGCGTGCAGCCGTCCTGTGTCCAGTGCAGCTCCATCGGCCCGGCGCTGCGCGCGGCCACCGCCGGATCCCGGTCCAGCAGCATGCCGCAGCGCTGCTGGCGCAGTGAACCGCACGCCAGCGACTGGCAGGTGGCCGAGGCCCAGGCCTTGGTGACGAAGGACTGCCGACCTGGATAGGGCACCGGCATCTGCAAGGGCGCCAGCTGTTCGAACGGCACCTGAGCGGCCTGCTCCACCGGCAGCTCACGCCGACGTCCGAACCGGTCGAGATAGCAGACGGTGATCGCCTGCTGGTCTAGGGGAGCGTCCGGCACGTAGATACTCCTCCGTCAGCTCGCTGCCCGGCAGACTCGCTCCATGATTGCCGACCCGGGCCCTCTCGTGGCCGCAGCCGCAGCCGGATCACCCGGACGAAGAGCATGGCGAACGCCGGTCCGAAACCTGCCCAGTTGAGGTCCTGCGGGCGGCGGCCCGCGCTGCCGCTCCGGCGTCACACGGGCACGGACGGGTCGTTCCAGTCCCAGGGCAGACAGCACCGCTCGGCCAGGGATTGCTGCTGCTCGTCGTCGGCGTGTATGAGCGCCGTCACCGGCCTGCCCGGCTCGCTCGTCTGCGCCACCGGCGGCATGCACCGGTGATGCTGGTGCAGCCACTGTGCCACTGGGATCCGCCACGTCCCGGGCGGCAGCTCGAGCACATCAGCCATCTGCGCCAGGTGCTCGAGCAGCTGCGCCTCGGCCACAGCCCATGGCCCGCCGGGGCGCATCGCGCGCTGCCGCTCGTAGTCCAGCAGAGCGCGGGCCACTTCGAGTGCCTCCGGGTGCATCCACAGCCACGCCGACTCCAGGCTGCTCTCCGGCTGCCCGGCGAGCTGTGCCCGCCGCGCCCAGCACTCCACGACCGTCTTGCGCCACCACCATCCGGTGATCGCGAACGCGTCCGCGATCAGGTATGCCCCAATGGGGCCGTGTCGGTGTTCGAACCGCTGTCGCTGCCGGTGCGCCCGCACCACCTGCGCCAGCGGGGCCAGATCCATACTGGAGCCGGACTGGCGAACATGGGTGAACTGGCCATGCCGGTCGCAGATCTTCCAGGACTCGGGCCAGACCAGCCAGATCGGCCCCCACCCGCCGCCGCGCAGCGCCACGCACCGGCTGCAGGCCGGGACCAGGTAGTGCTCCATCGGGTACCACGGCCATTCCCACCGGGCCTGCTGCCCGGGCAACAGGTGGGTCTCGCGCAGATGAGGCAGCGCCCATTGCAGCCGTGACAGTTCCACATTCAGCATCGCGGCGAGCCGCTCGGCAGCCCGAGAGCTCAAGAAGACCTCGGCCAGATGCGGCTGTACCGCCTGCTGTCCCGGCTCTCCGTCGCCCAACTCGTCCAGCAGGAAGGCGATATCCACTCCCTGGGCCGCCGCCACACGCCACAGCAGTGAGCAGTTCGACTCATGGCCGGCCAGCCGCACGGACACACGCGCCAGACTCCGGCCCCACGCCATACGACTCCCGCCCTGTCCGCCAGACATCGGCCTCGCACAGTCTTCACCCGTGCGCTGTACCTGCACAGTTACATAGCGCCTAGGAACAGAACGGGCCTGTTTCGTCTGGCAGTTCACCTGATCGTGTGGCGGTACCGCAGGCGGGCGGCGCGGGGGCGTTGTGCTGCGCATTCTTCCTGCAGACCCACTGACCTGCCAGAACTGCGGAGTTGGCCCGTGCAGCTTGATCTTCCCGGCGAACGCCTGTCCAGTGAGCTGTGGACCCGCCAGCGTGATGCCGCGGACTGTGTGCTCAACGCGTTCGCGAGGGACGCACACGACAGCAGGTGATCATGCCGTGCGGTACCGGAAAGACCCACCTCGCCGTCCACGTCGCCCACGAGATCACTACCAACAGCCGCAGCCTGACTCTGCTGCCCACCCTGGACCTGCTTAACCAGACCGCCCGCGTCTGGTACACCGCCGGCCGCCCGGGCCGCTACCTCGGGGTCTGCTCCGACCGGCAGACCAGCGAGCCCGTCCTCGACGGCATCCTCACCATGACAGGCGACCCGGCGCAGCTGGCCCATGCCGTGCGAGACGCCGACGGCCCGGTCAACGTCTTCGCCACCTACGCCGCACTGAAGAAGCTCCGTCTGGCCCACCACGATCATCAACTGCCCCGCTGGGACATCGCCATCGTCGATGAAGCCCACCGCACCGCCGGAGCGCGCAGCAAGGCCTGGGGCACTATCCACGACGACGACGCGATCCCCGCCCGCCACCGCCTCTACCTCACCGCCTGTGAAGTGCCGTTGCGGTGCCACTGAGGAGATGTCGTCACTGAGGCAGTGTCAGGTGTCGGAGATAGATCATCTGACCTGCGGTTGAGTGCGATGCCCTAGGTGGCGGCTGCTGGCATCAGTCGGTGGCGTCAAGTGACGATCTTGCTGGACAGATCGATGGCACTTCCTATGCCGCCGCAGGACTGAGCCCTAAGGTGAAGCGGACGAGGAGCCGCAGCTCTTGGACTGTCGCAGCGAAGGTTGGGTCTTCTCACCAATCGTCCCTGCGGTTCGGGGCACCTCTACACCGAGCAGTACTTCGGCGACGAACAGCAATCCGTCGCCGATGCGCCGCAGTGGGAACAGCAGGCGTTGCCGACGACGAGGCTGAACGTGCAATACAGGAACCCGTACCTGGACTCCATGATGGCGAAGGTACTGCTGGGCGACTACTTCGACACCGGGCGTCTGCCGCCCGCGGAGGTCGTCGCGGCGGTACGGCACCAGTCGTGGAGGGACCTGGAGTACAAGGGGGGTCGCTCGATGTCGTCGGTGACCGGCTATACGTCCTGTTCTTCCGTTCCATGTGCTCGAAGCTGTCGTACGTCAAGGTCGGCCGGACGAAGAGGGAGGACAAAGCGCAGGTCCGGAAGCGGATCAGGGCGCATGAGGGCGAGGCCAAGATCGCCCAGGCGGTCCTTTTCGACGCGTGGATCTCCCGTCCCTGCGCGTCGGCCGTCCTGTGGGAGAAGGGCGTCAAGGCGCATTTGAGTGCTGCGGCGGATGAGGACGTCATTCCAGTCGAGCAGGTGAAGGCGGAGTACTTCCGTGGCATCGCCTTCGACACTGCTGTCCGGGTGGCCCGGATGCAGGAAGACTGCAGCGGGGTTGTCTTCCTCGCGCCGTGATGTCCGGTCCGGGGCGTCGTCCTGTGCTGCGTGTCCGACGGTTGCGGAGCAGGGGGCTCTTGCGGTCGCTGCGCGCAGCGCGTGCACTGTAGTGACTGCCCGCCGCGTTTGCCGCCACTTGGCCGGACATCGCACGCGAACTGGAGCGCGGCTCGAGGAGGCCAAGCGCACCACACAGGGCACGATCGACCAGGCCATCGATCTGACGGCATCCCTCATTCTGCAGACGGGGAACGTGCAGGCGTCTACGACGACCTGGTCCGTTTGCTCGACCGGGCAGATCTGCCCGCGGCCAAGACCGGTTCCTGAACCGGCCCGGGACGGCGACCGCTTTGCCCTCAAACCGCGGGAGCACAGTCCATCACGCAAATTTCGGCAGCGCGCACGCCACGTGTGCTGCCCGCTGTAGTCTTCGGATGCCTCCCGACTGGGGCGGGGAAGCGGCGTCCCCGTGCTATCAACCGCACCGTGGCCAGCTGCTGCTCCAACTGTCATAGCCACGTGTCACGATGGGCGCGTGGAGCTTGATGACGAGGCCAGGTACGACGGCCGCCTCCCAGCGTGGCTCACCGACGCCCCCACGGGGGCAACAGTGCCGCCTCCGGTTGAGACGTCTCCGGAAGTTCTGCCGCTGGCCGAGGTGACCTGGCAAAACACGGAGCGGCTGTTCTTGCGGCTGGCAGAGCGCTCAGGCACCGCCGAGTACGCGCAGCAGTACGGAACTCCTGGCCAGAGGCAGGACGGCATCGACCTCTATGTACGCCTCGCCGCTTTCGACGCGCCCAGCAGCAGCCGCCGGTACCTGACCCTCCAGTCTCGCAGGGTCAAGGATCTGACACCCGCGAAAATACGGGCCGCGGTCGATGACTTCCTGGCCGGCACATGGGCCGCGCGCAGTGCGACCTTCATATACGCCACCACCCACTCCCTGAAACCGACCCAACTCGCCGAAGAGATCCTCAGGCAGGCCGACCGGCTGGATGAAGCAGGCATCACCTTCATCCCCTGGGGCCTGGAATCGGTCTCTGAATGCCTGAGAGACCTCCCCCATATCGTTGAGGAGTTCTTCGGCCCGTCATGGGCAACCCTCTTCTGCCGTCACCCGCCCACTGCCCGCCAGCAGATCTCAACCGCTCGACTGCCCGAGACCAGCAAGGCCACAGCTGACTGGAGCGCGCAGCTCCTGGGAGTGCACCCCGCAGCGCCGAGTCCGGGCCAGCGCCTTCCAGCCCCCGGATTCGTGCTGCCGGCCTACGTCCCTCGCCCCCACGACACAGAGATCCGGCGTCGGCTTCAAAGGATCGCTGACGGCAGCCAGTTCGAGTTCCTGGTCGTGCGCGGATCATCTTGCACAGGCAAGACGCGAACCGCCTACGAAGCCGTCCGCGCCGTTGTGCCCCACTGGCGGCTGATCCACCCCAAGACTGCCGAAGCCGTGGTCGCGCTTGTCGACGCACAGACCGTGTCCAGCCAGACGGTGCTGTGGCTCGATGATGCCCACCATCTGTTCAACGAGCCCGCCGGTGAAAGCGCCGCGGCTGCCCTGCGGCACCTCCTGGAACGGCCAGGTCCAGGACTGCTGATAGCCACCATGTGGCCCCAGCACTACGACGCCCTCGTCACCCCAGAACCGTCCGGAAACGATCTACACCCGCAGACACGCGAGCTGCTGCGCCCCTTTTCTGCGATCGACGTCCCCAACCGCTTCCACGGCCGTCCGTTGGAGGAGCTCAACGACCTTGCACAGCACGACTCCGCACTGCGCGCCGCTCTGGAAACAGTCTCCGAGCCAGGAGCCGTCGCCCAGACACTCGCCGCTGGCCCCGACCTCCTCGATCGCTGGGAGCACGCCCGCTGTCCCTACGGGCGAGCCGTCCTGACCGCAGCCATCGACGCCCGACGCCTGGGCATGCGAACCCCCCTGACGAAAGCCTTCCTCCACGACGCCGCCCCCGGATACCTCACGGACCATCAACGGGCCGCAGCGCCGGCAGACTGGTTCGAGCGCGCCACACAGTATTGTGAGCAGCCGATCAAAGGCGTCGCCAGCGCCCTGCAGCCCGTCGCGCTCCCCACCGGCATGGGAGCCACACCCGGCGTCTACACCCTGGCCGACTACCTGGAGCAGCACGCCGGCGAGAAACAAGCAGACCAGCCGCTTCCCACCACCTTCTGGGAGGCCGCCGAACATCACGTGACGGACGGCGCAGACCTAACCTGGCTCGCCCGCCACGCATGGAGCAGGGGCCTGCGCAAGCGCGCAGTCCTGACCTGCCACAAGGCACTCATCCTGCAGGCGCCCTTCGCCGCCGGATGGCTGGTGAACTTCATCCGCCAGCTCGAAGCCGAGGCACACGCCTACTCCTGGATCGCACGTAGAGCCCCGCTCACTGACTCCTATGCGGTCAGTTTCCTCCTGGACGAGCTGAAGGAAGCAGGCCATACCGATGCGATCGACATCATCTTGCGGCGCGAACCCGAGCTGCAAGCGGCCGCCGACAATCCCTACTACGTCGCATTGCTGATGAACAGCTTCAAGGCCCTCAACAGGCTCCAAGCCGTCTTCGAGCTGGCCGAGCGAGCAGCCCGGTCCGTACCGCTCGAGCATGTCGGCGCCGTCGCCTACCTGCTAGAAACTCTTCTGGAAGCCGACGCACACCAGGCCGTGCAGACTCTGCTGCGCCGTGACCCGGCTTCCAGCGTCCGCCTAAAAGAGCACTACGACATCTACGGCGCGCCGGACGATGACACCTACGACGCGATCATCCTCCTGGAGCTGCTCGGCGAGGCAGGCGCACATCAGGCAGCGGACGCTCTCGCCGGACGCATCGCAAAGCTTGCTCCCGCGAACAATCCCTGGGACGTCGGTCGCCTACTGACGGCACTGGACCAAGTGAAGGCAGATAGGCACATTGACACAGTGATCAAGCGAGCCGTCAGAGAGGTCACCGTCACCGACGGGGTCGCAGTTGCCAACTTCCTGACAGCGATGCTGAACGAAGGCACCATGGCGGGTGTTGACGCATTCGATGCCCTTCTGGACCAAGACCCGGTGCATCACGTGAGGCTCGACGACGCACGTACCGCGGCCCGCCTGATCAATACGATCTCGATCGCGGAATGGCACGAGGAAGCGCTTGAGGCCCTCCTTGGACGCGACCCCGCCTCCAGCATCGAGCTGACAGAGGCTATGGGCGTTGCCATGCTGCTCGAAAGCCTGCACGCAGTCGGCGACAGAGAATCAGCGAGCCGGCTCATCTCCCGCTCGCCAGCTGCCCACGTCGAGCTGACAGACGCGGACGCAGCCGGTGTGGCCCGGCTGTACCGGGTCTTCCTCGCCCTTGACGCTGTGGATGAGACTGAGACTCTGCTGACACGAGCTCCTGTGGACACGGTCTGCGCCGACAGCTTGAGGAAAACCGTGGATCTCATCAACCTTTACGACTCCCTGGGCAGAAGCGAGGAGGGCAGCCGGCTCGTGCAGCGGGTCGCCTCACGGATGACTGACTGGGAACCGCTGCTCGACGTCTACCTGGAGGACCTCGCATGTGATCAGATGCGGAAGGAATTCCTCAGGACCCTCGCCGTCCATGTCGAACTGCACAGCCCGCAGACGGTCACCGGGCTGCTGCGGCTGATCCATAAGCAGGACGCCACTGGCGCACTCACGTTGCTTCTCGCCCGGAAGCCGTCCGAATGCGTCACGGTGCACCAAGCCTCCGCTGCTGAGGAGCTCATCGACGCGTTGGCCGAGGCCGCCGGCCCGGCCGAAGCTGCCCGCCTCGTCGCGACGGGCATGACAGACAACGTCTCCTTCTACGGACACCACGATGTGAGCGGCATGTCCAGAGCACTACTCAGGCTTGGAGCTGACGAGGAGAACGCACGTCTTGCTCGAAGAGCCCTGCATGCGGGCTCTTTCAACACGTACGTGCAATGCATGGACCGGAACGCCTCCGACTACCGATACGGCATTGAAGCGGACGAGCAGCCCTCCCCTCCCTGGTCCCTGCGGCCCTCGCTCTGGGACGAACTGTTCCCGAAGGACGCACAACAAGCAGGCTGACCGGGCGATGTACCAAGCCGAACTGCGCTGCTTCGGCCCTCTCTGACCCGGTTGCCCACCTCGCTTCCGCCCGATCCGGGAGAGCGGAACCGCCTCATCAGGATCCGGAACCACCTCATCGACCGCATCGCCGAGGCCGAACGCGAAGACTGGCTCGGTGACTGTCAAGAGACTCAAGATCGGCCATCGTCAGGCAGCGCGCGCCTCGTCCATGACGTGCAGGAGCCGCCTCAGCAGAGCCACGCCACAGCGCAGGTGCAGAGAGCGGTCTTCCGGATCCGCAAGCAGTACTACCGGCTGAGCACGTCGGCCAGGGCCGATGCAACCGAGGCGGGTGCTGCCCCTAGCCTGTCAGAGTGTGGGCCATAACCGACGGTCTTTGCACCATACGTTGCCCCGAGGATGCAGTGACTGGTGAGGAAGTGGGTGACTTGGGCCGGTGTGGTCAGTCATACTTTGAGGCGAAACATGGAGGGGATGTGCGAGTGATGCAGGGCTGCCGGTGAAATGTCGTGTCGGCCCTCACGGGGTACATCTCTTTGATCGTCGCACCGGCCTGAACGTCCTCTTCGACGAGGTCGACGCCCCTCAGACGCAGTGGGCGCGTGCGCCCCGCCAGGTATCGATCGCCCTGACCAACGCGTGCGACCTTGCCTGCCCGTTCTGCTACGCCCCCAAGACCGCTGCGGTGCTCGACGTCGCACGGCTGTGCGCATGGATCGATGAGCTGGACGCGGAGGGCTGCCTCGGCATCGGGTTCGGCGGCGGAGAACCCACCCTCTACCGCCGCCTTCCGCAGGTGTGCCGTCACGCTGCTGAGCGCACGGGCCTGGCGGTGACGATGACGACGCACGTACACCGCTTCACCCCCCAGTTGATCGACGCGCTGACCGGAGCGGTCAACTTCATCCGCGTCAGCGTAGACGGAGTCGATGCCACCTACGAGAAGCTGCGCGGCCGCCCTTTCGCCGAGCTTGTTCAGCGGCTCACTCGGATCGGGCAGGCGTTCCGGTTCGGGCTCAACTGCGTCGTCAACGCTGACACATTGCCGGATCTCGACGCGGTCGCCGACCTGGCGGCCTCGACCGGGGCCGCGGAACTCCTGCTGCTGCCCGAGCGCCCGGCACGCGGCCGCCCGGGCACCAGCCCGCACGCGGTGGCCGCCCTGCACCAGTGGATCACCAACTACCGTGGGCCTGTGGCCCTCACCATCGGCGAGGGCGACAGCGGTGCACTGCCGACTGCCCAGCCGCTGCCGGGCGAGACGGGACTGCGCGCCTACGCCCACATCGACGCCGCCGGAACCCTGCGGCGCACCTCCTACCACTCGGCCGGCGAACCGGTCGACGACCGCGGTGTACTCGCTGCGCTCGACCGCCTGCAGCAGAAGGGTGTCGCATGAAGGTCTGGTACGGGTACGGCACCGAGCACTCCATGAACCTTGTCATGATCGGCCGGTTCAAGGACGCCAGTGCCGCTGAACGAGCCCACACCGTCATCAAAGAGTTCACGAAGGCTCTGCAAGCGGAGGAGGAAGCCGGCCGCCTGATCGTCGGCGAGCCGGACGACCGCTTCAGTGACGAGGTCTTGAAACTGCTGAGCAACCTCAACCTCCACAGCATCGGGCCGCGTGAGCTCGAGCAGTTCTTGTACGACCTCACCATGCGACGCGAGGGCGACTCCATCGTGGTGACCACCGATGAGACCGATGTCCAGGCGCTGCTGAAGGTCCTCCTCGACAAGGGGGCCCGCATCGAGGTGTATTCCGCGCACGACTACCCCGGCACTGGCCAAGGCCGGGGCGAATAGGGGGCGAACGATCCGATGACCGGGCTGGACTGGGAGAAGTTCACCGCGCTGCCGGGAAGCCGCCGGGACAACTTCGAGCTGCTGTGCCGGGGTGCCGTCACCCACGCATACGCTCGTTACGGTCGCTTCATCGCCCTGGCCCAGCAGCCGGGGGTCGAGTTCCACCTCGACATCGACCAGCCCGCCTGCCCGCTCGGTGAGCCCGGTCGCTGCTTCGGGTGGCAGACCAAGTGGTGGGACATCCCCGCGGGCCGCGCCATCGGCGCCGGCCGCCGAGCCGATGTCGAGGACTCCCTCGAGAAGACCGAGAAGCATTTCCCGGGCATCACCGACTTCGTGCTGTGGACCCGGCACCCCCTCACTGCCGGCGACCAGACGTGGTTCCGCGGTCTGCCCACCCGGATGCATCTGCACCTGGCCACGGAGGTCGAACTCGACCATCTCTTCGTCGGCGACGCCGTCTTGCTGCGCGAGTCTTACTTCGGTTCCCTCGTCCTGACCCCGCAGCGTCTGGCCGAACAGCATGAACGGGCCGCCGCCGAGGCGGGCGAACGCTGGATTCCTGAAGTGCATCAGGCATCGGCTGCCGAGCACCGGGTTCGGCGGATGCTCGCCGAACCCGACGCGTGGGACGACCTGAGCGACACGCATCACAACGTCACCCGCTTCGAAGCGGCCCTGGACGACGCGGCCACCACCTTGCCGGCCCCGCTGGCCGAGGAGACCGCGACGATCGTCGCCACCGGACGAGACATCTCCGAACTCCTGCACGAGGCACACCAGCAGATCCGCAACAGCTGCCCCTCCCCGCTGCTCGGCGCCACAGACCGCACCGTGCCCCCGGCCCCCCTGGCGCAGCCCGCCGTGCTCCGGCGGCTACGGGCCCTGGGGCACGCTGCCGCGTTGCCGCTGACCAACCTGATCGCCCACATCCGCGACGCCGCCGCTCTCGCTCACCACGTCACCGATCACCTGTCGACCCGACTCGCGGTCGTCACCGGCGACGCCGGATTCGGCAAAACGCAACTGTCCGCGACGCTCACCGCGCCGACAGCGGCACGCCCCGCCGGTGTCCTGCTCTACGGCAGGCGCCTGAGCGCCCGCCAGACCCTCGACGACCTCGCCGGTCAGATCACCGCGGCGGGTAAGCCCCTGGCCTCCTTCGAGGAACTCCTCGCCGCCGTCGATGCGGCCGCACAACGCGCCGGATGCCGGCTGCCCATCGTCATCGACGGCCTGAACGAGGCTGAAACCCCCACCATGTGGCCGCCGTTGCTGCGTAGCCTGCAGGTGACCCTCAAGCGGTACCCGTCCGTGCTCGTGGTGTGCACGGTCCGCGAGGCCTTCCTCGACGACACCATCCCCGCCGGCGTGAACGACATCCTCGAGCTCGACGGATTCGACGAGGACCTCGACAAAGCCATCGCCCGCTACTTCACCCACTACAAAATCGAACCCGGCGGTGCAGACCTGCCGCGCGAACTCCTCAGCCATCCGTTGACACTGAAGATCTACTGCACCGCAGCCAACCGGGACCGCAGACAACCCGTCAGTGCGGCGGGCCTGCCCAGCTCCCTCACCGGAATCTTCAGCGACTTCCTCACCTCCGCCGCTCGCCGCGTCTACGAACTCATTCCGTCCATCCACCCCAACGACGTCAACCAAGCCCTCGACGCGCTGGGAAACGCCCTGTGGGAGAACCAAGCCCGCGACCTTCCCGACACCCAGGCGAAGCAGCTCTGCCAGGACCCCTATCGCCGCTGGCAGGAGAGCCTTCTCGCAGCCCTCGAACACGAAGGCGTCCTCCTGCGCCACCCCGACGACGCGGGCGGCACGGCCTGGTCGTTCGTCTACGACCTGATGGCCGGACACGTCATCGCCGCCAGTCTGGTGCATACCCACGGCAGGGGCATCGACCAACTGCTGAGAGAAGACACCACCACGGCGCGCTTCAACGGCAAACCGAACGAACGCCATCCGCTCGCCACCGACATCTTCCAGGCCCTGGCAGGTGTCCTGCCCCGCGCCGGCGCCGCGCAACTGTGGCAGTCCGTCGCCGCACCCCTCCGCCTGCGTGCCCTCCTGCACGCCGCCCGGCTTGAAGCAGACCACCTCGACTCCGCCACCGTGGACGCCCTCGCCACCCACTGCGACGATCTCCGCGGAAGAAACGACATCCTTCAGCGGCTCTACAGCACCCGCGCAGCCCCCGGGCACCCCCTCAACGCGCATTTCCTCAACCGGATCCTGCGTGACCGCGCCGTCGCCGACCGCGACCTGCGCTGGAGCGAGTGGCAGCGCGCCCACAGCCGCCCCCTCCTCGCCGACACGACCGCCCTGGCCACACGCTGGCGCGACCATCCGCACCGCGCGGAAACCGACCGACTGCGGGCCCGGTGGTTGATGTGGACGCTGACCAGCACCGACCGCGACCTCCGCGACGCCGCCACGGCCGCCCTGTACTGGTACGGCCGACACGACATCAGCGGACTGTTCACCCTCACCCTGGAAGCGATCACCGTCAACGACGCCTACGTCGGCGAACGCATGGTCGCCGCCTGCTACGGCGTCGCGACGGCCCACCCTCTCCATGACCCGGACCTGGAAGCCGCCCTGCCTGACTACCTTGCAGGACTGCTGAACGCCTACACCGGGCCCCGGGCCACCCACCCCATCTTCCACGCCCTGACCCGGTACTACGTCTCCTCAACGTTCGACCTCGCCCACCGCTGGTATCCCGCCACGGTGCCCGCCGCAGCCGAACTACCCCTGACCTTCACCGCAGCACCGGCAATCACCCCGCTGCCCGAGGGCGACCCACGCCGGGACGACGTCAGCCCGACCCTGGGCATGGACTTCGGCAACTACACCCTCGGACGCCTGTTCCCGGACCGCAACAACTACGACGACTCCCACCCCGGCCACCGGGAAGCCACCGCTGTCGTCCTCGGCGTAGTGCACGCACTGGGCTGGCGCCCCGGCCTGTTCGACGAGGTCGAAAACCGCATCACCTCAGCAGCCTCTCGCCAGCGCCACACCCCCGGCGGCCGGATCGACCGCTACGGCAAGAAGTACGGCTGGATCGGCTACCACACCATGGCGGGCATGCTCGCCGACCGCGGCCAGCCACCCGAGGACCTCGAAGTAGACATCGACCCGGCCTTCCCCCAGCCCCCGCAACCGGTCCCGGTCCCGCTCGGCACCTGGACGCCGCGGACACCAACCGACGACCTCGAATGGCTGCGCCACGGAATCGCCGACGTGCCAGACGACTTCCTTACGCCGGCCCGGCTCGATGAGGACGAAGGCCCATGGCTGCTCGTGCACGCAGAGATCGACACCAAGGATGTGACCACCGGGCGCAACGCCTTCGGCCTGTTCAACACCGTCCTCGTCAGTCAGGAGAACCTGACCGACCTCCTAGAGGTGTTCGATGCCTCGCCCCACCCGGGCCGAGACATGATCGACCTGCCCGCCCAGTACTACGTCTTCGCCGGTGAGATCCCATGGCACACCCGGTTCGCTGCACCTGAACCGGGACTGACCACCGAGGACCTGTACAGCGGCACACCGCGCTACGACCGGCCCGACCTCCCCTTCGAGCGGCTGGCCCACCACTTCACCTGGGAGTCCCACCACAGCAGCCAGAACCAGGCGACCGCCTACGTCCCCAGCCGGCTGTTCTCACAGGCTTTCGACCTGCGTGCTCTCCCGGCGGGCTTCGACCAGTGCGAACCCTCCGGCGCACTCGCCGCGCGGTCTTTCGCGGCCCCTTCCGGCTTCTCGGGCGGGCTGTTGTATCTACGTGCCGACCTCCTTCGACGCTATGCGGCCAGCCGTGCGATCGTCACCCTCTGCTGGGGGGAGCGGCAGATCAAAACCGCCTGGCCCGAAAGACCATCCGGTGCCTTGCGGGATCTTTACCGGGCCTATCAGAACGTCTGGCGCCAGACGAAACAGCACTGAAAGCGCCGTCCTTAGGTGCGCGTGCACATCCAGGCGAGGTATGGCGGAGCTCTTGCTCGCGGCGTATCGCGCACAGCGACGGCGCTACCAGCGACTGCAGGTGCTGCCACCGCCTGGCCCAGCGTCTGTGGGGCAGTTCTAGAAACCGGGGCGTCTCCTGAAGGCACGACCGTGCACAGCGCCCCAGAACCGACGTCTGCACCATGCGTCAGCCGGCGATTCCGTGCCGCGCACGTGCTTTCGGCGGACGCGGCTGCCGCCTTCCCACCGCACCGAGCCCTTCCATTGGTTCAGTTGCGTTCCCGCGGGCGGGCGGCCGCAAAGAACGGTGAAAGCAACTGTCAGTGTCGGGAGTTAGCCTGCCTTGCTATGACATCTGCACGCCGAGCAGCCACCGCCCATCACGAGGGGGGGCAGGCACGAGGTACCAGCCTCAGGCTGGCGGCCCCACAGGTAGCCAGCGAGTGGCATCCCAGCCGTAACGGTGACACCACTCCGGATTCGGTCGCAGCAGGGTCAAGCCGAAAAGCATGGTGGCTCGGAGCGTGCGGTCACGAGTGGCAGGCCGTGATCCACAGCAGGAGCCGCGGATGCGGGTGCCCCTATTGCGGGAACCGTAAAGTGGGATACGGCAACGACCTGGCGGCCCAGTGTCCCGACCCAGCGACACCAGGGCACCGAGAGCCGCGAAGCCCTTCCAAGTGGCAGTCGCAGTGCTGCAGAAAATGATCGACGAGGACTACCTCCCCGCGGCCGCTGCGCACCAGGCGGCCGCAGCATACATCGCCGGCGGCCGACTCGTCGCCCAGGAAGAAGCAGACCGCGCCGTGAACGCGCTGCGCGCTCGGGACCACGGAGACAGATCCCTCGCAGCACGGTTCCCCCACATCGCCGAGCAATGGCATCCGCACCGAAACGGCGAGCTCACTCCGACGCAGGTCACCGCCGGCTCCGGCAAAGAGGTGTGGTGGCTGTGCGCAGCCGGTCACGCATGGCGCGCCGGCATCGACCAACGTGTCGGCAGGGGAACCGGATGCGGCTTCTGCTCCGGCCGCTACGCCACCGAGGCCACCTCCCTTGCAGCACAGAGACCGGACCTGGCCGGGCAATGGCATCCGACCCTCAACGGGACTCTCCTGCCAACTGACGTGACGCCGCATAGCGGGAGCGTGGTGTGGTGGCTGTGCCCGCTGGGACATGCTGCCGAAGATTCCGTGGCCAAACGGAGCAAAGGGATGGTCTGCCAGCACTGCCCTCGGTCACGCAGAGGCCGGAATGCCTGCTGAAGGCACGATCGTGTAGCCCTGCACTGTGGTTGTGGACGCGGTCGCTTGGTTTGACGCGGCAGATGGCTAGGAATGTTGCCCTGCTTCTCGGTTACGGACAGTGTGCGGTGGTTGATGGCGGTGTAAAGGGTCGTGTGAGGGATGGGCGTCAACCCTGCCGTAGGGCGGGTCAAAGGGCTGAGGGAGCGGGTGCCAGGCTCCCTGTAGGCGTTGGCGAGCACGGCGTCGAGTGCACTGGTATCGGGCGTCGTGGCGAGCGTGGTGGAAAGCGTGGCCCGCGCAGAAGAGCGTCGAGGACTGCGGGGGAGGGGAGCTGGGGTGCCGGCCCCAATACACCGAAGGCGGCCCGAACACCTCACATAGTTCCATCCGAGGGTGCTCGCCCTCGGTGGTCGGGACGCGGACGTCAAGGTCTAGCCGGCCGTTCAGTACGCGCAACTGCTCGGTGTAGGCGCGAATAGGAGCGTGCTCCTCCTCAGGAGACCGTCACGAAGGTGCGGTCGTCGATGACAGTCGCACCCTTTGCCGTGGCGTTGTGGGAAGCAGTGTCGCCCGCGGTCACGGCGCCACCACCACAGGCCGCCACCTGTTCCGGGCGCCGGGCTGCCGTCGTCACCTCCTCCTCAGCTGCCGCCTCATCCGGCGCCTTGGCGCTCATCGCTCCTCGACCTCGCTGCTGGCGCCCGTAGCGTTTCCGATCGCGTCTCCTGCGGCCGCCGCGCGGCCCTGAAGTACTCACCTGGCGCTGACCGGCTGCATGGATGCCTGGACTGGCGCGGGAGCCGCTCGACGGGTCAGCCCCCTGGCAGCTCAGCCCACCCGAAACTGCCACTCGTCCTAGAAGGAGCTCCACCGTGCGCTGTGCTGCGGGAACGGATCGCACGTCCAGGCGCGGCCGTCCCGGTGCCCGGGTGCGCCGGGCTCCGTGTGAGAGGAAGAGCCCGCAAGTTTGCGTCAACACCCTACCCAGAGGCTCGCCCCCGGCCAGCGGCCGGCAACGGAACGTGAGACACCATTTGAAACAACCCCTCCTCCCCGGTGCGAACGGATGTGCGCAGCCGTTGCCATTCCCGCCAGCCGTGGCTCGCTACCATGATTGAGACGGGTGTGCGAATTTATGCTAGGGAGAGCGCCGTGGCCTACGAACTTGAAAAACGCCTGGTCGTCGGAATCGCCTCCAGCGCGCTGTTCGACCTGGCGGAGGCGGATGCCGTCTTCCGTGAGCAGGGAGAGGAGGCCTACCGGGCCTACCAGGAGCAGCACCTGGACGACACGCTGGGCAGCGGGGCCGCGTTCCCCTTCATCCGCAGACTGCTGTCCCTAAACGACCTCTCGCCCGACGATCCTCTGGTCGAGGTCATCGTCCTGTCCCGCAACGACCCCGACACCGGACTGCGGGTCATGCGATCGATTCAGTCCCATGGCCTGCCGATCAGCCGGGCCATCTTCATGCAAGGGCGCTCGCCTTACCGCTTCATGCCGTCCCTGAACATGTCCCTGTTCCTGTCCGCGAATGAGTCCGACGTCCGCGAGGCCGTCGCCCTCGGGCTGCCCGCCGGCCGCGTCCTCGGCCCTGTAGCGGCCGACGAGAGCGATGACCAGGACCTGCGGATCGCCTTCGACTTCGACGGGATCCTCGCCGATGACGCCTCGGAACAGATCTACCAGACCGACGGCATCGAGGGGTTCCGCTCCCACGAGACGACGAACGCCGCCACCCCGCACGACCCGGGGCCACTGCGGGACTTCCTCGCCAACATCAACCGGCTCCAGCAGCGCGAAGAAGAACAGCGGGCCAAGGACCCGGACTACAAGATCCGCGTCCACGTCTCCCTCGTCACCGCCCGCAACGCCCCCGCTCACGAACGCGCGGTGCGCAGCCTGAAGGGCTGGGGAGTAACCGTCAACGACGCCTTCTTCCTCGGCAACATAGACAAGAGCACGATCATGGGCGTGCTCAAGCCCCACATCTTCTTCGATGACCAGGTCCGTCATCTGGCCGGTACCGCCCGCAGTACGCCCAGCGTGCACGTCCCCTTCGGGAAGATGAACGAGCCGGAGCGCCCGGCGCCTGATGAAGCGCCCCAGTGAGGCCTTGCGCCGGGCAGAGCCGTGGCAGACTCACGCCGGTGCGGCCCTGCCCGCCTTTCCTGCGGCGGCGTAACGTCCGTTGCATCAGGGGCGGTTGGCTGCGCCGGATCCTGCTGCCCCGGCAGATGGCTGCCGCTGGCTCTACAGGCTGCAGTACACGGTGAAGGTGCCATTGGTCAGTGCCCGGGCGTAGGAGTGGGCGCCGGCGAGGAGGCGCTGTTGCTCGCTGCTGCAGGCGGCGGCGGACAGGCCGGGCTGGGCGATAACGGTGTTGATGTGCGGGCGCAGGTGGGGCGCGCGTTCACGGATGCGGTACAGCTCATCGATGCTGCCGATCAGGGGTCTTGCCGGGGTTTCGGGCGGCGTATTTCCCTGCCCTGCGATCCAGGGTTCGCAGCAGTGCGTCTGTGCCGTACTCGCGCCATTTCGCGCCGCGAGCCGCCTGCCCGCACACCTCGTACAGATCGTCAACGCGGGCTCCGGGGAAGGGCTCGCAGGAGTACTTGCAGTGCACGAGGGTGATGGTGATATCGGTGTCGTCCGCGGTAATGCCGACGAGGTCGGAGACTTCGCCGGAGCCGTCGTCGTTGACCAGGATGTCGAAGTGCTGCTCGCCGCTGAGGTGGAGGGACATGTAGTGCTGGACGGAGCGCGCCAGCCGGTCGGGCCCCATGGACTCGATCTTGATGTCGATGCCGTTCCAGCCCAGAGGTTTCAGCAGGGACAGGTCGAAGGGCGGCAGGTCGGTGCGGGGTGCGTGCAGCCGGTCGTCGGGGGTCAGCAGGCGGTCGCCGGCGAAGTACAGGTAGGGCTTGTGCTTGTTGATCCACTCGGCGGCGGGCACCGTCGTGCGCTGGTGGCGGACCAGAGCGTCGTCGGCGACGGGTGAGCAGACCAGCCCCTGGTCGGTGAATTCGGCACTGTAGGCGACGTGCCAGGTGGGGGAGTGGCAGAGGCCATCTCCCAGCGGAACATCGCAAGCGGCCCCGCGCCTGGTCCCACTGCGCGACGCATCGAAACGCGCCCCTCACCATCAAGGGGCGCCGTCGGCTGGTCGAGCGTTGCCGGACGAGCCGAGCGAAACGGGCACGGTTGGGTGCGTAGTTCTGCTCGTCTTCTGCTTCTTCACTGTCTGTGCAGGGCTCGTCGTCGAGGTCGGCGCACTGGCTGCGGAGGAGCCAGCACATCCGCTCGGCCTGACAGACAGGCGTATCGACCCGACAACATGCCGCAGTTGGCCCGCGGCATGCCTTGCCTAGCGGGTCGCCTCAGTCCAGCTGATCGAATAACGACGGCTGGAGGGGGGCGGATGATGCAGAACGGGGCCGGGGGAATGGACGGGCGGAGTCTGGGGGAGGCAACGGGATGCCGTGTCGACCCTCCGTCAGCGTATGGCGACACGCCTCCCTCAAGGCAAGCAGTTCATGTCGTGCACCGAGCAGGCCGAGAAAGTCCTCCACGCTCCAGTTGATGAGCGCGCCCTGGCGCGAGAGGTAGAGCGCGACGGTGGTGATGGAATGCGTGTCGCTGTAGTCGAGCAGCAGGTACCCGGCCAACTGGTAAATCTCTGCGCGGCTGATGCGTTCCGGGCGGATGGTTGCCTTGCAGTCGATGAGTGAGCCATCGAGGATGAAGTCGGCGTCCGCTCCGCCGACCTGCAGGCTGCCGTCGAAGACGGGACCGCAGGCCCGGGCGCTGGCAGGCAGGAGTCGCATGTTCTCGAACGGTCCTGGGTCTGCGGCGAGTTGCATCTGCTGGCGGATGTCACCGACGACGTAGTCCGGCACAGCATCGACCAGGTTGTCCAGGGTTGCATCGGTAGCACAGAGACCGAGCGTGTTCCCGCGCATCCAGCCGCAGTGGCGGAAGATGGCCTCGAAACTGGAGGCGACATGGCACAGCCGGATGAGCCGGTCTTCGTCCGTCGGCGCGAGGCACAAGGGTTGCCCTGCGTCGCCTTCGTACCGGGCCAGCTCTTCCACCATGGCGTCGCCCGCCTTCTGCACGGCGCGGATTACTTCCTGGCTGGGCCAGCCGTCGTCGTCGATGACGGCTCGGACGATGCCTTCCGTGATGGGGGAGCCGGTCGGCGCCCCCAGCGAGATCCGCAGGCGGTGATCGATGGTGTGGCCGAGCATCCGGTACTCGGGCTTCAGTCCAGCTTTTGCCTGCGGCCGCAGCGGGGCGGGGAAATGGGCTAAACGGTCGCGGTAGTCGGTCAGGACAGCCCTGGTGTCAGGAAGCTGCTCGGCCAGAAAGCGCGAGATGGGGGAGCGGGCGTCCTTGAGGTGGGAAGTGAGGCTCATGGGGGCATCTTGGATGACGGCTCTGACAAGTCCTCCGTGCCGAAACCTTCCTGCTCTTCCCGTCGGAGGCGCATCAAGCCATGCCCCCTCTCCATCGTCCACATGCCCTGGTCTCCTGACCAGCGTCGACTGACCACAGGGTCTGTTAAAGCGCCGGCAAGCAGCAGGATTGAGTCAATTACGCGGCGAGGAAGGCGAGTTGTGCGAGGAAGCTAGAGCTGCACTGTCAGACCCGAACGCTAGTGTTCCTCTTGTCTTGCGTCGCCTCTCGCCCCGCGTGTGGCGTGTACAGCCCGGGTCGGGGCGTGCTGCGACAAGTACTCGCGAGTAGGTGAGAGCGAGACCTGCGGACCTTCCGTCTCTTCCATGGCTGAAAGCGACTCCCGCGCCCCGAAAAATGACCTGCCCGCACGTCTATCCGGCATCGACGGCACGGTTGGCGGTGGCTGAACACATGCGTTTCCTCTCGGATCGCACCAGCTGTGCCGATAGCCGATCGAAGCCCTGTGCTACTCGGTTCACCGCCAGGCGAGTGGGCCGACGGAGGCGATTCCGGAGCTGCACATTGCCCCGAAATGTTCCGCACCTTGATGTCGACCAGAACTCATTCGGGTGGACTCCCGCTCTCCTAGGGTGCCGTGCATCGGAGCCCACCCGGCTCCGGGTCACCCAACGTGCCCACCCGGCCATGACGTTGGGGGCCAGCCGCGCGCGGAGCACGGCGACGCGGTGCCTCTCCACACGAGAAGGCGCCCCTTCGAAGCCCGCAGCGCACCACCCCATGATTACGTGAAACCCCGGAGAAGGCTCTAATGGGATTCGGACGGTTAGGGGCCCAGGGCGTGCCCGGGGCCGTAGCCCTCAGTACCACACTTGATGAGATCGCCCAGGTCACCAACCCTTACATGACGCCGCCGGAACGGCTCAGGCGCAACCTGCTCTACCTCACCCGCTCCCGCACCGGCTACACCTTCATGCAGGACTGCGGCATCCGCCTGGACCGACGGATGATCACTGCGTGGCTCGCCGAGGAACGCTGCCCAAGGCCCGAGCGGCAGCGGCGCCTGGAGGACGCCTTCCGCCTGCTGCGCCGCCGCAACATGGCGCTCAGCATGACGCGCCGCCTCAACGCCGGGGGAGGCACCTGCGTGGAGATCTACCCCGTCGACCAGAGCGACGTCAGCGACGAACACCGGCGCACCGCCCGGTGGCGGCACAAGAACATCTACCGCTGGGACCCCATCGTCACGGCCTGGTCGCGCAGCGACCTGCGCGAGCTGACCCACCGGTGGCACGACGTCATCACCGACCTCGACTCCGACTGGCGCATGTACGAGCACGTCACCCACCTCGGCTTCTGGGCCTAAAACCCCTCCTTGCCGCAGTACCAGCGAACCCTCCCGATCGACCCGCACCGAAGGAACGCCTCCATGGAGCTCCCGGACTCCGAGGACCTCACCCACGAAGACCTGGCCCGCCGGCAGCAAGTACGCGCCGAACTCATGGGCCCGGCCGTACGCGCCTTACTGGAGCTGTCCCAGCGCGGAGAACTGACCACCGCCCACGTCGAACTGTCCGCCCACACCCTCCGCGTCCACGTCAGAACCGTGTGGCGCAACCTGGCCCGCGCCCGACTCGGTGAACCCCTGCGCCGCAGCCGGGACCGTTTCGAAATCACCGACAACATCCGCACGCTGCTCGCCTACCACCGCGGCAACGTCAAAGCTGTCCACAGAGAACTCGCGGAGGAAGCCCAAAAATCCGGCGCCACCCCGGTAAGCCTGTCCACACTGCACCGCGCCGTCAAACGCGATCTGACACCCGGCGACCGGGCCGGCATGAAAAACGGCATCCCCGCCTCCCGTGGCCACGACCCACATCTGCGCCGCCCGCCCACCGCCCGCAACGAGGAATGGGAAGGCGACCACAAGCAAGCCCCCGTGCGGGTATGGGCCGACGGCCGGCTGGTGAAACCCTGGGTGACCTGGTTCTGCGACTGCCACACCGGCATGATCATGGGCTGGGCCGTCACCCCACACTTCCCGCACCGCGGATCCATCCTGGCCGCCCTCAGATCCTGCATCCTGCACGGCGACACCTACGGCCCAGCAGGAGGCCTGCCCGCCCGGATCCGCATCGACCGCGGCAAGGACTTCCTCTCCCGCGCCGTTCAGGACGCCCTTGGCGCCTTCGCCGTCCACGTCGATGTCCTGCCCCCGTACACCCCCCACCTCAAGGGCAGCATCGAAAACCTCAACCGGGCCGCCACCAGCATGTTCTTCTCCACCCTGCCCCGCTACACCCACGCCCAGAAACTCGACTCCCGCCGCCGCTCGGGAGAGGAGGACCCGGCCCTGACCTTTGAAGGCTTCGTCGAACTGTTCGCGCAGTGGGTCCGGGACCGCAACGCCGAACACACGATGTCCGGCTACGGCGACCTCACCCCACTGCAATGGTGGAACAGCGATCCAAGCCCGCTACGCGAGGTCAGCGCCGAAGACCTGCACGCCTTCCTCCTGGAGGGCGACCGCACCACGCGCATCATCACCGGCCACGGCATCCGCTTCAAAAGCCGCGACTACATGGCCGGCTGGATGACCGGCCGCTCAGGCACCCGCGTCCACATCCGCTTCCAGCCCCACCACCTCGACCACATCGAAATCTTCGACGCCGGCAACCGACGTCATCTGGGCACCGCCCGCCTCGCCGACCAGGCCACCGAAGAGCAGATCGAACAGGTCTACCAGGCCCGCACCGAACGCGCCCGCCGCCTCCGCCGCGACATGCGTCGAGCCGAAACCCGACGCCGCCGGCGTTTCAAGGCACACACCACCGCCGGACCGGCCAAAGCCGACACCGCGATGACCCGCAAAGAGGCCTCCGAAGAACTCCGCACCCTGCGTTCCAGCCGTCCTGCCGACGATCTGCCCCCCGACTACATGCCCCGCCGGATCATCCCCCCACACCGCTGGGCCGTCCCCGACACCCACCCGCCCACCCCACCCGAGGAACACCCGTGACCGCCCCGGGCCCGCCCTCCGGGCAGGCCACCCGCATCATCCGCGGCCACACAGTGCACTGGAAAGGCCGCCCCTACACGGCTGACTGGATGGCCGCCCACGCCCAGAACGCCGTCCACGTCCGCCCCCACGGCCCGGACACCGTCGGCATCTACGACACCACCACCGGCCGCCAACTGGGCACCGCCCTCGCCCAGCCCTCCCCATCAGTCCCCAACCCCCTCGACTCCGCCCCGACGACCGCGAAGGACACCGACATGACCGACCCCGAAACCCAGCCGACGACACTCCGCCCCGAGCAGGACGACACCGTCGGTGAACCCGACTTCTACCTCAACCTCACCGACGCCCGCATCGTCGCCACCGAAGCCCTCCTCGAAGCCAGCGAAAACATCGCCGACACCATCGCAGCCCGCGCCATGTCCTGCATCTACGGAGACGCCGGCCTCGGCAAAACCTTCTCCGTCCTGGCCGCACTGAAGGAAATCTCCGCCGAACGCGTCCTGCTCCTCCAGTTCCGCTCCCGCCCCACCCCCCGCGACATCCGCCAGGAACTCTTCACCGAACTCAACCTCGAAGGCGAACCACCCTCCCACCCCAGCGAGTTCGACCGACTCCTCAAGCGGACCCTGGCCCGCAAGCCCTACGTCATGGTCTGCGACGAAGCCCAGCAATTCAGCCGGGAATGCTTCGAGTTCGTCCGCCACCTGTGGGACACCGGCAAAGGCAACACCCGCCCCGCCGTCCTCTTCGTCGGCGGCGAAGAAGCCTACAAAACCCTCTACAGCGAACCCGCCCTCGCCTCCCGCATCTACATCTGGCAAGAGTTCGCCCCCATGGAGCCCCACGAGGTACAGAAGAACATCCCCCTCTTCCACCCCGTGTGGGCCAACGCCTCACCCGAACTCATCGACTACGTCTACGAAGAAGGAGCCGGCGGCACCTTCCGCGTCTGGTCCAAAATCACCTACCACGTCATCGAAGGCATGAAGCGCCGCGGACTGGAAGAAGTCGACGAGACCATCGCCCGCTGGGCGCTCCGCCGCGCCCTGCCCCACCGCCGCAGGTCCCGCCGTGCGCACCAGGACGCCGGATGATCCAGCCACCAGACGCCCCACCCCCACCCCCGCCCCATCACCTCAGTCTTCCCGGCGCCCGCACCGTCATCACCATCGCGGTGCGGGCCGCCGCCCGCGCCCTCGACCAGACTTTGAACACGCGAAGCATGATGTGCCTGACCGCCGACCCCGGCGTCGGCAAAACCTACACTCTGCACCTCTTACGCCAGCAGCACGCCGACCTGCCCACGCCGACCCTGCTGCCACGGCCCCAGGCCCGCCCCGACGACCTGCGCCACAGCCTCTACCGCAGGCTCGGCCTGCCCGGCGACCCACCCAAGGACCCCGGCATCTGCGACGACTACCTCCGACACGCCCTGGCCCGAACCCACCACCTCCTCGCCATCGACGAAGCCCACCAACTCTCACCCGCTTGCATCGAATACGTGCGCTACCTCCACGACGATCCCCGCCCCCAAATCACCATCCTGCTCCTCGCCAGCCACCCCCGCCTCAAAGCCCTGCGCTCCCAGCCCACCCTGATCAACAGGGTCGCCACCTGGCACCACATGGAGCCCCTGGACGCGAGTGAAGTCCCCACCGCAATGCGCGCCTTCCACCCTCTGTGGCACGACACCCCCCACCACACCCTCACCCGCCTGGACAGCCTGTGGGCGCACGGCAACCTCCGACGCTGGGCCGCCCTGACCCACCAGCTCCACGCCACCCGGCACCGCCACCCCAACCACCCGGCCGACCCGGAAACGCTCCTGCGCCACCTCCGGCCCCGACTGCCCCGCACCGCATGACCCCGCCACCCCCGGCCACCATGCCGGAAACCCTCACCCAGTGGCAGCCCACCTGGTCACCCGACACTACCGACCCCGACCTGCCCCCGATCACCCTGATCACCGACCCCCACGACCACCCCGACTACACCACCACCGCACTCGCAGCCCACCATCCCGCCGCCGGCCGAATCGCCGTCCACCCCACCCCACTTGCCACCGCACCCGCCTACCTCGCCCACGACCTCATCCGCGCCCTGGGCAAACACCTCCCACCCCCCGACACCGACCCACCCTGGTGGACCGGCAACGCCGACGAATCCTGGCGCGTGGCCGTGGCATGGACCCAAGCCCTCAGCATCAGCCACTACGTCATCTGCCGAGCCCACCGCATCACCAGCCGACACCTCGAACACCTCATGGCCCTGCGCGAACAGACCCGCATCCAGCTCACCCTCATCGTCAGCGGCCCGACCCCAGCCGCTCTGACCACCACCCTCAACGCCGTATCCCACCGCCACATCGACACCCCGGAAAAAGCCCGCCTCCACCTCCGAACAGCCCAACAGCAGACGCCCACACCCGCAGACCACTTCCCCTGGTGGCACCCCGCTCCTCCCGTCGCTCCCGAGAACGAGCCCTGGTACGAGCTGCCGCCACGACCCCCACGCCCTGCAGTCCCCTCCCACCACACCCAAAACAACCCCGCCCCGCCCCCGGCCGGCCGCCCACCCACCGCCATCGCCTTGCCAGCCTTCACACACCCCGACTACCCGGCCCCCGGCCACCAGGCCGTCGCCCAGCGCATCCACACCCGTATCGCCCACCCCCTGCACGCGGCAGCCGTCGCCGCCCGCGTCCTGACCGGCTGCGACCTCGACCAGCTGGCCCAGATCACCCTCCCCACACCCCAACGACCCAGCGCCGACCTACCAGTGGACCTCCCTGCCTGGATGCTCCCTCTCCAGCAAGCCGCCCGCATCCACACCGAACTGCAGGGCCACACGAGAACCGGCCTGCCCCCTCACCTGGCAGGAACCGATAAGCCCTTCAGAATCACCCTCCGGGAACAAGACGACATCGCGAACGCCACCGACTTCTGCCGTCTCACCCCAGCCCCCACCCGCACACGCCCCAACAAGCCCAGAAAGAGGACACGATGAACCTCCATCCGGCTATCGACGCGCTGCTCGCCGCGCACACCCCTCTGCCCGCCCCCTGCGAACGCGCACGCGCACGCAACACACTCGGAATCAGCCTTGAACAACTCGCCCACGCGATCGGGACCAGCACCAGCGCACTGCAGGCATGGGAAGAAGGATTAGCCGAACCGGACGGCCATCCGCGCGACGCCTACGCCCACTTCCTCCTCCGCGCGTACACGGTGGTCGACTACCGAACCCGGACCGCCACCCCCACGCCGGCACCCGACGCCACCCTCAAGGCCGCTCTGTGCGTGCTGTGCGGCAAACCCGCCACGGATCAAGTAGCCGGCTACCCACAACACCTCACAGCCACGGAGTGCGCACAGACCAACGGCCCAGTCCAGCCTGCCCCAACCCCCGCCACCCGCCGCCAGGAACCCGCACACAGCATCCCCAGCGCCCGCCGCCCCAACCCCCCGCCCCCTGCCCGCACCGGCCAGGACCCGATCCGCGACGCCGTAACCGCAGCCATGACCACACATGACGGCGACCCACAGAAAGCCACAGCAGCCCTCACCGCCAACGCCATCCCCGACGCCATGCGTCTCCTCAACACCCTGCGTGTCGGCGGCCGCTACGACATCGTCCACCACCCAGCCCTGCCGGACATGCTCCGCAAACCATCCCCCCACACGCCCGACCTCATCTGGGAAGCCCGGCTCAACTGGCAACGTCCCACTGCACCACGGCAGACCGGCCCAGTGGCGATTCTGGACATGAACGGCGCCTACCTGTCAGCCCTCAAGACCCACTTGCCCCTCGGACAACTGCAGCCCACCAGGCCCCAACCCCACGACGCACGCCGTGCCGGCGTCCACCTCATCACGCCCCCGGTGTGGGAACACGACTCACACCTTCCCAACCCCCTGGGCCCCCGAGCGGAATCCGGCCCCCTCTGGATCACAGAACCCACCCTGCGACTCCTGCTCCGCCTATCAGGGCCTCGGCACGCACTGTGTGAACCGCCCGTCATCCACGAGTCCTACACCTCAGGATCCACCGAGAACCTGCTCGAGAAATTCCGAACCACCCTGCGCGATGCCAGAGCGCGAGCCCTCGACGAAGACGACGCGGTAACCCTCGACTACGTGAAAGCGCTCTACTCCAAGTTCGTTGCAACCCTGGGGGAGTCGACCTACAACAGAGATCTGCGCCGTCCCGACTGGATGCACATCATCCGTGCACAAGCCTTCGCCAATCTGTGGTCCAAGGCCTACAAGGCACACACCGCGGGACTGACCCTGCTGCGCGTGTGCGGCACCGACGAACTACACCTGCAGGGAGACTGGCGGCAAGTCCTTCCGGAAGGCCGAGACCTGAACCAGGTCAAACTCAAGGACACACACCACGTTGCTGCTCTCTATCCGCAGGCCCAACCACAGTCACAGGTCCCATGCACCCATCCATCCGCCGACAAACGGCGCTACGAATACGCAGGAGGGCGCTACATCGGCTGCCACACCTGCGGTGGCGATCTATGCACCTCGTGCTGGGCCACCCATCTAACTCCGTCCGATACACCTTTCGAGTACAACGACGACAACCTGTGTCCTGCCTGCCGGCAGACAGCGTGAGTACTCCCGCCGCCCCCGCTAACAGATCTTGACCTGCTCCGGATGCCTCGGGCAGCCCACGTGCTCATTACGGCGTCGATGAGCTCCGGGGCGTGGGCAACTGAGGTGATCGCGCGGCGGGCTGCTGGTCCGGAGGTGCCGACTACCTCGCTCAGGTCGGGTTTGACAGTGGCCAGGGGCTCGACGGCCGCCCTGGCGGTTTCGATGTCCGAGGTCGTGAGTGCCGTCGCGGCTGCGCGATTTCGCGACCATGCGCGCGGTCGGGCTCGGGACTCCGCGGCTGTTGAGGAACACGAGTCGCAAGGCGGCGACTCGATCCTTTTGAGGGCTTCACGCTCACGCAGGGGCGCCCTGCGCTCCTGGCTCGGCCCCGGCAGGGCCCGCATGGCCATCTTGAAGGAGGCAAGGGCGCTGGAAAGGCTCAGAAGAAGCTCAAATGCGCCCATTGGCCCCAGACTGCGACCCATGCTGCCGATATGCCTAACGACCTCACTCAAGCCAAGAGCACCCCATCAACCGAGCTCGAAGGCAAAGATGCGCTGCAGATGCTCGGCGCCGTTGCGGCACTGCTGTGCGGTTTGCTGTACCTCATTCAATACCTGGCGGTTGAGGACTTCTATCGCCAATTCGGCAGATTCTCTCCCGAGTTCGCGGGGATGGACCAGACGGTATTGCTGACTCGAATCGGCGTTGTGGCGTTCGTTCTAAGCTGGATGGTCGTCGTAGGTGCAGGAGTGGTCGCAGCAGTAGCTCGAGCGGTTCGCTGGGGTGTGTCGGGGTCGGTCACAGGTAACGAGCGGTTATGGGTACAGGCGCGGCGCCTATTGCCTGCGGGGATCGCCGGTGTGTGGCTGGGGCTCTGCACAATCGACTTGGACCGTGGCATCAGCACGGAAGTCTCTCTATGGGCAGTGATGCTCGTCGGCGCGGTCTCCGCAGCCGGGGCGCTGAGCGGTGCCTCGCTGGCGCCTGCGCGCTACCGACGCTGGGCCCGTGTCCTGGTCATGACGCTTCTGATCGCGATGCCCGCAGGCGCCTGGGCGGACCAGGCAATGGCGGAGCGAGGGCACCGGCTTGCCCAGACCGGCCAGTTCGGATACGTCGAGCGTGTCCTTGGCGTGCGGATCCAGTACGTGCACGCAGACTTCACTCATGCGGACGGGCAGCCGGATTACAAGAACGGCCCCTATATCCACTTGGGGGAAGCCGGCGGCATGGTGGCTCTGTACGACTGCGCCCACCGTCAAGTCCACCGGGTGGCGGTCCCACAGGTCCGTCTTACGACGGACCTGGACGGGCGAATCAGGCAGGCCGTGGTGGATGCCTGCCAGCGGGCGAGCTGAGACAGCATGGCGCTCACACGGATGCCAGGCCTGGGAACTCCAGGTGCCCCATCACTGACCCGGCGACCCATCGACAACCTCTTCTGACCTGCTCACACGCGAGAGGGGTCTTGGGTGGTCAGGCCGCCGCGATAGCGCCCGAGCTTGCGCTGAGCCGGTCCCGACTCGACGCCGCCCCGGGCTCCTTCGGCAGAGCACCCGCTTTTCCGGGTTCCCGGCGGCGCGCTGGCGGGCCCGGAGCGTGGGTTCGCTGGAGCGCCCAGTTGATCGGGCCCTTCGCATCGCTCGCCAGTGCCGGATCAGGCGGTGCGTCCTACCGCGTCGACGCGGTCACCGTGCTGTCGGATGCGTCCCTCGTCGCCAGGATCTGCGCGCCTGGCGACAGACACTTCAGGCATGGTCCCTCATGCGGTGTCGTCGGACCAGCCACACAGCACAAGGGGCGCGCTGTACCCAGACGGGAGGTTTACCCGGACAACACCTTTGCCCTCTCTCGCCGTTCCCACCCCGACGAGCTGGCCGCTGCTGCAGCAGCGCCGTTGAGGAGGCTCCTTCGCAGCGGCGCTCGGCGGTATTTGCACGCGGGGGCGTGGGCGCTGTGATCGCTTGGGTTGTGTGAAGGTCCGCGTTCTGTCACGCGCCGGGTGTTCGCGCGTGGACTCGATCAGCGGAGGCCATGGTGTGGGTGTCCGGCCGAACCAGCGTCGGACGTCCGCACCGACCGGCGCCCCGCACCCTTGTGTTGTGGGCGCTGTGAACTGGGGGTTTCCATGTCTCCTTGCACCATCACCCGCATCGCCGCCCTCGGCCTGGCCGCCGCCGGCCTCGCCACCGCCGCAGCTGTCGTCCCCGCCACTGCTGCGGCCAAGCCCCCCGTCTACCGCTCCCCGATCGCCTTCGGCGCGATCCAGTACGACAGCCCCGGGCGTGACGACCGCTCCCAGCGCAGTCTCAACGCCGAGTGGGTCACCGTCACCAATAGCAGCCGCAGCGCGGTCAACCTCAAGGGCTGGACCCTTACCGACCGCTCCCACCACACCTACACCTTCCACAACCTGCGCCTGGCCGCACACCAGGCCGTCCGGGTGCACACTGGCATCGGCCGCGACACCGGCCGCGACGTCTACCAGGACCGCCGCGACTACGTCTGGAACAACAACGGCGACACCGCGACCCTGCGGGACAACCACGGCCACATCGCAGCAGCCCGGTCCTGGGGACGGCGCTGACCTCGGGCAGTGCCGTCACGACGCTTCCCTGCGGTGGAACAGGCCGGCGCCCCGCGGGGTGCCGGCCTTGGTCGTCCGGGCGCGGCCCGGCCTGGGCGGTGGTTCAGCGCCGGGGGCGGCCGGCGAGCCACCAGGCGAGTAGGCCGCCGGGTACCGCGGTGGCGGCGAAGGTCGCCAGCGCGGGCCCCAGGGCGTGGCTGTCGGAGCGCAGTTGGGCGTGAATGAGCATGGCGAGGAAGAAGACCATGATGGCGCTGATCATGCCGATGACCGCGGGGCGCCGCCGGTGGGTGCCGGGCTGGTTCACTTGATGCACTTTCCTCCGGCGGCCTTGCCGGTGTAGGTGAAGCGGATCTCGACCTTCTTGCACTTGCTGAGGTTGTCGCTGCCGAGGCTGGCTATGTAGGAGTAGACGCCGGCCGCGACCGCGCCGCCGATGCCTCCGGTGATCACGCCGATGATGCCTGCCGCGGTGGCCGCGCTGCCGAAGAGGATGGCGCGGGCCTGGCTCTGGCCGAGCGTGACGTAGACGTACCAGCCGAAGCTCACCCCGCGTTTCTGGATGCGCCCGTCGCTGGCCGGCAGCAGTTCACCCCACACGACGCGGACCGCGTTGGAGTCCTTGAACGCCTCGACGGCCTCGTCGTAGGTGTAACCCCACTCGGCCAGGTTGACGGCGACGCCTTCGCTCTTCATTAGCTGTCCCACGGACGCCGATCACAGCAAGTCTGGCTCGACCGCCAGCGGACGGTGATACTGCACCACAACGAAAGAGACCAAGGCAATGATGGCAAAACGCAGTGATGACAGGACTGCAGCTTGCTCATTTTGACGGTATTGCGCTGATTGGTAGTCGCCCGCTCGGCTGCCGCGTCGCAGTCGGTGGCCGCCCCTGGCCTGCCGACGCGTTTCAGTCCCCGAAAGGGCGCCATCTGGTGGCTTGGAGTGCGCTCGAACGCGCTCCAAGCCACCAGATGGCTAGAGCCATGACGGTCAGCGTTGCAGCTGCACTACCGAGCAGCCCGTATGAGAGACGCACCCCGTAGTCGGGGTTCTCTTCTGGTGCAGCCAACCAGATCGCGGCAACAACACCCATTCCTGTAGCGATCAAGATGGGTGCCAGCACAGCCCATGCTGCTCCTGAGTAGTAGATACGTCGTGTCCCTGCCAATGCGCTCACGGGGGCAAGGCGTCGACCGAAGCGCAAAAATTCAGAAAGGCTTGACATAGCAACGGCGAGACCGAGGATCAACACGCCTGGAACTCCGAAGAAGATCACCCATTTCCCGTGCGATGCCGCGAGGCTGGATCCGCCTAGCCAACTAGCCCCCGGAGGGTCAACTGTTGCGGAGCCGACGGGCAGCCGCCTGATGAGTCGTCTGATAGGTGGCTGGTCCAGGTCGGTTCCATCTGCCGACAGTAAAATCAGCGTTTCCCGTCGAGTGGACGTCGTTTCGAGCAAGGGGTTCCCCTTGCGCACCACGAGTCGGTCTGACCCCGGTGCGAGCCAGCGCACTGCCTCAACGAGCCGTGCGTCGGCCTGTGATGAGCCAGTGGTCAAACCCTGAGCGCAATCTACTTGGAGTCTCAGCAGGGTTGCACAAGTTCCCACGAAGACAGCAGGAGAGTCTGGATCTTCGGCTGAATATCCTAGTCCGAGAGTGGCAGTCCCTGTCGGGAGGGCATTGACAAGCTCTTTGATGGCCTCTCGGGACAGTTCATTTGTATGGATATTCAAGAAGAGAATGCTACTGCCAAATCGTTTCTGAGCAGCCTTAGCCAGGTGAGAGCTTTCGCTGAACTGTGCTGTTGCAAGCTGTATCTGGGATATTACGACCAAGGCGATTCCCATTCCGGCTACGAGACGGGCCACAGAGCCGGGATGGGTAGTTAGATATCGTCCGGCAACCAGCGCCCCCGCAGCGCCTGTCCTTCGTGTGGATCGCGCCAGATGTGATCCTGTGCTAGCAGTGAAGACGGCCACAGCGCAGGGCAAAGTGGCGAGAACCGCCACTACTCCGGCGTGGTATAGCTGCACACGGAGCCAGGAATGCTGCGCTGGGTCAAGTTGAGCTGGTCCCCAAGCTGCCGCAAATAGTAGTAACGGGCAGGATGCGGCTGCCCAGCGAACCAATAGGCTGCGCCTAGAGGCGAGGCGCGTCGAGGAAGCAGTGGCACGCGCAGGAAGTTTATGTAGCATGCAGATCAGCGCAAACATAATTGTGATCGAACCGAAGCCGGCCAGTGCCAGCAGCCACGACCAATATTGTAGGTCGGCAGCCGACAACCAATAGTTTATCCATGGAAGTCGGAAGTCTTCCGTGTAGGCAATAATCGCAAAAGGAGCGATTCCTAGCATTCCACCCAAGAGTACTGGTCGAGCTGCTTCTCCGAGATTAATCCAGAGCCTGTCCCGCCATCGTCCACCCAATGCGCTGACCAGCATTGTGCGGCGATCACGACCCGTGGACCCCATGCGTGCTGCAATCACGGACAGGACACCTGCTGGTAATAGTAATATGTACAGAGCGTTCAATAGCCTGTCGCGGCCCTTGATGAAAAGGGGGTCTCCTGACACAATCCCTTTATGGCCACCGAATCCGACGATGGGTTGCATCGTCCGGGAGTTCAGTTGGTTATCTTTCGGGTTGATGTAAGCAAAGCGTTCTCCAGGGCTGGCCAGACCTTCGGCGTGAATAGTCTCGACAACCCTACCGAAGCGTTGAGGGTCTCCTTCGTCGTGCAGTGCCCGTATCAGACCCGGTGACAATGCGGCTTCTCCTGGTGCCGGCCAGTAGTCTACGCCGGGTGGTAAAGGGGCCTCACTCTTGAGCGGCCGCAGAAAGACAATGCTGTGCTGTATACCGTAGGCTCTGTCGAATCTCGCGCTGGCCAGGGCCACTGGACTGCGGTCTGGGTATGCCTCTAGCGTTTGCAAGGAGCGGTCGGATGATCTGCGATCTATACCGTCGTATGCAGAGAAGACGCCAACTACTGAAGCCAGTCCCAGAGAAAAAATAGTGGTGGCGAGTAGCAAAGCCAGCGCTCGCAGATGTCCCATTTCTGAACTCCGTCCAGCAGCCGCTCCTACCCGAAGTAGGTTCGCTCGGAGCGACAGGCGGCGCGTCATACCTGACGACCAATCTGAGTGCGGATGAGTGTCGACTCAGAGATTTGGAAAACCGTGTCCGCCCGCGCAGCTACCTCACTGTCGTGAGTGACAATCACCAAAGCGCAGCCCCAGCGACGGGGGATCGAGAAAAGCAAGTCTGCCACGCTGTCGCGCGAGTGGCGATCTAGGGAGCCGGTGGGCTCGTCAGCGAGAACTACCGATGGTTCGTTGACCAGTGCGCGAGCTACTGCGGTGCGCTGCCGCTCCCCTCCTGATAGGTGTTGCGTGGAAACACCAGACCGGGGAACTTCGAGTTCGGCGAGCAGATTCTCAGATTTCTTGTACGCCATCTCCGCATCATCCCCCCTGAGAAGTGCAGCTAACGCCACGTTTTCTGTCGGAGTCAGCTCAGGAAGTAGCTCGCCGAATTGAAAGACCATGCCCATGTGGTGATTTCGATGGCGCTCCAAAGGTCGTCTTTTCATTCTTGCGATATCTTTTCCTGCTACGTATATAGCTCCGGAATCAGGCTTGATCAGTCCGAGTATGCAACTAAGGAGGGTACTTTTCCCGCTTCCGCTCGGGCCGATTATCGCTATAGAGCTTCCGGTGGTGACTGTGAAATTCACGCTTTCAAGCAGCTGCCTTGCGCCTGCATTGTATTTAAGGTCGCAAACTTCCACGGCGGGGCGGTTTGATGAAACTCTACTAATGGGTTGATTCACCTGGCACTCCTGGAGTTGGTGCTTTGCAGAGAAAAGCGGGGGGCCGATTGGGCCCCCCGCCTCGGGTCGCTATCGACTAGTCATATTCCCAATCGCCGCAGTCGTCGTCATTGTCGGGGACCCAATTGCAGACCCGAGCTTCACCGACCGTGCTGCCGCTGTCGCTCCAGACTGTGGTGCCGGCACCGCTCTTGTTCCACAGGTGATAAAGGTCGTTACCGCCAGCTGCCCGGTAATAGTCGGCGTGTGACTTTCCGCTTCTTACCTGCTTCAGACTGACATAGGCGTAGCTCGGCGTAACCATGGCGACCGCCTTACTTCCGGGGGAGTAGGCGTAGTAACCCAGCCCTGATGCTGGCTTTGCTACTGCGGGTGCGGCTGTCATAACTGCCGCACCGAAGATCATTATCGCCGATATCCTGCGTGCGATTTCTCTTTTCAATTTATCTCCTTCGAGTTCCCTGTCTCTGGCCCTGCGAGAAGAAATAGAAGACGGACTATTCCGTTTCCCCTGCGCCCTCGCTTGCCTGTGACGATGCTGATCCGTCACAGCCGTCTATTTCTCACGAGATTCGTGAATGGCCGACGGGTGATCGTCATGCTCTCACCTACACGAAGATCGGAGCGCGAGCCTGACAATCGGCTTGTTCTAGGGTTTGAGGCGTCGGTTTCAGGACGTCCAGGCCAGGTTAATGTGTTTCATGTCATCGACGTGAAGCGCAAGACAACCTGGACGCTCTGGCTCGATCCGTGGGGTCGAACGATTGGCACGTGGAGTGCTCAACCAATTATGAAAGCGGAGCGCTTCAGCCTCCGCTGATGCCCGCCTGGCCATAGGATTTTCACGCGGAGCGGAACGATCCTGGGAAGAGTCAGACTGGTCTGATTTATATCGATTGAGAAGATCGATCCAGTCCGGTGATGTGCCCCGACTGGCTGAAACCCTGCTCTTTCTCGCTGCCCTCGCTGATGCCGCCTAGCCGGCGAGAGGTCCATAAGCGGAATACCGGACTCGGCAGAGCGAGGCATGGCGAAATTTCATATTCCGCTGGTGATCTCTAGTTGTGCTGTGTATCTTGTGACGTCCTCAGTGAGGACAATGAGGCCCAGCACGTCGTATGGGGTAAGACCATCCGGGGGGGAAGACGCGTGCGTGGATACCGAAGCGGGCCAAAGACAGGCCATCGGAGACGCCCGTTACTGGCCGTGGGAGCCGTGGTACTGGCACTGATGGCGGGTTCAACGTCGGCGGAGGCAATGCCGCTGTCTCCGGCAACGCCGCCGCCCGGGCAGTCCAGCACAACCTTGCCAGCGCCACCTTTACAGTCGTCGCCTTCTACGGAGAAAACCGCGTCTGTGCAGCCCCAGGCCAACAGGCCCGCGGCGGCAGCGCCGACCACGAACAACGCGGTGTACGCCTATGACGCCGCCGGACGTCTGGTGGGCGTGACCGACCCTGCCGGCGAGACAGCGCGCTACCGCTATGACGCCGCCGGAAACCGCCTGGGAGTAGACCGCTTCCCCTCCACTCAGCTGTCAGCTCTGTCGGTCGTGCCGCTGCGCGCCGCAGTGGGGGCCAAGGTGACGCTGTCGGGCACCGGATTTTCCTCCGTCCCGGCGAGCAATGCTGTCTCGCTCGGCGGAAGTTCAGCGACAGTGGCCTCCGCCACGACGACGCGGCTGGTGGTGACAGTCCCCCCTGGCGCCGCGAGTGGCAAGATCTCGGTGACCGCAGGCGGCAAGACCGTCCAGTCCACCGAGTCCTTCACGCTTGCTGCTCCTGCTCCGACCGTCGCCCAGATGCAGCCGGCCTCCGGGCCGACCGGCTCGCAAGTGACCATCAGTGGATCGGCGTTCGCGGCCACGGCCGGCGACAACACCGTCCGATTCAACGGCCGCCTGGCCGAGGTCACCGCGGCGGCTTCTTCCTCCCTGAAGGTGACCGTGCCGCCGGGAGCGACATCTGGACCGGTGGAGGTGACCACCCGAGACGGCCGGGCGACCTCGACCTCCTCCTTCTCCGTGGTTCTCAGCTCGGGAGACGCGCAGTACGACTCAACCGTCACGACCTCGGTCACCGACCCGAATCCGCCATCGATCGCGATCACCACGCCAGGGCACCAGGCCAAGGTGCTCTTCGACGCCGAACGAGGCGACGACATCAGCTTCGGCTTCACATCATCGACGTTCAACACCTCGCTGATGCTGCGCCTGATCGATCCTCAAGGCAATCAAGTCGGCGGTCTCGGCTCGCTGAGCGCCTCGGGCGGAGACTGGGACATCCGCACGCTTCCGCTGGCTGGCCGCTACACCCTGATCGTGGACCCAGGGCCGGGCAACATCGGCGCCGCGTCCGTCACCCTGTCCCATCCCGCCGGCGGCGCACTGTCTCTGACGGGTCCCTCGTCCGCGACACAGCTGACTCGGCCCGGGCAGAACGCCACCTGGACGCTGGAGGGCGGGTCCGGACAGTCGCTGAGCGCAGGCCTTGCCGTGTCCGGCATGACGAAGTCGGTCACGGCCCGCCTGTACGGGCCGAACGGAGCCGAACTCGACGGCACCTTCACCACCGTCTCTCCCGGTTCCACGGGCTCCATCAGCATTGACTCGCTCCCGCAGACCGGTACGTACACGCTCGTCGCAAACCCCGTGGACGGCGCCGTGGGAACCCTGACGGCAACCGGGTCGCTCTACGCCGACGCTGGACTGCTGGATGCGAGCGGAGCGGCCGGGCAGGTCCGGATCGACCGGGCGGGCCAGAACGGCTGGGCCCGCTTCACTGCGCAGGCGGGCCAGCGGATCTCGCTCGGAGCGGTGGCGACCGGTTTCGCACCCTCCTACGTCCGTGCCGAGATCCGCGACCCGTCCGGCAGCCCCCTCGACTCGCTAAGCGTGTCTGCCAACGCCACCGACCAATGGGACAGCCCCAGCCTGCCCGTATCCGGCACCTATCTCATCGCTATCAGACCTCTGTCTGCGACCACTGGAACCCTGTCCCTGACGTTGTCCCTGCCACTGAACGCGGGAACACTGACGACCAGCAGCACGCCGACAACGGCCAACGTGCAACGACTCGGACAGGACCTGGAAGCCGCCTTCAACGCCCAGAGCGGCGACAACCTCTCCCTGGGCATCACCGCGAACACGTTCACCGACTACCTGAACGTCAGCGTGATCGCCCCGTCGGGGAAAAAGATCCTGGACCGCGAGTACGCCCAATCGGCCGGGAACGCAGCGCTACGCCTGCAGAACCTTCCCGAGACCGGCACCTACCAGATCGTCATCGACTTCGCCCGCGGAGCAACAGGCACCCTGACCCTGACCCTGTCCGCGGACACCCCGCTCTCGCTCATAGCCACCGGACCCTCGCTGACGGCAGGGGCCAGCCGAGCAGGCCAGCGGATACGGGCTACCTTCACCGCGGCCATAGGCGACGACCTGGCGCTGGGCATCACCGGCGACACCTTCACCGACGCCGTCACGGTCAACGTGGCCACGCCGTCCGGAGCGAAGATTGTCTCCGACAGCTGGATCTCCGCCGGAAAGAGCAGTGCCCTGGCGCTCGCCGACCTGCCAGAAGCCGGCGTCTACACGGTTCTCGTGGAACCCAACAAGGCAGCCACTGGCACCGTGACGCTGACCCTGTCGGCCGATGCCCGCGTCACCCTCGCCCCCGATGGACCATCCGCGCCGCTCACCGTCAACCGACCAGGCCAGCGCATCAGAGCAGAATTCACCGCCCCTGCCACGACGTCACTCGGCTTCGCCGTAACCGGCAACTCCTTACCTCAGATGGCAGAGATCCGGCTCGTGGATTCCGCGGGCGGGGCCGGCAACTCCCTGGCCTGGATCAGCACCGCCTCAGCCCGGGCGAGCTACCTGTCAGGGCTGGCCTCCGGCGCACGGTATGCCCTGACGATCACTCCGGACTATGCCGCAACCGGCAGCCTGACCCTTTGGCTGTCGACCCCCGTACCGGCAGGCCAGCTGACCAGCAATACGCCTACGGCCCAGGCGACGATCAACAGGCCGGGCCAGCAGATGGAATTCACTCTTCCGGCCACGCAGGGCACCGGAATGACAACCGCGTTCAGCGGCAACACCCTCACCAAGGGCGCTTACCTCACCCTGATGGCGCCGGACGGAACGCTCAGCTCGTCGCCGCCCTACATGGGTTCGCAAGGAACGGGCAAGGTCAGCCTGCGCGCGCCGCTGGCGACCGGCACCTACCGCGTTCTGGTGCGGCCCGATGAGCCGGCCTCGGGACAGGTGACCGCGACGCGGATCGCCGACGTGGACGGCGGGGCTCTGGCCACGGGCAGCGCCAGGCAGCCTGCCGCCATCGCTGTCGCGGGCCAGAATGCCCACTTCACGTTCACCGGTACGGCCGGCGGAAAGCTCACCCTCGCGTGGGACACGCCGCCCTCCGCCTGGTACCTGTCCATTGCGGGCCCGGATGGCGCATGGCTGGCCAACGAGCAGTACAAGGGCACCAGCACCGTTTCCTACGACCTACCCGACCTTCCTGCTACGGGTACGTACACCGTCACCGTAGCCCCCGAAGCGCGAGCGACAGGGACCTACCGCCTGGGCCTGACACAACGGGCCTCCGTCGCGGGCCAGAAGACGAGCGGCCCGCAGGCCGCCGCAGCACGGCAGTCACCACCAGACCAACCCCGGGAGAAGGCCGCCGGCACTGTGCCGCAGGGCGCGGATGCCTGGCAGCCGTCGAAGGACAATCTCACGGGACGTGACTGGATCACCGGCCGGGGTGCCGCCCCCAAGGCGTCACCCGCTCTGCGGGCCCCTGCGGCGCAGACGGCTCTGACCGGACGTGTCCTCAAACTGGACGGCACGCCTCTGGCGAACGTCACCGCCCGGATCGGCGCCCGCTCAGTCCGCACCGATGTCCAGGGCCGGTTCCTGCTGGCTGGTATCAGTTCGGACGCCACCACGGTGGTCGTCGACGGTGCCACCGCCAATACCGCGGAGCGCCAGTACGGCCGCTTCGACATCCACATCCAGCCCCGTCCCGGTCAGAGCACCGATCTCGGATTCCCGGTGTGGATGACACCGCTGGACACCCAGCACACCGTGCACTTCGACGCCCCGGCCAAAGCCGAAGTCGTCCTGAAGACCCCACAGATCCCCGGTCTCGAAGTCCGCATCCCCAAGGGTTCGGTCGTGCGGGACGAGCACGGAAAGCCGGTCACCGAGCTCGGGATCACACCGATCGCCCTCGACCGCGCCCCGTTCCCGCTCCCAGCACACAGCGTGGTCCCGGTGTTCTTCACCGTGCAGCCCGGCGGAACCTATGTGTTCCCGCAGGGCGCGCAGATCATCTACCCGAACTACACCCACGAACCGCCCGGCAGCCGGGTTGAGTTCATGGACTACGACCCCGCTAAGAAGGGCTGGTACGTCTACGGCCACGGCCAGGTCAGCGCGGACGGCCGCCAGGTCGTGCCCGACTCAAAGACACGGGTGTGGGCCTTCCACGGCGCCATGTTCAACATCTCCGACCTGGTGCCGTGGGACATGTCCTGGCTCAAGGACGCCATCGACTGGCTGTCCGGCGACCCGGTCGATCTGGGTACCGGCATGCTCACCGACTCCCGCACCGACCTGGCGGTCACCGACCCTCTAGGCGGCGCGGAAATCTCGCGCACGTACTGGCAGGGCGACACCCACCAGAGAGCATTCGGTATCGGTCGTGACCTGTCCTACAACGTGCTGCTGCATTCGGAGAAGCAGTACCAGGAAGTCGACCTCTACCTGCCCGGCGGCGCAAAGATTCACTTCACCCGCACCTCGCCCGGCACCGGTTTTAGCGATGCCGTCTTCGAACCCCTGGACACACCGTCTGCCTTCCAAGGCTCCAAGATCGTCAACAATGATGGGCACTGGGAGCTGCAGTTCCGCGACGGCACCGTGTGGGTCTTCCCTCAGTACGCCCTGCTCAAGCAGATCCGAGACCGGCACGGCAACACCCTCGACATCACCCGCCTGAACGGCAACAAGGGAGAAGTCACCCAGGTAACCACACCGGGCGGCGGCTGGATCACTTTCACGTACGACACTCAGCACCGCGTCACCTCGGCCCGTGACAACACCGGCCGCACCACCGGCTACATCTACGACGATCAAGGCCGCCTGAAGACCGTCACCGATCCGGCCGGCAAGCCGATGTCCTACACCTATGACGGCACCTCGAATCGGATCGCCACCGCCAGCGACGCCCGCAACATCACCTACCTCTCCAACACCTACGACAGCAGCGGCCGTGTCAAGCACCAAACCCTGACTGAAGGCGCGACATACGACTTCGCCTACACCCAGACCGGCACCGGCCAGATCACCTCCACCACCGTCACCCAACCAGGCGGCGCGGTACGCCGAGTCGAATTCGACGCGAACGGATATGCCACCACCGACACCGCCGCCTACGGAACCGCCCTGGCTCGCAAGACCACCTTCCAGCGCGGACCAAACCACCGCGTCGACGCGGTCACCGACCCTTACGGACGCCGTACCGCTCTCGCCTACGACGCCCACGGCCATGTCACCCAGACCACCGAACAGGCTGGCACCCCCAACGCCCGAACGTCCGGCACCGCCACCTTCGACGGCCCCTTCGACCAACCCACCAAAATCACCGACCCGTTGGAAAATCCCACCCTCTTCGGCTACTTCGACAACGGCGATCCGAAGACGGTCACCGACCCCGAGAACCGCACCACGGCCTACACCTACACACCCCAAGGCCAGCTGAGAACGGTCACCGACCCCGCGAACGCCACCACCTCCTACACCTACCGGTATGGCAACGTCGAGACGGTCACGGATTCCGAGAACCGCACCGCCCGCCAGTTCACGGACGCGGCCGGCCGACCGGCCGTCGTCACCGACACGGCCGGCACCGCCACAGCGATCTCCTACGACACGCTGAACCAGCCCCGTACGGTCACAGACCCACTGGGCCAGAACACCGTTCTCGGCTACGACGAGAACGGCAACCTCACCAGCCTCACCGACGCCCGCAACAACACCACCATCTGGGGTTACGACCAGGCCGACCGCCCCACCAGCGCCACCGACCCCCTGGGCATCAAGGCCACCTTCGGCTACGACCCGGCGGGCTACCTCGCAAAGGCCGTCAGCCGCTCCGGCAAGACCGCCACCGCCGACCACGACCTTCTGGGCCGCAACAAGACCGTCAAGTACGGGGTGAACGTCCTCGGCCAGGCAGAATCGACCGCCACCTACGAGTACGACGACTCCCTGGACCTTCTGAAGAAGATCACCGACACACAGACCGGCAACCAGGTGTTCACCTACGACACCTACGACCGGCTCAAGACGACCACCGGCCCCACCGGCGCCGTCACCTACGACTACGACAACGCCGACCGGCGCACCCTCATGACCGCCGGCGGCGTGTCCACCACCTACGGCTATGACCGCTCCAGCATCCTCACCACCCTGACCGCCGGAACCCAGCAGATCGCCTTCGGACTGGATGCGACCGGCCGGGAAAAGACCGCCGCGCTGCCCGGCGGATTCACCCGAACCACCGGCTACGACACCACCGGCACCATCAAAACCATCGCCTACACCCAGGCCGGCAAAACCATCGGCGACCTCACCTACACCCGCGATGAACGCGGCCTCCAAACCGGACTGACCGGAACCCTGGCCAACATCGCCCTCCCGGCAGCCGAGACCGGAACCGTCTTCGGCAAGGACAACCGCATCACGACATTCAACGGCCGCTCCTTCACCTACGACGCCGACGGCCAACTCAGCAACGACGGCCAGCGCACCTACACCTGGAACGCCCGCGGCCAGCTCACCGGCCTAGCCAAGACCGGCCAGAACTCCACCTTCGGCTACAGCCCCCTCGGAGACCGCACCACAAAGAACATTGGCGGCACACAGCGGAACTTCCTCACCGATGGCTCCAATCCCGCAGCCGAGCAGAACAGCTCCGGAGTCACCACCGCCACCGTCACCACCGCAGGACTGGACGACTTCCTCACCCGCAGCGAAAACGGCCAGACGCAGATCTACCTCACCGACGCCCTCGGCTCCGTCCTTGGCCTCGCCAACAGCGACGGCACCATCGCCACGAAGTACGCCTATGACCCTGCAGGCCAGCCCATCGCATCAGGCCAGACCACAACCAACCCCTACACCTTCACCGGCCGCGAAGACGACAGCACCGGTCTCCTCTACTACCGTGACCGCTACTACGACAGTGCCACCGGCCGTTTCATCTCCCAAGACCCCCTCGGCCAGGCAGGTGGCGCCAACCTCTACCAGTACGCCCTCAGCTCCCCAACCACCTACAGCGACCCCACCGGCAACAACCCCCTGATTGCCGGATGCATAGTCGGCGGCCTCATGGACGGGGGACTGGACTGGCTTACCCAGCGGCTCTCAGGACGCAAGGTCAACTGGGGACAAGTAGCCACCGCAGGAGTGACCGGCTGCATGTCCGGGATGCTCGGCGAGGGCCTGGGCATGCTGGTCGAAGCCAAGGCCGGCGCCCGCGCAGCCGAAAGCTGCCTGCGCAATAGCTTCACCGCCGACACCCAGGTCCTGATGGCGGATGGGACCCCAAAAGCCATCCAGAGCATCAAAGTTGGCGACACTGTCATTGCCGCCGATCCAGAGACCGGTGCTTCAGGCCCCCGCGCCGTAACAGCTCTCATCGAGGGAACAGGCGATAAACAACTCGTTGATATCACCGTCAACGATGGCGCAGGAAACGTCAGGACTACCCCGGTCACCGCGACCGACGGCCATCCCTTCTGGTCGCCGGAGCTGCACCGGTGGGTGCCTGCGGGTGAACTGAAGGCCGGTCAATGGCTACAGACCGGCACCGGCACCTGGGTCCAGATCACCGCAGTGCACCCTCACGCAGAGGTCGGACAGGTATACAACCTGACCGTCGATGACCTCCACACTTACTACGTGCTCGCGGACACGATGCCGGTCCTTGTGCACAACTGCCCCGCCCGAGTGTCCCGGAATCCGGGAGATCTTCCAGATTTCGTCGATCCGAGCGGGGGCTACAACAGACCGCCCCGGCTGCCGGGGGCTTGGCAGGACGAGGAAGGAACCACTCGGAGAGTCACCGAAGAACTCGCCGACGAGGGAATCAACCGTAGGAGCAATGTTGGATCCGCGCCGGGGATAGCAGGCAAGATGGTGGACGGCCCTCAGCATCCCGGGGCCCACGGCCCGGCAGAGACCTTGGTCGTGATCGGAATCGTCATGGTAAGGACCTGGCAACGTGTCAGAAGAGGGCTCCACTGAAGTGCGAATCGCGACGAAGAGGATTATTGATGAGTTCCGTCAGCGAGGTGCACTGACTCCGGAGAGCGTGGAGTCCGCCGGCTTCGGACACTGGGACCGGGTGACACCCAGCTGGATCATCCTGAGCGCTCTCATGTCTGTGGTCAGGGCCAGACGGGAGAAGGGGAGATCCGCTGCGGCCCAGGTCCCCGTGAACCTGACGAAGACAGGTCTGAGTCGCGATGAGGCGGCTCTGGTTATCGATTCACTTCTCGGTGACGTTGCCGGTGCCCGAGAAATGCAAGCACGCGGTCTGCTCACGCTGCAGAGCATGCTGGGCCTGTTGTGCGCCATGGCCGATGAGGATTCGTTGTCCCGGCAGCAGCTCGATGATCTCTTCGAGATCGGGGAGGAAATTTGCCGGGAGACAGTGCAGGGCGGAGACCAGATCCGGCCGCCTGTGCGTGGTGTGGAGGTGGGACCATGGGACGCCAGTGAAGAGGCAGCGCCCCGACTTGAGCGTGTTGACCTGGGAGGATTGAGAGTCCCCTCTTCCGACGGCTTTGAACTCCAGCCGATGTATGCCGGTGACACCATTCTTGCGGTCACCGTGATCCAGGGGCCGACGGCGATTCAGCTGCAAGCCTTCAGTTCGGAGCGGGCCGGATCCTGGGCGGAGATTCGACAGCAGATGCTGAACCGGATGCGCGCGACGGGCAGTGACGCAAGCGAGTGGTTTGGCCCCGTTGGTGTCGAAATTAGAGCTGAGGTCCCCGTGACCGATCCGGCAGGGAAGCCGGCCAGAAAACGCATCAAGATACTTGGCTGCGATGGCCCGCGCTGGACACTGCGCGGCCTCGTGTCGGGACTTGGAGGGGAACCCGACAGCACCGATGACTGGGCCTACGAGACGTTCACGGAAACCGTGGTGGTTCCCGACGTCTGGGACGGCCGCGACACAACCATCGCCCTGCAATGGCCACAGGCTGCACGCTAGTGAAGCTGTCCCTGCCTGATTCATGGAGAGCTCTCGCCATGACACGGCGCGATCTGCTGCTTGGTGCGATGGTGATGGCTGGGGCTGGCGGAACAGGGGCTGTCATAGCCGACGTCGTCAGCCGCCGGAGTCCAACGCCCCCAGCGGAGAAGCTTCCATCGCCTCTGCGGGACTTACTGCCAGGTAGCTACACACAGGTGATGGCCGTCGATCGAGCCGGTCAAGGTCATTCGTCGGCCATGGACGCAGTACGCCAGCTGCATCGCGTCGTTACAACCGCCTCCACCGGTACGGTGCGCGCGTGGCTGGCTCTGGGCAGCACCGTTTTTCCCGACAACCTGCCACGACCGCTCGGCCTGCAACAAATGCCTGCCTTTCCAGGTGACGTGCTAGAACCTGAGGGCTCCCATGGAGACGCACTGGTGCAGGTGACCGGAGACTCCGCCGCGGTTGTCCTTGATGCCGTCGAAAAAATCGCCATGGAGGCGACGGCTTGGCGAACGCGCTGGCAAATCGACGGGTTCAGGCCCAAAAACCGCATCGACAACCATAAGAGCCTCACTCAGAACCCCTTCCACTTCGCTGAGGGTTTCGGGAACCCGACCAGCGATTCGGACATCGCCGACCGAGCTATCATCAGGCCATCTCCTGGTCAGCCGCCTTGGGCTACTGGAGGCAGCTATCAAGTCGTCAGGATCGTGCGACTTGCCACGGAACTGTGGGACAGAGATTCGATCGCCGAACAAGAGCATGTCATTGGCCGCCGGCGGGACGGGCGATGGCTGGACGGTACTCCTGCGCAAGGAGAACCGGACTTCGCATCTGACCCGCAAGGCAGAGTCACGCCACTCGACTCCCATGTGCGGCTCGTAGCGCCAGACAGGCACTCCCCTCCGCCGCTGGTCCGACGCAGCTACAGCTACAACCGAGGCAGTGAAGACACTGGTCTCATCTTTTCCTGCTTTCAACGCGATCTGAAAGCAGGCTTTGAGGCAGCCCAAAGGCGCCTGGAAGGTGAGGCCATGGCCAAGTACATCCTTACAAAGGGCGGCGGTTACTTCTTTGTGCCTCCTGTGGGCGAAGAGTGGATCGCGGCCGCATTCGGGGGTTGACACTCGCAGTGCCGTGGGACCGCCGAGCGGGGAGGGCACCGGCGAACGCATGAGCCGCACAGCGTGGTTGTGGCGGTTGGATGGGTGCGTGCCGCAGCCCCGTCACATGGGCCGTCATGGCCCGCTCCCTGTTCGATGACCTCGGCACTAAACACGGACATCAGCTGTTCAGCACGTTGACTGCGCTCGTCGCGAGCAGGTTCAGCGGTTAGCGCACCTGGCCGGTTGCGTCGGAGCAATGCACGCTACGCCTGCTTCGTATAGGCAGGCGGGGCCGTTGGCCCGTCCAGATGGTTGTGTTCCTCATGGCGTGAGGGTCGCTGGTGCGCCCAGGTCCACGATCCGCCACAGCACCGCGTCCTGATCGTTCAGTTGGTCAATCCTGCTGTTGGAGAACCCTTTTGGGGGACTCCCTCGACTGTGTGCTGTGGCCTAGCATCTGGTCGAGCCCACCCCCGTGCAATTGCATATGGGATTTCATCCCGTGGGAGGCAGTAATGCGTCGTGGTCCGTGTGCGGGTGGCCTGGTGCCGTTTCCGTGCGGTGGGGAGTCCGGTCGTCGAGCGAGAGGGGTCGTGGCATGCAGTACGGCAACGGTGTGTCTGCTGAGGAGATCACGGGCGCGGTGTGGGTGAAGAGCGCTTGGAGCAGTGCGCAGGGAAACTGCGTTGAAGTGGCGGCACTTCCCGGCGGGGAGGTCGCGGTCCGTAACTCGCGCGATCCGCAGGGGCCGGCACTCGTCTACACGCGGGACGAGGTGAGTGCGTTCGTGAAGGGTGCCAAGGGCGGGGAGTTCGACTACTTGACGGCCTGACTCCTGCTGGGCGGGTGAGCGCATCCGTCGGACATGCCTGGCTCGTTCTGGGAAACTGGCGTCTCTGCGCTGGTTTCCCAGGGAGTGGGTATGTCCGACGGTTCGGCACGACTGAATGAATCGACGGTGCGTCTGTTGCCAGAGGCCGTTTCGAGCGCCAAGCCGGAGTCGGCTGCACGGTTGTTGGGAGAGTTCCTGCGGCAACTGCGCAAGGAGCGCGGTCTGGCACTGAGGGATGTCGCCCCGGTGATCCGCGGGTCGGTGTCCAAGATCAGCCGGCTGGAGCGGGGGGAGAGTCCGCCCAAGCCTCGCGATGTGTACGACCTCGTCCGGTTCTACGAAGTCTACGACGGCGAGCAGATGTACGAGGTGGAGGCTCTGCTCCGGCTGGCGCAGGACGATGCCTGGTGGTCCAAGTACAGCGACCTCACACCGAACTGGCTGAAGCGCCTGATCGGTCTCGAGGGCGCGGCAACAAAAATCTCCGCGTACGAGAACCATGTAGTGCCTGGCTTGCTCCAGACTCCGGCCTACGCACGGGCGATCATCGCCAACGGCATGCCGGGTGCGGATCCGTCGGAGATCGAGCGGCGGGTACAGCTGCGCCTTGACCGCCAGCGCGTGCTGCACAGCGTCCAGCATCCTCTGATCGTCGCCATGCTGGACGAGGCAGTCCTGCGCAGGCCGATGGGTGGTCCGGAGGTGATGTGCGAGCAGCTCGACTACCTCCTGCAGATGGCCACCTTCGAGAAGGTCAATATCCGGATCGTGGAGTTCGAGAGCAGCGCCAGTTACGCGCCCAGCTACCCCATCACGCATCTGACCTTCGGTGACGGCGGGCCGGCTGAACTGGTGTATGTGGAGCACATCGACAGCGCTATGTACATCAGCAGGCCGACCGAAATCGAGCAGTACCGGCATGTCCTGGCCCGTGTGAGCGGCGCCGCTGCACCCCGGGAGGAGAGTCTGGACCTGCTGAGGACGGCCTACGGCAGGTACGCGCGTCGGGCCGGTCTGCTGCCGTAGTGAGCCAGAGCCTCAAAGCCGTGCGACGCCGCCCCATTCCACCCAGTCGTCTGCCCTGCGCCGGGGTGTGAGGCCGGGGTCGGGTCGCCAGTCGACGACGTCGACGAGTCCGGGTTCCAGCAGGTCCATTCCGTCGAAGTAGTCCCGGACGTCCTGCGTGGTGCGTACGCGGCCCCAGGTGCCGTGGGTGGCTACACGCATCAGTTCCGTAACTCCCGCGCGGACCTCTTCATGATCGCTGACCAACTGGCACACCACCAGGAAGCTCCCAGGTGCCAGACGTTGGGCGACGGAGCGCACCAGACCGGCGGGGTCGTCCTCGTCGGGCAGGCAGTGCAGCACGGATACGAACAGCGCTGCCACCGGCTGATCGAAATCGATGAGGGAGCGGACCTGACGGTCGGCGAAGATGGCATCGGTGTGACGCATGTCTGCCTGGATGACCGCGGTTTGGTCGTTCTCCTCCAGGGTGGTGCGTCCGTGGGCGAGCACGATGGGGTCGGTGTCGATGTAGACGACACGGGAGTCGGGTGCCACGCGCTGGGCGATCTGGTGGACGTTGTCCTGCGTGGGGAGCCCTGATCCGTGGTCGAGGAATTGGCGGATCCCGTAGTCCTGGGCCAGGACGCGAACCACCCGTTGCAGGAAACGGCGGTTGTTGCGGGCCAGTGTCTTGCTGCTGGGGGCGATTTTGAGGAGGTCCTCGCAGGCCGCACGGTCCGCGGCGTAGTTCTCGATGCCGCCCAGTAGCCAGTCGTACATCCGTGCAACGCTGGGTGTCTCCACGTTGATCATGGATGAAATGGATTTCTCCCGGCGCATCAGTGTCCCCCGGCCAGCCTCGCGCGATCGGAACCGCCCATGGTAGACGGGCCGTTGGCGGATGGACCAGACCACGTTCGAGGGACAGGGGTGAGTTACGGCCTGGGCCGGGGAGAGAAAATGCGCCCGTGCTGTTACGGGCGGAGAGCGCGCCGATGCGTGCCGCCGGCGGCACGCATTTCGCGGCGCGCGCTGGTGAGGAGCACGGCGATGTCGACGGCGCCGATGCCCATGAGCTCGGCCGCGGTCTCTGCCGGGAGTCCCAGCCGGTGGTGCAGGAGCACAGCGTCTGTCTGGCGGCGCTGCCATACATGCTGGATGAGATCGCCGTCCTGCCGGTGGTGTGCGGCGATCACACTGCCCAGGACGTACCAGGCCACCGCGCTGGGGGAGTCGGTGCGCAGAGCTTTCGGCCACAGGCCGGCGAGCTCGGTGAACGCCGTCTCCACCCAGCGGGCTGCCATAGGTGTGGCGGTGGCGCGCATGCGCGCGTAGGCCAGATAGGGGCGGCGGCGCGAGTGGCAGAACGCCTGGAACTCGACGCCGAGATGCTCGGTGGACGAGGGGGCGCGGCGCGGCGCTTGGAGCAGGCGCCGCATCTCGTCGTCCGGCGGGTTCGGCATGGGGAAACAGACCCGGGCCGGCGTGCGGGGCATCACAGGTCTTTCCTGTCGTGGACGTCGGAGAGGGGCGGCGCGGGGTCTTGCGGAGGGGGGAAGGACCCGTACAGGGCGATGACAGCGCTGTGCACTTCCCGCCAGAGCACGTACACGTCGCTGGGGCTGCCTCCCAGGGCAGAGGCCAGGCGGGCAGTGGCAGGCCAGTCGGGGAGGAGACGGCCGGCCAGAATCAGGCCGGCGGCGGTGGCCGACAGGCCATAGCCGTGCGCCAGTTGCTCCAGGGGCGGGCAGCCGGCTGCCAGGTGGAGCCCGCGCAGGGCCGCTGCCAGATCGCCGGCCGCGCCCTCGGCAGACATGCGCGCGGAGTGCACCTGGCCCTGGCTGCATTCCCACAGCACCCGCAGCTCGGCAGGGTCCCCGTGGAAAGCCATGGTGAGCATGTGCACCACCGGCCACGGCGGTACGTGCGCACCGGACAGAATCCTGACCATGTCGGAGGGCGCGAGGCCGATCCGGCACGCGGCATCGTGCAGCGAGACGTGCGAGCGGCTCTGTAACTGGGTCAGGGCCGCTCCCAGGCGTGCACTCGCCGCCGCCCCCCTGCGTTCCGGCGGGTTCGTTGTGGACAGACGCTCCACCTGTACCGGGTCTCGTCGACAGTCCGCGGCCGCAGGTTCCGGCCCGACGGTCTTCCCCCGGCCGCCATCGAGCCCGAGCGCTTGCAGAGCGGCTGTGGCCGCATAGCGCCGAGCCTGGTCCTCAATGCCGACCGACAGCTCCAGCAGGACACCCAAGGAGAGATGCTGCCGCTCCGCAGCCGTCAATTGAGCAACCAGGTGCTGCAGTTGGGCCGTTCTGCTGTTTCCTGCAGTCGAGCCGGCCGCTCGGGCTTCCGCCGCGTCGCGCTGGCGCTGGGCGCGCCTGCGGCAAGCCGTGTTGCAGTAGCGCCGAGGGCGTCCGGGCCCGGGGTGCTGGCGGAGCCTGCGCCCGCAAAAACCGCACCGGCCAGGACGTGTTGATGTACTCATCGGTGTCTTCTCCTCCGGCTGGCGTGGAAGCCGGGCTGTGGGCGTGCCGCTGCCGCACGGTGATAAGGCTGCGCTGCCCGCAGACGGCGGTGGGGAGGCCCGGCGCAGACGACCGGGCCTCCCGGACGGGTTCAGTCCTGGCGGATGCGCAGGTAGCGCACGGCGAAGTGACCTGTGACGGTCGCTGTGGGCAGCAGTACCGATGCCGCGACGACGGCCGCTGCCGGGTCGTGCACGGCCACTACGAGGATGACCACCACGAGGACGAGGCTCAGGGGCGCGTGGAAGTCCAGCGCGCGCACCCCACCCGTTTGTGGAAGGGCAAAGCACCGAGTGGTAAGTTCGCGAGAAGCCGAGGGGAAGTTGAAGACGCCTCGGATCGGTCGGACGGTCATTTGAATCTCCCAGCCGGGATTGTTGATTGTCCGATAGGGCCCCGTCGTGGTTGCACCCGCGCCGGGGCCCGCCGCGTCTGGCGCGCCGGACCTTTGCTTGAAGGAACCTAACTCTTCGGACCCTCCTGCGTCAGCGTATCGGCAAGATGAGCGTCCTGCCGCCACGCAAAACACTCAGTCAACTAGAGCCCTCCAGCAGCCATTTCCCCTACTTGAGAGTAGATACGCTAAAAAGCTTGCAGGGTTGATGTCGAGTGAAGACAATTCGATCAAAAACGAAAGTGAACGGTACTCAAAACTGTCCTCGCTTCACAAAGTGGCGGTGATGTGTATGGGCGTAACGACGTCGATAGTTACGTCAGTTCACCCTCAAGGGTGGTGTGAAAGGATGAACGGACTCGCCTGATCCGCTTCCCTGCACGTGCAGATGCAAAAAATTGAGGCCCTGTGACATGCAGGCGCGCGCCCCTGGTTACTCGCGCTCCGGGTAACCCGCAGGTCCGGCCGGTGCACTGCGGTGCACAATCCGCTCCAGGCGCGACACGCAAATCTGAGGACCGCAGAGCGCCTCGCAGGAATGAAGTTCGCCAGTCCCGGCCCGCTGGTTGCCCTGGAACGGGACAATGTCACGGGTACGGGCGGCCCGCCGGCCCGCTGCTTTGGTGCCGTGCACCCGGAAGGCGCGCAGGGAAACCGCCCGTCCAGTGCAGCGCCGGCAGCCGGCCCGGCGGACGGACGGGGCACACCGCAAGACAGGGGAAGCATGGCGCCACGCAGGGTCACCGAAGCCGACGCCGTCCGGGCATTCCTGGACCGGGGAGCTCGCCCCTTGGAACCATTCCCCGGTACCCAACAGCGCTGGCGTTGCCGCTGTTTGACCTGCGGAGGCATCAGCGCCCCCCGCTATAGCGACGTGGTCAACAAGGGAGGCGGCACCTGCAGCGGCACCTGCTGGTCCCACAAGATCGCCCGGACGCTGAGACGGGGCCACACCGAAGCTGCTTCGGTCATGCTCAACCAGGGATGGCTTCCCCTGGCCGACTACCCCGGCGCGGGAAAGCCATGGGTCTGCCGCTGCGCGCAGTGCGGCGCCGTCAAGACCAAGCGACTGGTCCACGTACGCAACGGCCGGGCCAGCTGTACCGCCTGCGGGGGACACGATGTCGGCGCTGCCACGGCTCGTCAGGCCATGCAGCGCGCCGGTCTGCATCCCCTTGTCGACTATCCGGGCCTCCAGGTATATCCCTGGCTTGCACGCTGCAGCCGCTGCGGCCACGTCGGCCTGCCCCCGCTTGCCGCGGTCCGTGCCCATGGCCACCAGTGCTGGTCGTGCCGTGCAGGCAGACTCGAGGCCACCGCAGAACCGAACGAACAGGAAGCTGTCGCCAGCATGCTGGCCCATGGCTTCGAACCCCTCGCCTCCTACCCGGGCCGGGCGGATGCCCCCTGGCGATCCCGCTGTGCTATCTGCGAGAGCGACCTCGACCCAAAACCGACCCTGAGCGCCGTCTGCCATCGCACAGCCCGCTGCACGACGTGCGCCCGCCGCAGCATCAATCCCACTGCGCCCGGCCGCCTCCACCTCTTGGTCCACAGGCACCTGAAGGCACTGCGCTGGGGAATCGCGAACTCCGACCACCCTCTGGGCCAGAGCGGTCACTACGGCTCTTGGTCCCTGGCTCACAGTTGGGATTTCCCTGCCGCCCAGGACGCCTGGGCGTTCGGATACCAGGTGAAGCTGTGGGTCCGTGGACAGGGACACCCGCCGGCTTCCTCGCTGGAGACGGCAGATCCTGTGCACTGGCAGGAGAGCGCCAGCCTTGACGACTTGCCCCTCGACCTGGCCGTCGCGTGGGTGGACGACCTCGTCCACCCCGTGGGCCCGGACCACTCCCGCGATACGAAACCTGCTTCCCCCGGGCGTCCTGCTCTGGTGAACAAAGACCGCTGACGTCCGCCCCCTCGAACCGCCGCCCCTCCACAGTCGGATGCAAAGCCGGGGCAGGCGGAGCCGGACGCGACGGAACGTGAGACCCGGACCGTCCGTGGACAGCGACCCGTCCGGCTTCCGGGCGCCACCAAGCCGACGCATCCGCGCCGGGATCAAGGTCCGCTGCTGACGAGATGGCGGGCACGAGGAGCAGGACTGCCCAGCAGGGGCGGCTGCACAGTGCCCGGACCAGGGAAGGTCAACTGGAGGGCCACGTTGCGGTCCGACGGGACGCGCGGCAGCCCGGCCTGATCGACCGGCACAAAGGCAGGCCCGTGCCGAACATGACCCGCCGCTCTTTCCATGCAAAGCCCGGCCGCATCGGCCTCAGCCCGCCGTGGCAGCGTGTCCGATGGGCCGGCGGCGAGCAGCAGGGACAACAACAGAGCTGTCGACCGGCTACTGAGAATATGAGCCGCTGCTGTGAGCCGCTGCGACTGGCCCACCGGCAAGGACAAGGCCACACAGCCCACATGGCCGGCAAACCCGAGAGGCACAGCGACGCACAGCTCACGGGTGGAATATTCCAGTAGGTCGAACTGGGCTGCCTGAGGCCCGTACGCGTCGAGTGCATGAAACAGCACCTTGGGATCGGTCATGGTGCGAGACGTGAGCCGCACCGCCCTGCGCCGGGAGAGATGATCCATACGCCCCTCGAAGTCAAGCTGGGCCAGCAGACTCTTGCCGACGGCACTGGCATGGGCGGAGGCACGGAAGTCGACCCACTCGTTGACCTTGGGCGTGGCCGGACCGTCGGCGCACTGGGAGATCGTCACTTCCCCGTCGGTGTAGCTGCTCACGTACACGGCCGCACCCACCGCGTCCCGCAGAGCCCCCAATGCCTGCTGGAGCGCCCGAGTGCTTTGCTGGGGCTGCTGTCTGCGGAGCACCAACAGCACCGGCCCGGCGGCGTATGCGCCGTCGGTGAGCATCTGCGCCATGCCCTGCTCGCACAGCCACAGCAGGAGCCGCTGCAGCACGCGGTGGGGCAGGCTGGTTGTCCGGGCGATCTTCTCGGCACTGACCGACCCGTCCGCGCTACCAAGAACGTCGAGCACGTCCAGCACCCGCAGCACCGACTGCCACCGCCGCGCAGGCCGGATTTCCCGCGGCATCTGCTGGACCATGTCGGTCAAGGCTGCGGGCCGCAACGCCGCCGGCGACCACCTGCTGCACCCCGGTACAGACTCCCCGGTCTTCGAACCGCTCGAACGTGGATCGGCCGTCGTGGCCCCCACGGCGGGGCGCGCCGACGGGGCAGCCATGGCCGAGCACCGGAGTGCATCCAGCATTCCGCGGACGGCCGGAGTGAACTCCGGGTCCTCCTCGACGGCGTTCTTGCGCCCGCCAAAGGGGAGGCACCCGTAGGGCAGCCGCCAGCCCTCCTCCCTCAAAAGGCACCGGGCGTCCCCATGCCCCCACAGGGCCGCATTGCGGACTGCTTCCGTGATCTCCTCGCCGCGGGAGGCGTCCACTCCCGCAGCATCAGCTCTCCCGTGCAGCACGAGCGCCAGCCGGAACGCTGCTCCCGGATGCCTGTCGGCGCACGCACGGCGCAGCCAGTTCTCCGCCCGCCTCAGATCACCCCTGCGCAAAGCCTTCGTGCCCAACCGATAACAGGAGTTGGCATGACGCAGCTCCTCTTGCCGGTCGGCACCGCCTCCCACTTGACCATGTGCCCAGTCCCCGTCAGGGCGGTCCCAGAAGTCCTTCGGCCCCCTCAGCTCAGACAGCAGGGCGGCGAGCCGGGGCGAGGCCACCGGTCCCACAGGTGTGCCGCCCCTGTTGTCATTCCTGCTCACATCACTCACCTGGTTCCTCTTCCCCACGCCGGCTCTTCTGCAGGTGCCGCGGCCGTACATGGGCTTTGACCCCGTCCATCTCGCGCAGTTCGCCGACCGCCTTGCTACTGAAGGTGCGGACCTGCTGGCGCGGGATCTGCAGGTCGGCCGCGATCATGTCCTCATCCCTGCCCTGGCTCTGCCGCTGCGCCACGACCTTGCGCTGAGTAGGTTTCATACGCGCGATGGCAGGCCGGACAATGTCCTGCAGCGGATCCACCGGCATTTCCGTCTCCCGGCCGGCCGCTTCGTTCAGCTCCGCCAGCCGCAGTAAAGTGCTCCCCTCGCACGGTCGTTCCTTGGCTCTGAACGCGTCCACCGCGAGCCGGCGCGCCGTGGTCTGCATGTAGGGGAGAGGGTCGCGGTCAGCCCCGAACCGGCCGCTGTGCCAGGCCAGCAGCGTGCGGTAGAGCGCCTCCTGGGCAATTTCCTCAATGTGGCCGAGCAGGTCGGGGAACTTGCGGCACAGCGTGCGGCTCACCTGGGTCATGCACGCCGTGTAGTTGGCCTCGAACCACTCATCCACCTCCTCGGAGGACCAAGAGGAATGGCTGGAGGAGCCTGTCTCTAGCATGAGGTGCGCCCCTTCAGGCGCGCGCCGATGCGCAGAGTGCTCCAGGCTGCCTCCGGCGCCCCGCACTCGTGCAGAAGCCGCGGTGCGGAACCCACAGGGGTGCCCCCGCCATTGCCAACCGCGGCGCAGCTCCGCCTCCTGGGCGGGCGCGCAGCACGGAACCAGGACCGCGCCGCGGCCGCGCCAGCGACGACGGCGAGGCCCTCGGTCCCCTCGGAGAGCGTCATTCAGGCTCCAGATCATTCATGGTCAGCGACAGCGCTTTCGTGTCACGCCTCTCTTACGGCGGAGCTCACGCCTAATTTCCCGCCGACCACAACTGATCGAAACTGACCCGGCAAGGACGAAAACCTGCCTGTATGGCGACGCCGCTCGGCCCGTTCCTGTCCGGCGGCGCCAGCTGACATGCGGCACGCGCCGGGACGGCGACCTGCGTGGCAGGAGCAACTCCTGATGCCGGAATCGGATATCTGATGCCGCTTGCACCCTCCACGAGTTTTGGATAGCCTCATCACATATCTGATTGCATACGGAGGGCGGGACGGATGCTCTTGACGACAGGGCAGGCGGCAGGCGAACTCGGCTGCGCCGTCACCACCTTCCGCCGCCTGGTCCACGCCGAAGTACTGCCCGATCTGAGCAGCAGGGGAAACAGGGTGATGGTGCCCTGGGACGCGGTCCAGCAGCTCCGTGACCGCCCCGCAGCCCCCCTGCACCGCCTGAAGGTTCGCGAAGTGGCAGTGCTGCGGGTCAACGTGGCCCAGCCGGTCCAGGAACCCGCACGCCAGTGGATCGGATTCTCCGCCGCGCTGGGGCCGGACGACCTCCTCAAAGCACTCCAGGGCTGGTGGCGTTGCGACCCCGAGAGTGTCGCTGCGGGTGGCGTCCTGCCCGTCACCCTGTCCGGGTACGTCGTCGCGGTCCTGACGCAAGTGCAGACCTGGGAAAGGAACCGTGGACGCTACCGGTTCCCCGACGCTGTTCTGGCCGGCTACGTCACCGACCTTGTTGGCCCCGTCACGCACCTCACGGATGGCGGATCCGGTGACCGGGCCGCCGCCGAGCTGCTGCTGGGAACCCGTCTTGTCTCACACTCGGGCGGTGCCATCGCCTATGTCCCCGCCGGTTCCTCCGCGGCCGGCTGACCTGTATCGCGCAAGGATCGTGATGGACGCCAAGACCTATACCGCCGCACTCGGTGAGCTGCGCACCCTGCGCGACGACATCAAGAAGGCGCAGGCCGCAGTCGCGAAACTGGAGGCTGAACGAGCCAAGAGGATCGCCGCGCTGGCGGCACACGGCAAGGCGAAGGCCGAACGGATCGCACCGGCCGCCGGACTGAGCCTGGCCGAAGTCGTCGCTCTCGTCCCCGCCCTCGCCCCCGATGCACTGTCCGCCACGGCCCCGCCGGCGCCCCAGGAGCAGGAGACCGCTCACGAACTGGCCCCGACAGCGCAGGAGATGGACGATGTGCCGGGCGCCCCCGCCCCGGCACTGACACCGGCCAAGGCCTCGGCCGCCGTCCCGGCCGCGCAGCCCGCCGCCGCGCAGAAGCCGTCCGCACCACCGGATGATGCCCCGGCCGCCGCGCCTGCTGCAGCTGCCACTGAAACTGCCCTGGCAGCACCCGCGCGCAGGGGCGGCCCCCGCGTTCTGCCGTCGGTACCGGATGGGCCCGAGGGGGAGCGGTGGTTCACCCACACCCCGAACCTGGCTTCCACGCACCCCAACTTCACCCAGCAGTCCCGCTCCACCGTCTTCCTGGACGCCGCAAGCGGGGTGCTGGTGCACCGCGACCGCACGCTGCAACTCGCGCTGGGCAGCGGCTCGGCGGGCGACATCCTGGACGCGGTCTTCCAGGCAGTCCCCGAAGGAGCCGAGCGGATCTACATCACGGGCGGCGACCCCTGGCACCGCGATGCGCCCCGCCACCCTTACCTGAAGGACGCGGTGGCCGCCTGGCTGAACGCCCCCGCGCCGGGCTGGCGCACCGACACCGGACGCGGCAAGGACCGTCTCGCCGGACACTTCGTCCACCCCCGCCACCCGGTCGGCCGCTACCAGCGCACCCACAGCGACGAGAGCGGGGAGGGCGGCCAGCATGTCGAACTGCGGTCGGTGGGGGAGTGGTTCGACGTGGACGGCGCTCACCCGGCCACCGTGCGCGACGCGTTCCGCCTGCTGTGGGGGGTACTGCGCTCGCACTGGCCCGACGCGGTCGTGATGGGCTCGCCCTCGCAGACCGGCCGGGACCTGTGGACCCGCACCATCCCTGCCAGGGGCCAGTACGCGGACGGCTACCCGGTCCTGTCCGAAGAGCTCCGCGGCCTCTTCCACGCCACCGCCGGACAGGGCCGCACCGAACTCATCACCCCGCCCCGCGTGCCCGAACAGCTCCCCGCGCTCGTCGAGTACGACCGCACCTTCGCCTACGCCAAACACACCTGGAAGTCCGCGGTGGGCATCCCCCGCCGCGTCACCGCCACCACCTTCGCCACCTGGTCACAGAAAGAACAGGTCAAAGCACTCTTCGGCTGCGGCCACTGGCACGTCCGCGTCACCGTCCCCGACACCTGGGACCACGTCGGGATCCTGCCCGCCCCCGCCCCCGGCGACCGCGCCTGGCACTACCCCAGCAAGCCCGGCACCACCTTCACCACCTGGGCCGGCGGCCCCGAGGTCTACACCGCACTCACCAACCCCCTCACCCCGTGGAAGATCGAAATCCTCGACGGGATCCTCTTCGACGACGGCAAACCCCTGGACGACTGGTCCAAGAAACTCAAGGACTGCTGGGCCCGCCTCACCGCCCAGGCAGCCGTACACGGCGACGAAACCCAGGCCACCGCCGCCCGCCTGGCTTCCCGCGCCGTCCGCGCCATCCTCCTGTACGGCATCGGAGCCTTCGCCCAACGCCCCCGCACCGTCACCGGCACCACCCCCCGCACCCTGGAGCGCGACGTCCCCGACGACGCCGAAATCATCGCCTTCGACGACGACACGATCACCTGGCAGCGCCCCACCGGATTCGCCCGCGACCCCCACGCCCACCCCGAATGGGCCGCCGGCATCTGGTCCTCCGCCCGCTCTGCCTTGCTGTCCCAGCGCATGCGCGAGGACGACACCTTCGTCGGCGCCCTCCACGTACCCGCGGCCAGCGTGGTCGCCTTCCGCACCGACGCCCTCTACCTCACCGCCGCCCACCCCTGGCCCTACCACGGCCAGCCCGGCGACTACCTCTACAAAGGCCACCTCACCGGCCCGCTACCCGCACCCACCACCGAAGACGACCTACTGGCCCTGCGCGACGCCGGACGCACCGCCCTCACTGCAGGGAGCCGGTAATGCCCACCCGCCGCACCAACACTCCCCGCGCGCAAAGGGAGTTGAACGAGGCAGCCCGCCTCACCGACCAACTGCAGGCAGCAGGCCTGACCAAACGGGACGTCGCCCGCATCATCGGCCGCGACCCCTCCCTGGTCTCCCAGTTCTACACCCGGCACAAGGGCGCCGCCTTCGTCCCCGCCCTCACCCACGTCCTGAACGCCGTCCACAGTGCAGGCATCACCGACACCGATGAACTCGCCGCCCTCGCAGCCCCCCACATCACCCGCCGCACCACCACCTCCGGCACCCGCGCCCGCGTGCGCACCAAAGCCGTCCTGATCACCCCCACCGGCACCGGTACCGGACGCGCCGGCCACCAGGCCATCGCCTCCGGCTCAGCCCGCCTGCGCCCCCTGATCGCCGAAGCCGCCCGCCAGCACCTGCGCCTCGCTTTCACCGTCCGCCTGCACAGGAGCGGCTACCTCCATCCCTCCGGCTCCCGCACCGACTCGCCCGGCATCCGCCGCGACGTCATCCAGCGCACCGACCACACAGAGGAGCGTTCCTACGGAGCGGCCGCCACTGGAGGCTTCGAAGCCGCCGACTTCGCCGGCCGCGTCGACGCGGCCGGCGGCGACGTCACCGCCGCCGTCCACCAATGGCTCGTGGAGACCGGCCGCATCCATTCCGACGCGCAGATCATCCATCTGGAGATCCGTACCTGGCGCCCGCGCTGAACCCGCCGCAAGGACAGTCCCAGTCCGCTGGCCGCCCGCCGCATGCGACCTCCAACCCGGCGGCATGGCCGTCCAATAGTGCCGCTGACATCCAAGTCAATGTGCCCATGGAAGAGCATGCCGAGAGAGCGTGCCGCGCGGGGCCTCCAGCCCGCCTTGGCCCGGGCAACCGCGGCGCCCGCGCTCGCGACTTTGGTCAGACCGGTCGCGGCGTCACCGCACCGAGGCAGGCAGACTTCCCCGTGGCCTGCCAATACAGATGCCCGTCTTCCCTGTTGAACGACCACGTGGCCAGCAACCCGGCATCCCGGAGCTGCAGGAGCACCCTCTCGAGGCGCTCTTCGGGCAGTGCGCAGGCGCGGCTGAGCTGCTCGATGTCGGCACGACCCTCCTGTGCCTCCCCGGGGATCATGCTCGCGCCCAGGGCCAGCATGGTCAGCCGTAGCCGGGTCGGCAGGTCACGCAGCACCGGCGCGTGGGCGGTCCGCAGGGCCCAGTCTGCGGCCTGGTGCCGGCCGGCGCGGTCGGGTGCCTGGGTCAGCACGGTGACATCCAGGAGCTGCAGCCGCTGGCTGGTGCCGGTCTGCCCCGGCAGGTGCCGCAGCCAGCACGCCTGCTCCAACTCCTTCCAGGCGCGGGCGTGATGGGAGTGCAGGCGCATGCTGCGCAGGAGTCCGGCAGTCAGGGCGGCTTGGCCGTGGCGGTCGGTGCGCAGCGCGCACTGAAGGGCGAGAAGCCGGGTGCCGGGGCTGACGGCTGGCGGGAGGGCAGACGCGAGATAGGAAAGCAGGTCACGAACCCGTTCCTGGGCGCTCGGGGTGTCTGCCGCGGTACGGCGGGAGCGGCGGGTCCTGCGCGCGGGTGGCGCGCAGGACAGGGTTTCGGGTACGACGGCGGCGTCGGGGGTGGCGCCGGCGCAGCTGGTGCAGACGTCGGCGAGCCGCCACCGGCGCCCGCCAAGCTCGCAGGCCAGGACCAGGATGACGGGACCTGAGCAGCCGCGGTGGCGCGGGTGCCAGCGGCAGCCCCGCTCGTGGCACTGGCAGGTTCTCAGGTACCGGGGGAGTGCGGCGGCCCGGGCATGCCGGGCCAGGTGGGTGAGCACGGCCGAGCGCGCTGAGACGCCGCGTTCCACGGTGGCGGGCGGTCCGCACAGCGGGCATGCGAGTTCCAGGCCGCAGGGGTGCGGGCGCAGGTCCACCGTCCAGGTGCGGGGCACCGTGGGGCGGGGTGTGCAGAGCCTCATCGGGCGGGCTGACCTTCCTTCTTGGCCGCGTACAGGCGCGGGGCCCTTGCGCGGGTGCCGGCGGGGAGCGGGCGAGGCCGCACCGTAGTGCAGACCCCTGCCCTATGGGGGATGACGTCACCTGCGCAAATAGGGCAGAGGTCTGCACTGACAGGGCAGGGGTCTGCACCTTCGGATGGTGGAGTGACGATCTTCCCGCCCGACCCCAACTTCGACGCGCTCCGCCTGGAGCTGTCGCGGCTGCGGGGCGAGCGCGGCTTCACCTACGACGAACTGGCCGACCGCAGCGGCCTGGCCAGACGCACCCTCATTGAGATCGAACAGGGCCGCACCATCGGATCCCTCAAGACCTGGCACGCCCTCGCCCACGCCTTGGACGTCCCCGTCGATCACCTTGTCGCCACACTCTGCGAGGGCCACACGCCGCCGCCCGGCACCACCGCCTGACCACCCGCGGCATCCCCGAAACCGAACCACCCGATCGTGACCCGAACGGCGAACGCCTGACCGGTCAATCGAATGCTCGTAGCAATGAATAGGGCTGTCCGGGCGACCCCAAGACCACGCACACCCAGGTACGGCGTGTCAGCTGCCATCTTCACCGCCATGCACCCCCCGCCCCGCCACCGCGACGACAGCCGCACCAGCATCGTCCTGCCCCGCGCTCCACGTGCCACCCCTGCACCGGACGCAGCCGACAGAGACACGTACGCCGAGGGCCAGCCCCTCTGCGCCTTCGCCTCCCGGCGCCGCGAGCGGACCTCCACCCGGCGTGCATCCACGCAGGCCGGTCAAAGCGCCAGCGCCCACTCGGAACAAGCCATCCACCACGAGGAATCCGGCCCCACACGCCGACGACCCCGACACCTGGACCACGCACTTCAGACCCTGCTCGACGACACCGCTCCCGAGCAGCCTGCCGCAGCTCGTGGACGCGCCCTCACCCCCACCTGCGGAGCACTGCCATGCTGAGCCCGACCGACGAACAGACCCAGGCCGCCGATGCATTTCGGGCCGGCAACCACTTGGTCCTGCAGGCCGGCGCCGGAACAGGGAAGACCACCACTCTGGCCTTGCTCGCGTCCGCCACCCAAAACCGCGGCCGCTACCTCGCCTTCAACAAGTCCATCGCCCAGGACGCCGCCACCCGCTTCCCACCGCACGTCACCTGCAAAACCGCCCACTCCCTGGCCTACGCCGCCGTCGGCCACCGCTACCGCGACCGCCTGGGCGCGCCCCGCCAAGCCAGCTGGCGGATCGGCGCCGCCCTCGGCATCACCAAGCCCCTGCGAATCGGCGACTGCGACCTATCCGCCAGAGCCCTGTCTCACGCCGTAATGAAGACCGTGACGCGGTTCTGCCAGTCCGCCGACCCCACCCTTGCCGATCACCACGTCCCCCCGCTGCGCGGTCTGGACTCTCCCGCACTACACGGCCAACTCGTTGACTACGTACTGCCGTTCGCTTTGAAGGCCTGGGCCGACCTCCAGCACCCACAGAGCGGCGTGATGCGCTTCGAACATGACCACTACCTGAAGATGTGGGCCCTGTCGCAACCGAAGATCGACGCCGACTTCCTGCTCCTGGACGAAGCCCAGGACACCAATCCCGTCGTCGAGCAGATCTTCACCGCTCAGCGCTCCCACGCCCAACTCGTCATGGTCGGTGATTCAGCCCAGGCCATCTACGGCTGGCGCGGTGCCCGCGATGTGATGACCGGCTTCGACGGCACCGCGCTCACCCTGACCCAGTCCTTCCGCTTCGGTCCGCGCCTGGCTGCCGAGGCGAACCGATGGCTGGCCATCGCCGACGCCCCCATCCGGCTCAAGGGAACCGAGTCCGTCCCCACCCGCGTTGGCGCCCTCGATGAGCCCGACGCGATTCTGTGCCGCACCAACGTCGGCGCCATGACCCAAGTCCTCACCCACATCGACGCCGGCCGACGCGTCGCCCTGGTCGGAGGCGGCGAAAGCCTGCGGGGTCTGGCTGCTGCCGCCCGCGACCTCAAAGAAGGCCGCCGCACCCACCACCCCGAACTCCTCCTCTTCAACTCCTGGGGCGACCTACAGGACTACGCCGCCCACGACCCCGCCGGCCAGGACCTGCAGCCCTTCGTCGACCTCATCGACACCCACACCCCCAACGCGCTGATCGCCGCGATCAACCGCCTCACGGACGAGAAGACCGCACAGGTCACCGTCTCCACCGCCCACAAGGCCAAAGGCCGCGAGTGGCCCGCGGTGAAGATCGCTGACGACTTCACACCGCCCAAGGACACTGACGCCCAGGACGACAACGGCCAGCCCCTGCCCGGCCCGATCGACGACGCCGAAGCCCGCCTCGCCTACGTCTCAGTCACCCGCGCCCGCACCTGCCTCGACCTTGGCGGGCTGTCCTGGATCAACCAACATCCCGACGGCGCATTCAGCGCGATTCAGATGGACGGTCGCGGGACCCTCGAAGAGGGACAGCGCGTGGTGTTTCAGATCTCGCAGGGACAGAAGGGGCTTCAGGCTGCCGAGGTACGGCTCTGAACGCCTGAAACAGGGCTGCCGTCCCGCAGCAGCGCACGGTCGATACTGCGGAGACGGTCACGGTCGAAGGCGTCGCACCCTCCGGGCACGGGCAGCGGGCGATGAAGCAGGCTCCCTACGGTGCGAGCCGTAGGACCATCCTCTCGTTCATGAAAAGGAGCACGTCATGCCAGGTCCGCGAGGTTGTGCAGATCGCCGCGGACGAGGGTGTCGCGTTCGGGCGCCGTGAGCCAGCATGCCTGGGAGCCGCGGTGGTCCTTTTCAACCCACAGCACGTCGTGCACCGTCTCGGCGACCGGGCGAAGGTGGCTGATGACGGCCAGCAGTGTGTCGGTGCCGACGTGTGCGCGCAGGACCTGCAGGGCGCTGTCGAGGGAAGCGCTATCCAGGGTGCCGAAGCCTTCGTCGAGGAAGAGGCTTTCCATGCGAGTGCCGCTTCGGCCGTGCATCTCCACCAGCGCGAGGGAGAGGGCGAGCGATGCTTGGAAGGTTTCCCCGCCGGAGAGGGTGCGTGAGCTGCGACGGGTGTGGCTGGTGAGGCTGACGATGTCGAAGTCGTCGGCGAAACCCAGCCGTCCGCCGGAGAGCTGCTGCAGCAGCTCACTGCCATGCGCGAGCAGGGCCCGGGTGCGCAGGTCGGTGAGGTGGCCGAGGAACTTCCCGTTCGTCATATGGGTGCTCACTGCCTGCCAGGCCGCTAGCTGGCGCTCGCCTGCAGCCAGTGCATCTGCCAGTCGTTCCTTGTGGGGGATCTGGGACTCGGCTTTCGCCGCGTCGCTGAGGGCGCGTTCGGCTTCGTTGCGCAGGGTGCCGGCTTGGCTGCTCAGGCCGTCCAGGAGGGTGGGGTCCAAAGGATCCGTCTCCTCGGACATCTGCAGCATTGTGGTGTTGGGGTAGGCGGCCGCCACCTCCTGGGCATGCGCAGAAAGCCGCGTGGTCAGCTCCGCCATGGCCGTGCGGGCTGCGGTGTCGTGTCCGTCCAGTGCCGCCAGCAGCAGTGTGCCGGCGGTTTCCAGGGCTGCGGCGTACTCCTCGGCAGCCGCAGGGGTGCTGGTCACGGCCGGGGGAGGCAGTACGGGGCGTGCGGACTCCTCGACCAGTGCTGCTGCGCTGCTGGCGCTGTCCGCCCAGCGCTGCAGCCGTACTTCGAGTTGATGCAGAGGGTCAGTGATCTCCCGCTGTTGGCGTTTGGCCAGTTCGCTCTGCTGGACAAGCAGCTCCTGCGCACGGCTACGCAGTTGGGTCTGCCGTCGGGCCAATTCCTGCTGGCGGCTCTGTTCGAGGCGCACTGCCTCAGCCGCGGCTGACAGATGGTCGGCGGTCGGCAGCTGCGGAGGCCGGGGCAGCTCGGTCCGTACGGGTTCAGGCATGGCGGACAGGCTTGCCAGCAGGCTGCGCTGCTCGTTCTTGAGGTGCTCGCTCCGCTTTCCCGCCTGCTCGCGAGCCTTGCCTGAGGTCCGTGTGGCTTTTTCCAGCTCCCTGCGATCCGCGCCCAGTTGGGCTTCTGCTCGTGCCAGCGCACTCCTGCCGGCGTTGGCCGCTTCCTGCAGTTGAACGGCACGGCCGCGGGCGACCTGCAGGAGGCTACCGGTCAAGGTCTCCCGCTCGGCGGCAGTTGGCTGCGCGCCGTCGGCCAGGCGGGCCAGGGCTGTCGCGACCGTGGTCTCCAACTCCTTGGCGAACGCCGCCGGTTGGGGGTGGTTGGTGCGCGAGGCGAGTTTCAGGGCCTGCTCACGCACCGTAGGAAGGGCCGCTTCGAGCTGAGTGGCGGCTTCCTTGACCTGCTGCTCGTGTTCCTGCAGGCCTCGCTGAAGCCCCTCAAGCTCGTGCGTGTGGCGGGCGTGTTCCTGCTCGGCGCTGCTCAGTGCGGCGGAGGCATTCTTCACTGCGGCCGCGGCTTGGGTGAAGGCTTCCTGGTCATGCGGCTGTGGCGGCTGGTAGTCCTCGGGCAGCGGTCGGGTGCAGACGGAGCAGCTGTCTCCCGGGCCCAGTCCATCACCGGCGGTGTGTGCCGCCTCCTGGCGCCGGATGTCGTCCAGCACGCCCTGCGCCGCGACCACTGCGGCCCGCGCCTTGTCCGGGTCACTGCCGGGAGGATCCTGCAGGAGGGCACTGAGCTTTTTGCTGGTGGCGGTGTGGCTGGCGCGCTGGTTGGCCAGTACGCCGGCTGCTTCGCCGGCGTGCCGGACGGCGGTCGTCAGCGCCTGCAGTACTTCGTCGGCGGCAGCGGCATCCTCGTCGGTGTCCTGTGCCTGTGCGCTCAGTTCGGCGACGTGTGTCTCGGCGTTCTTCAGCTCGTCGGCTTGCTGGGCCAGGGCCTCTTCCTCGGTCGTGAGCTCGGCCAGGAACTGGGCGTGCTCCGCCTGTTCCTGCGCGAGGGTGTTGAGCCGGCCGGGCATGTCCCTGAGAACCTGGGCTGCTGCTGCCAGGACGTCGGGGGCCAGTCCCGCGTCGACGGCCTTCTCCTGCTCGGCAGTGACAGCCGTGAGGCCGTCCTGGACGGCGGTCTCGGCTGTGGCGTTGGCTTCCCGCAGTTGCTGCAGTTCGTCCTGGACTTGTCGGACAGCGGCCGTGATGCGGTCGTAGTCGGTCACGCGCCGCTCGGTGAGTTCGGCTGCGGCCTTCCCACTGAGGCAGGCGTGCTGCGACGTCTGTGCGGCCTTGGTCTGCAGTCGGCGTAGTTCGGCCAGCCGGTCGTCGAGGTCTGAGGCGCCGAGGGAGGCTCGTTCGTGCCGTTGGCGGTCCGCCTGGGCCTGAGCTCCCGGGTCGGCAGGCAGCCGGGCGTCTTCCTGCCGTGCCTGGCTGATGAGGTCCTTGATCCGGCTGACGGCTCCGTCGGCGAGTTGGCGTACTCGCTGCAGCTCGTCAACGCCGAAGAGGGACTTCAGGATGCGGGTGCGATCGGCGTCACCGGCGTTGAGCAGATCGCCGAAGCGTCCTTGCGGTACCAGGACGGAGGATTTGAAGGTGATGTAGTCGATTCCCAGGAGTTCGCGGACGGCTGCGTCGACGGCGCGTGTGCCGTCGGTGTGCTTGCCGTTTGGGTCCGTCAGCCGTGCCTGGGTTCCGCGGGTGGCGTGGAAGACGCGGTGTGCCCGCCATTCCCGGCCGTCCACGCGGAACACGAGGTCGACGCTCATGGCCTGGCAGTCGTCGGAGCGCAGCTGGGCAGCCTGGTCGGTGAAGGAGCATCTGCCATACAGGGCGACGGTGATGGCTTCCAGGATGCTGGTCTTGCCCGCGCCGGTGTCACCGAGGATGCCCACGAGAGTCTTGCCGGTGAAGTCGATCTCGCAAGTGTCGGGGTAGCTGCGGACCCCGGAGAAGGTCAGGCGGACGATCTTCATGAGGTGGTCTCCGTACCGCCGTGTGCGGCGCTGGTCCAGGGGGTGGCGATGGCTTCGGCGAGCAGATGCTCGGCGGGGGAGGGGGGAAGGCCGGAGTCCGGTGTGTTCAGCAGGTCCGCGAAGGCGGCCACGACCTCGTCGGCGTGCTGCCCGGGGGTGCCGGGACCGGCGAGGTAGGCGCTGAATGCCGCAGTGACGTCGAGTTGCCCGTCGTCGGCCGCGTCGGCGCCCGACAGGACGGTGGCCCGGGTGGCCGCGCACTCTTCGTCGAAGTCCACCAATACGGCATCTGGCACCAGATCGGCGATCCGCTCTCCGAGCCGGGGGACGGGCTCGTCGGTGCGGATGACTGCTTTGAGGTAGACGCCGGTGTACTGGGCGGCAGCGGCCTCGAGTTCCTCCAGGGTGCCGTCGAAGCGGGCCAGGCGCCGTCCGGAGCGCAGTGTGTGGGGGGTGGTGAGTGTGCGCCGGCCGGGGGCCGCGTCGACGACGGTGACGCTCTTGGTCTCCTCGCTCTCGCCGAAGTCCATCTGCAGGGGACTGCCGGCGTAGCGGGCGGGCAGACGCCCGCTGCCAACGGGCTGGGGTTTGTGGATGTGTCCCAGGGCGCAGTAGGCGACCTGCGGCAGGGCGTCCGCGGCGGTGGCATACGGCTCGCGTGCCTCCCACATCCGCTCGCTGTAGGAGGGCACGGCGCTGGCCACGTACTGGTGGGCGGTGAACAGCAGCACGTCGCGGCCGGGGTGGTAACCGTCGAGCAGTCGGGCGAGCAGCCCGTCCTGTAGTTCGCGCAGGCCGGCCGCGTAGGCGCCCTCGGTAGTCCCGAAGCCGGGGAACAGATGCAGATAGCGGTTGGGGTGCACGTACGGCAGAGCGGCCAGGCGGATGCGCTCGTGCCCGTCGCGGCTGTCGAAGTCGAGCACAGTGCCCGGTTCCGTGTCGCCCCGGCTGTGCACGAAGCGCAGGCGGCCCTGGTCGGCGTCGGGCCGCAGCGTGCACACATAGGCCAGCAGGTCGAAGAGTTCGGGGGAGTCATGGTTGCCGCCCAGCACCACGGTGGGTGCGATGCGCGCGAGGCTGTCGAGGCAGCGCATCGCGCGCAGGATGTCCTTGTGCGCGGGCCGGTAGGTGTCGAACAGGTCGCCGCTGTGCACGATCAGATCGGGCTGCACGGACTCCGCTATGGCGATGATCTCGGCGAGGACGGCGTCGAACTCCTCGTCCCGGGAGCGGCGCCCCAGGGTGCGGCCCAGATGCCAGTCGGATGTGTGCAGGGCTTTCATGAACGGCTCTCCTCGGTGACGGCAGGACTGCCCGACGCCCACTGCGCAGCGGCAGTTGGCGAAGTGCCGACGACTCTACAGCAGCAATCACAGGAGAAAACTGGAAAACCTTGGAATGCGGTAGGGTGGTGGTCATGCACGAGCATCTGGACGCACTCGAACAACGCATGCATCAGCTGCAGCAGGCCATGCGGCGTGCCCAATTGGCCCGTGACAGTGACCAGGTCAAACAGCTCCGTGACGACCTGCGGCGTACCCAGCGCGCCTGGGACGCCCTCTTCGCACAGGCCGAAGAGGGCGAGGAGAGCAACGCCTCCGATGGCGGCGAGAACAGCGCTCCGGCGCAGGAGGCTCCCGCAGAGCCGCAAACCCTGCTGCCCGCACGTGAACAGGTCCACCAGGTCCTGACCCTGCTCGCCGTGCCGGCCGCCCCCAAGCTCATCAGCACCGTCCATGAAGCCTTCTTCGCCGGCGGACTGGCCCCCTCCCGGCTGACCAGCCTGCGCCGTGACGAAGAACGCTCCTACCGCAGCGCCCCCGGCGCCCGCCCCTACTACCTGTGCCCGGCGCTCACCTCCGACCTGCTCTCACCCGCGCGCGGCCTGCTCACCGTCAGCACCTGGTCTTTGGAACAGCGCATCGTCGGCCCGCTCAGCGCCCGCGTCCACTTCCTCACCAGCGCCCTGAACATCGCGGACGCCGCCGATCGCCTCGACACGGCCACCCTGCCGCTGCCCGTCCGTCAACTCCTCGTGCGCTACGCCCAGAACATCCCCGGTGCCCAGCCCGCCATACCGCACCCCGGCCCGGCCGGAGCACCCCTCGACCTGGCCCTGCTGCGCCGTGCCGCCGAGGACGAACTCACCCTCCACACTGCCAGCGACACCACCACCCGCACCCAGGCCGCCGCCCGGGCTCGCAGCCAACTCGACACCGCGGCACTGCTGTTCGGAGGATCCTTCCAGTCCGCCCGCCGCCTGCGCTCCGTCCCCTGACCGCTGCGCCCTGTCCCCGCAAGGAACATCTGTGAGTCAGCTCAACGACCGGCTCGCCGCGCTGCGCGGCCCCGTCCCTGCCAAAGGGCACGACGCCCGCACCCTCGCGGCCCTGACCGCCAACCCCGGCTGCAACCGCCGGGCCCTGCTCGACGCCGCCGGCATCGACAAGGACGCCATCGCCGTCCATCTGGGCAAACCCCGCCCCCTCGCCAAGTCCTCCCTCGCTCTCAGGAGCGGAGCCACCTTCGAACAGCAGGTCAAGGCCAACGGCTGCGCCGAACTGCTGCGCCTGCTGCGTGACGTCCTGGATCTGCCGCTGCCCGAAGCCGCCCACACCGACCTCGCGGTGGTCGGCACCCAGGACGCCTCCCCCCAGGTGCGCTACATCCACACCCGCAATGCCGTCCTGGAAGCGCTCCGTTCCACGAGCCCCGCCCGCACGCTGCTGGACCACCCCATCCTGCAGCTGACCGTCGCCGGCCACCCGGTCTACCTCGAGCCCGACGTCGTGGCCTTCCAGATCGACGGCGTCTTCCACATCATCGAGATCAAGTCCTTCGCCGTCGTCGACCAGCAGGCGAGCGGCGCGAAAGTGGCCGCCGCCGTTACCCAGGCCGCCGCCTACGTCCTCGCCCTGCGCGAACTCCTCGCAAAGGAAGGCATCGACGGCGACAGAGTCTCCCACGACGTCATCCTCGTCACGCCCCGAAACTTCACCCGACGCCCCACCGCCAGCGTGGTCGATGCCCGCAAGAAGATCGCCGCCCTCACGAGGCAACTCGACCGGCTCACCCGCGTCGAGCCGCTCCTCGACGCGCTGCCGGCCCGGATCACGTTCGACCTCGTCCTTGATCAGGACAAGCGGCCCAGCCGCGACCCCAAGGAACTCACCGCCGCTCTGCAAGCCACCACCACTCGCTACACCCCTGCCTGCCGTCATTTCTGCGACCTGGCCTACGTCTGCCGGGGCCAAGCCCGCGATGACGGATCGATCGACGTCCTGGGCAGCGACATCAGCGACGACCTCGGCGGCATCGACCACATCGGCACCGCCCTGCGCCTCGCCGACGGCACCCGCACCCCCGCCGCCGACCAGGCCGACCTGGCCGCCGCCCTCCGGCACGCCCACGCCGTCCGCACCCAACTGCGGGAGTCCGCATGAGTCGACTGTCCACCCTGCTGCGCCTTGAGGCAGCCGAGACGGAAACAGTGCAGGACGCCAGCATGGTCGGCCACTTCCACCTTGCCGAGCAGCCACTGATCTTCCTGCCGCTCAACCGCTCCGGGACCGAAGCGACCTTGCTGGCCGTCATGTTCGGCGACGATCCGGGCTGCCCCCAGCTCCTGGTCGCACCGCCCCATGGGCGGCCCACCGCGTTCCTGGAAGAACTGGCCGGCCACATCCTCGCCTACATCGAAGGCTTCCAGAACACCGAACACCTGCCCGCAAAAGGCAAGAAGCCCGCCCGCGAGCGTCACACCCATGCCCCCCAGCTCCTGGTCGCCAACCGCAGATCCCTTCCCTACGTCGGGCGGCTGGGCCGCGCCCTGCGCTTCACCGAGCCGCCCGAAGGCAGCGACCCGGCCCGCAGCGTCGGCCGCCTCGGCCAGTGGCTCACCTTCTTCGCCGACCACGCCGAACACCCCGGCTCCGCCCTCCTACTGGCCCTGACCGATCTACTGGGCACCCGCTGGATCACGGGCCAGAGCCGCCTGGAGGACGAGCATCTTGCCGCCCTCCTGGCCTGGATCGACCCTCCCCCCGGCACCACAGGCCTGCGCGCCGCGCTCGATGCCGAAAACCCCCAAGTCCCCGGCCCTGACGGCCAACTGCACCGGCCCGCCGGCCCGGCCACCGACCCCTCCTTCGACAGCCTCGAGCTCGACCCTCTGCTGACGGCCTATGACGACGCCGCCAAAGATGGCAACAGCGCCGCGATGATGAGGCTCACCGACCGGCTGCACACCCTCCTGCACAACTACCTCAAGCCGACCTGGGACGACGCCTGGCACGCCCTTGGCCTGCTGCGCAACCTGCCCCAGACCCATGACGCGCAGCGCCGCTGGGCCGCCGACCGTGACCGCTTCACCGCCTACACCACCTACCTCGCGGCCGACGGACGCCCCCAGCCCATCAAGGACGATCCCGTCTCCGCCGCCCGCCGGCTCGCCCGCATGGAACTGGCCCAAGGGGCCTTCGACGCCCACCGCGCTTTGGAGGACCCCTACTTCATGGCCGAGCGGCGCACCACCGGAGAAGCCGTCGCTGGCACCGTCACCGAGGTCGACGCCCACCACACCGTCCCCGGCGCCAGAAGCCCCAAACTGCGCCCACGCCTGACCCTGCACACCACCGACCCGGTACGCCTGGACATCGGGCACCTGCTCGCCGGACCCCACAACCCGCGCGTGCACATGGCCGTGCGCGCCATCACCCCGCGCGCCCAGGGCACGGATCTCCTGCTCGAGGTGACCACGCTCACCGGCACCGTCAACAAGCCCAGGACCGACTCCGTCCCCGCCGTCGGTGATCTGCTCGAGCTGACCTTCGCCCCCGAATTCTTCAGCCGGCCCCCGTTCCCCAGCCGGGAGAACACTCCCTGGACCCACGGCGGCCCCCAGCACAACCACCCAGCCGCCGTCCTGGAGGAGACCGAGGAGACCCAGCCGTGACCCAGCCCCCCATCCCGCCCGTGGAACTGGCCGACCAAGCGGTCACCGCCGTCCTGACCGCACTGACCGGCACCACCACGCGGCCCCTCGTCGTCGACTCGCCCCCCGGCGCAGGGAAATCCACCCTGGTCGTGCGCGCAGCCCGAGCCCTTGCCGACGCCGGCGAACAGAGCATCATCATCGCCCAGACCAACCACCAGGTCGACGACCTCCTGGTCAGCCTCGCCGACCCAGAAGCACCCCGCCTGCGCCTGGGACGCCTCGCCGGGCACAACTACGAGGCATCCGAAGAAGTCCTGGACCTGACCGACACCATCATCAGCAAAGACATTAAAGACGTCCTCACCTGCGACGTGATCATCGCAACCGCCATGAAATGGGCGTACGTAGACGGCCCCCGCTGGAAGTGGGCCATCATCGACGAGGCCTACCAGATGCGATCCGACGCCCTCCTGCTGATCGCCAAGCTCTTCGACCGGGCCCTCCTCGTCGGCGACCCCGGCCAACTCGACCCGTTCTCCATCGTCAGCACCCCCCGGTGGACCGGACTGCCCCACGACCCCCTCAACAACGCCGTCACCGTCCTGACGAACCACAACGACACCAGCACCCACACCCTGCCCGTCTCCTGGCGGCTTCCCGCCTCAGCAGCCGGCATCGTCTCCCGGGCCTTCTACCCCTTCACCCCCTTCCAGCCCGCCACCGCGCCCGCCACCCGCGCCCTCACCTTCACCATCAACGCCCTGCACAACCCCTTCGACCCAACCGTCGAGGAAGCCGCACGCACCGGCTGGGCCCTGCACGAACTCCCGCCCCGCCACACCGCACGCATCGACGCCGAGGCCGCCCACGCCACCGTCGCCCTGGCCTCCCGCCTCCTGGAGCGCGGAATCGAGGCCGTCTGCGAGAAACACCCCATGGGCCGGCGCCTGCAGCCCGCCGACATCGCCATCGGCACCGCCCACCGGGAACAGGCCCGTCACATCCAGCAACTCCTCAACCGCAACCCCCACGCCCGAGGAGTGCGTGCCGACACCGCCAACCGCCTGCAGGGCCGAGAGTTCGCCGTCACCATCGTGCTGCACCCCCTCTCCGGCCGCCGCGACGCCTCCGCCTTCCACCTCGAAGCCGGCCGCCTGTGCGTGCTGGCCTCACGCCACCGTCACGCCTGCATCATGGTCGCCCGCGCCGGCATCGCCGACCTCCTCGACCGCCAACCCTCCAATGAGCCCGTCGCCCTCGGCGTCCCCGCCAAGTTCCCCGACGGCTGGGAAGCCCACCAGCACATCCTCGACCACCTCTCCCAGCACCGCGTCCCCGCCGCCTGACCACTCCGCACCGGAAAGCCGCATCCTGCCCATGGCACCCACTGAGCTGACGCTGCGCCCTCACCAAAAGGACGCGGTCGCTGCAGCCACCCAGACCCTGGCCCGCCACCCCCGCGCGAGCGTGATCGCCGCCTGCGGCACCGGTAAGACCCTGATCGCCGCACGCACAACCGCCCGCATCGCCCCACGGGGGAAGGTCCTGGTGCTGCTGCCGACGCTGGATCTGTTGTCCCAGACGATCCGTTCCTGGCGTGCAGCGGGACGCAAGGGCACCACGGTCGCGGTGTGTTCGGCCCGTCAGGCCCTCGACCACGAGCCGCTCGGCGCTGACATCCCGCTGACCACCGACCCCGCGGACCTGACCGCCCTCACCGCCACATCCCGCCCCGGGCCCCTCACTGTCTACGCCACCTACGCCTCCCTCTCCGCGGTGGTCGCCGCCCACAGCAACCACCGCCTGCCCCCCTGGGACCTGATCGTTGTCGACGAGGCCCACCGCACCGCCGGCCGCCTGGGCAAAGCCTGGGCCGCCGTCCACCACGACGACCAGGTCCCCGCCGCCCGCCGCCTGTACCTGACCGCCACCCCCCGCGTCTGGGACGCCGATGACAGCGCGGACGAGAACATGGAGGCGGTGGCCTCCATGGACGACGAAACCCTCTTCGGCCCCGTCGCCTACCGGCTCACCCTCTCCGACGCCATCGACCTCGGCCTGCTCGCCGACTACCAGATCCTCGTCCCTGTCGTCACCGACGAAGACCTGCGCGACTGGCTCGCCACCGGACCCGGCGCGGGCGTCGACGGACTGCGCCTGGCCGGCCGCCAGGTCGCCGCCCTGCGCGCCATCCACGACCACCGATTGCGCCGCGTCCTGACCTTCCACCACCGCGTCGCCGATGCCCGCGCCTTTGCCACCACCCTGCACGACACCGCCGCCACCCTGCCCAGCCATCTGCGCCCGGAAGGGCTGTGGGCGGACTGGATCAGCGGACGCCACGCCCCCCAGGTCCGCCGCCGCCTCCTTTTGGAGTTCGCCTCCCACGCCGGCCCCCACGCCCCGGCCGTGCTGGCCAACGCACGCGTGCTGGGGGAGGGCATCGACGTGCCCGCCATCGACGCCGTCGTCTTCGCCGACCCCAAGAACAGCCCGGTCGACACTGTCCAGGCTGTCGGCCGCGCCCTGCGCCAGCAGCCGGGTGCGGGCAAGAAGGCCACCCTCGTCGTCCCCGTCTACCTCACCCCGGGCGAAGACCCCGACGACCTCCTCGGCGCCGACGCCTACACCCCGCTGTGGCACACCATCCAGGCCCTGCGCGCTCACGACGACCGCCTTGAGGCCCGCCTGGCCGACCCCCGCACGCACCGTCCCACCATGCCTGCGGACGATCCCGAGGCATGGCTGCACTTCGACCGCCCCGCCCAGGCCGAAGAAGTCGCCCTCGCCCTCTCCCTGAGGGTCCTGGCCCCTAAAAGCGCCGAGTGGCGCCGCGGACTGAAAGCCGCCCGCAGCTACCACCGCGCCCATCACCATCTCGACGTCCCCCAGGCCTACGAGGACGCCACCGGCTACCCCCTGGGCCGCTGGTTGAGCTGGCAACGCCATCTCTACTCGCTCGGCACTCTCGATCCCGCACGCGGTCAGGCACTCGAACGCCTCGGTGTCATCTGGGATCCCCGCCAGAAGGCCTTCGAGCGGGGTCTGGCCCACGCAGCCCTGTACGCCGCCCACCACGGCCACCTGGCTGCCCCCGGCGGCTACGTGCACGACGGCTTTCCCCTGGGCCGCTGGCTGGCCACCCAGCGTGCCCGCGCTGACCAGTTCGCCGCAGAACGCGCTGCTGCCCTCGCCGCCCTGGACCGGTGGTGGAATCCGCCGTGGCCGCTCACCTGGCACCGCGCCTATCACGCAGCCCGGCAACAGACCGAACAAGCCACAGCACGGGAGTGGCTCAACGCGCAGGCGGCGCGGGTGGATGCGCTTCATCCCGGGCAGCGACAGCTCCTCGCGGACCTGGGACTCGCCCTGCCGGCCGCATCCGGCTCCAGCAGCAAGGAACATCGGCAGCCGGCACGTGAGCGCTCCTTCCAGCGAGGGCTGAGAGCAGCACGGGCCTTCCGCCAGCGCGAGGGCCATCTCAACGTTCCCCAGCGGCACATCGAGCAGACCGAGGACGGCGATGTGCGCCTGGGGCAGTGGCTGAGCAACATCCGCCGCCGCGGCCTCAGCCCCGACCGGCAGGCCGCCCTTGCCGAACTCGGCCTGGACAGCACCACAGCGGGCGGATGAGCAGGCCGCGGCCGCCCCGCAGACCCGTGCCCTGCCGAGCGAGACGGGCTGGGCGCGGGCCGCTCACCGGCGAGCCCGCACGGCCGCAGACAGCGCTGCGGCGTCGCCTCCCGTCAGCATCACGCAATTTCACTCATCCACCCATCAAAGCGGCCAATGCGCTCGTATCATCCACGGCTGGGGGAGGGGCACCTGTGCCGACACAACTCAACGAGCAGCTCCGCGGATTCCTTGACCAATGGCAAACCCGCCAGCGCCGCACCGCAGGACTGCAGGCCGCACTCTTCGTCCGCCTGGACGGACTGCGCCGCATCCACCGTGAATGGGACGCCTACGACCTGATCACCGTACTACTCGCCGCACTGCACCTGGTCATCGAGAACGACCGCCTCAGCGGCGGCCGGCCCCGCCCCGCCCTCGTCGAGGACATCACCAGCCTGTGCGCCTGGCAGCAACCCAACGATCCACCCGCCACCCACCACGAGATCGCAGAAGCAGTCATGAACCTGCTGGTCAACGAACGTGACCGGCAAACCCGCATGACCGACCGCTACGTTCGGCCCGACGCCGACCACGACGCCCACTACGTGATGCAGTCCTTCGCCTTCGTCACCGCCGCCGCAGACGACGAGAGCGACGAACCCGTCCTGCGCGCCACCCCCGAAGCCATCAACGTCTTCCAGAACCTCGTCGACTTCGACCCGTTCGACCGGCTCTCCGCCGAGCGCTACCGCTCCGAACGCATGCTCAAGCGCCGCGACTACGACGAGGTCCTCGACTCCGTCGAGCGGCGAACCCTCAGCGTCCACGGCCTGGCTGCCCAGCTGAACAGCCTGCTGCGCCGCATCGTCTACAACGTCCGCGACGTCGACTATGAGGACGACGTCGTCCCCCGTCTGACCGACATCATCACCCTGGTCGGCGAACAGGTGGAGGCGGAAGAGAAGTTCGCCGACGCTGTCGCCGAACACTTCCATCTGCACGCACCCGACTACGCCAGGCTCCAGCACCTCAACACCAGCCTGCACGACCTGATCATGGCGCTCCTGGCACTGCAGGGCAGCGGCGACGAGGTGAGAACTGCCTTCGAAGCCGAACAGGACCGTCAGCTGTTCACCCCGCGCCGGCTGACCATCAACCCGCAAGGGCAGCTGTTCGCACCCCTGCTGGACATGGCCCCCGGCGACGTCGCCGACCTGCTGGAACCCCTGATGGTGAGACTGCTCGGTCCGCGCACCCCGCGCGTGCTCAGCTTGCCGCGCCTGAAGGACGTCATGACACCTGCCACTCGCACGACCAGCGAACCAGGCCATGATCCCTTCGACGTCGGCGAGCTGCGCATCACCCCGGACGACCTGGACCCGGCCGTACTGGCCGCCGTGCAGGACATCCTGGACCGCATTACCGAGCCCACCCGGCTGTCCACCTTGCTCAACAGCCTTCACCACGCTGACTTCCTCGGCGACCTCGCCGCCCCGGCGGCCCGCCTCGTGCCCTGGACGCTAGCCGTCACCGTCGCCAGCGCCTACGGCGGCTTCCACGGATCCGACGAGGACCTCCCGCCTGCCGCCGACGCCTTCCTCACCGGCCGCCTGGCCGTCGTCCGCCCCGGCACCCGCCTCGCAGCCGCCGGAATCGCAGGCGACGACCTGATCCTCATCCCCCGGCCGCGATAGGGCCCCACACCAGACAGCACCCCGAAGGGATTCCATGGACGGCACCGACGCCGGACGCCTGCTGGCCTTCGCCCTCGACGTCACCGCGGCCCCCGGCAACAGCGGACAGAGCGCCCACTACCGCAGCCTGCTCGACCGCTACCGCACCGACGCCGCATTCCGGCATCTGGTCGACGACATCCTCGAAGGAGCCGGCTGCTCTGTGGCTCTGGCCGACCCGCATCACGGCCTGCTCCTCGACACCGAGCTCGACGGCCCCTGGGCCTGGCCCCGGCGCACGACAGACCTGCCCTGGAACAAGAACTTCGAGGACGTCTCGGCCCGCGCTGCACGGCTGCTGGTCCCCGTCGCGCTGCTCGCCTATGTCGCGCCCTCCGCTGCCGACTTCGACGACCTGCTGGCCGACCCCCTGGCCGTGGCCGCCACCTTCACCGCCTCCCAGCTCGCCGACTTCATCACCGACTTCGCCCGGCACAAGGAGGAGGAAGCCACCGACCCGCCCGAAGGCGAAGCCCCCCTGTGGTGGCACTGGCTGCAACTGCCCGCCCACGCGCCCGCCAGTAAACGAGCAGGCCGCCGCGACAGGACGTACCTCGTATACACAGTCCTGACCTTCCTGCACGGTCAACGTCTGGTCGCCAAGACCGCAGGCACAACCGTCCGCGACAGCCTCTACCGCCCCCGCAGGCTGCTCCTGGCGCGCTGCCGGGCCATGCTCGCCGACCACCTCCTCCAAGACCTGCAGACCTACGCCACCACCGGTACGCAACCGCCCGGCGGTGCCGGACCAGAACCCGAGGAGTAAAACGTGGGACCCCTGCGCGGCTTCCGAGTCGTCAACCTCCGCGTCCGGGACAAAGTCGCCGTCCCCGACCTCACGGTCGACCTGACCCAGCACACCCACACCGTGATCGGCCTGGAAAACGGCGGTGGCAAGTCGACCCTGCTTGCCTTCCTCCTCCACGTGCTGCTGCCGCGGGCCGACTACTTCCTGCCCCGCATCGCCCAGCGCCGGCAGAAGAAACAGGGACAGGAAAAACGCATCGAGCACTACGTGCCCGGAGGCCCTCCCACGCACATCATCCTCGAAGTCGAAACGCCCCCAGCCAGCCCCCAACAGGCCCCGCAGCGCTTCTTCCTCGGCGCCTGCCTGGCCAAGCCGACCGCAAGCAGCGAAGACGATCCGGTCTCCGAATACTTCTGGGCGCTGCCCGCCTCCGCCCACAGCCCCTCCCTGGCTGACCTTCCACTGCGCAGCGGCCACCGCCTGCGGGACCACAACGAGTGGCAGACCCACGTCACCGAACTGCGCAGCCGTTATCCCGGCACAGGTATCCAGCACACCGCCAAACAGAACGACTGGGACCAATACCTGCGCCAAACCCTCAAGATCGACGTCGAGTTCGTCAAGAGCTGGCTCCTGGCCATGAACCAGGACGAAGGCGCAGCCGATCACGTCTTCACCTACGCGACCTCCCGAGACTTCCTCAACAGTCTCGTCAAGGCCATCGCCTCACCGGACCTGATCGCCCGGCTGAAGGCCGCCCTGACCCGCCTGGGAGAAGACGCCGACCGCCTCGCACTGGACCGCCGGCGCCTGGACCTGTTCAAAGGCCTCGCCCATCACACCGAAGCGCTCGCCGTCCATCGTCACCACCTGAAGGAGCTCCAGACCAGCCGCCTTCTGTGGATCGACCATTTGCTGACCGCCCGCCACCACTTGGAGCGCCGAAGCTCCGACCAGGACGCCCGCCTCGCACGCCATCGACAGACCCGAACGGAAGCGGAAGCAGCCCAGCACAGCACTCTGGCGGCCTACACCGACGCACACGCCCGCCAGATTGCCGGCAAACTGCAGCTCGCCGAGCTGCAGTTGCACCACACCCAGCAGCAACTGGACGCCAACACACAAGAGTTCACCCAAGCCAAAGCGGTCGCCGCCGCAGCTGACGCGGCTGCCCTGATCGTCCAGCTCGACACCGAGCGACGGCACGTACAGGACATCAGCGCCACCCTCGCAGCACGCGGCCAGGATGCCGAACCCCAGCGCCGCCGCGCCGTATCCGCCGTCCTCGCCCTGACCCAGCGCCTGGACCAGGAGACTGCACGGCTGAAAACCGGACACGCCACCCACATCGCCGCCGAACAAGAAGCGCGCGAAGCCGCGGCCCTGGCACACACGGCTCTCCTCGACGTCGCCAACCACTACGCCAGCGCCGACACCCGCCTGCAGGCGTGCCAGACGGAAAGGGGCCGCATCGACAGCGTCCTGCGCGCCGCGGTCCGCGACGGCGTGCTGGGCACCGACGAGCATCCGGATGCCGCACTGCAGGCAGCAGTGAACCGCCAGGGCACCCTGCGCACCGAGCACCACGACACGCAACGTGAGCACAACCGTCTCACCGGCCTGGCAGCACAGCTCACCGACGCACAGAGCCTGCACGTGGAACAAGCTGTCCGGGCTCGTGCAGACCTGAGCGCACAGGAGAAACTCCAGCAGCAGCTGCAGGACGACACAGACACCCTCACCCGCCAACTGCACGCCAGCGCGCTCATCGACTTCGACCCGATCCAATTGGCGGACCACGACCAGGCAATCGCTGAACTCCTGTCCCTGGCAGCCGACCAGGCCAAGACACGGGAACTGGACGCCGCCGTGCAGGCCGCCGCTGCACGCCGGGCCGTGGCAGCCCTGGAGGCCACCGCCCTACTGCCGCCGCGGCCCGCAGTGGCCGAGATCTGCCGCCGCGCCGCCACCCACAAGTACGGCGCCCGCAGCACCTACGCCTACCTGGCCAACCTGCCCGCCCTGGCGGCCGAAGCCATCGTGCGCGACCATCCGGCCCTGGCCGACGGCATCGTCGTCAACGTCCCCGACGACCTGCACGACGTGGTCGATCTGGCTCGCCAAGCACGGGCAGACCTGGACGCCCCCCTGGTCATCACCACCCCTCGGGCCCTCGAAGCAGCCACCCCACTGCCCGAGGACATCGTCGTCATCCTGCCCGACGAAGCCCACTGGTCCCATCCAGCGGCCCGCACGCAAATCGAGGACCGCCACACCGAGGCCGACCGCCGCGAGCAGCACCGCCACGACCTCGGCAACCGTTACGACCAGGCCCAGAACCTGCGCCGCAGCGTCCTCGACTGGAGCGAACGCATCGGAGCACACCGCCTCCACAGCGCCGAACAAGACGTCCAGACACTGCGGACGCGCTACGAAGAGGCGGACCGCGTCCGCGCACAGACGCAGCAACAACTCACGGACACCGCCCAGCAGATCGAGACAGCCCAACAGCGCCTGCGCGACCTGCACGAAGAGATCAACCGGACCACCGAACAGACCGGCCTGCTCCGAGTACTCGCCCAGCAGGCCGCCCGCTGCAGCGAACTCGACGCCGAAACACTGCAGGCCGAAGAAGACAAACAGCTCGCCGATCTTGCACGCGATCGGGCCCGCACCGACCTCCAGAGCGCCGAAACCTGCCAGATCCAGGCCCGCGAAGCCTGCGAGCGCATCAACGCCGCCCTGCACGACCTGCGCCACGCAGCCGTCACAGCCCAGAGCCTGCGCGACGACCTGGCCACCGACACCGACCTCGCCGACCCCTCGGACGCCTGCCTCGACCTCGGCACGCTCATGGAAGTGGCCACATCCCGCCACCGCCATTGGAGCGCAGCCGTCAGCGACCCGCAGCTGACCGCGGAACAGAATCTGCACCGCGACCAGGCGGCAAAACTCCAGCAGAAGCTCGACAGCCAACCCCCACCCGTCCAGGAGGCCGCCCGAGCCCTGCGCGAGAGCCACCCCGCCCGCAGTGCCGCCGACCACGAGCAGACCGCAGGCCGGGCCCGACAACAGCTCCTGCTCCTCAGCACGACGATCGGCACGCTGAAAAGCAACGTCACCCACCAGCGCACCGCCGTCGACGAGGTCAAGGCAGAACTGCGCAGACTGCGCCGCACTTCCCACGTCGAAGCGGACGACCGCGCCACCACCATCGAGGAAGCCGCACGCGTCCTCGCCCGCCTCACCGCCGCCCGTGAAACAGCCCTGGCCGCACGCACCCGTGCCGAACAGGCCCTGGAAGCAGCCCAGACAGAACTGGACCACGCCCGAGCCTGCCGGGAGCTGACCACCCAGGCCATCAACGCGCTGCAGGCCGACCTGCCTCTGCTGGCGTCCTCAGGCGGACTCATCCCTGCCGTCGACCTCGAAGACCGCGCCTTCCACGTCCAAGGCCGGCCGCCCTCACCTCCTGCCCCCGACGCCGTCCAGTACCTGATGACCCTGGCGAGCACCGACCTGTCCGACGCCGAGACCGACCATGCCACCGCCGCCCTGGAAGACGGCCGCACCGCACTCCAGAGCGACATCACCGCCCTGCACCGCCGCCTCGGCCAGCGCGAAGCCCTCGCCACCCGGCAGCTTGAAGAACTCGAAGCCGCCCTGCGCGACGCCCATCCCGAGGTCGTCTCGGGCGACAAGCTCGTCCTCATGCTCCGCGGACTGCGTCGTACCAGCCTCCTGCAGGACGCCGACGCCCATCACCACGACACCAACGAACGACGAGCGATGTTGCAAAACCTCGTCGACTCGTTCGACACGCGTGTGGAAGACCTCAGCCGCACCGCCTTCGCCGCCGTCCAGGAACTCTTGCGCGGTGTCCAGGCCACCGTCCACGACTCCCACCTGCCCACCACCCCCGCCCTGGGACGCTGGGCCGGCCTTCCCCTGCTCAGACTCTCCGGCCTCGACATGAAGAAGGACCAGCGCCGCACCGCGATCCTGTCCCTGCTGCAGACCTGGTTCGATCCCCACACCCGCCACGTCCGCCCCGACTTCGACGCCGACGCCACCATCCACCGTCTCGTCGAAGCCGCCACCCCCGCCTTCAGCGCCCGCGTGCTGATCCCCTCCGACCCTCTCGATCCCCAGCACAAGCCCGTCGACCGCCTTGCCGTGGAGACCTCCGGCGGCGAAGGCGTCACCTTCGCCCTCATCCTCGCCGCACTGCTCGCAGCCCGCCGCGCTGCCGTTCACGGCCACCGCCACACCACCCTGCTTCTCGACAACCCCTTCGCCAAAGTCACCAAACCCGCTTTCCTCCGCCTGGCCCGTGACATCGCCACGTCCCTCGGCGTTCGCTTCATCCCCCTCACCGGCATCCGTGACCTCGGCGCCCTCACCGTCTTCCCCGGCCTCATCCAACTGCGCGTCTCCCGCAGGCAGAACGCCAACATCGTCGTCCCCTACCGCATCACCGACACCGACCTGCAGCCCCTCCTGCACGACGGCACCCTGTACGTCTCCGCTACCGAACGCGACGCCGACACGCCCCCCGGCCCGGCCGCAGGGACCTGGCCCACCCTCTCCGCCGTCACCGTCCGCACCACCACGGATCCCCTCGACGAAGAGGCCCGTCCGTGACCCTCCACACCCCCAAACCGCCACAGGACATCCTCGACCTCTTTGCCGACACTCTGCTGAACGCCGGCAGGGTCCGCCTGAACGCTCAGGACCTGCACCGCCTGTGGGCCCAGGCAGACCCCGCCTGGCCCGACCCCGTCACCGCACGCGTGCGTCTGGCCCACGCCCTGCATTCCCTGGCCGACGCCGGCCTGATCACCCTGCCCGCCCCCGCCGGCCGGCTCTGGGACGCCGGCACCCCTCCTCTGCCCGCACGCATCGCCGTGCCCGCCCACTACGCACCATCCCGGCAGGCCCTCGACGCCGCCGACGAACCCTGGGGGAGCGCGATGCAGTGGGCCCCCAGCTGGATCCGCACCGCACGCCCTCCCGCCCACCTGCGCCAGGACGCTGTCCGCATCAACCGCTGGTTCCTGGCCACCACCGGACAGCCCCGGCCCGTGATCGCCCGCGAAGAACGGTCCCTGCAGATCTTCAACGACGAAAAACGCCTGGCCGCTCTCGCCACCGGCCCTCTGTTCGCCACCGACCGCCTCACACTTGAACATCTCGCGTGCCAAGCACCCACCGGCGCACTGCGCATCGCCCTCCTCCACCACAGTGGACCCCTCCTCGTGGTCGAGAACCGGGCCACCTTCGACTCCGCCTGGCGTGCACTGCGCACCGCCCCAAACACCCCCTACGCCGCAGTCCTCTTCGGCGGGGGAGACGCAGCAACCGCTCTGCTCACCGACATCATCCAGCTGCACGACCTCACCGGCATCCACCCGGGCCCCCTCCACTACGCCGGCGACGTCGACATCGCCGGCGTCGAGGCCGCCCACCACTTCGTCACCGCCGCCCGCGCAGTACGCCTGACCGCCGACATCAGCCGCCCTCTGTGGCAGGCGGTCGCCCGCGCCGAACCCACCGGCCCCGACCTGACCGCCGACCCCGCCCGCACAGCCCCGGCACTTGACCGTGCCCGGGCCCTGGACATGCCAGCCGAGGTCATCGACCGTCTGAGCCAGCGGCTGCGCGTGCCCCAGGAACGCCTCGACCGCACTGCGCTGAGCGACACCACCTGGTGGACCGCGCCCGCCCACCCCCCGCCGGACGGTGGCGAGATCGCCGACCGCTGAACCGGGGGCCGGTGAAACATGCAGGAAACGGGTGCTTCGGGTGCGCCAGCTGGAATGCGAGTTCGAGCACAGCTACCAGGCCGGCGACGACATCATCGTGCTGCGCGTCCTCGCCATGAGGACCGACGACGACCACAATCCGTGCGTCTGGCACTGCCGGATGCTGAAAATGCTGGACGGCTGAGGCCCGGGCTGCCCGATGCGGTCGGGGGGGCTCATGGCGCCCCCGACGGCCGCTGGAGGCGGCGAACTCCCCATCGCTGAGGGAATACTTGCTGCCGGCGCAGAAACCCAACGGCCGCGCACGTGCAGGTGTGTGCTGCTGTCCAGCGTGTCGGTACGTCCGGTCAGGCTGTGATGCGTGCTCAGGCAAGAAAGTGCGGTGCCCAGAAGCCGAGCTGGTGTCAGTGCCCCTTGCTACAAAGGGAGTTCGAGCCCAAGTCGACGTTCTCGGGGGTGCGACGGTGTACAGGGACGGGACGATGATGCCCGGGGTGAAGGCCGTGGTCGGTCTCATCGTGGGGATCACACTGGCGCGGCTGTTATGGCAGTGGGTGACGGATACCGCGCTGCCGTGGATCGGCGATCATCCGTGGTGGACGGGGTTCGCCTGCCTGGGCCTGGTGCTGCTGACCGCCACGGTGATCGACCGCCCGGGCCGTGGCGGCCACCAGCTGATCTACGGCGAGGACACCGTAGTTGATGACGAGGAGCCGGACAGGCTGACCTATCGCATGCGGGAACTTGCCGCGATGACCCCGACAGCCTTTGAGGAAGCCTGCGCCGAGCTGCTGATCCGTGACGGATTCCTTCATGCGCGTCGGGTGGGCGGCGCCGGGGATCTGGGAGCCGACGTGGTGGCATGGGATGACGAGAGCCGCAAACTGGTCCTGCAGTGCAAGCATTATGCGCGGCCGGTGGGTTCCAAGGAGGTGCAGACCTTCAACGGAACGGCGCGCCCGGAGCACAAAGCGCATCACCCCATCATGATCGGCCTGAGCGGATTCACCCAGCCCGCCGCTGAATTCGCCGCCCGGCACGGGATCATTCTGCTGGGCCGGCCGGAACTGAAACGCTGGGCCCACGGAAACCATCTCTACGACATCATCGAGGCCGAAGCCTTGGGGTGACCTCCCGTTGTCCCTTCGCAGACTGAGCCGGTTTCGCGGGGCGAAGTGAGCAGGCGGGCGGCTCGTGAACGGCGGCATCCCGCCACGCGGCTCCGCGCGGTGAGGCGGGCGAAAGCTAGTTCTGAGCCGCCGGACTCTGCGGGGCAGGCGCCGACTTCTTTGCGGCTCTCTTCTGGCGGCGTTCGGAGAACTTTTCATACTGCACCGTCAGCACGTAGATGTGCTCTAGCAACGCCTCGGTGAAGACGAGTGCGTCTTCAGCGTCCTGACGTTTGACCTCTGCGTCGCCGTGAGTTCCGTCATTGCCGACGAAACGCAGGGCAGTAGCCCAGTCCAGAAGTCGGCCTTCGATCTTGTTGTCCTGCTCCAGCCATTCGGTCTTCTTCGCCAGGTTGCTGCCAGCGGCACCCTGATCCTTACAGACCAGCTCCAGGGTCCTGCGGGCCATGGTTGCCGTCGCCCAGTAGGCGCCGGCCTGATGGATAGGACATCGCCGGAAACCTGCCGGACGAGCGCAAATAGGGCCACCAACGACTCCGCTGCACAGGCGGATCCCACACCCAAGGAGGCCCCAACCTTGTTCCACCACCTGCTCGCCCTGCTCAACAGCCCCTTCACCACGACGTTGTTGGCCACCCACTCGCTCACCGTCGCCGGACTTGTACTGACCGCCGTATGCGCTCCGACCGCCCGCCGCCGGCAGGCGGCTCTCAAAACCCTGGCCGTGCTGGTCGGCCGCCCGCCGCATCCCCGCCTCTGAAGTAATGCCCCCGCTCAGGAAGGTGGTTCCTCGCCACTCGGGGCCAGGAACCACCTTCCTCGGGCCGGGCAAGCCTTTAGCTACTGGCACTGGGAGAGACGAGGCTCCCAGATGACTCCAAGGACAAGGGCCACTCATCGATGCCACACCCGCATGGCGCCGCCAGGCGCCATCTCCGCCCATCGAGACACAGCCGTACACGGAACTACCGACACACGAAGCACCCAAGGAAACTGAAACCTGCTCAGTCCGGCGATAGCCGGACACCACCCATGCAAACTCCCCGGCAGGGGAGCGTGGGGAACTCAAATACCTGTGCAACCACCGAGTTATGACATCACCGGCGCCGCCAGGCGCTCGGGCGCTGACAACTCCCCTTCCTCCCCGTCAGGGGAGGGGCCATCACTTTTCCCCGTCCTGCCGCCAGGCAGGACGGCATTCCCTTACTGAGCGGGCCGTCAGGCCCGCCAACACCCACAGAAACCAACCGAGTTGGCCCGCCAGGGCCAACCCCGCACCTGAAACACAGTCGTGCCGTCAGG
>NZ_JBIDBD010000020.1:0-71683 GCF_043202815.1 Streptomyces sp. NPDC048111
CCCGTCCGGCGTTTGAGGACGAGCGCCGTTCAGGCGCGATAGGGGGGTGCAGGGGGCGCAGCCCCCGCCGGGGTCCGAGGGGCGGAGCCCCTCAGCGGGTCTGGGGCGCAGCCCCAGGGGCCGCACCCTTCAACCCGCTGCACGGGCGGGTGGGCGGGCGAGCCCCCCGGGGTCTGGGGCGGAGCCCCAGGGAGCCGGGGCCAGCCAGCCCCCTCCACGGGCGGGCGGGTGGGCAAACCCCCCGGGGCCCGGGGCCCCCACCCAGGCCCAGGCAACCCCCGGAACGGCAACCCGGCCCAGGCCGAAGCACACCCCGTCAGCGAGCCGCCCGGAAGCGGGCCGTACGGTGGACCGGGTCCGTGTCGATCTTCGGGATCACGTGCTCCCCGATGAGCCGAATCGTCTGGAGCGTGTCCTCGAAGGACACCCCGATCGGCAGCCCGAACGACAACTGGTCCGCCCCCGCCTGCTCCCACCGCTTGCACTGAGCGGTCACCTCATCCGGATCCCCGCAGATCATCAGCTCCTCCGCGATGAGCAGCTCGATGATCTCCGCGCTGTACTCCGGCAGCAGCTCCGGCCACTCCGGAATCCCCTCGGGACGGGGGAACGTGTCGTGGTAGCGGAACACCAGCGACTGGAGCCGGTTCAACCCGCCCCCGACCGCGATCCGCACCGCCTCGTCGTGCGTGGGCGCACAGATCGCCGTGGAGGTCACCATCACGTTGTCGTTGACGAAGTCCCCGATCGGCTCGGCCTCCCGGATCGCCGTCTTGTACTGCTCGAGGACCCACTCCATGTCGGAGACCTTCTGCACCGAGAACCCGAGCACCCCCAGCCCCTTGCGCGCCGCCATGGCGTACGAGGAGGGCGAGCCGGCCGCGTACCACATGGCCGGGTGGGACGTCCCGTACGGCTTGGGGAAGATCTTGCGCGGCGGAAGCTGCCAGTGCTTGCCCTGGAACCCCGGGTACTCCTCCTGGAGCCACATCTTGGGGAACTCGGCGATGGTCTCTTCCCAGATCTCCTTGGTGTAGTTCATGTCGGTCACCCCGGGTATGAACCCGAGGATCTCGTGGGAGCCCGCACCGCGCCCGCTGCCGAACTCGAAGCGGCCCTCGGAGAGGTGGTCCAGCATGGCCACCTTCTCGGCGACCTTGACCGGGTGGTTGACCTGGGCCAGCGGGTTGAAGATGCCCGAGCCGAGGTGGATGCGCTCGGTGGCGTGGGCGAGGTAGCCGAGGAAGACCTCGTTGGCCGAGAGGTGCGAGTACTCCTCCAGGAAGTGGTGCTCGGAGGCCCAGGCGTACTTGAAGCCGGACTTGTCGGCCTGGATGACGTACTTCGTCTCCTCCATCAGCGCCTTGTGCTCCGCCATGGGGTCGACCGCGGACCGTGCTGCCGGCACGTATCCCTGCACAAAGAGTCCGAATTCCAAGGGACTTCTCCTTCATGGGACTCACGCGTTTCTGACGCATCGTCAGATTGTGACGGGCTCGACTGTTCCACCGGCCGCGAGAGGCGTCAATAGCTGACGCACAGTCAGGCGCGCGTGCCGGCGCGACGCGGACGACAGGACGCGGGCGGCGGGCTCAGAACAGGGACACGCCCGCCAGCCAGCCCCCGTCGATGACGAACGGCTGCCCGGTGATGTAGGAGGAGTCCTGGGACGTCAGGAACAGCGCCAGGGCCGCCACCTCCTCGGGCCTGCCCACTCGCCCGAGCGGCACCAGCTTGCGGTAGAGCGCGTCCAGTGCGGCCGATGTCTCGGACGCGTCCGCCGTCGGGTCCAGCTGGGCGGGGTTGGACATCGCCGTGTCGATGGCCCCCGGGCACACCGCGTTGACCCGGATCCCCAGGTGCGCCAGCTCCATCGAGGCGACCCGGGTCAGACCGAGGATGGCGTGCTTGGTCGCGGCGTACGTGCCCACCGCGCTCATGCCGGTCAGTGCCGTGTACGAGGCGGTGTTGACGATGGTGCCGCCGCCCGCCGCCCCGATCTCGGGAGCCAGCGTCCTGATGCCGAGGAAGCAGCCGACCTGGTTGACCTGCACCACCTGCATGAACTCGTCCAGGGGCGTGTCCACCAGGGCGTTGAAGCGCAGGATGCCGGCGTTGTTGACCAGGCCGTCGATCCTGCCGAAGGCGTCCTTGGCGGTGGCGACGGCGGCGGTCCACTCCTCCTCGCGGCTCACGTCGAGGTGGACGAAGCGGGCGCATTCCTGCCCCAGCTCCTTGGCCAGCGCCTCGCCCTGTTCGTCCAGCACGTCCGCGATCACGACCCTGGCGCCCTCGGCCACGAAGAGCCGCGCCTCCTGCTCGCCCTGTCCGCGCGCCGCTCCGGTGATGAACACGACCCGTCCGTCGAGCTTGCCCATGCGGTCCTCCTGGCTTTCGGCTGCGTCAGTCATTGAGGTGCGGGCCGACCTCGGCCCCGAACGCGGCGATCTGGTCGAGGAGTTCGGCCCGGTCGCGGGAGCGGAAGCGCACCTGGATCTGGTCCACGCCCATCGCGCGGTACGCGCGCAGCGATTCGGCGAGGGCCTGCGGCTTGCCGGTGAGCGTGCGCCGGCCGGTGTTCCAGGCGGGCTCCCCCACGTACAGGGCCTCGGTGATCGCGCCCACGGTGATGGGATCGGCGACTCCCGCCTGGTCACGCAGGGACTTCAAGGTGGCTATCTGAGCCGGGAGTTGCTCGCGCGGGTCGCCCTGCGGCAGCCAGCCGTCGCCGCGCAGGGCGGCGCGGCGCACGGCGGCCGGCGAGGAGCCGCCGACCCAGATCGGCACCTGTCGCTGAGCGGGCCTCGGTCGCTGGCCGAGGCCGTCGAAGGAGAAGCGCTCGCCCTGGAACGAGGGGTACTCCTCGGGTCCGAGCGCGGCCCGCAACGCGTCGATGGTCTCGTCCAGGACCGGGCCCCGGCCCGCGAAGTCGGCCCCGACCGCATCGAACTCCTCGCGGACGTGCCCGGCCCCGACCCCCAGGATCAGCCGCCCGCCACTGAGGTGGTCCAGGGTCGCGTACTGCTTGGCGGTGACGAGCGGATGGCGCAGGCCGACCACCGCCACATGGCTCATCAGCAGGACCCGCTCGGTGATCGCGGCGAGGTAGGAGAGCGTGGCGACCGGGTCGTACCAGATGGTGCTCATCGGCCCCGCGAGCCGGCGCGGAACGCCCACGTGGTCGCAGCTCGCGATGTAGGCGAAGCCCGACCGGTCGGCCGCCCGCGCGATCTCGGCCAGGTCCCCGGGACCCGCCTCGGCCTCCCAGTCCTCCGCGTAGAGGGTGCTCTGCGACTGGACGGGGAGCTGCATCCCGTACACCAGTCGTCCGTTCGGCAGTATCGGCACCGTGGGACCGCCTCCAGCCATATCTGACGCACCGTCACATACGTACGGGGCCATCGTCATTGCTGACGGTTGGTCAGGCAAGAGGCGTGCGCGGCGTACCGGACGTCAGCGCGGCGCCCCCACGGCGAGGAGGCGGTTGGGCGAGCCCGGGCCGGGCCGGGTGACGCGGCCCTTCGAAGCGGCGGCGACCAGGGCCGAGGCGACCTGGCCCGGCCGGGCCAGCGGGTGGTCGGCCAGGTAGAGCGCGGCCGCTCCCGCCACGTGCGGGGCCGCCATGGACGTGCCGGAGTCGGTGAGCGTGGCCGTGTCGCCGGCGTTCCCGGCGGAGGTGATGAACTCGCCCGGGGCGAACAGGTCGAGCGCACCGCCGTAGTTGGAGAGGCTGTCGCGGGCGTCGCGCTCGTTGGTGGACCCCACGGTGACGGCCTCGCGGACGCGCGCCGGGGAGGACGCCGAGGCGTCCTGGCCGTCGTTGCCGGCCGCGACGGTGTACGTCACGCCGGAGGCGATGGACTTCCTGACGGCCTGGTCGACCACCGGGTCCGCGCCGCCGCTGAGCGACAGGTTGGCGACGGCGGGCTTCTTCGCGTGCCGCGTCACCCAGTCGATGCCGGCGACGATCTGCTCGGTGGTGCCGTTGCCCGCGTCGTCGAGCACGCGCACCGCGACGACCTTCGCCTTCTTGGCGACCCCGTGGCGGCTGCCCGCCGCGATGGCGGCGACGTGGGTGCCGTGACCGAACCCGTCCTGCGCGACCGGGTCGTCGTCGACCGCGTCGTAGCCGTAGGAGGCCCGGCCGCCGAAGTCCCGGTGGGTGATGCGGATCCCGCTGTCGATGATGTACGCGGTCACGCCGGATCCGGCGCTGTCCGGGTAGGTGTAGCTCCGGTCGAGCGGCAGGCGGCGCTGGTCGATCCGGTCGAGCCCCCAGGACGCCGGGCGGGGCTGGGTGCCGGTGACGCGGAAGGAGCGGTTGGGCGACACGGACGCGACCGCGGGGTCCGCGGCGAGCGCGCGGGCCTGCGCCGGCGTGGCCTGGACGGAGTACCCGTTGACCGCCTGGTGGTAGGTGCGCCGCACGGTCGCGCCATGGGCGCGGGCCGGCGCCAGGCCCTCGGCCGAATCGGCGCGCGCAGCCGCGTCCTTGAGCGTGACGAGGTAGGTGCCGGGCACGCCCTCGGCGGCGCCGGCCGCGCGGTGCTGCCCGGCCGGCGCGGCGGACGCCTGCGGTGCGGTGAGGGACGACAGGCCCGTGGCGAGTACACCGAGGGCGGTCAGACTCACGGCGAGGTCGCGTGCCCAGGGCATGACAGAAGTACCTCCGTGCTTGATGGGTGTCGGGGGGCGATCAAGGGGTGGGCCGGGGCCCCGGAGCGGCGGGGCCCGCCGGACCCGGAGAGCAGGGGCGCGGGAACGGCCGGGGCGCGCGATCGGCGGGTTCGGGTAGGCTTCCCGTGTGTTATCGCAAGGGGGAGGAAGTCCTCACGGACACCCTGGACAGGCGTGGAAACCGAAAGGGCGCCCGCGAACTTCTTCCCCCGATGACCTTTCGCCTTCGCGCATTTCATTCCGACAATGCGCAGCGCAATTCTTCCGCCTTCACAAGTCCTTTTGCCGGTGCATTCCTTTCGGCATTCACCAGTGCAGCAAAAGCGCGGTCAACTGCCAGGCCAGTACGGCGTGCACGAGAATGCACGGACCCCATTGCGCGCCGCGGCGCGGACCGCGGCGCAGCACCACGGTCCATTCGACCGCCACCAGAAGGGCGGACAGCGCCCACAGCACCCAGGAGATCGCACTCCACGGGCCGGCCGTCCGGTCCGTGAGGACGCCGACGGCCGCCAGGGGCGCGAGGGCGAGCAGCGGCAGGGCCCAGGTGCCGGTGGCCGTGCGGGGGGTCTTGGTGTCGTTCATCCGGGACGCTCCGTGTCTGCGGGTGGCGGTGTTCGTCCGGTCCGTCCGGACGGACCGGACGAACACCGCGTGCTGAACAGTCCGGGGAGCCGTGGCGCGCCCCCCGGGTCGGACTCACCGGGGGATCGTCACCAGGGCGGTCCCCCGCGGGTCATCAGTGCAGAGCGTTGTAGATGTCCAGGATCGTCAGACCGGGGCTGACCGCCGCGAGCGGCGCCTTCACCCACCACGACAGGCCGTCGTACCACTTCTTGAAGTCGCTGTACTTGCCGCCGATGGCCTTGGCGAAGCCGCCCACCTTGCTGAACGCGGCACGGATGGCGCTCCACTTGCTGGCGGCCGTGAACTCGCCGCCGGCGATCTGTCGCATCTGGGTCTGCTCGGCCGGCGAGAGCTTGGCCGCCAGCGGGCTCGCCAGCAGGGCGCTCGCGGCCTGCTGGGCCTCGGTGTGCACGGCCGCCTGCTGCGTCACGGAGACCGGGGCCGCGGCCGCGCGGGACTCGGAGGCCTGGGCGAGGCCCGCGGCCCCGCCGAGGGTGACGGCGGCGATGGCGGAAACGGCGGCCATCCGCAGAGCGTTGCGGTTCATTCGATTCATCCCTTGCGTCGTCGCAAGGGGGAGGAAGCCCAGACAGGCAACCCGAACAGGCGTGGAAACCGAAAGGTCCCCCCGGACTTCATTCCCCCGATTACCCGGCGGTCGCGCCCTCATGGTCAAGTGAGGTACCACCGCCGGAACCTGGCCTTTCGGTGCCAGGCACGCCTGAACGTAACACGGAAAACGATCAGTTGGCCACCGGTCGCCGACGGTGATTTCCCCCTTCCTCCTGGTCGAGCCCTGATATAGGACTGGCAATGTGATGGTCAAGGGAAGTGTGGCCCGGAACACCGCAGTTGAGTCTTGCGGAACACCGCGGGGAACGGAAGGCGCAGAGGCGCTACCGGCCCGGCCACAGCCCCTCGGGGGTGAGCCCGAGCAGGTCGATCGCGTTGCCCCGCACGATCCGGTCCACCAGCTCCGGCGCCAGGTGTCCCATCTGGGCCTGGCCGACCTCCTTGGACCTCGGCCACGTCGAGTCGGAGTGCGGGTAGTCCGTCTCGTAGAGGACGTTGCCCACGCCCACCGCGTCCAGGTTCCGCAGGCCGAACGCGTCGTCGAAGAAGCAGCCGTACACGTGCTCCGCGAAGAGCTCCGACGGCGGGCGGTGGACCTTGTCGGCCACGCCTCCCCAGCCCCGGTTCTCCTCCCACACCACGTCCGCGCGCTCCAGGATGTACGGGATCCATCCGATCTGGCCCTCCGCGTACATGATCCTCAGTCCCGGGAAGCGCTCGAACTTGCCGCTCATCAGCCAATCGACCATCGAGAAGCAGCAGTTGGCGAAGGTGATGGTGGAGCCGACCGCGGGCGGCGCGTCCGCCGAGGTCGAGGGCATCCTGCTGGAGGAGCCGATGTGCATGGCGATGACGGTGCCGGTCTCGTCGCAGGCGGCGAGGAAGGGGTCCCAGTCGTCGGTGTGGATGGAGGGGAGCCCGAGGTGCGGGGGGATCTCGGAGAAGGCCACCGCGCGCACCCCGCGCGCCGCGTTGCGGCGGACCTCGGCGGCGGCCAGCTCCGCGTCCCACAGCGGGATCAGCGTGAGCGGGATGAGGCGCCCGTGCGCCTGCGGGCCGCACCACTCCTCCACCATCCAGTCGTTGTAGGCCCGCACCGCGAGCAGACCGAGTTCGCGGTCGGATGCCTCGGTGAAGGTCTGGCCGCAAAAGCGCGGGAAGGTCGGGAAGCAGAGCGCGGACTGGACGTGGTTGACGTCCATGTCGGCGAGCCGGGCGGGCACGTCGTAGGAGCCGGGGCGCATCTGCTCGTAGGTGATGACCTCAAGACGTATCTCGTCCCTGTCGTAGCCCACCGCCGTGTCCAGGCGGGTCAGCGGGCGGTGCAGGTCCTCGTACACCCACCAGTCGCCGATCGGCCCTTCGTCGCCCTTGGCGCCCATGACCGGCGCGAACTTGCCGCCCAGGAAGGTCATTTCCTTCAGGGGGGCGCGGACGATGCGCGGTCCGCTGTCGCGGTACTTCGACGGGAGGCGGTCCTGCCAGACGTGAGGCGGCTCCACCGTGTGGTCGTCCACCGAGATGATCTTCGGGAAGGTCTCCATGTCCTTCACGGTAGACCCGATCTGACGATCCGTCAGCTGATTCCGCGCCCCTGCCGCGGCGGCTTCTGCCACGCCCGGGGCCGGACAGCGCTTGCGTCGACCGTGCAGGGCATGTGTCGAAGCCTTGTGCAGAGCGTCACCCGTTGCTGACGCGACCCCTCCGGACAGGGCAGACTGGCGGGGAGCATTCCAGGAGTACGGGGGTACAGGGGGCAGCAATGGACCGTGACGGCGGGCCGCGCGTACCGGAGCAGCGCGCTCCGGTACCGCCGCCGCAGCACGCGACGAGCCGGCTCGACCAGGAGACGCCCGAGCACGGACGGGAGGCGTCCGGCGCCGGGCTCCGCTTCGGCGTACTCGGGCCCGTCCGGGCCTGGCGCGGCGATCAGGCGCTGCCGTCCGGCTCCCCGCAACAGCGCGCCCTGCTGGCGGCCCTGCTGCTGCGCGACGGCCGCACCGCCACCGCGGGCGAACTCATCGACGCCATCTGGGGCGACGAGCCGCCCTCGCAGGCCCTGGCCGCGCTGCGCACCTACGCCTCGCGGCTGCGCAAGGTGCTGGACCCCGGCGTCCTGGTCAGCGAGTCCGGCGGTTACGCGATACGGGCCGGGGCCGCCACCCTCGACCTCAACCGGGCCCAGGAGCAGGCGACGGCGGCCGACAAGGCCAGGGCCGGCGGCGACAGGGGCCGCGCCCGCGAGCTGCTGTGCGCCGCCCTCGCCCACTGGGACGGCGAACCGCTGGCCGGCGTGCCGGGACCGTACGCGGAGAACCAGCGCACCCGGCTCGCCGAATGGCGCCTCCAGCTCACCGAGGCGCGCCTCGACCTGGACCTGGAGGCGGGCCGCCACGCCGAGGCCGTCTCCGAACTGACCGCGCTCACCGCCGCGCAGCCGCTGCGCGAGCGGCTGCGCGAACTGCTGATGCTGGCCCTGTACCGCAGCGGGCGCCAGGCCGAGGCCCTGGCCGTGTACGCGGACACCCGTCGGCTGCTCGCCGACGAGCTGGGCGTCGACCCGCGCCCCGAACTCGCCCGCCTCCAGCAGCGCATCCTGCGCGCCGACCAGGACCTCGCGCGCCCGTCGGCCGACGCCCCCGCCGCCGCGCCCGCACCCGTGCGCCCGGCCCAACTGCCCGCCTCCGTACCGGACTTCACGGGCCGCTCGGCCTTCGTGCGGGAGCTCACCTCGCGCCTGGCCGGCGCCGAGACGACGGTGATGGCGGTCTCGGCGCTGGCCGGGATCGGCGGCGTCGGCAAGACCACGCTCGCCGTGCACGTGGCCCACGCCGCCCGCCCCTACTTCCCCGACGGCCAGCTCTACGTCGACCTCCAGGGCGCGGGCCAGCACGCAGCGGAGCCGGACACCGTGCTCGGCGCGTTCCTGCGCGCGCTCGGCACCCCGGACGCGGCGATCCCCGACTCGATGGAGGAGCGCGCGGCCCTGTTCCGCTCGACCCTGGACGGCCGCCGGGTCCTGGTGCTGCTCGACAACGCCCGCGACGCGGCCCAGATCCGGCCGCTGCTCCCGGGCACCGCGGGCTGCGCGGCGCTCGTCACCAGCCGTATCCGCATGGTCGACCTGGTCGGCGCGCACCTGGTCGACCTGGACGTGATGAGCCCCGACGAGGCGCTCCAGCTGTTCACCCGGATCGTCGGCCAGGAGAGGGTGTCGGCCGAGCGCGAGGCGGCCCTCGACGTGGTGGCCGCCTGCGGCTTCCTGCCGCTCGCCATCCGCATCGCCGCCTCGCGCCTCGCCTCGCGCCGCACCTGGACGGTGTCGGTGCTCGCCGCCAAGCTCGCGGACGAACGCCGGCGCCTGGACGAGCTCCAGGCCGGCGACCTCGCGGTGAAGGCGACCTTCGAGCTCGGCTACGGCCAACTGGAGCCCGCGCAGTCGCGCGCCTTCCGGCTGCTGGGGCTGCCGGACGGGCCGGACCTCTCGCTGGCCGCCGCCGCCGCCGTCCTCGACCTGCCCGAGCAGGAGACCGAGGACCTCCTCGAATCCCTGGTGGACACCTCCCTGGTCGAGTCGGCGGCCCCGGGCCGCTACCGCTACCACGACCTGGTGCGCCTCTACGCGCGTTCCTGCGCCGAGCGCGACGACCTGCCGCCGGCCGAGCGCGACTCGGCGCTCTCGCGGCTGCTCGACTTCTACCTGGCGACCGCCGCCGGGGTGTACGCCCTGGAGCGTCCCGGCGACCGGCTCGTGGACCACCTGGAGCCCACCACCCACCGGGGCCTGTCATTCGGCGACCGCCACTCGGCCCAGGACTGGCTCTACGCCGAGGCCGACCCGCTGCTCGCCTGCGTACGCCAGCTGGCGGGCCCCGGCACCCTGCGCCGGGCCGTCGACCTGCTGTACGCGGCGCTCGACCTCGGCGAGTCCGGCGCCAACTCCCGCCAGTACGAGGCGACCGCGGAGGCGGTGCGCGAGGCCGCGCGCAGCCAGGGCGACACGCAGGCCGAGGGGCGGGCGGTGATGACGCTCGCCAATGTGCACCAGCTGGCGGGCCGCTTCGAGCACGCCGACCGCGAGGCCCAGGAGGCCATGCGCCTGGCCGGCCCCACCCGGGACCCGCTGCCGCTGTGCTGGGCCTCCAACGCGCGCGGCATCATCGCGCTCTACCAGAACCGGCACACCGACGGCGAGACGCATCTGACCCGCGCCATCGAGGCGTTCCGCGCCGACGACAACCGGCCCGGCGAGGCCAGCGCGCTGTGCAACCTGTCCCGCATCCACCTGGCGATGGGCCGCACCGCGAGCGCGGTCACCCTGGCCCAGGAGGGCCTCGACATCTACGACGCGATGGGACACGAACTGCGCGGCGCCAACGCCCGTTACGCGCTGGGCCTCGCCCTCACCAAGAGCGGCCAGCTGCGCGCGGCGGCCGACCGGCTCGACGAGGCGCTGGCCGTCTTCCGCGACAGCCGCCAGCGGCTGTGGGAGGGGATGACGCTGTTCCGGCTCGCGGAGGTCGACCTCGCGGGCCGGCGGCCCGCCCAGGCGGCGGCCAACGCCGAGATGGCGCTCACCGTGCTGCGCGGCATCGGGGGCGAGTGGCGGCGCGGCAACGTGCTGACGGTGCTGGGGCAGGCTCTGGCGGGCATCGGACACGCGGGCCGCGCCCAGGTCTGCTGGCGCGACGCGCTGGTCATCTTCGAGGAGTTGGGCTCGCCGGAGGCGGCCCAGGTGCGGGCCCTGCTCAGCCCCCTGGCCGCCGCATAACGCCCCTGGTCAGCGCGTTCATTGAACGTTTATCGGCACCCGTCATTGTCTTTCTTGTCGGCCCGCCGCGTCGGGGGGCGCGCAGGCCGACTGGAAGGCCGGTCATCCACCTGCCGGCCCTGGCAAGTCCGTCCGGCCACCCTCGGGGGAGTGGCCGGACGGTTTCGCCTCTCCATCAGGCAGCGTCACTAACGGGAGATGAGAACTATGGGCGACGTGAAGAAGAACGAGCCGCCGGTCGTCACGCCGCAGGACCAGCACGCCACGGACGAGCCCGCCATCGCCACGCTCGACCAGCACGCCACCGGCACACCCGTCACGGTCCTTGACCAGCACGCCACGGACGAGCCGGCCCTCACCACCATGGACCAGCACGCCACGTCGGAGCCCTTCAAGGCCCAGCTCCAGTAGGACCACCTCCACGGGGGACGGTCGCGGCGGCGCGGGAGGGGAGCCGCCGCGGCCGTGCACCATCACACGGTGCGGACCCGCTGGGGGGCGGGTCCGCACCGCTGTGCGTCCGGAGGGCCGGCCGTCACACCGCCCAGGTCTTGAGCACGGCGGCCACGCTATGAGCGGTGCAGGCGTCCTTCTTCAGCTCGGCGGCGAGAGCGGAGACCCTCCGCTGGTCCAGCTTCGCCGGGACGCCGGAGGCGATCAGGTAGGCGTGCGCCACCGCCACCGCCACCCGCAGGTTGGACCGCTCCAGCCAGCGCATCCGGCCGAGCGTGTGCGCGAGCGCCGCTGCCCGGGCGTACACGCCCTGATACACGTCCTGGCCGACCAGAACCGCCCGGTGCCGCTCGACGGCCGCGATGGGCACGCCGTAGTCGTCGACGGCGGGGTCGTCCTGGCCCGCGCGCCGGGCGACCTCCAGGATCCACGCCAGGTCGATGGTCACGTTCACTCGCCGGGAGCCCCTTCGATCTCATCGATCAAGTCCCCGTAGTGGTCGAGGACTTCCTGGGCGGCGGCCATGAAGACGGCCCGGAGCTGCTCGTTGTCGTCGCGGATCAACTGCTCGACGTACTCGTTGACCGCTATGCGCCGGGTAGCGGCCGCCTGGCGGGCCATCTCGGCCGTCTCGTCATCCATGCGGATGTTGATCTGGGTCTTCGCCATACCCAGAAGGTACCACCTGATACCAACACGGGCTAGCCCCTGATACCAAGGGCCCGCAGCTCACCCTTGACCACCTTCCCGCCGGCATTGCGCGGCAGTTCGGTGAGGAACTCCACCGACCTCGGCACCTTGTAGTTGGCCATCTCGCGCCGGGCCCAGGCGATCAGGTCGTCCGCCGTCACGGGCGAGCCCGGCCTGCGGACCACGTACGCGCGGCCCACCTCGCCCAGGCGCGGGTCGGGGACGCCGATCACCGCCACGTCGGCCACCTCCGGGTGCAGGCCGAGGAGTTGCTCGATCTCGGCCGGGTAGGCGTTGAAGCCGCCGACGATGAACATGTCCTTGATCCGGTCGGTGACGCGCAGGTTGCCCGCCGTGTCCAGGACGCCGATGTCGCCGGTGTGCAGCCAGCCGTCCGCGTCGATGGCCCCGGCCGTCCCCGCCTCGTCCTCGAAGTAGCCCCGCATCACGTTGAAGCCGCGCACCAGAATCTCGCCGGGCTCCCCCGGATCGGCCCGCACGCACACCTCGGTGCCCGGTATCGCACGGCCCGAGGTCGAGGCGATGACCTCCGCCGGGTCGCCGCGGCGGCACATCGTGACGATGCCGCTCGCCTCGGACAGCCCGTACGCCGTCAGGACGGTGCCCACGCCCAGCTCGCCGCGCAGCCGTTCGACCAGGCGCAGCGGCACCACCGCCGCCCCGGTCACCACGAGCCGCAGCGCGCTCAGGTCGTGCTGGTCGCGCGCGGGGTGGTCCAGGAGGGACTGGTGCAGGGTGGGCGGCCCGGGGAGCACCGAGATGCGTTCGGCGGCGATGTTGGCGAGCGCGGTGTCGACGCTGAACACCGGCTGCGGCACCATGGTGGCGCCCCGCATCAGACAGGCGATGATGCCCGCCTTGTAGCCGAAGGTGTGGAAGAAGGGGTTCACGATCAGATAGCGGTCGCCCTCGCGCAGGCCCGCGAGCTCGGACCAGATCGCGTAGCCGCGCAGCGTCTGCGCATGGGTGATCACCGCACCCTTGGGGCGGCCGGTGGTGCCCGAGGTGTAGACGATGTCGGAGGGCGAGCCGGGGCTGATCGCGTCGGCCCGGGCCCGGACCTCCGCGCCCGACACCGCCTCCCCGCCCGCCAGGAAGTCCTTCCAGGTCCGGAAGGCGTCGGGGGCGTCGTCGGACAGCACGACCACCTGCTCCAGGTGCGGCAGCGCGGGCAGCGGGCCCGGGCCCGTTCCCTCGGCGGTCGCCCGGCGCAGCGAGGCCACGTACGAGGTGCCGAGGAAGGTGCCGGTCACGAACAGGAGCTTCGCGCGGCTGCTCGCGAGGACGTAGGCGGCTTCCGCACCCTTGAACCGGGTGTTCAGCGGCACCAGCACGGCGCCCGCGGTCACCGCGCCGAGCGCCGCGACGATCCAGTCCGCGGTGTTGGGTGCCCAGACGGCGACCCGGTCGCCCGGTGCGGTCCCGGCCGCGAGGCAGGCGGCCGCGGCCCGCTCGACCCGCTCCCCCAGCTCCGCGTACGTGAGCCGGGCGCGCCCTTCGACGACGGCCTCGCGCCCGCCGTACCGGGCGGCGGCGGTGCGGACGAGCTCCGCGATCGTGCTCCATTCCATATCCTCGCGCTCCGGATCCCCGCGCTCCAGATCCCCGCGCTCCGGTTCACCGCGCTCCAGGTCCCCGCGCTCCGCAAGCCCCATCGCTGGCCCCTCCGCCCTCCCCCGCCCTCAACTCCGTTACGGGCGGGGGATTCCCGGTTGCTGACTAACCGTCAGATTAGCTGTAGCCTCCTGCGCTGTCAGTACTGGTGACGCTCGTGGAGGTGGGGCCATGGCCACCCTGAAGGACGCGACGGCCATCGTCGGAATCGGACAGACGCCGTTCGCCAAGCACCTGCCCGCGTCCGAGAAGGCGTTGGCGTGCCGGGCGATCCTGGCCGCGCTCGACGACGCGGGCATCGACCCGGCCGAGGTGGACGCGTTCGCGTCGTACACGATGGAGGAGACCGACGAGGTCGAGGTCGCCAAGTCCATCGGCGCGGGGGACGTGACCTTCTTCAGCAAGGTCGGCTTCGGGGGCGGCGGTTCGTGCGCCACCGTCGGCCATCTCGCCGCCGCCATCGCCACCGGCCAGGCGAGCGTCGGCGTCGCCTGGCGCTCGAGGAAGCGCGGCAGCGGCCCAAGGCCCTGGAAGAACACGGCCGTTCAGCTGCCCACCCCCGCCCAGTGGACCCGCCCGTTCGGTCTGCTCAGACCCGCCGACGAGATCGGCATGCTCGCCCGCCGCTACCTCCACGAACACGGCGCCACCCGCGACCACCTCTTCAACGTGGCCCTCGCCTGCCGCAACCGCGCCAACCAGAACCCCGCCGCGATCATGTACGAGCGCCCGCTGACCCGCGAGATGTACATGACCTCGCGCTGGATCAGCGAGCCGCTGTGCCTCTACGACAACTGCCTGGAGACCGACGGCGCGCTGGCCTGCGTCATCGTCTCCGCGGAGCGGGCCCGCGACTGCCGCCAGAAACCCGTGTACGTGCACTCCGCCGCCCAGGGCCTGCCCTCCCAGCACCACGGGATGGTCAACTACTGGAACGACGACCCGCTGACGGGGCCGGCCTGGACCGCCGCCCGACACCTGTGGAAGCAGGCCGACTTCGGGCCCGAGGACATCGACGTGGCCCAGATCTACGACGCGTTCACCCCCCTCATCCCGCTCTCCCTGGAGGGCTACGGCTTCTGCGGACGCGGCGAGGGCGCCGCGTTCACCGAGGGCGGCGCCCTGGAGATCGGCGGCCGGCTGCCCATCAACACCGGCGGCGGCGGTCTGAGCGAGGCCTATGTGCACGGCTTCAACCTCATCAACGAAGGCGTCAAACAGCTGCGCGGCAGCAGCACCGCCCAGGTGCCGGACGCCGCCACCTGCCTGGTCACCGCGGGCGAGGGAGTGCCCACCTCCGCCATCCTGCTGAGGAGTTGAGAGATGCTCACACCCGTAGTGGACGACGACGGCGCCCCCTTCTGGGAGTACGCGGCCCGGGGCGAACTGCGCGTCCAGGCCTGCGCCGCCCCCGACTGCGGCCGGCTCCGCTTCCCTCCCCGGCCCTGCTGCCCGCACTGCCAGTCCTTCGACAGCACCTGGCGCCCGGTGTCGGGGCGCGGCCGCATCTGGTCCTACGTCCTCCCGCACCCCCCGCTGCTGCCCGACTACGCGGCCATGGCCCCCTACAACGCGGTCGTCGTCGAGCTCGCCGAGGACCCGCTGATCCGCCTGGTCGGCAATGTGGTCGCCGAGCCCGGCGCCCCGCTCGACTCGGTCGACCCGGCCCGCCTGAAGATCGGCGCCCGGGTCCAGGTCGCCTTCACCGAGATCGACGGGATGAGCGTGCCGCGCTGGCTCCTGGAGCGCGCATGAGCGTCCTGGTGACCCGCGACAAGGAGACCGGCGTCGCGGTCGTCACCCTGAACCGGCCCGAGCGCCTGAACGCCGTGGACCTGGCGACGGCCGGTGAACTCGCCGCCGCCTGGCGCGAGTTGCGGCATGACGACACCGTACGGGCCGTCGTCCTGACGGGCGCCGGAGAGCGGGCGTTCTGCACCGGCATCGACCGCTCGGCCGAGGTGCCGCAGCCCTCCTCCCCGTACTCGACCGACGACCCGCTGCTCACGATCGGCCCCAAGGCCAACGACCTGTGGAAACCGGTGATCGCCGCCGTGCGCGGAATGGCCTGCGGCGGGGCGTTCTACCTGCTCGGCGAGGCCGAGTTCCTGGTCGCCGCCGAGGACGCCACCTTCTTCGACCCGCACACCACGTACGGCATGGTCAGCGCGTACGAGTCGATGTACCTCGCGCTGCGGATGCCGCACGGCGAGGCGGCCCGGCTGGCCCTGCTGGGCACCGCCGAGCGGATGTCGGCGCGACGGGCGTACGAGATCGGCTTCGTCAGCGAACTCACCGCTCCGGGAGAGGAGTTGGCGGGGGCCGTGCGGTGCGCCGAGACGATCGCCTCGTTCCCCGCCGAGGCCGTGCAGGGCACGGTGCGCTCGGTGTGGGCCGCCAAGGAGGCCACCCTCGCCCAGGCCCACTCCCGCGCCCCCGCCTTCGTGGCGCTCGGCAACCTGCCCCCGGAGCGGCAGGCCGACCTGTTCGCGGCCCGGCGCTCCAAGGACTTCCGGGTGAGGTGACCGGCGCCAGGACGTGCCGGGCGCCGCGCCACGGACGAGATGGGCCGGACGCGCCCTAGTCCAGCGAACCCCGGGCCTCGCAGCGGGCGACCCGGGACACCAGGGCGGGGGCGCCCATCGCCACCGTGACGGACCGCCGGGCCGAGGGGCCCAGGGTCACCGTCGTGGACGCGCGGTCGACCGCGGCGCCGCCCGCGTCGTAGAAGGTGACCTCCACCCGGTAGCGGTGGCTGCCGCGCCCGGATCCGGTGCTCACGTCCACCGTCGAGGCGGTGCGCCGGGCGGCGGCGGAGGCGCAGGCGCTGACGTGCGCGGTGATGGTCGGCGTCCCGGTGGAGGTGGAGCCGCCCGTGGGGGAGCTGGTGGTGCCGGTGGTGTTGTTGTAGCGGTTGCCGTAGGAGCCACTGCTGTAACCGCTGCCGCCCGTGGAGGCCCGGCCGGTGGTACCGCTGTCCTGCGTGCTGCCGCCACTGCTGTCACTGCTTCCCGAACTCCCGTTGCTCTTGCGGGAGTTGGAGCAGCCTCCGCCCGAGCTGTGGCTCTTGCCATGGCTGCCGTGACTGGAGAATCCGGTCAGTGCGAGGCCGAGCCCCGCCGCGACCGCCACGCATTTCATCCTGCGACGTATCACCGTCGCCCCCCTCCGAAGACCGGCCGACACCTTAACAGCGCCCGCGCCGGGCCCTGGCGTCACGAGGGAAGCGCCCAGTAGCGCGGGGGGCACCTGGTAGCGGGGGGCGTCTGGTAGCGGGGGCGCCGGGTAGCGGGGGCCGTCCGCCGGGCGTAGCGTCGGCTGCGAGAGCCGCTCTCTTTAAGGAGGGCCGAGATGGTCCGCAATGTCCTCGGCTCGATCCTCGCTCTCATCGGAGCGACGGCCGCCGTCTGGAGCCCCTTCCGTGCCTGGTACGACGGCCGTCACGGCAGCGCCTACCGCATCGACGACCTGTTCTCGGGCATCTCCGCCGACAAGGCGCAGGTGGCCGGCTCGATGCTGCTGCCCCTGGCCTTCGCGGCCCTGCTGACCCTGATCGGTCTGGTGCTGCGGTCCCGGCTGCTCGTCGCCGTGGCCGGGCTCGTCGTACTCGGGTTCACCATCCTGTGGATGGTGCGCCAGGGGCAGGAGGCGGGCCACCTCACCGTCGACTCGTCGGGCAAGGGCCTCGGGCAGGGCGTCGCGATGGCCCTGGGCGGCGGTTTGGTGCTGCTGCTCGCCTCGGCCCTGATGGCGGGCCGCCGCCGCAACCGGCTCGCGGAGCCCACCGGGTACGGAGCGCCGACCGCGGCGGCGGCGCACGACCCGCACCCCACCCCCGCGCACCCCGCCTCCCCGGACGAGACGGCCCCTCGCGGCACCGCGCCGTACCCCACCGCGCCCCAGGACCCCGCCTCGCACGACACCACGCCGCACGGCACCGCCCCGGACGAGACGGCCCCGTACCGCACGCCTCCGTACCCGTACGCGGACGAGGGGGCGGGACGTCGCGGCGAGGCGGGCGGGGCACCGGGCCCCGCCGACGGGCGCTGGACGGGAGCCGACGGGCGCGGGACGGACGGCGACGGGCGCGGGACGGACGACGACAGGCGCGGGACGGACGGCGACAGGCGCGGGACGGGCGACGACGACCCGCACGAGCCCCCGCCGCACCACGGCATCGGCCGGACCCCGCCCTACCACGGGCCCCCCGCACCGCCCCGGCGCGACGACCCGCCGCCCGGCTGACGGGCGCCGCCCGCCCGACGGCGCGGCTCAGTCGCGGGTGCCCGTCACCACGTGGGCGTACAGCTCCCGCGAGGTGACCAGGTGGGCAGTGAGGCCGCCCGCGCCCATCGCGGCGAGCGCCCCCGGCACCTGCCGCTCGCTCGCCTCCACGAACAGCGTGCCGCCCGGCGCCAGCCAGTCCCGCGCGGCGAGGGCGACGCGGCGCATCACGTCCAGCCCGTCCGAGCCGCCGTCGAGTGCGACGAGCGGCTCGTGCTCGCGCGCCTCCGGCGGCAGCAGCCCGACCTCGTCGGACGGGACGTAGGGGACGTTCGCGGTGAGGATGTCGACGCGCCCCCGCAGAGCGCGCGGCAGCGGCGCGAAGAGGTCGCCCTCGTACACCCGGCCCCCGAAGGGCGCCAGATTGCGGCGGGCGCAGCGCACGGCCGCCGGATCGATGTCCGCCGCGTGCAGCTCGGCTCCCGGCAGCGCCGACGCGAGGGCGGCCCCGAGCGCCCCCGAACCGCAGCACAGGTCCACCACCACGGTGGGCCGCTCGGTGGCGGCGGCGGCCAGCGCCTGCTCCACCAGGAACTCGGTGCGCCGGCGCGGCACGAAGACCCCGGGGTCGACGGCGATGCGCAGCGGCCCGAACTGGGCCCAGCCCAGGACGTGTTCGAGCGGAAGCCCGGCCGCCCTGCGCTCCACCATCGCGAGGACCTCGGCCTGCCCGCACGCGGTGGCCAGTATCAACTCGGCCTCGTCCTCGGCGAAGACGCACCCGGCGGCGCGCAGCCGGCCGACGACCGCGGCGGGCGACAGGGGCTCAACTGACATACGGGGACGGGCCTTTCGGGCGCGGTGGGGGAAGGCCGAGGAGTCGCGGGGAAGGGCCGCACCGCACCGCCAGGACGGAGCGAGGGGGCCCCGCGCCTAGCGGGACGCGGAGGTCGCCGTCCCCTTGACCGCGTCGAGGGCGTACACGCACCTGTCCTTGCTGCACGCGTAGACGACCCCGCCGCGCACGACGGGAGATCCGGTGATCTCCCCGCCGGTGGCGAGCTTCCAGCGCAGCTGGCCGCCCGCCGCGTCCAGGGTGTACAGGCAGTGGTCGGCCGAGCCGAAGTGGATGCGGCCGTCGGCCACGACCGGGGTCCCCACCACCTCGGCGCCCGCGGCGAAGCGCCACTTGGGGGTCGAGGTGACCGCGTCCAGGGTGTAGAGCGCGTTGCCGCTGCCCACGTGGACGTTGCCGTCGGCCACCAGGACCGGCTCGGCGGAGTTGCGGGCCTCGGTCGCGATGCGCCAGCGGTCCTTGCCGGTCGCCGCGTCCAGCGCGTACACGGTGCCGAGGTAGTCGGCGAGGTAGACCCCGCCGCCCGCGACCGCGGGCCCCGGCGCGAACGCGGGCGGGCACAGGAACACGGCGGGGGCCTCGAAGTGCCAGCGGACGCGGCCCGAGGCGATGTCCACCGCCAGCACCCGGGTGCCGGCCGAGACGTACACGTAGCCGTCCTGCGCGGGCGCCACCCGGACCGGGACGCCGCCGCAGGAGGCCGCGTCGCCCACCGGGTAGGACCAGCGCTCGGCGCCGGTCCGGGCGTCGAGCGCGCGCAGCCGGGCGTCCTGCCAGACGTACACCGTGCCGTCGTGGACGGACGGGCCGGCCTCGGGGGTCTCGAAGTCGCTCTGGGCGCCGGTGATCTCCCACAGCTTCTCGCCGTTGGCCGCTTCCCACGCCTGGACGCCGCCGCCGCGGGTGCCGGTGACGACGGTGCCGCGGTCGGCCTTCAGGGAGTACACCCAGGCGTCCGCGGACAGCCGCCACAGCTCGCCGCCGTCGCTCGCGTCCAGGGCGTACAGGGAGGGCCCGTCGGAGGCGTGGATGCGGCCGGCCTCGACGGCCATCGCCCAGGCGACGTCGCGCGTCTTGAACTGGCGGCGGCCGGTGGCCACGTCCAGGGCGTGCACCTCGAAGGACGTCACGTACAGCAGGTCATCGGCGACGGCCGGCGTCCCCCACACGTCGTTGGACATGCGAAAGCGCCAGGGCCGCCAGCGCTCCGCGGCCTCCGGCGGGTGGGCCGGGGCCGGCACCGGGGCGGGCGCGGCGCCGCCACCGGGCCTGCGGACCCAGCCGGTGGCGTGGCCCGCGTCCACGGCGACACGGGAGGCGTCGGCGGCCCGCGGTCCGGGGCCGATGGGCACCTTGGCGCCGGCCAGGCGCACCGGGTCGTCGGCGTGGGCCGGCGGATACGTCACGGAGGAACCGGCGTGCCGGGCCGCGTACGGCGGGTCGGCGGGGCGCGGCGGCGCCGGCGGGACCGTGCGGGCGGCGGGGCGGGGCGCGGGCTCGGCGGGCGGCGGGAGCTGCATCCGGCCGCCGCCCCTGCGCTGCTCGATCATGGCGACCGAGCGGGGCGGCAGCCAGGCCGACGCGGTGCCGCTGTCGTCGGAGCCGGAGGCGAACAGGTGCGGGGCGAGCTGGGCCTGGAGGTCCTCGGGGGTGGGCCGGTTGGGGTGCTCCATCTGCATGCAGGACTCGATGAGCGGGCGCAGCTCGTCGGGCAGACCCGTGATGTCCGGGCCCTCGCGCAGCAGCATGAACACCGTCTCGACCGGGTTCGCGCCGTGGAAGGGGGCGTGGCCCGTCGCGGCGAAGACGAGCGTCGAGCCGAGCGAGAAGACGTCGGACGCGCCGGTCACGCTGCGGGAGTCCTTGGCCTGCTCGGGCGACATGTAGGCGGGGGTGCCCACCGCCACGTTCGTCATGGTCAGGCGGGTGTTGGAGACCCCGGACGCGATGCCGAAGTCGATCACGCGCGGGCCGTCCTCGACGACCAGCACGTTCGACGGCTTCAGGTCGCGGTGGACCAGGCCCGCGCCGTGGATGGACTGGAGGGCCTCGGCGATGCCGGCGGCGAGCCAGCGCACCGCCTGCGCCGGGAGCGGCCCGCACTCGTTCACGATCTCCTCGAGCGAGGGCGCGGGCACATAGGCGGTGGCCAGCCACGGCACGGGGGCGCGCGGATCGGCGTCGACCACGGCGGCGGTGTAGAACCCGCTGACCGCGCGGGCGGCCTCGACCTCGCGCGTGAAGCGGACCCGGAACAGCTGGTCCTCGGCGAGCTCGGTGCGCACCGTCTTGATGGCCACGCGGCGGCCGGACGCCGAGCGCGCCAGATAGACGAGCCCCATGCCGCCGGCACCGAGCCGTCCCAGCACCTCGAAGGGGCCGATCCGCCTCGGGTCGTGCTGCGTCAGCTGCTCCACTTGCCTGCCACCTCCCCGTACGGGCCGTGCATGAATGCGGCCCCGTGCAGCGTCTCACGCGGCACCCCGATTCTCCCTGCCGGAGGTGGCCGGTGGCCAACCCGGGTCGAGACCGGGATGTCCCACCCCGATCCGGGACACCCCGGGCATGCCGTGCGCGGTTACGCGTCCGAACCCTGCAGAACGGCGAAGACGGCGCCCTGGTTGTCGTTGAGGACGGCCATCCGCCCGTACGGAATGTCGAACGGCTCGGCGGTGACGCGGCCGCCGAGGCGGGTGCAGGCGCCGGCCGCCGCGTCGCAGTCCTCGACGCTGAAGTAGACGAGGAAGTGCTCGGGCAGGGCCGCGGGGAAGGCGTCGGACATCAGTCCGCGGCCGACGACGGCGGCGCCCGGGCCGGGTCCGGCGCCGGGCAGCGACCAGAGGCGGAAGTCGGCCCCGCCCTCGCCCAGGACGTCCGCGTCGGCGCCTCGGTAGCCGAAGACGGACTCGAAGAACGCGTCGGCCCGGTCGGTGTCGCGGGTGTAGACCTCGCTCCAGCAGTACGCGCCGGGCGCGCGGGTCAGCTCGAACCCGGTGTGCTCCTCCCCCTGCCACAGGCCGAAGACGGCCCCGCCCGGGTCGGCGGCGATGGCCAGGGTGCCGTGCGGCGGCACCGGCATCGGGTCGGTGATCAGGCTGCCGCCGGCCGCGCGGATGCGGGCGGTCAGCGCGCGGACGTCGGGGGTGGCGAGGTAGACGGTCCAGGAGGTGGGCATGCGCCCGTCGCTCTTGGGCTGGAGGGCGGCGACGCGTCGGCCGTCCTTGAAGGCGTTGGTGTAGTGCCCGTGCCGTTCGTCGGTGTCCTCGTCGAAGGTCCAGCCGAAGAGCTCGCCGTAGAACCTGCGGCCGGCCGCGAGGTCGGACAGCGAGACGTCGGCCCAGCACGGCGCGCCTTCCGGATATCCGCCCATGCGCCTGGTTCCTTCCTCGGGTGCCCCGTCGCCCCTGCGCCGGGGCCCGTCGAGGCCAAGCTAACGAGCCACCCCGCCCGGCGCGGCCGGACAATGAGGACATTCAGCCGGATTACGGGTGCGCATCACCGCTCCCGGCCAGGCCCCGCACGGCTTGTCCACCAAAGTTGTCCACAGGTTGTTGATAACACCATTCGAGTGGACGCCCCTCCCGACGACCGCGGACGATCACGCGAAGGGCCACGCGAACGGCCACGCGAAGGGCCGCGCGAGGCGCCCGGTTTTCCGCCCCCATCGGAGCGCACCACCCCCCGGGCCCCCATTTGCACTCGGCCGAATCGCGCTCCGATCACCCCTCGGTAAGCTGACGGCATGACAGGACAAGTACGCACCGTCGACGGCCGCGTGGCCGGCCGACGCGGGCAGGCGACACGGCAGAAGCTGCTCGACTGCCTCAGTGAGATGCTCAGCTCGTCGCCGTACCGGGACGTCAAAGTCATCGACGTGGCCCGGAAGGCGGGCACTTCACCCGCGACCTTCTACCAGTACTTCCCCGACGTCGAGGGGGCCGTCCTGGAGATCGCGGAGGAAATGGCCAAGGAAGGCGCCGGGTTGACCGCTCTGGTCGAGGGCCGCTCCTGGACCGGCCGGGCCGGCTGGCAGACGGCCGAGGAACTCGTGGAGGGCTTCCTCGACTTCTGGCGCAAGAACGACGCGATCCTCCGGGTCGTCGATCTGGGCGCGGCCGAGGGCGACAAGCGCTTCTACAAGATCCGCATGAAGATCCTGAACTCGGTCACCAACTCCCTTACGGACGCGGTCACCGAGCTCCAGGCCAAGAACAAGGTCGACAAGGACGTGAGCCCCGCGGCAATGGCGGGCTCCCTCGTCGCGATGCTCGCCTCGGTGGCCTCGCACCAGAAGGGCTTCCAGACCTGGGGCGTCAAGCAGGCCGAACTGAAGCCGAACCTGGCCCTGTTGGTCCACCTGGGCATCACGGGCAGGAAGCCGACGAAGTAGCGACCACGCGGCGGCCGATACCCAAGTCCTGTCGCGCCGACGGCGGCTCGTCCCCTTCCCGGGACGACCGCCGTCGGCGTTCCCGTGTCCGGGACGACCACCGTCGGTGTTCCCGTGTCCGGGACCGCGCGCACCCCCGGGCGCAGCCCCTCCCCCTCCCCCTCATCCCTCGCGCCGCTCCAGCCGGAAGAGCCGGATCTCCCGCTCGATCCTGGACTGGTAAGTGGCGTACGGCGGCCAGAACTTGAGCGCCGCCTGCCAGGCAGCGGCCCGCTCGTCGCCTTCGAGCAGCCGGGCCCGCACCGCGATGTCCCGTCCGCGCCAGCTGATCGAGGCGTCCGGGTGGGCGAGCAGGTTGCTGGTCCACGCGGGATGCCCCGGCCGCCCGAAGTTGGACCCGATCAGCACCCAGCTCGCGCCTCCTTCGTCCGGCATGCAGGCCAGCGGGGTGGTGCGCGCCAGGCCCGACTTGGCGCCGTACGCGGTGAGCACCACACCGGGCAGCATCTGCGCGCTGAGGATGACCCGGCCCCGGGTCAGACGGTGCACGGCACGGTCCATGGCGGGCACGATGTGCGGGGCGACCTTCGCGAACGTACGCGTCGAGGACACCTTCTGCATCAGCCGTACCCCGGGCGCGGTCCGGGCGGGCCCGGCGCTCACACCGTCACCCCGGCCCCGCCGAACAGACCGGCCTGCTCGGCGGCGTGGTCGCGCAGCCGGTGCACCGGACCGAAGAGCAGCTCGTCGGCGGCGGCCCGCTTGAAGTAGAGGTGCGCCTCGTGCTCCCAGGTGAAGCCGATCCCGCCGTGCAGCTGCACGGCCTCGGCCGCGGTCGCGCGCAGCGCGTCGAGTCCCTGGGCCAGTGCGAGCGCCCCCGCCCCCGGGTCCCAGGCCGCGTAGTACGCCGCCGATCTGGCCGCCTGCACCCGTACGTACAGGTCGGCCAGCCGGTGCTTGACCGCCTGGAAGGAGCCGATGGCCCGCCCGAACTGCTCGCGCTCCTTGACGTAGGCCACCGTGCGCTCCAGCGCCTCGCCCGCGGCGCCCACGGCCTCGGCGGCCAGACAGGCGGCGGCGGTGCGCCCGGCGGCGGCGAGCGCGGCAGACACATCGGCGCTCTCGTCACTCCCGAGCAACTCGCCTTCCACGTCCCGGAGTTGCACTCTGGCCTGAGTGCGGGTCTCGTCGAGCGTGGTCTGCCGGGTGCGCCGCAGCCCCGGGGCGTCACCGCGCACGGCGAAGAGGAGGGTGCGGCTGCGGGCGAAGCCGCCGGTGTGCGCGGCGATGAGGAGCAGCGCCGCGCTGTGACCGTCGAGCACCTGCTCGGCCTCTCCGTACAGCCGCCAGGTCCCGTCCGGCAGCGGCCGGGCCTGCACGCCTCCGGCCCGGCCGCCCCCGGCCAGGTCACCGTCCGGCCGGCCGCCGGTGAGTCCGAGCGCGAGGGCGAGGCGGGCACCGGGCACGACGAGCGTGGCGGTGCCCTCCCCGCGGGCGATGGGCGCGAGCAGGGCTCGCTTCTGGGTCTCGGTGCCGAGCGCGCCGATGAGCGGGGCGGCGAGGACGGCGGTGGCCAGCAGCGGGGAGGGCAGCAGGACCCGCCCGGTCTCCTCGCAGGCGAGCGCGAGCTCGGTGGCCGTGCATCCCGCTCCCCCGTACTCCTCGGGCAGCGCGAGCCCCGGCAGCCCGAGCTCGGCGGCGAGCCGCCCCCACAGCGCCGCGTCGTACCCGACCGGGGTGCGCACCGCGCTCTTCACGTCCTGTGGGCCGCAGTGTTTGGCGAGCAGTTCGTGCAGGGTGCGGCGGATCTCGTCCTGTTCCGCGGTGAAGGCGGCGTCCATCGTCGGGCTCCTCCCCCAGAGGCGAAGCCTCTGAACTGACGGGGCGTCATGTTAGGACCGGGGGGCGTAGATGCACAGGGGTGGGAGGGGGTTGGCGCGGGGCGGTGAGGGTGAGGCGGTGGGGGCGCGGGGCGGCGAGGGCGAGGCGGTGGGGGCGCGGGGCTGCGGGGCCGTGGGGCCGCGGGGCGGGCCTATGCCCTGCGGCCGCCGATCTGATGTACCGTCAGATTCATGTCATCACCCTCAACTCACCGTCCCCGCAAGGTCGCTGTGGTCGGGGTCGCCCTCTCCGACACCGGGCGGGTGGACGACGCCACGCCCTACGCCCTGCACGCCCAGGCCGCCCGGCGGGCGCTGGCCGACTCCGGGCTCAACCGGTCGGTCGTCGACGGGTTCGGCTCGGCGGGGCTCGGCACGCTCGCGCCCGTGGAGGTGGCGGAGTACCTCGGGCTCCGTCCGACCTGGGTCGACTCCACCAGCGTCGGGGGCGCCACCTGGGAGGTCATGGCCGCGCACGCCGCCGACGCGATAGCCGCCGGGCACGCCAACGCCGTCCTGCTCGTGTACGGCTCGACCGCGCGCGCGGACATCAAGGCGGGCCGGCGCACCGCCAACCTCTCCTTCGGGGCACGCGGCCCGCTCCAGTTCGAGGCACCGTACGGGCACACGCTGATCTCGAAGTACGCGATGGCGGCCCGCCGCCACATGCACCAATACGGCACCACAGTCGAGCAGTTGGCGCAGATCGCGGTGCAGGCCCGGGCGAACGCGGCCACCAACCCGGATGCGATGTTCCGCGACCCGATCACCGTGGACGACGTCCTGTCCGGCCCGATGATCGCCGACCCGTTCACCAAACTGCACTGCTGCATACGCTCCGACGGCGGCTGCGCGGTGCTGCTCGCGGCCGAGGAGTACGTGCCCGACACGGCCAAGGCGCCGGTGTGGGTGCTGGGTTCGGGGATGTCGGTGTCCCACACGACGATGTCGGAGTGGGAGGACTTCACGGTGTCCCCGGCGGCGGTGTCCGGCCGCCTCGCCTTCGAGCGCGCCGGGGTACGCCCCGAGGACATCGACCTCGCCGAGATCTACGACGCCTTCACGTACATGACGCTGGTGACGCTCGAAGACCTCGGGTTCTGTGCGAAGGGGGAGGGTGGGGCGTTCGTGGAGAAGGGTCGGCTGTTGCGGGACGGGGGGCTGCCCGTCAACACCGACGGGGGTGGGTTGTCGGCCTGCCATCCGGGGATGCGGGGGTTGTTCCTGTTGGTGGAGGCGGTGCGGCAGTTGCGGGGGGAAGGGGGGGTGGGGCAGGTTCGGCGGGGTGGGGGGGTGCTGCCTGCTCTTGCGGTGGTGTCGGGGACGGGGGGCTGGTTCTGCTCCTCTGCCACCCTGATCCTCTCGGGCTCCTGAGCCCGGGCTCCTGGGGGGTGCGGCCCGGGCCCCCGGGGGGGTTGCCCACCCACCCGCCCGTGCGGCGGGCTGGAAGGGTCCGGCCCCCGGGGCTGCGCCCCCGAACCCCCCTTCGCGCCTGAACGGCGCTCGTCCTCAAACGCCGGACGGGCTGAGGATGCGCATGCTGGCCCGCACCGGTCCTGCCAGGGGCGCGGGGAACTGCGCGAAAAGCGGGCACTGCCGCCGGGAGGGGACGGGCTCAATCCGTTGCGAGCCGTGCGTGCAGATGCAGGTCACGGAAGGCATCCCGCCGCTGGGACGCGAACATCGCACCCCGCAACGTCCCCTCCACCACATAACCACCCCGCTCAGCGACCCGGCAGGAGGCCGTGTGCCCCACCGCGTGACCCAGCTCCACGCGATGGAGCCCCACGGCGTCGAAAGCCCAGCGGGTGACCAGTCCCAGGGCGTGCCCCGCGATCCCGCGGCCCCGCGCCTCGGGCAGCGTCCAGTAGCCGACCCGGGCGCAACGGAGGTTCCAGTCAAGGGAGTTGAGGCCCACGTGGCCCAGCACGGTGCCGTCGGCCTCGTCCGTGACGCAGTACGTGGCGACCTCGCCCCGCGCCCATCCCCGCGCCCTGAGGCGGAGCAGTTCCGCGACGGCCGCCTCGTCCTCGACGGGCGTGGTGTGGGTGTTCCAGCGCAGGTACTCGGGGTCGGTCACCGCGCGCAGCAGCACCGCGAGGTCGTCGTCGCGCCAGACGCGCAGACGCAGTCCGTGGCCGCTCAGGTCGGCCGGTATGAGGCGATGGTCCATGCCGCCATTCAACCGCTGACCCGCCCTTCGCCCGCCATCACCCGGTGCGCGAGGGTGAAGCGGGCCGGAACAGCGGCACGGCCACCCCGCCCCCGGGCCCGCCGCCACCCCTGGGCCCGTCTCCACCCCCGCCGCCAGGCCCGCAACCACCCCCACCCCGGAACGTCACGGTCAGCTCCATCCCGATGCGCAGCTCCCCCTCCGGGCAGTCGACGACCTCCGTCATCATCCGGGGCCCCTCGGCGAGATCGACGACGGCGGCGACGTACGGCACCCGCTCCCCGAAGGGCGGGAGATCGTTGCGGTGCACGACGGACCAGGTGTAGAGCGTGGCCCGGCCGCTCGCCGGGCTCCAGTGCACGTCCTCGCTCCAGCAGTACGGGCAGAACTCGCGCGGGTAGTGGTGCGGGCGGTCGCAGGCCGCGCAGTGCCGGAGCAGGAGACGGCCCTCGGCGGCGGCGTCCCAGTACGGACGGGTGAAGGCGTCGGGCTCGGGGGTGGCGGCGGTCACCGGAAGAGTCCCAGCGCGTCGTCCAGGGACCAGGTCTGCCACGCCATGGCGCCGAGCGCGACCAGCGAGATGAGCGCCATCATCGCGTTCTGCCCCTGCTCGGCCCAGTCGTGGATCATCAGCACCAGGTAGAGGAGGTTGAGCAACAGGCCGCAGACCAGGGCGACGGGGGTCAGGAAACCGACCACCAGGCCGAGCCCCAGGGCGAGTTCGGCGTAGACCACGACGTAGGCCATCGCCTTCGGACGCGGCTTGACCACGGCGTCGAAGCCGCTGCGGACGGCGCTCCATCGGTGCTTGGCGGCGACGTCGGCCGCCCAGGCGATGCCCGTACCGCGCTCGAACCAGCCCTTCTTGTCCTTGTGGCGCCAGCTCTCCAGCCACCACAGACCGAGGCCGATGCGCAGGACGGCGAGCCATTCGGCCCCGCTGAGCCAGATCGAGTCCACGCCGGCCCCCACCTCTCCTGTGCCCCACACGTTTTCTGACGGTACGTCAGTTCAGCGGATCCGAGCCGCGCGCGCAAGGGGTGGTGGGCGGGCAACGGGTGGGCGGGGCCGCGCCAGGCGGACGGGCAGACGATGGACGGGCGACGGGCGACGGGCGGGCGGACGATGGGCGGACGGACGGACGAATCGACAGACGGATGGACGGACGTGATCAGATCGCAACCGAACCCCTTCTTGACCGAGACCCATCAAGTGGTCATCCCGTTACGCTCAGCGTTCATGGCCGATACCACCACCCCCGCGAGCCCCGTCTACGTGATCGGCGCCGGGCCCGGCGGCCTCGCCGTCGCCGCCGAGCTGGGGGCGCGGGGCGTACGGGCCGTCGTCCTGGAGAAGTCGGACGCCGTGGCCGCGTCCTGGCGGCGCCATTACGACCGACTGCACCTGCACACCACGCGCCGGCTCTCCTCGCTGCCCGGGCTGCGCATCCCGCGCCGGTTCGGTCGGTGGGTGGCGCGCGACGACGTGGTGCGCTACCTGGAGAAGTACGCCGACTTCCACGAGCTGGACGTCGTGACGGGGGTCGAGGTCGAGCGGATCGAGCGCGGCCCGGGCGGCGAGGGCTGGGTGCTGCACGCGACCGGCGGGCGCCGGCTCTCGTGTTCGGCGGTGGTGGTGGCCACCGGGTTCAACCACACGCCGTACGTGCCGGAGTGGGACGGCCTCGACACGTTCCGGGGCGAGCTGTTGCACGCCGGGGAGTACCGCAACCCCGCGCCGTACGCCGGGCGGGACGTGCTGGTCGTCGGGGCCGGCAACACGGGTGCGGAGATCGCGGCCGACCTCGCGGACGGCGGGGCGGGACGGGTACGGCTCGCGGTGCGCACGCCCCCGCACATCGTGCGCCGGTCCACCGCCGGCTGGCCCTCGCAGAGGACGGGCATCCTGGTGCGGCGGCTCCCGGTGTGGCTGGTGGACCGGCTGGCGTCGCTCACCGAACGGCTCTCCGTGCCGGACCTCTCGGCGTACGGCCTGCTGCGCCCGGCCTCGGGCCTGTACTCACGGGTGCGCGAAGGGGCGATCCCGGTGCAGGACGTGGGCCTGATCGACGCGGTGCGGGGCGGGCGGGTGCAGCCGGTCGCGGCGGTCGAGTCGTTCGACGACGGCAAGGTCGTCCTCGCGGACGGGACGAGGATCGCGCCGGAGGTGGTGATCGCGGCGACCGGATACCGGCGCGGCCTCGACGGCCTCGTGGGGCATCTGGGGGTGCTGGACGGGCGGGGGCGGCCCCGGCGGCCCCGTGCGGCGGTGCCGGGGTTGTACTTCACGGGCTTTACGAACCCCATCAGCGGGATGCTGCGCGAACTGGCCCGCGACGCCAAAAAAATCGCCAGAACCCTGCGGCCCTGACCACCCCCGGCGCGCCCGGGCCCGCTCCGCCCTGGGTTGCCCGCACCCCCGGCGGCACCCGGGGTTCGCGCAGTTCCCCGCGCCCCTCACCCCCGGTCATCTGCGGACCGTGCTCGCTTCTCGCGCAGTTCCCCGCGCCTCTGACGGTGCTGGGCGTGCCCGGGGTTCGCGCAGTTCCCCGCACCCCTCAACCCCCGGTCATCTGCGGGCCGTGGTCGCTCCTCGCGCAGTTCCCCGCGCCCCTAACTGCACCGGTGCGGGCCAGCATGCGCATCCTCAGCCCGTCCGGCGATTGAGGACGAGCGCCGTTCAGGTGCGAAGGGGGGTCCGGGGGCGCAGCCCCCGAAAGGGGTGCAGGGGCGAAGCCCCGCCGGGGTCCGAGGGGCGGAGCCCCTCAGCGGGGCTGGGGCGCAGCCCCAGGGGCCGGGCCCATCCAACCCCCTGCACGGGCGGGCGGGTGGGCAAACCCGCCGGGGTCCGAGGGGCGGAGCCCCTCAGCGGGTCTGGGGCGCAGCCCCAGGGGCCGGGCCTATCCAACCCGCTGCACGGGCGGGCGGGTGGGCAAACCCCTCGGGGTCTGGGGCGGAGCCCCAGGGAGCCAGGCCTATCCAACCCCCGTCACGGGCGGGCGGGTGGGCAAGCCCCCCCCCCGGGGGCCCGGGGCGGAGCCCCAGCAGGGCAGCACCGGCCATAGTTGCGGGGGACCGCGCCAAAGGGCGGCCGAGGGGTTTGGGCCGCCCCCACCCCGGGGGAGGCCAACCCAGCGCACCCCGCACCCCCCACACCCCCAACCCCCAGGCTTTGCCCGCAAACCCGTTCCTGACAGCCCGTCAGGTCTGTAATCTGACTATGCGTCAGTTACGACCGGCACGGCTCAGTCATGTTGGCCAACGACCAGGAGCGGGCGGAACGATGCTTGGATCGACTCACGGCACCCTCACGACCGACTTCCGAGCGCGGGTGGTCGCCTGCGGCGAGCAGCCCGCCCCCCACGCCGTCCACGGCCGAGCCGCGGGCGAGGGCGACCTGGACGTCAGCGGCCGCCCCCTCTACGCCGACGTACCCGACCTGGACCGGTTCTTCCGCCCGGAGTCCGTCGCCGTCATCGGCGCGTCCGACGCCGCGGGCCGCCCCAACACCGGGATCACCCGTCAACTCGTCGACTGGGCCCAGCGGGTCGGCGCCCGCCTGCACCCCGTGCACCCCACCCGTACGACCGTGTTCGGGCTGCCCTGCGCGGCCTCCGTGTCCGAGCTGCCGGAACAGGTCGACCTCGCGGTGCTGCTCGTCGGCGACCCGCTCCCCGTCATCGAGGAACTCGCCGAGGCCAAGGTGAAGTTCGCGGTCGCCTTCGCCTCCGGGTTCGCCGAGACGGGCGAGCAGGGCGCCGCCGCCCAGGAACGGCTCGCCGCCGCCGTCAAGCGCTCCGGGCTCCGACTGCTGGGGCCCAACACCAATCTGAACGCCTTCGAGCGCTTCCGGGACGACCTCGACGGGCCCGCCATCGCACTCATCACCCAGTCCGGCCACCAGGGCCGCCCCGTGTTCACCCTCCAGGAACTCGGCGTGCGGCTCTCGCACTGGGCGCCCACCGGCAACGAGGCCGACCTGGAGACCGCCGACTTCATCTCCTACTTCGCCGAGCGCCCCGAGGTCGGCGCCATCGCCTGCTACGTCGAGGGGCTCAAGGACGGGCGGTCCTTCCTGCTCGCCGCCGACCGCGCGGCCCGGGCCGGTGTGCCGGTGGTGGCCGTCAAGGTCGGCCGCACCGAGGCGGGCGCGCGCATGGCCGCCTCGCACACCGGCAAACTGACCGGCGCCGACGACGTCGTGGACGCCGCCATGCGTCAGTACGGCGTGATCCGCGTGGACGGCCTCGACCAACTCCAGGACACCGCAGCCCTGTTGGCGCGCGCCCGCGCGCCGCGCGCCGACGGGGTCGTGGTGTATTCGATCTCCGGCGGCACCGGGGCGCACTTCTCCGACCTCGCCACCGCCGCGGGGCTGCACCTGCCGACCCTCTCCCCCGCCAAGCAGGCCGAGCTGCACGAGTGGATACCGCCGTACCTGAGCGTCGCCAACCCGGTCGACAACGGGGGCCACCCCGTCGGCGACTGGCGCGGTCGCAAGATCATCGACGCGATCCTGGCCGACCCGTCCGTCGGCGTACTGATCTGCCCGATCACCGGCCCCTTCCCGCCGATGAGCGACAAACTGGCGCAGGACCTGGTGGACGCGGCGGAGCAGACGGACAAGCTGGTGTGCGTGGTGTGGGGCTCGCCGCTCGGCACCGAGGCCGCCTACCGCGAGACGCTGCTCGGCTCGGCCCGCGTCGCCACGTTCCGTACGTTCGCCAACTGCATCGGCGCCGTACGGGCCCATCTCTCCCACCACCGCTTCACCACCGGCTACCGCTCGCCCTTCGACGAGGCGCCGCGCGTGCCGTCCCCGTCCTTCCGCAAGGCGCAGGCCCTGATGCGCCCCGGCCAGCAGCTCAGCGAACACGCCGCCAAGCAGCTCCTGCGGGCGTACGGGATCCGGGTGCCGCGCGAGCAGCTGGTCACCAGCGCGGCGGCGGCCGTGCGCGCGGCCGGCCTCGTCGGCTACCCCGTCGTCATGAAGGCCTCCGGCGCACGCCTCGCCCACAAGACCGAACTCGGCCTGGTCAAGGTCGGGTTGACCTCGGCGAGCCAGATCAGGGACGCCTACCGCGAACTGACCGACATCGCCCGCTACGAGGGGGTCGACCTCGATGGCGTCCTGGTCTGCCAGATGGTCGAGCGCGGCGTCGAGATGGTGGTCGGCGTCGCGCACGACGCGCTGTTCGGACCCACCGTGACCGTCGGGCTCGGCGGTGTCCTGGTGGAGGTGCTGGGCGACTCGGCCGTCCGCGTACCGCCGTTCGGCGAGGAGCAGGCGCGGGACATGCTCGGGGAGCTGCGGGGGCGGGCGCTGCTCGACGGCGTACGCGGCGGGCCGCCGCTGGACGTGGACGCGCTCGTCGAAGTCGTCCTGCGCGTCCAGCGCATGGCCCTCGAACTGGGCGGCGAGCTGGCCGAGTTGGACATCAACCCGATCATGGTGCTGCCCCGCGGGCAGGGCGCCGTGGCCCTCGACGCCCTCGCCATCTGCCGCTGACCCCGCCGTCACGTCCCCTCCCCCGCCATCTGCGCCAACCCCCTCCTCCGCCCCGCGCGCCACGCCCACTCCCCCGCCCCGCGCGTCACATCCCCTGCCGCGCCCCGTCCCGCCCTGGAGCCCCCTTGGACCCCTCGACCACGTCCGATCCCCTGGACTCCTTGATACGGCACACCACTGACAACGGCGTCTCGTGGATCACGCTCAACCGGCCGGAGGCCATGAACGCCGTCACCTGGGACCAGCGCGAACGCGTCATCGCGCTGCTCGACGCGGCCTCCGCCGACCCCGCCGTACGCGCCGTCGTGATCACCGGCACCGGCCGGGGCTTCTGCGCGGGCGCCGATCTGCGCGGCGCCCCCGCGTCCGGTGGCGAGCGCGTCGCGGGGGACGTCGCCCGCACGATCCGGCGGGGTGCCCAGCGCCTGGTCACCGCCGTACTCGACTGCGAGAAGCCCGTGCTCGCGGCGGTCAACGGCACCGCGGCCGGCCTCGGCGTCCATCTCGCGCTCGCCTGCGACCTGGTCCTGGCCGCCGAATCGGCCCGTTTCATCGAGGTGTTCGTACGCCGCGGCCTCGTGCCGGACGGCGGCGGCGCCTATCTGCTGACGCGCCTGGTCGGGCCGCAGCGGGCGAAGGAGCTGATGTTCTTCGGTGACGCGCTGGACGCGGCCGGCGCGCACCGCATGGGTCTGGTCAACCGGGTGGTGGCCGACGCCGAACTCGCCGCCACCGCGAAGGAGTGGGCCGAGCGCCTGGCCGCCGCGCCGACCCGCGCGCTGGCCCTCACCAAGCACCTGGTCAACGCCTCCCTGGACGGCGACCGCGAGTCCGCCCTGGCGGCGGAGGCCTGGGCGCAGGAGATCAACATGACGACCCTGGACGCGAACGAGGGGGTGGCGGCCTTCGTGGAACGCCGCACCCCCAAGTACCGGGGGCTGTGACCCGCCTTGCCTTCGCGCCCTTCCTCGTCTTCCCATCTGACGCACCGTCAGTTTCAATGAAAGGGTGATGGGACACGCAGGGATGGCGGCCACCGTCGTCCGATACCTCAGGTCCGTCGGCGCCGCCACGGCAGCCGAGCCCGTCGAGTTCCTGCCCCGGCCGGACCTGCGGGCCGTACGGGACGACGAGCGGGCGCCGGTCGATCCGGGCGAGTTCCGCCGGGTGCTGGGGGCGTTCGCGAGCGGGGTCACCGTCATCACCGCCGAGGACGCCGCCGGCCCCACCGGCTTCGCCTGCCAGTCCTTCGCCTCCCTCTCCCTGGACCCGCCGCTGGTCGCCTTGATGGTGGCGCGCACGTCGACGACCTGGCCGCGGATCGCCCGGGCGGGCGTGTTCTGCGTGAACGTCCTGGGGGCGGACCAGGGGGCGCTGTGCCGGGGGTTCGCGGTGAGCGGCGCGGACAAGTTCGCGGGGGTGGGGTATGACGGGGCGCCCGTGACGGGGGCGCCCCGGCTTGTGGGGGTGGCGGCTTGGGTGGATTGCCGCATCCATGCGGTGCATACGGGTGGGGATCACTTGATCGTGGTGGGCCGGGTCGAGGCGCTCGGCGCGGCCTCTGACGCCCCGCCCCTCCTCTTCCACCAGGGCCGCTTCGGCACCTTCACCCCCTGACCCGGGCCGCCCGCGCAGTTCCCCGCGCCCCGAGACCATCGGTCACGTGCGGACCGTGCTCGCTTCTCGCGCAGTTCCCCGCGCCCCTAAACCCCCTCTCACCTGCGGACCGTGCTCGCTTCTCGCGCAGTTCCCCGCGCCCCTGGGGGTGCCTCCTCCCCAGACGCCCCGGCACCCCGAGCCGCCCCCAGCCCCCGCAACACACATGCCGACCGGCACCGGTCCCGTCAGGGGCGCGGGGAACTGCGCGACCAGCCACACACGGCCTGCGGACGTAAGCGGGTTTTAGGGGCGCGGGGAACTGCGCGAGGCAGGCTGGGACACACGTGCGGGCCGGCACCAGGCCCGTCAGGGGCGCGGGGAACTGCGCGACCAGCCACACACGGCCTGCGGACGTAAGCGGGTTTCAGGGGCGCGGGGAACTGCGCAAGACGCGGGCACGGTCCGCACGCGCAAGCGGGTCCAGGGGCGCGGGGAACTGCGCGGACGGCTCGGCGGCGGCCCGGGGGCGCGGGGCGCGCAAGGGCCCCCGCCTGGGGGCTAGGCCGGGAGGGCGGGGCCGCGGCGCATGACCAGGGCCATGAGCGCGGCCCCGGCGCACAACCCCCCAGCCCCGTACCAGACCACGTCGTAACTTCCGAACACATCCCGCGCCACCCCACCCAAGAAGGCCACCACCGCCGCCCCCACCTGGTGCGACGCCAGCACCCAGCCGAAGACGATCGCGCTGTCCTCCCCGTAGTGCTGCCGGCACAGCGCGATCGTCGGCGGCACCGTGGCCACCCAGTCGAGCCCGTAGAAGACGATGAAGAAGATCATCGGAGGGTGCACGGCCGGCGCGAGCAGCATCGGCAGGAAGAGCAGCGAGATCCCCCGCAGCGCGTAGTACGTGGCGAGCAGCCGCCGCGATTCGAAGCGGTCGGTGAGCCAGCCGGAGAAGATCGTGCCGGCCACGTCGAAAACACCGATGACCGCGAGCAGCCCGGCCGCGGCCGTCACCGGCATGCCGTGGTCGTGCGCGGCCGGCACGAAGTGCGTCTGGACGAGCCCGTTCGTGGACGCGCCGCAGATCGCGAAGGTGCCTGCGAGCAGCCAGAACGGTCCCGTACGGGCGGCCCGCACCAGGACGGTGAGCGTGCGCCGGGCCGCGCCGGTGACGGGCGCGGGCTTGGGCACGAAGGAGCGGGCGCCGTACGGGGAGAGGCCCACGTCCGCCGGGTGGTCGCGCAGGAGCAGCCACACGAACGGGACGACGGCCAACGCGGCCAGCGCCACGGTGATCGCCGCCGGCCGCCACCCGTGGGACTCCACCATCCACGAGAGCAGCGGCAGGAAGATCAGCTGCCCGGAGGCGGACGCGGCGGTCAGGACGCCGGTGACCAGGCCCCGACGCTCGGCGAACCAGCGATTGGTGACCGTCGCCGCGAACGCGAGCGCCATCGACCCACTGCCAAGACCCACCAACAGGCCCCAGTAGAGCATCAGTTGCCAGGCCGCGTGCATGAAGACGGTGAGGCCGGACCCCACCGCGATCACGCTCAGGGCGACGGCCACCACCTTGCGGATGCCGAAGCGGTCCATCAGGGCGGCCGCGAAGGGCGCGGTCAGGCCGTAGAGCGCGAGGTTCACCGAGACCGCGGCCCCGATGGTGCCGCGCGACCAGTGGAACTCGTCGTGCAACGGGTCGATCAGCAGCCCGGGCAGCGAGCGGAAGGCCGCCGCCCCGATGATCGTGACGAAGGCGACGGCCGCGACGAACCACGCGCGGTGGATCCTGGGTTCGGCCGTGCGCCGCGGCGCGGGCCCGGTCTCGGGGCGGTGGGTTGTCTGGGTCACGTCAGCAAGAGTGGTCGTACGACATCTCTCGTACGAGTGGCCCGAGGGTCATGCTTCGCAGGGATCGGGCCACCGGACGCCCCCCTCAGCCTTCGGCCTCCGAGCCCCCGCCCGCGTCCACCCGCGTCCACCCGCAACCGCCCAGCCCACCAACCCACTCACCCATCACTCACCACTCACCCACGCACTCGCTCATCCACGCACAGACCAACCCCCTCACACCCTCCGCAACCGGCTGATCGCCGGAACGCTCAGCAGAACCCCCACCACCAGCACATTGAGCCCCGCCCCTACCAGCAGCACCCGCTCCGCGCCGATCGCCTCCGCCACCGGGCCGGCCAGCGCACGGCCGGCCGCGAGCATCAGCAGGGAGCCGGCCACGTCGTAGGCGTGCAGGCGGTTCAGGGCCTCCGGCGGGATGTGGGTCTGGACGGTCGTGGACCACATGACCAGCCAGAACGCGAAGGCCCCGCCGATCGCGAACTGCCCTGCCCCCAGAGCCGGCAGGGGCAGGTCGAGTCCCAGCGAAAGCAGCGCGACGGACACCCCGAGCAGCGCGCAGGCGCCCGCCGCGAGGGGGCGGGACGGCCGCAGCCGCAGCGCGAGGAGCCCGCCCGCGACGCTGCCCGCGCCGTTGACGGCCATGAGCGCCCCGTACGCCCCGGCCCCGTGGCCGTCGGTCACCAGGACGGCGGTGAGCGGGGTGGCGGGGCCGAGCACGGTCAGGCCGTACACGGTCCAGATGACGATGACGCCCCACAGCCAGCTGCGCGCCTTGAACTCCCGCCAGCCGCCCGCGAGTTCGGCGAAGAAGCCGCCGCGCGTCACCGCGTCGTCCCCGGCGGCGGAGCCCAGCTTGAGCAGGAAGAGGCAGACCCCGCTGACGCCGAAGGTGGACGCGTTCGCGGCGAACACCGCGCCCGCGCCCCAGAACCCGGCGACGACGCCGGCGAAGGCGGGCCCTGCCATGCCCATCAGCGCCTCGGAGACGCCGAGCACGGCGTTGGCGCGCTGCACGTCGGCCGAGATGCGGGGCACGGTCGAGGCGACGCCGGGCTGGAAGAGCGCGGCCCCGATGCCGGAGACGGCGCTCAGGGCGTACACCTCCCACAGCGGCGGCCCGCCCTCGATCACCAGGAACGACACGGCGAGCACGCTCGCGCCCACGAGCCGCAGCCCGTCCGCGACGACCATCATCCGGCGCGGTGTGAACCGGTCCGCGAGGACCCCGCCGAACAGGACGAACGCGGCGAGCGGCCCCATCCAGGCGCCCAGCGCGTAGCCGACCGAGGAGGCGGGACGCCCGGCGCCGAGCAGTCCGGCGGTGAGCGCGACCGGAACCATGCCGTCGCCGAACAGGGCGACCGTGCGGGCGGTGAAGAAGAGCCGGAAGTCGTGGTTCCAGAGGGAGGCGCGCGCCAGGTCCGGCCCGGGAGGCCCCGCCGGGGGCGGGGCGCCGGGACGCGGGGATCCGACTTGGGGAATGTCCTGGCCGATCGCAGACTTGTCCGTCACAAGACGGCAGGTGTACCAGGCGGTGGTCTATACCACCACCCCTTATCGGTGGGCGGGACGGAGGACGCGATGGCCACGGAGCCAGGACGGGCACGGGTGCGGGGCCCGCACCGGGTGGTGGTGCTCGCGCTGGACGGGCTGCTCCCCTTCGAACTCGGCATCCCCCAGCGCATCTTCGGGCGCGCGGCGGACGCGGAGGGCGGGCCGCTGTACGAGGTGGTGACCTGCTCGGTCCGCGCGCCGGGGCCGGTGCGCACCGACGCCGACTTCGCGGTCCTGGTCGAGAACGGCCCCGAGGCGCTCGCCACCGCCGACACCGTGGTGGTCCCGGCCTCGTACGAACTCGGCCCCGTTTTCGAGGAGGGCGTGCTCACCCCCGAACTCGCCACCGCCCTCGCCCTCGTACGCCCCGGCACCCGCATGGTGTCCATCTGCACCGGCGGCTACGTCCTGGCGGCGGCGGGCCTCCTGGACGGGCGCCCGGCCGCCACGCACTGGGCCTCGGCCGAACACTTCCAGCGGCTCTTCCCCCGCGTCCGGGTGGATCCGGAGGTGCTGTTCATCGACGACGGGGACGTACTGACCTCGGCCGGGGTGGCCGCCGGGATCGACCTGTGCCTGCACATCGTGCGCCGCGACCACGGCTCGGCCGTCGCCAACGACGTGGCCCGGCGCACGGTCGTGCCCCCGCACCGGCCCGGCGGCCAGTCCCAGTTCATCCAACGCCCCGTTCCCGAGCCGCAGTTGGCGAGCACCACCACCGCGCGGGCCTGGGCGCTGGGCCGCCTGCACGAGCCGATCCAGCTGCGCGACCTCGCCGAACAGGAGGCGATGTCGGTACGCACCTTCACCCGCCGCTTCCGCGAGGAGGTGGGCGTGAGCCCCGGCCAGTGGCTGACCCAGCAACGCGTGGAACACGCCCGCCACCTCCTCGAATCCACCGACCTCTCGGTGGACGCGATAGCCCGAGCCGCAGGCTTCGGCACGGCGACCTCCCTGCGCCAACACCTCCAGTCGGCCCTGGGCGTCCCCCCGACCACCTACCGCCGCGCGTTCCGGGCGGGGGCCACGGGGTAGGGCCGTCCGGCAAACCGCGTGCGGTCCGGCGCCGGCCCCGGAACGGCCCGGAACCGCCCGGGCTAGAAGGTGAGTACTCCTCGGGCCACGCGGCCCTCATGGAGGTCGTCGGCTGCCTTGGCGAAGTCTTCTACGGGGTAGGTGCGGGTGACCAGTTCGTCCAGGAGCAGGGCGCCGCTGCGGTACAGCTCGGCGTAGCGGGGGATGTCGCGCTGGGGGCGTGAACTCCCGTAGCGGCAGCCCAGGATGGACTTGTCGAGGAACAGGGCGGCGGGCAGGAAGGACGCCTCCACCGTGGGGGCCGTCATGCCGAGCAGGACCGCCTGGCCGTGGCGGTCCAGGAGGTCGATCGCGGTCCGGACCAGGCCGGGGTGGCCCACGCACTCGAAGGCGTGGTCGGCGCCGTCGGGCAGGACCTCGCGGACGCCCTCCGCCGACGGCAGGAAGTGGGTCGCCCCGAAGTGGCGGGCCAGCGGCTCCTTCGCCGGGTTGTTGTCGACGGCGACGATCACCGACGCCCCCGCGATCCGCGCACCCTGGATGACGTTGAGCCCGATCCCTCCGGTGCCGATCACCACCACGGTGTCGCCGATGTCGACCTTCGCCCGGTTCAGTACGGCGCCGACACCGGTCAGCACCCCGCATCCGATGAGCGCCGCCGACGTCAGCGGCACGTCCTCGGGGATCTTCACCGCCTGGACGGCCTTGACCAGGGTGCGCTCCGCGAACGCCGAGTTCGAGGCGAACTGATAGAGCGGGGCGCCGCCCCGCGAGAACGGGCGGCCCGGCATGCCGATCGCCTTGCGGCACATCGTCGGCCTCCCCCGGTCGCACTCCCCGCACGCCCCGCACCCCGCCAGCGTGGACAGCGCGACGTGGTCCCCCGGCGCCACGTGCCCCACGCCCGGGCCGACCGCCTCCACCACGCCCGCGCCCTCGTGCCCGAGGACCACCGGCACGGGGAAGGGGATCGTGCCGTCGATGACCGACAGGTCCGAGTGGCACAGCCCCGCCGCCGCTATGGCCACGAGCACCTCCCCCGGCCCCGGTCCCCGTACCTCCAGGTCATCGACGACCTGGCTCTGCTTCCCGTCGAACAGGACACCTCTCACGGAACACGGACCTCCCTCGGCAGGCCGAGCACGCGCTCGGCGATGATGGTGCGCTGGATCTCGTCCGAGCCGCCGTAGATCGTGTCGGCCCTGGAGAACAGGAACAGGTGCTGGAGCGGGTCGAGCGGGTAGGGCCGCTCCTCGTCCCAGTCGTACGGTCCGACGGTGGCGGCGGCGCCCCGTACGGCCATGGCCAGCTCCCCGAGCCGCTGGTGCCAGCCACCCCAAAGCAGCTTCGCCACGCTGGGCGCGCCGGCGTCCCCCGCCCCCGCCAGGGTGCGCAGGGCGTTCCAGCTCATGACCTTCAACTCGGCCCAAAGGGTGGCGAGTTGGCCGCGGATGTGGGGGTCGAGCTGTACGTTAGGGGAGCCGCCGCCGCGGCCGGCCTCGCCACCTCGGGCGGTATCGAGCGCGACCCGGATCACCGCCTCCAACTCGGCGACGAATCCCACCTGTTGGGCGAGTGTGGACACCCCGCGCTCCAGGGCCAGCAGACTCATGGCGACCTGCCAGCCGTTCCCCTCACCGCCCACGAGGTGCTCGGCGCGGGCCTCGGCACCGTCGAAGAACACCTCGTTGAACTCGCTCGTCCCCGTCAGCTGCCGGATCGGACGCACCTCGATCCTGCCGGGCTGGTCCATCGGCACGAGGAGGAAGGACAGCCCGTGGTGGCGCCGCGAGCCCTCCTCGGTGCGGGCCAGCACGAAGCACCAGTCGGCCTCGTGGGCCAGCGAGGTCCAGATCTTCTGCCCGGTGACGCGGTACGTGTCGCCGTCGCGGCGGGCGGCGGTACGGATGCCGGCGAGGTCGGAGCCGGCTCCGGGTTCGCTGTAGCCCTGGCACCACAGTTCCTCGCCCCGGGCGATGGGGGGAAGGAAGCGGGCCTTCTGGGCGGGGGTGCCGTGGGCGAGGAGGGTGGGGGCGAGGAGGTTCTCGCCGATGTGGCCCGTTCGGGCGGGGGCGCCCGCCCGGGCGTACTCCTCGGCCCAGACGACCTGCTGGGTCAGGGTGGCCACGCGGTTGCCGTATCCCCCCGCCCCCCACCCGATCCCGATCCATCCGCCCTGGCCCAACTGGCGTTCCCAGAGGCGGGGTTGGGGGGGTGTGGCGGGGGGTGGGGGGAGGTGGTGGGTTAGCCAGGTTCTGGCTGCTGTGCGGAAGGGGGTGTCTTGGGGGGTGGGGTGGAAGTCCATGGGGTGCCTCCGGGTGCTGGGGTGCCCGGGGTTTGCGCAGTTCCCCGCGCCCCTAACCCCCTGGTCGTGTGCGGACCGTGCTCGCTTCTCGCGCAGTTCCTCGCGCCCCTGGGGGTGCTGGGTGCCCGGGGTTTGCGCAGTTCCCCGCGCCCCTAACCCCCGGTCATGTGCGGACCGTGCTCGCTTCTCGCGCAGTTCCCCGCGCCCCTGGGGGTGCTGGGTGCCCGGGGTTTGCGCAGTTCCCCGCGCCCCTAACCCCCCGGTCGTCTGCGGACCGTGCGTGGCTGGTCGCGCAGTTCCCCGCGCCCCTAACTGCGCCGGTGCGGGCCGGCATGCGCATCCTTAGCCCGTCCGGCGATTGAGGACGAGCGCCGTTCAGGTGCGAAAGGGGGGTCCGGGGGCGCAGCCCCCGGCGGGGTTCGAGGGGCGGAGCCCCTCGGGGGGTCTGGGGCGGAGCCCCAGGGGGCTGAACCCTTCAACCCCCTGCACGGGCGGGTGGGTGGGCGAACCCCCCGGGGTCTGGGGCAACCCCCAGGGGGTCAGGTGTTGGGGCGGGTGTTGGTGGCGGCCGCCTGGGCCATGGCGTCGAGCTGGGCCAGCAGGGGCATGGGGTCGACCCCGACCGTCCCCGGCAGAAACTCCGCGATCCGCTCAGCCGTCCACCCCCCCTCCGCATACCCCGCCCGAAGCTCCCGCGGCTGCGCCCACACCGCGATCTTCGGCCCGGCGATCGTGTACACCTGCCCGGTGATCCCCTCGTCCCGCGCGCGCGAAGAGAGCAGGTACACCACCAGCGCCGCCACGTCCTCGGGCGAGCCGATCTCCTTCAGCTCCATGGGCACGTTCGCCGACATCCGGGTACGGGCGACCGGCGCGACCGCGTTCGCCGTCACCCCGTACTTGTGCAGCCCGAGCGCGGCGCTGCGCACCAGGGAGATGACGCCCCCCTTCGCCGCGCTGTAGTTGGCCTGCGCCACGCTCCCCTGGTGGTTGCCGCTGGTGAAGCCGATCAGCGTGCCCGAGCCCTGCTTGCGCATCACCGCCGAGGCCGCCCGGAACACCGTGAAGGTGCCCTTGAGGTGCGTGGCGACCACCGGGTCCCACTCCTGTTCGGACATGTTGAACAGCATCCGTTCGCGCAGGATCCCCGCGACGCACACCACCCCGTCGATCCGTCCGTACCGGGTGAGCGCGGTGTCCACGACGCGCTGCCCGCCCGCCATCGTCGAGATGTCGTCGGCGACCGCCACCGCCTCGCCGCCCGCCGCGACGATCTCCTTCACGACCCCGTCGGCGATCTCGCTGCTCGGTTCGCCGCCCTCGATGGAGACGCCGTAGTCGTTGACGACGACCCGCGCCCCCTCGGCGGCGGCGGCGAGTGCGACGGCGCGGCCGATGCCCCGGCCGGCCCCCGTCACGGCGATGACCTTGCCTGCCAAGAAGTTCCCCACGCCCGGCCCCTTCCCGCGGTTTCTGACGGACCGTTAGATTCTATGACCCGTCAGATGCTTCACCACAAGCCCCCGGGAGGGACGGGTATGTCACTGCCGCCCGAGTTCCATGAAATCGCCAAACGCGTGAACAACTGGGGCCGTTGGGGGGCCGACGACGAGCGGGGCACCCTCAATCTCGTCACCGACGAGGTGGTCAGGCAGGCGGCCGGCCACATCCGCACCGGTCGACGCGTCCCCCTCGCGGTGCCGCTCCGGCAGGACGGCGTGCAGACCGGCGTCATCCCCGGGCGGATCAACCCGCTGCACACCATGGTCCAGATCAATCAGGAGCTCTTCGGCCCCGGCACCGTCGCGTGCAGCGACGACACGGTGACCTTCGGGCTCCAGGCGGCCACGCACTGGGACGCGCTGACCCATGTCTCGCACTCGGGGAAGATCTACAACGGCCGGCCCGCCGCCACCGTCACCGCGCACGGGGGAGCCGAGTTCAGCGGCATCGACAAGCCCGGCCACGTCGTCTCGCGCGGGGTGCTCCTCGACGTCGCCCGCGCCAAGGGGCTCGACCGTCTCGACGGGGGCCACGCGGTCACCCCGGAGGACCTGGCCGAGGCGGAGGAGTTCGCGGGGGTCACCGTGCGCGCCGGGGACGTCGTGCTCGTACGGACCGGGCAGATCCGGGCGTACCTCGCCGGGGACCGGCACGGCTACGGCTATCCGTCGCCCGGGCTCTCGGTGCGTACGCCGGAATGGTTCCACGCGCGGGACGTCGCGGCGGTCGCCAACGACACCCTCACCTTCGAGATCTTCCCGCCCGAGATCGAGGACCTCTGGCTGCCCGTGCACGCCCTGCACCTGGTGGAGATGGGGATGCTCCAGGGCCAGAACTGGAACCTGGAGGAGCTCTCCACCGCCTGCGCCGAGGAGTCGCGGTACGCGTTCTGGCTGAGCGCCATGCCCGAGCCGTTCGTCGGGGCGACCGGGACTCCGGTGGCCCCGGTGGCCGTTCTGTAGGACCGCCCCAGGGGCGGCGTCGCCCTGTGCCCGCCCTGTAGTTCCTGTGCCCGCCCTGTAGTTCATCGGCGGCGTCGCACGCCCCGAGGTTCACCGGTTGCGACGCCGCGCACACCCCGAGGTTCACCGGTTGCGGCGCCGCGCACACCCCAAGGTTCACGGGTGGCGGCGCCGTGTGCGCGCCCCGAGCGCGCCACCGCCACCGCCACCCGGCATCGACGTGCCGGCTCTGCCCCTCGGGTGCCCTGAGAGGGGCCTCGCCCTGATCGAGCCGGCGCCGTGCCGCGACCCGCACTCGCCGAGGCGTGCAGTTCCTCGGCGTCCCCTCGCGACGAATCGCTCGTCCCAGGGTGATCAGCTCGACACCGGGCGTCAACACCCACTGGGCAGTATGGGCGTTATGCCGGATTTGTGACGGCGCGCGGGGGTTCATAGACCCCGTTCCCGTACGCCCCGTCCGTGCGCCCCAAGGACTCCTTGAGCCCCGAGTGCCCCGCAAGCTCCGAGAACTCCGACGGACAGGCCGCTCCGGGCGCGCCGCGATCCACCTCGCACCAGATGGACTTGCCCACGCCCTCGGCCCGCCAGCCCCAGCGGTCGGCGAGGCCGTCGACGAGTTCGAGCCCGCGCCCGTTGGTGTCGTCCCCCTGCGCGTGCCGGGGTCTGGGCGGACAGCAGCTGCGATCGGCCACCTCGACGCGTACGGTGCCGCCCTCGGCCGGGCCGAGCAGCATCCGCAGCACCGCCGGACAGCCCGTGTGCACCACGGCGTTGGTGACGAGCTCCGAGATCAGCAGGATCAACGTCTCGGCGACCGGCTCGTCGAGCCCTATGCCGCAGCCCGCCAGCCGCGAGCGCGCCCACTTCCGGGCCCGGCCCACCTCCGCGGGATCCGGACCGACCTCCAACTGCACCTGAAGCACCTGCACCGTTCACACCATCCGAACCGGCGGACACATCGCCTCGCGCCTCACAGGGACCACCATCGGGGTCACGGAACGTGATTTCCGTGGGAGACAGCATGGTTGACGTACAGTCACCGCAACAAGCGCTTCGGGCATATTCCAGCGCGAAGGAGTATGCGTGGTGCATACTGTGCGGCTCATCCTGCGAGAAACCGAACGGGAGCGCGTACGACGCCTCCGTGCGGGGCGAGCCGTGTGCGTCCCGGGCCCCGGAGCCGCCGTACTGGCAACACCGGGAGAGCCGCGCAACGCCACCACTCGCATCCCACGGAGAGTACCGGAGAGCGCCGCCGACTCCGGCTCGTGACGACTGCGCCGGGCCGCCGATGTCGACGCACCGTGACCGTCCGCCCTCCGCATCCGGCCGCCGCCACGCCCAGGGCCCCCGCGCCTAGAGCGCCGCGGCGAGCGCCTCGGCCGCCTGGTCCGCCGACTGCCACTGCTCGGCCCGCACCCAGGCCCGCTTGAGGTGCAGGTGCACATCGGCCTCCCAGGTGAACCCCATCCCGCCGTGCACCTGGAGGCAGTCGCGAGCGCCGCGCACGGCCGCCTCGTCGGCGAGCAGTTTGGCCCCGGCGATCTCCACCGGGTCGGCCGTGACGGCCGCCGCGTAGACCGCGGCGCGCGCCACCTCGGTCCGTACGAGGAGGTCGGCGCACAGGTGCTTGACCGCCTGGAAGGCCCCCACCGGCTGCCCGAACTGCTCGCGCTGCCGGGCGTGTTGGACCGCAAGCTCGGTGCTGCGGGCCGCGCTGCCGAGCTGCTGGGCGGCGCTCAGCAGCACGGCCTCGGGGACGTGGGCCGTACGGGTCGCCGGGATTCGGTGCAGCGGGGTCAGGGGGTCGACGGAGCGCAGCGGGCGGGCGTTCGAGGCGTCCCCCTGGACGTGGTCGGCCTCGGCCAGCCAGCTGACGAGGGGGCCGTCCACACGGGTCACCACCGTCTCTCCGGCCGCCGCCCCCTCGACCGTGCCGGCCGCCAGGTGGGTGGCCACGAGCGGGCCCGGGAGCAGGGCGCGCCCCGCCTCCTCGAACACGAGCACCGCCTCGGGAAGCCCGAGGCCCACCCCGCCCTCGCCCTCGGGCAGCCGCAGCGCGAAGAAGCCGGCCTTGCCGAGGGCCTGCCACAGGCCCCGGTCGAGCCCGGGCCGCTCGACGGCGGCGCGCAGCGCGTCCCGGTCGAAGCGTGCCGCGAGCAGGTCGCGCATGCCCGCCCGCAACGCCCGCTGGTCGTCGGTGAGTCGGAAGTCCATCAGCGCCCCTTGGGCAGGCCGAGGATGCGCTCGGCGACGATGTTCCGCTGGATCTGCGAGGTGCCGGCGGCGATGGTGTACGCGAGCGAGGACAGGCGGTCCAGGGTCGGTTCACGGTCCAGGTCGAGGGCGTCGGGGCCGAGTACGCGGGCCGCGGTGTCGAACAGCTCCTGACGGGCGTGCGAATAGCGCAGCTTGAAGACGGAGCCGCCGACCCCCGGCACTCCGCCGGCGCGCTGCGCCTCGCTCACGTTCCACTGCGTGAGCCGCCACAGCGCCGTGAACTCCGCGTTCAGGCGGCCGAGTTGACGCCTCAGCGAGCTGTCGTCCCAGCTACCGTTCGCCTTCGCGGTGTCCGCGAGTGCGGCGAGGGTGCGGCGGCAGGCCACCACCTCGCCCACGAAAGCGGTACCGCGTTCGAAGGACAGCGTCACCATGGTGACCCGCCAGCCGTCGTTCTCCTCGCCGACCCGGTGGGCGGCCGGTATCCGCACCTCGTCGAGGAACACCTCGGCGAACTCGGCCGACCCGGCCAGGGTCCGCAGCGGACGCACCGTGATGCCGGGCGCGTCCATCGGCATGGCCAGCCAGGTGATGCCCCGGTGTTTGGGGGCGCCGGGGTCGGTGCGCACCAACAGCTCGCACCAGTCGGCCACTTCGGCGTGCGAGGTCCAGATCTTGGAGCCGCTCACCACGTAGTCGTCGCCGTCGCGGACCGCCCGGGTGCGCAGCGCCGCGAGGTCGGACCCGGCGTCCGGCTCGCTGAAGCCCTGGCACCAGATCTCGTCGCCGCGCAGCACCGGCGGCAGCCAGCGCTCCCGCTGGGCGGCGGTGCCCTCGGCGGCGATGGTGGGGCCGGCGTGCAGGAGTCCGACGAAGTTGGCCCCGACGTAGGGCGCGCCCGCCCGTTCGGTCTCCTCCAGGTAGATGAGGTGCTGGGTGGGCGTGGCCCCCCGGCCTCCGGCCGTCTCGGGCCAGTGCAGGCCCGCGTATCCGGCGTCGTACAGCATGCGCTGCCAGGCCGTGTCGTGGGCGCGGCGCGCGGTCCAGTCCAACGGATCCGGTTTGGGGGGCACTTGGGGCAGCGCGGTGGTGAGCCAGGCGCGCAGGCGGGCGCGGAAGTCCTCCTCCTCCTCGGTGTAGGTCAGGTCCACCGGCGCTCCCCCGTCAGCGGCTCCGGGCCCCCCAGCGGGTCCGGGCCCATCAGCGGGCCCGGTCGAGGTCGAGGCCGAGCATGCGGATGGCGTTGCCGCGCATCAGTTTGTGGACGGTCTCGTCGTCGAGCCCCTTGACGTGGTCGAGCGCGACCTCCTTGGTGTGCGGGAAGGTCGAGTCCACGTGCGGGTAGTCGGTCTCGAAGGTGGCGTTGTCGCGGCCGACCACGTCGAGGGACGCCACCCCGTGCTTGTCGCGGAAGAAGCAGCAGAAGATCTGCCGGTAGTAGTACGTGGACGGCGGCTCGGGGATCAGATCGCGCACCCCGCCCCAGGCCCGGTGCTCCTCCCACACGTCGTCGGCCCGCTCGAGGGCGTACGGGATCCAGCCCATCTGGCCCTCGCTGTAGGCGAGTTTGAGGGTGGGGAACTTGACGAGGACGCCGCTGAACAGGAAGTCCATCATCGAGGCCATCGCGTTGTTGAAGCTCAGCGACGCCTGGACGGCCGGCGGCGCGTCGGGCGAGGCGGCCGGCATCTGCGAGCTGCTGCCGATGTGCATGTTGACGACGGTGCCGGTCTCCTGGCACACCGCGAAGAACGGGTCCCAGTACCCGGAGTGGATGGACGGCAGGCCGAGGTGGGTGGGGATCTCGGAGAACGTCACCGCGCGCACCCCGCGCGCCGCGTTGCGCCGGATCTCGGCGACGGCGAGGTCGATGTCCCACAGCGGGATGATGCACAGCGGGATGAGCCGGCCCCCGCTGTCGCCGCACCACTCCTCCACCATCCAGTCGTTGTACGCGCGTACACAGGCGAGCGCGACCTCCTTGTCATGGGCCTCGGCGAAGGTCTGGCCGCAAAAGCGCGGGAAGGTGGGGAAGCAGAGCGAGGCCTCGACGTGGTTGAGGTCCATGTCGTCCAGGCGCGCCTTGGGGTCCCAGCAGCCGCGGCGCATCTCGGCGCGGGTGATGCCCTCCAGGGTCATGTCGTCCCGGTCGAAGCCGACGGCGGCGATGTTGCGCTTGTACGGGAACTTCAGGTCCTCGTAGATCCACCAGTCGGCGGGCGGCCCGTCGGGGTCCATGGTGATCCGGTACTTGCCCGCCACGTACGCCAGTTCGCCGATGCCCGCGGTGAGCGGCCGGGGGCCGCGCTCGCGGTACTTGGCGGGCAGCCAGACGTCGAAGAGATGGGCCGGCTCGATCACATGGTCGTCCACGCTGACGATCCGCGGCAGTTCGGTCATGGGTCCCCTCCACACATCTGATGCTCCGTCAGATGGCAGGCTAGCCGCGCACCCCTGGACCAGCAAGGAGCGGGGGCCTACGCTCTGCGCCATATCTGACAGCCCGTCAGTTCGGAGGTTCGGCATGACCGGCACCCCACACGCACTGGCCTCCTCGCGCACGCTCTGGGAGCTGATCGAACGCCGCGCCGAGCTGACCCCGGACCGCCCGGTCCTCCTCCAGGGCGACCGCGTCCTCACCTTCGGCGCCCTGCGCGAACGCTGCGAGCGCGTCGCGGCGGGCCTGTACGGGAGGGGGGTGCGGCCCGGCACGGTGGTCGCCTGGCAGCTGCCGACCCGCATCGAGACGGCCGTCCTGTCGTTCGCGCTGGCCCGGCTCGGCGCCGTCCAGTCGCCCGTGATCCCCTTCTACCGGGACCGCGAGGTGGGCTTCGCGCTGCGCGCCTCCCAGGCCGAGTTCTTCGCGGTGCCCGGCACCTGGCGCGGTCACGACCACACCGCGATGGCCCGGCGGCTCGGCGCCCGCGGTGTTTTCGAGGCGTACGGGGAACTGCCGGACGGCGAGCCGGAGTTGCTGCCGCCGCCGCCCCGGGACGGCACCTCGGTGCGCTGGATCTATTGGACCTCCGGCACCACCTCCGACCCCAAGGGCGTGCTGCACACCGACCGTTCACTGATCGCGGGCGGCTCCTGCCTGGCGCACGCCCTGCACCTGTCCGCGGCCGACGTGGGTTCGATGGCGTTCCCCTTCGCCCACATAGCGGGCCCCGACTACACGGTCATGCTGCTCCTCTACGGGTTCCCCGCCGTGATGTTCGAGCACTTCGCCCTCCCGGACGCGCTCGCCGAGTACCGGCGTCACGGCGTGACGGTGGCCGGCGGCTCGACCGCGTTCTACTCGATGTTCCTGGCCGAGCAGCGCAAGGCGCCCGGCGCGAAGGTCGTCCCCACCCTGCGGCTGCTCGCCGGCGGCGGCGCGCCCAAGCCGCCCGAGCTCTATCACGCGGTCGTCCGCGAGATGGGCGTCCAGCTCACCCACGGCTACGGCATGACGGAGGTGCCGATGATCACGATGGGCGCCCCGGACGACACCGCCGAGAACCTGGCGACCACCGAGGGCCGCCCGCCGGCCGGCATGGAGATCCGCGTCACCGACGCGTCGGGCACCCCGCTCGGCCCCGGCGTGGACGGCGAGGTGCGGCTGCGCGGCGAGGCGGTGTGCCGGGGCTATCTCGACCCCGTCCAGTCGAAGGCCGTCTTCGACGCCGACGGCTTCCTCGTCACCGGCGACGTGGGCCACCTCAAGGAGTCCGGGCACCTCGTCCTCACCGGGCGGATCAAGGACATCATCATCCGCAAGGGCGAGAACATCTCCGCCAAGGAGATCGAGGACCTGCTCCACACCCACCCCGCGGTCGGTGACGCCGCCGTCATCGGCCTGCCCGACGCCGAGCGCGGCGAGCTGGTGTGCGCGGTGGTCGAACAGCCTTCGGGGGCAGCGGAGTTGACGCTGGATGACATCACCTCCCATCTGCGGGCACAGGGGCTTTCGGTGCACAAGCTGCCCGAGCGCCTGGAGGTGGTGGAGGCGCTGCCGAGGAACGAGGCGCTGCGGAAGGTCCTGAAATACAAGTTGCGCGAGCGGTTCGGCGGGGCATGACCCCGGGGCCACCCACCCGCCATCACCCCACGAGGACGTGACCGATGGACCTCTCCCGCAGACGGCTCATACTCGGCGCCGCCGCCGTCACCGCGACCACGCTCGCCCCCGCCGCGCTCGTCCCGGCCACCGCGCACGCCGCCGTGCGCCCGGCGAGCGCCGACCCGGCGAACTGGATGGCGGCGCTGCCCGACAGCCGCTCCCTGTTGCGCATGACGATCCCCGGCACCCACGATTCGTGCTGCACCGACCCGAACAACGGCACCGAGTGGTCGCACACCCAGAACTGGGGCCTGACCCAGCAGTTGCAGCAGGGCGTGCGGTTCTTCGACATCCGCGCCAACGGACTCGAAGGCCATCTCGGCGACGCGTTCGGCATCTACCACGCCGCCTTCTACCAGGGCATGACCTTCGGCGACGTACTCCTCCAGAGCGCCGCCTTCCTGGACAGCCACCCGGGCGAAGTCCTGCTGATGCGGCTGAAGAAGGAGAACGGGACCCGCAACGACGTCGGCGCGAACTTCAAGAACGTCCTGAACGTGTACCTCGACCAGAAGGGCTGGCGCTCGCGCTTCCTGCTGACCGACCGGGTGCCCACGCTCGGCGAGGCCCGCGGAAAGATCGTGCTGATCGCCCAGTTCGACAACGACTGGCCGGTGCTCCAGTGGCCCGGCGGCGACAACGACTTCCTGTCCAACCAGTACATCAAGCTCCAGGACGTCTACCAGGGCCTGTCCTGGCCGTCGAAGAAGACGGCCAAGGTGACCCAGCAGTTCGACAACGCCTTCTACGACCAGGACTCCGCGCAGCTCTACATCAACTTCACCAGTTACGCGGGCGGCGGCTGGCCCAAGGTCAACGCGGACGCGATCATGCCCGGCGTGCAGAGCTATCTGCGGGCCCGCCTGACCGAGCGGACCCATCTGGGCGTCGTCCCCATGGACTTCCCCGACTTCCACGCGGACACCCTGCGGACCCTGATCGACTGGAACTGGCACTGAACGGCACGGGCACGGACCGTACCTCGGTCCGTGCGAGGGGCTATGTCATCGTCGTGAAGTAGGCGGCGAAGGCGGCCAGCGCGTCCGGTTCGGTGATGCGGCCGTCGGCGTCCCGGTCGAGGGCCGCGGCGGCGTCGGCCGCGAGGCCGGGCGAGACGCCGAGCGCCCGCAGCGCGCGCTCGGCGTCGGGCAGCGAGAGCGTGCCCTCGCCGGAGGTGTCGGCGACCGCGAACGCGGCGTGCAGGAACGGGCGGGCGATCTCGGTGAAGCCCCTCGTGCGGTCCCGCAGGCGTTTGAGCGCGCCGCCCACGAACTCCTGCCGGGTCACCCGCTGGTCGCCGTCCACGTCCGCGATCCCGGCCAGGCCCTGCCACAGCGCCTCCGCGCCGCCGTACAGGGCCTGCCCCTTGTCGCAGCGGGCGGTCGTGTCGAACTCGGCGAGCAGGGCGGCGGCCGCGGTCGAGAAGTCCTCGCGGTCGATCCAGCCGTTGCCGTCCTGGTCGAAGGAGGCGAACCGGGCGGCCACCTCGCGCTCGTACTCGGCGCTCTCGGGACTGTTCATCCTGTCCATGCCGGGAGCGTACGACTCGCGCGGCCCGTGCGAGGGGGTTACGCCGAGGAGGGGCCGCGCGGGGGACGTCGCGGGGCCGGGGGGCGCACGCTAGGCGGAGAGGGGCTCGGCCAGGTCGTCGGCGGCCGAACCCACGTCCCCGTACACCGCGAAGAGCCGGCGCACGCCGAGCGCGGCCAGCACCTTGTTGACATGGCTGCCGTCCAGGGCGCCGCGCGCGGGCAGGATCAGGCGCAGCCTGCCCTGGCAGGAACGCATCAGACGGCGGGCCGCGATCAGCACGCCGACCCCGCTCGAATCGCAGAACAGCACCCCCGACAGGTCGAGGACCAGGTCCCGCCGGCCCTCGGCCACCGCCTCGTGCACCTGGCGCCGCAGGTGCGGCGAGGTGACCAGATCCAGCTCACCGCTCACCCGCAGCACCGTCCACGCGCCCTGCTCGGACTCGTCCACCCTCAGCGTCACGCCACCGGTCCCTCTCTGTGCTGCCGTGCCCCCATCCTGCGCGGCTGCCCATGCCGACCCTCGCGAAACACCGCCCTTATCATCCGACGGCCCTTCGGGGGCGCACTTGGTGCAAACCTCCGTGCATTGTCAGCCCGTCGCATTACATTCGTAGATACGCAGAGACGGGCGCACAGGGGCACACACGGGGAACGACAGGGTGGGGGAGCCCATGCCGAAGGACGCACCACCGCGGTGGGACCGCCGGATGCAGCAGCGGCTGGCACGCGGCGAGGCCGCCGCCCTCGGCGAGCTGTACGACCGGTTCGCCTCGCTGGTGCACGGCCTCGCCCACCGCGTGCTCGGCGACGAGGCGGCGGCCGACCACATCACCCGCGAGGTCTTCGGCTACGTCTGGGAGAACCCGGACGCCTACGACCCCAAGCAGGGCTCCCTGCGCTCCTGGGTCGCCAAGCTCACCCAGCGCCAGGCCGTGCAGCGGCTGCGCCAGGACGAGACGTCCGCGCACGCGGAGAACGGCGGCGGCTCCACCGAGGAGCTGGAGCTGAAGGTGCGGCGGGCCTCGGCCGCCGCCCGCGCCGACTACATCGTGACGTCGATGCCGGCCCCGCTGCGCGCCGCCCTGGAGCTGGCCTACTTCCAGCGCCGTGACTACCGGCAGGCCGCGGCCGACCTCAGCATCACCGAGGACGAGGCGCGCCGGCGCCTGCGGCTCGGCCTGCAACTGCTCTCCTCGGCCAACATCCGGCCGCCGGAGGGAGCCGCACCGCCCGGATACGGACGGGCCGTGTGACCGGGCCCATGGAGCAGGGCGAGCCGGCGCCCGACGACGGGAACACCCCGCGCATACCCGCGCCGCGCGCGGCCGGCGACGACCTCGCGCACGGGTCCGCCGCCTTCGTGCCGGGGCCCCGCGAGGGCAACCGTTTCCGCGCGCCGGACCCCGAACCCATACCGCCGTCAGCAGAGCCGGAAGCCACGGTGCCCGAAGCCGATCCGCACACGACCCCGCCCCCGCCGCTCGCCGAGCCGCCCTCGCACACCGTGCTCAAGTCGCTGCTCGGCGCCTGGGCCCTGGCCGCGTGCTCCACCGAGGAGACCGACGCCGTCGAGGCGCACCTCACCGAGTGCGCGCCCTGCGCCGACGAGGCGCTGCGGCTGCGGGACGCGGTGGGCCTGCTCCAGACCGAGCGCAGCCTCGACCTGGATCCGATGCTGCGCGCCCGCGTCCTGGAGAACTGCCTGCTGCGGCGCCCGGCCCGCATCCCGGTGCCGGCCTGGGCCGCCCCGTACGACGCCGAGACCGCCCGGCTCGACGCGCTGCTCAACGACTTCGGGGACGCCGAGTGGCACGCCCCGGTGCGCCTGAAGTGGTTCGACGGGCGGCGCCCGGCCGATCGGCGCACCACGGTCGCCGGGGTCATCGGGCACCTGATGGCGGTCGACGCGCTCGTGGCGACCGCGCTCGGTCTCGACGAGCCGGTACCACTCGACGCGGCGGACGCGGCGGGCGGCCCGACGGCGCGCACCGAGGCGCTGTGGCGGGCCGGTCCGTACCCGCTGACCCGCACGGTCCGCGAACCGTGGCGCGAGCAGTCCCACACCCTGATCCGCACGGTGTCGTTCGCGGGCGGCGGCGTCGCCGAACTGGCCGTCCCCTACGGCGAGTTCGCGCTGTCCTTGCAGGACGCGATGCTCGACCGGGCCTTCGAGTGCTGGATCCACGCGGGTGACATCGCGGACGCGGTGGACTATCCGTACGAGCCGCCGTCCGGCGCCCATCTGCACGACATGATCGACCTGGCGGCCCGCATCCTGCCCGCGGCGCTCGCCGACCGGCGCCGGGCCGGTCTCGCCTCTCCGGCGCGCGGCCTGGTCACGGCGGGCTCCCCCGGGCGTTCGCTGCGCCTGGAGATCGAGGGCGCGGGCGGCGGGGACTGGCACATCGCGCTGGACTCGCCGGCCGCCGTCGCCTCTCCCGAGCACGAGGTGGCCCATGTGGCCCTAGACGGCGTGGAGTTCTGCAAACTGGCGGCCGGCCATGTGCCGCCCGAGGAGGCGGCCGTCGGCCAGCTCGGCGACCGCGAGGCCATCAGCGACGTCCTGTTCGCGGCCGCCTCACTGAGCAGACTGTGACGCACTGAGCAGACGGCGACGCAGTGAGCGGCGCTGTGACGCACCGAGCAGACGGTGAGCCCGCCTCGCCCTCGCCGGGGCGCGCCGGCGAGGGCCGCCCCGCCCGTCTAGGCGAAGACGACGGTGCGGCGGCCGTTGAGCAGGATGCGGTGCTCCGCATGCCACTTGACGGCCCGGGCGAGCGCCTGGCACTCGACGTCCCGGCCGATCGCGACGAGCTGGTCGGGCGTGACGTCGTGCCCGACGCGCTCCACCTCCTGCTCGATGATCGGCCCCTCGTCGAGGTCGGCCGTCACGTAGTGGGCGGTCGCGCCGATCAGCTTCACGCCGCGCGCGTGCGCCTGGTGGTAGGGCTTGGCGCCCTTGAAGCTCGGCAGGAACGAGTGGTGGATGTTGATGATCCGCCCGCTGAGCTCCTTGCACAGGTCGTCCGAGAGGACCTGCATGTACCGGGCGAGCACGACCAGTTCGACCCGCTCCTCGCGCACCAGCTCCAGCAGGCGCGCCTCGGCCGCGGCCTTGGTGTCCTTGGTGACCGGGATGTGGTGGAAGGGCACCCCGTAGGAGGCGACGAGTTCGGCGAAGTCGGTGTGGTTGGAGACGACCGCCGCGATCTCCACCGGCAGCGCGCCGGAGCGGGAGCGGAAGAGCAGGTCGTTGAGGCAGTGCCCGAACCTGGACACCATCAGGACGATCCGCATCCGCTCCTCGGGGCGGTGGATCTGCCAGTCCATCTGGAAGGAGTCGCCGACCGCCGCGAAGCTGGCGCGCAGTTTGTCGACGGTGACCGGGGCCTCCGCCGAGAAGTGCACCCGCATGAAGAAGAGCCCGGTGTCGCGGTCCCCGAACTGCTGACTGTCCTCGATGTTGCAGCCCGTGATGAACAGATAGCTCGACACGGCATGCACGATGCCCTGTTTGTCCGGACAGGAGAGCGTGAGGACGTACTGGTCGGTCATCCAGGCAGGATGCCACAACCGGGTGCCGCGACGGCTCCCGGCCCAGGATCCGGACCTCAGGCCGAGCGGGTCATGATCCGCAGCACTTCGAGGGAGCGCGGCGGTGCGTCCGGGTCCTCGCCGTCGCTCTGGGCGAGCCGCACATGGGCCTCGCGCGCGGCCCGCACGGCCTCGGGCCAGGCGTGGTGGGCGAGGTAGGCGGAGACGGGGGCGTCGGCGCCGACCTGGTGCATGATGCGCAGCACCCGCAGCACGGCGACGTCCACCAGGGCCGCCTCGCCGGAGTCGCGGAAGATCGTGCCGACGTACTTCTCGGCCGACCAGTTGTCCAGCCAGGTGTCCTCGACGAGCCGGTACACGGCGTCGGTGACGTCGCCGAACCCCTCGTGTCCTGCCGCCCAGGTCTCCTCGTGGAAGACGGGGTCGGAGAGCATGTGCAGCGCGGACCGTACGTTCGTACGCCAGCGCCACCACGGCATGTCATTCAACGGCATGCCGCCCATGGTGGAGGAGCGACGGCCGCGACGGGAAGGGCTTGCTGAACCTTGCTGCACGCTGGCGATCGTACGTTCCCCTCCGCGGCGGCCCGAGCGGCCCCCGCAATTCACCCCGGCGTCACCCTGCGGTGAGGTGTGCACACTCTTCCGTTACCCGTGGGGCGGCAGGGTGTGCGCACATGACCGGTTACGGAGGGCAGCGTCCCCGGGGCTCGACCCGGCCCCGCCGCTCGATCAGTTCGATCAGCACGACGGCCACCGTGTTCGCCGCGTGTTCGGCGGTGGGCGCCGCTCTGTTGACCGGCTGCGGTGTACTCCCTGGAGTCGCGGGGGGCTCCAGGGAGCCCATCACCGTCATGACGTGGGCGCCGGAGGGCACCTCCGCCACCAACACGCCGGGCATGCCCGCGCTGGCGAAGGCCTTCGCCCGCTGGGTCAACGCGAGCGGCGGCCTCGGCGGCCACGAACTCAACGTGCTGACCTGCAACGAGCACAACACCCCGGCCGGGGCGTCGGACTGCGCGCGCCGGGCGGTGAAGGAGAAGGCGGTCGCCGTCGTCGGCTCCTACAGCCAGTACGGAAGCGCCTTCCTGGCACCGCTGGAAGTGGCCGGCATCCCCTATCTCGGCGGATACGGCATAGCCGACCGGGAGTTCACCAGCCCGCTGTCCTACCCCGTCAACGGCGGCCAGGCCGCCCTGATCGCGGGCAGCGGCCGGCAGCTGGCACAGACCTGCGACCAGGTCTCCCTGGTACGGCCCGACACCATCGCGGGCGACGTCCTGCCCACCGTCCTCAACGCGGGCCTGCGCGCCGCGCACCGGGCCCCCGTCGCCGACATCCGCACCGCCGAGGACGCCGGCGACTACACCGGCGAGGCCCGCCGCGCGCTCGCCGGTGCCGGGGCCGATCCCGCGCTGGTGGGGCGCATCGGGGCGAAGGTGGCGCAGCAGAAGGCGGACAAGGGCTGTGTGACGGCGGTCCTCGGGGACCGCACCGAGACCTTCTTCGACTCCTTCCGGCGGGTCGAGAGCGACCAGCAGAAGGTGAAGGTGGCCTCCGTGATCGGCTCGGTCGGGCAGCCGCTCATCGACCGCACCGGCGGCAAGGACGGCCCCTTCGAGGGCGCCTACGTCACCGGCTGGTACCCGGTGGCCGACGATCCGCGCTGGAACCCGATGAAGAAGGTCATCAGCGAGCAGGCCTTCGGGGACAACGCGATCGACGCGGCCGACGCCGGCGTGCAGACCACGTGGATCGCGTACACGGTCCTGAAGCGGGTGGTGGAGTCCCTCGACCAGGACTCCGTCCGGGCCGTGGACATAGTGCGCAGCCTGAACAACGGGGTGAGCGTGAACACCGGGGGCCTCACCCCCGAACTCCGCTGGCGCTTCGAGGACATGCTGGCGGCCCCGGACTTCCCGCGGGTGGTGAACCGCCAGGTCACCTTCCAGGTGGTCCGCGAGGGCCGCCTGGTCTCCCCCAACAAGGGCTTCACCGACGTGAGTTCGACCCTGGAGACCTCGGCGGCCAACGGCTGAGACCACCGGGTGCGGAGCCCCGGGCGCGCACGGTGGGGCTCGGAGCTGAGTGGGCACCGGGGCCGGAGCCCCGGGCGCGCGTGGCGGGGCTCAGAGTTGGGTGGCCGCGCGCCGGGTGAGCCCGTACTTCGTGGCGATCGCGTTCCACAGGCCGGAGGCCTCCTGCTTGGACTTGGTCGCCTCGCCGCTCGCCTTGTCGCCCTGGCCGGCGTCCTTGGTGCGCTTGGCGTGGCCGTCCTTGCAGTTCTTGCCCTTGTCGCCGGCCACCGCGTCGGCCCAGGCCGCGTAGTGGTTGTCGGCGGACGCCGAGGACTGCCACGCCTTGGCGAGGGAGCCGGCCAGCCGGTCGTGTTCGGGCAGCTTGTCGAGGGAGAGGGCGCCGAGCCGGGTCACCAGGTCGCCGCGCTGCTTGGCGGCGCCGCGCAGCGCGCTCGCCGCCTGGTCGAGCTTGTCGCACGCGCGGATCTCGGCGACCGCGCCGATCACCGCGTCGCGGCTGCTGCCGCTGTCGGCGAGCAGCTTGTCGAGCGCCTCGGCCTGCGCCTTGGCGGGGTCGGCGTCGGGCTCCTTCTTGCCGTCGCCGCTGCCGGGAGTGGCGGGCGAGCTGACGCCCGCGGGCTGCTGGTCGTCCTTCGTGTCGCCGCCGCCGCTGAGCAGCGCGCCCGCGCCGAGCCCGATCACCGCGCAGCCCACCACCACGGCGGCGATGACCCCCAGCGGCGACTTGCGGCGCGGCGGCTCCGGTTCGTAACCGGACTGCGGGGCCGGGGGCTCCTGATGGGGGGGCGGCGTCTGGAACTGGCCGGCGGGGGCGCCCGGCTGCTGGTACGGGGGCTGCTGGTACGGGGCCTGCTGCTGCGGCCGGTTCAGCGGCACGGAGGGCTGGAAGCGGGGCAACTGGGCCGCGCCGGTGTCCTGTTGGGGCGTCCCGTCGGCGCGGAAGAGGCTGTCGAACTCGGCGGGGGGCTGCCGGTCGCCCGGCGCGCCCGGCCGTATTCCGTACGGGGCGTCCTGCGGGGCCGGGGGCACCGGGGGCAGGAACTGGGTGGGGTCGGCGTCGGAGCCGGAGTCCCGGGCGCCGCCCCGCGGGCCGGGGAAACGGTCCGGCTCACCGCCGCCGTGCTCGGGCGGCAGCGCGCCGGGGCCGCCCGCGACGGGCGCCAGGTACTGGGTGGCCTCACTGCCGAAGCTGCCGGAGCCGCCGAAGCCGTCGGAGCTGCCGGGCCCGCCGGGCATCGGGGCGAGGTACTGGGTGGCCTCGTTGCCGAGGGGGCCGGGCCCGCCGGGCACGGGGGCGATGTACTGGGTGGCCTCGGAGTCGCCGCCTGCCGGGGGCGCGGGCGGGACGGGGGCCAGGTACTGGGTGGCGTCGCCGGCCGAGGGGGGCGGCACGGGGGCTATGTACTGCGTCGCGTCCGAGTCGTGGCCGCCGTTCTCCGGCGGCAGCGGACGGCCGAAGGTGGCCGGGCCCTGCGCGGGAGCGCCCGTCGGTCCCTGGGGTGCCTGGCTCTGCGGACCCCACGGCTGGTCCCAGGGCCGGCCTCCAGGAGGCGCGGGGAGCGGCCCCCCGGCGCGGGGGCCGCTTCCGTCGGCGGGCAGCACGACACCCTCGTGCGCGGGCCGCACAGCCGGAAGCTGCGGCTCGTCACCCTGTCGGCTCTGCGTCACCGGAACTCCTGTACGTGGACCTACGGAATCGTCGGTTCACGCTACCGGGTACCCCCACGCCCTTGCCAAGCCCTCCCTCGACCCGCTCCGTTCAGGCCGCCTGGACCTCCATGCGCTCCCCGAACTCCCGCACCGCGGGCTCGTCCCCGTACGGCTCCAGGCGCTGCTGGAGGTCTTCCAGGTAGTCCGCGCCCCGGTTGGAGCGCAGGGTGGCCAGCAGGTCCACCGCGCGCGTGCCGGTCGCGCACGCCTCTTCCACCTCGCGCTGCTGCACCTGGGCGGTGGCGAGCAGGATCAGCCCGATCGCGCGCCGGCGCGCACGGCTCTCGGGGTGCCCGGCCAGGGATTCCTCGGCGCGCCGCGCGGCGGCCTCGGGCTGGCCCAGATCCCGGTGGCAGTGGGCGAGTTCGTCCGCCAGGTAGGCGTGGTCGAAGTGGGCGATCCAGGCCGGGTCGTCGCCCGAGTCGGGGTCCGCCGCCTCCATCGCGGCGAGCGCGCGGCCGGCCACCGCCTGGCAGGTCCGCGCGTCGCCGAGCAGGGCGTGGCCGCGGGCCTCGGCCGCGTAGAACATGGCCTCGGCGCGCGGGGTGACCCGGCCGCGGGCGCCTTCCTGTGCGGCGCGGGCGAGTTGGGCGATCTCGCGCGGGTTGCCGAGCTGTGCGGCGAGGTGGCTCATGGACGCGGCCAGGACGTATCCGCCGTAACCCCGGTCGTCGGCGGCCTGGGCCAGGCGCAGCGCCTGGATGTAGTAGCGCTGGGCGAGGCCGGGCTGGCCGGTGTCGACCGCCATGTATCCGGCCAGCTCGGTGAGCCGGGCCACCGCCGCGAACAGCCGCCGCCCGACCGACTCCCGGTAGGAGCCGGCGAGCAGCCCGGACACCACGCTGTTGAGGTAGTGCACGACGACCGGCCGCACATGGCCCGAGCCGAAGCGGTGGTCCAGCTGCACGAGCGCGTCCGTCATCGCGCTGACCGCCTCGACGTCGGCGGCGCCCACCCGCTGCCCGGCATGCCGCGCGACCTGCGCGTCGGCGCCGGTGATCAGCCAGTCGCGGCTCGGCTCGACGAGCGCCGACGCCGCCACGGTGGACCCGGAAAGGAAGTCGCGCCGGCCCACGTCGCTGCGCCACAGCTCGCAGACCTGCTCGATCGCGCCGACGACGGTCGGCGAGAACTGCAGGCCCACTCCCGAGGCGAGGTTCTTGCCGTTGGCCATGCCGATCTCGTCGATCGTGACCGTACGCCCGAGTTTGCGGCCCAGGGCCTCCGCGATGATGCCGGGCGCCCGCCCCCTCGGCTGCTGTCCGCGCAGCCAACGCGCCACGGACGTCTTGTCGTAGCGGAGGTCGAGCCCCCGCTCGGCGCCGACCATGTTCACACGGCGGGCGAGCCCGGCGTTGGAACACCCGGCTTCCTGGATGAGCGCCTGCAGTCGTTCATTGGGCTGGCGGGCGACGAGAGGCCTGGCTGCCATGAGAAACCCCCTGGAGCGGCAGTGATCAGCACCCTGATCATTGCCCTGCGAATATGCAGAGAAACGAGGGGAATCGGAAATATGGCGTCATTGCCAACATTCCCGTGTCCTTCCCCCGCATAGGGCTACCCTGCCTCCGTCTCGCAGCCGCACGCGCGCCCCCGCCCATGCACCCATGCGCCCCATATGCAGGACCGATACCGCTGATCCCGCGGACACCACGCCCGTAACCCACGGTGGCGGGCACAGTTGAGTGCGTCGTGGAAGAAACCATCACAGGCACGGGCACGGACACGGAATCCGCACAGATCCCCAAGCAGCGGAGCGAACAGCTCCTGGACAGCGCCGTCCGGTACGCGGAGGAGCGCCACTGGGACGTGTTCCCTGGCACCTTCCTCGAAGCCGACGAGGGGGTCGAGCGCTGCTCGTGCGGTGACACGGCGTGTCCGAAGCCGGGCGCGCACCCGGCCCGGCCCGACTGGGCGACCCAGGCCACCGGCAGCGCGGTCGCGGCCCGCCGGCTGTGGTCCAAGAGCCCCCGCGCCTCGATCCTGCTTCCCACCGGGCGCACCTTCGACGCCATTGACGTACCGGAGTCGGCCGGGTTCCTCGCGCTCGCCCGCATGGAGCGGATGGAGCTCACGCTCGGCCCGGTCACCTGCACCCCCGACCGCCGGATGCTGTTCTTCGTCCTGCCCGGCGCGGGCGCCAAAGTCCCGGATCTGGTACGGAAGTTGGGCTGGGTGCCGGCCTCGGTGGATCTGATCACGCGCGGCGAGGGCGACTACGTGGCGGCGCCGCCGACCCGCGTCGGCGGCTCGGGCGCGGTGCAGTGGGCCCGGCGCCCCACCCCCGCCAACCGCTGGCTGCCGGACGCCGAGGAGCTGATCAGTCCGCTCGCCTACGCCTGCGGACGCGAGGCGGCCGACGCGAGGGCGCGGCGCTCCTGACCCCCGCGCCCCGGACGGTTTCCGGCCATGGCCCCGCCCGCCCGTACGCGATCGGGGCGGAACAGCTCTGGCGCCGCTCGTGCCCCAAGCTCCTATGGTGTTGTGCGAGACACCATCACGGGGACGAAAGGCACCACCATGCCGGACCAGGCATTCGAAGACACGTCGGACACGGCGGGCGGAGCGCGCACGGCGCCGCCCGCCGTCCGCGTCCAGGGGCTGTGGAAGCGCTTCGGCGAGCAGATCGCCGTCTCGGGGATCGATCTGGAGCTGCCCGCGGGCAAGTTCATCGGTCTGGTCGGCCCGAACGGGGCGGGCAAGACCACCACCCTGTCCATGGTCACCGGGCTGCTCAGGCCCGACCAGGGCAAGGTCGAGGTCGCCGGGCACGACGTGTGGGGCGACCCGGTCGCGGTCAAGTCCCGCATCGGCGTGCTGCCGGAGGGGCTGCGCCTGTTCGAGCGCCTGTCGGGCCGCGAACTGCTCGCCTATTCCGGCCGGTTGCGCGGGCTGCCGGGCCCGGAGGTCGACAAGCGCGCCACCCAGCTCCTGGACGTCCTGGATCTCGCGGGCTCGCAGCACAAGCTGGTCGTGGACTACTCCACCGGTATGCGCAAGAAGATCGGGCTCGCCGCGGCCCTGCTGCACAACCCCGAAGTCCTCTTCCTGGACGAGCCGTTCGAGGGCGTGGACCCGGTCTCCGCGCAGACCATTCGCGGGGTCCTGGAGCGCTACACCGCCTCCGGCGCCACCGTCGTCTTCTCCAGCCATGTGATGGAGCTCGTCGAGTCGCTCTGCGACTGGGTGGCCGTGATGGCGGCCGGCCGCATCCGCGCCCAGGGCACGCTGGCCCAGGTGCGCGGTGACGCCCCCTCCTTGCAGAGCGCCTTCCTCGAACTCGTCGGCGCGGGCGGCCGCACCTCGGGCGACTCGCTCGACTGGCTCGGCGGCGGTGCCCGGTGACCGCGCCCTCGCAGGGGGCCGCGGCCCTGACCCCCGTCTTCGTCCGGCTCAAGCTGTCGCTCCTGAGGAACGGGCTGCGCCAGTCCGGCGGCCGGCGCGCCGCCTACATCACCTCGGCGGTCCTCGCGCTGCTCTTCGCCGCGCTGCAACTGCTCGGCCTGATCGCGCTGCGCGGCAACGACCACGCCGCCACCGTGACGGTGCTGCTCGTGGCGCTGATGGCGCTCGGTTGGACCGTGATGCCGCTGTTCTTCCCCAGCGGTGACGAGACCCTGGACCCGACCCGGCTCGTGATGCTGCCACTGCGGCCCCAACCGCTGGTCGGCGCGCTGCTGGTGACCTCCCTGGTCGGTATCGGGCCGCTGTTCACGCTCTGTCTGATCCTCGGCTCGGCGATCGCCCTGGCGCACGGGGTGGGCGCGACCGTGATCGCGGTGGTCGCCGTGCCGCTCGCGCTCCTGGTGTGCGTGGCCCTCGCCCGCGCGGTCGCCGCCGCCAACACCCGGCTGCTGACCTCCCGCAAGGGCCGCGACCTCGCGGTGCTCAGCGGTCTGGTCATCGCGATCGGCTTCCAGTTCGTGAACTTCGGCGCCCAGCGGCTCGGCGACTCGGGCGGACTCTCGGCGCTCGACCCGGCCGCAGACGTGGTGCGCTGGCTGCCGCCGGCCTCCGCGATCGGGGCGGTGGGCTCGGCGAGCGAGGGCGCGTACGGCCGCGCGGCGGCCCAACTCCTGCTCAGCATGGTCGCGTTGGGGCTCCTGCTGTTCGCCTGGCAGCGCTCCCTGGTGAAGCTGATGACCACCCCGGACGGGTCGACGCTCGCCGCGTCGGGCGCCTCCCGCAAGGAGTCCTCGGGGCGGGGGCTCACCTCGCTGCTGCCCGAGGGACGCACCGGCACCGTCATGCTGCGCACCCTGCGCTACGCCTGGCGGGACCCCAAGACCAAGGCGGCCTGGATCACCTCGCTCGCGATCGGCCTGATCGTGCCGGTCTTCAACGCCCTCCAGGGCCACGGCACCGTGTACTTCGCGTGCTTCGCCGCGGGGATGCTCGGCATGCAGATGTACAACCAGTTCGGGCAGGACACCTCGGCGTTCTGGATGGTGCTCCTGAGCATCTCCTCGACCCGGGAGGCCTATCTGGAGCTGCGCGCGCGGGCGTTCGCGCTGCTGCTCGTGACGCTGCCGTACACGGTCCTGGTGGCCGCGGTCACCGCGGGGATGCTGGGCGACTGGTCGAAGCTGCCGGAGGTCGTCGGGCTCGCCCTCGCGCTGCTCGGCGCGATGCTGGCGACCGGATCGGTGGCGTCGGCCACGCTCGCGTACGCGATCCCGCAGGACAGCCGGCGCAATGTGGCGCCGGGGCAGGGGGGCATCGCGGCCCTGTCGATCTTCGGCGGGATGCTGGTGAGCGCGCTGCTGTGCGCGCCGCTCATCGCCCTGACCATCTGGCTGCACGTGTCGGGGCAGCACGGGGCGCTGTGGCTGCTGTTGCCGCTGGGGGCGGGGTACGGAGGGCTGGTGTGCTGGGCGGGGCTCCGGGTGGCCGCGCCCCGGACGGCGTCCCACCTTCCCGAGATCCTCACGGCGGTGAGCTCGGGCTGATGCCCGCGGTGGGCGGACCCTGTCGGGGTCAGCGGTGGGCGGACCGCGCGGGGGCAGCGGCGGGGCGAGGTAGCGGGGGCGGACCCTGTCGGGGTCAGCGGTGGGGCGAGGTGGGGGTGAGCGCGGTCAGGAAGGGCTCGATCGCGGCCCGCCAGCCCTCGGGCTGGTCGTAGTGGACCAGGTGGCCCGCGTCGGCCACCTCCGCGTACTGCCCCCGCGGCAGCACCCGCACCATCTCCTGCGCCTCCGCCCGCCCGAGCTGCCCGTCGAGGCCCCGCACCACGAGCGCGGGGCAGTCGACCTGGGCCAGTTCCTCCCAGTGCGCGTCGTGGACCCAGGTCTCGCGCGACGTCAGCATCTGGCGGCGGGAGAACACTGGGCGCCAGCCGTCCGCCCGCTCCGCCATCACCTCGGCGAAGAAGTCACCCCGCCCGGGGCTCGGCCGCTCGACCCACGGGTCGTCCTCGCCGAACCACTTGCGCACGTCCGCCAGCGTGGCGAACGGTACCGGCCAGGACGTGAACCAGTCCTCCCACTCGCGCTGCGAGGCCGCGCCGAGGGCCGAGGCGCGCATGTCGCAGATGACCAGGGCGCGCACCAGGTCGGGTCGGCGGGCGGCGAGCTGCCAGGCGGTGAGGGCGCCCATCGAGTGGCCGATGAGGGTCACCGGGCCGAGGCCGAGCTGCTCCACGGCGGCCTCGGCGTCGGACACGTAGACCTCGCGCGTGAAGGGGCCGTCGGCGGGCTTGTCGCTGCGGCCGTGGCCGCGCTGGTCGAGGGCCACCGCGCGGTGCGTGCCGCCGAGCCAGCGGGCCGTGGCGGCCCAGTGCGAGGCCCGGCCCATCAGGCCGTGCAGCAGTAAGACCCCGGGGGCCGGTTCGGTGTCCGCGCGCGCCTCGGGCCGCTCGGCGAACTCCCAGGCGGCAAGACGCACCCCTCCGGTCCCCGTCACATCGATGCGCCGCACCATGTGCCCTGGCACCCCCTTCAGCCCCGACTGGTCACTTCCCTGCAGAGTATCGAACCCCTATTCGAAAACTCGCCTCTCTCGCGCAACACCCCTCGTTCGAGTGACCACGCTCAAGGATTGACGGAACGTGCCGAGGGGAGATCTTCTCCGGGAGGCGGGCCGCTCGGGGAAGAGGGTCCGCGGGGGTCGACCCTGGGAGCTCGGGGCTCCGGGTCGACATCGGGGAGGACAGGCCCCGGCGCCGCGAGGCGCCGGGGCCCTCGTCTTTCCCGAGCGGACGGGCCGGCGGGCGGGCCGGCCGCCGGGTCCGGGCAGGCCCGGTCGCCGACGGTGATGCCGGTGGTTCGAACGGCGCCATGCCGCCGCCCCCTCCCCTGCCGCACGCCTGCGCGGTCCCATGCCGCACGCCACAGCCTTGCACGCGATCCGCCCGGCCGCTGCCATTCCACCCGGAAACCGGCCTTCCCCGCAAGCCACCCGCACCCGGCGAGAAGGGTGATCAACTCCCTTACGGGGTGCGGGTGATGACGCCGTGTCACCGCCCGGCCGGGGGGTGGCGGACCGTGTTCAGCGCTTGGCGACGAAGACGTGCGAGGCCACGTCCGCCCCCAGCTCGGCGGCCTCGCCGCTGCTGCCGACCAGGACCCCGCCCGGCGACTGCGTCACGCTCACCACGGAGCCGGGCTGCACGCCCGCCCGTCGCAGCGTGTACATCAGCTGGGCGTCCGTCTGGATCGGCTCGCCGATGCGGCGCACGACCACCGTCTTGCCCTCGGGGCCCGGGTCTAGCTCGCCGAGGCTGATGATGCCGTCCTCGAGGAACGCGTCCGCCTCGGCCTTCTCGCCGAGCTCCTCCAGACCGGGGATCGGGTTTCCGTACGGGGACTCGGTGGGGTGGCGCAGCAGCTCCAGGACGCGGCGCTCCACGGCCTCGCTCATCACGTGCTCCCAGCGGCAGGCCTCCGCGTGCACCTGCTCCCACTCCAGGCCGATCACGTCGACCAGCAGGCACTCGGCGAGCCGGTGCTTGCGCATGACGCGGGTGGCCAGGCGGCGGCCCTCGTCGGTCAGCTCCAGGTGGCGGTCGCCCGCCACCTGCACCAGGCCGTCGCGCTCCATGCGCGCGACCGTCTGGCTCACCGTCGGGCCGCTCTGGTCCAGGCGCTCGGCGATACGGGCGCGCATGGGGACCACACCCTCCTCCTCAAGCTCGAGGATGGTGCGGAGATACATCTCCGTGGTGTCGATCAGTCCGGACATACGTGCCCCTCGATGCTGTGACATGAAACGTCGTACCGCTGGCCCTGACCCAATTCTGACGCATCGCACCGACAACCGTGCCGCGGCGGCGTTCGCCGTCTTGACCGGCCGGCCCCGGACACCGTATTGACAGGGGAAAGGTCCAGACCGCACCGTGATCGGCGCACGGTCGTAACCCCACCCCGGAAAGGGTCCTCGGCGATGAGCGAGAGCAAGCTGGCCGGTCGGTTCTTCGACGCCGCGATCGAACTCCTCGGGCGGGTGCGGGACGAGGAGTCGCTCAACGTCGCGGCGGCCGGGTCCCTGATCGCCGACACCGTCGAGGCGGGGGGACGCCTCTTCGCCTTCGGCGCCGGGCACTCCTCGCTCGCGGCGCAGGACGTGGTCTACCGGGCCGGCGGGTTCGCCCTGATGAACCTGCTCGCGGTGCCCGGGGTGGTCGGCGTGGACGTCATGCCGGCCACGCTCGGCTCCGCCCTGGAGCGGGTCGACGGCCTCGCGGGCGCGGTGCTCGACTCCAGCCCGGCCAGGCCCGGTGACGTCCTCGTGATCATCTCCCTGTCCGGGCGCAACGCGCTGCCCGTGGAGATGGCGATGAACGCGCGGGCGCTCGGGCTCAAGGTCATCGGGGTCACGTCGGTGGCGTACGCCGAGGAGACGCGCTCGCGGCACGTCTCGGGGACGTTCCTGCGCGACCACTGCGACATCGTGCTCGACAGCAAGATCTCGGTGGGGGACGCGGAGCTGACCCACGACGGGATCGAGGCGCCGTTCGCGCCGGCGTCGACGGTGGTGACCAGTGCGCTCATGCAGGCGGTGATGGCGGCGGCGGCGGAGGTGCTGGTGGGGCGGGGGGTTGAGCCGCCGCTGTTGCGGTCGGGGAATGTGGATGGGGGGCATGAGTGGAACGGCCGCGTCATGTCGGAGTACGCCGACCGCATCTTCTTCCGCCACTGACCCCCTCGGGGGCTGCGCCCCCGAACCCCCCATCGCGCCCGAACGGCGCTCGTCCTCAAACGCCGGACGGGCTGAGGTGGCCTGGTGCTGCCCAGCACCGAGCCGTCAAGGGGCGCGGGGAACTGCGCGAGCAAGCGGGCACGGTCCGCACACGACCGCCGAGCTGAGGGGCGCGGGGAACTGCGCGAGCCGGGGCTCAGCCCGGGTGGGGGGTGAGGCGGGCCAGGTCGAGGGCGGCTGCCACCCGCGCCCCCACGCTCTCCGCATACGCCGCATCAGGCCGCTCGAACGCCACCCGCGACGAGCCGCGCAGAAACGTCAGCACCCCCAGCGTGCGCCCCCGGCTGCGCAGGACCGTGCACAGGGCGTGCGCCGCGTCCGGCGGCCACTGGCGCTCCCCCGCCCAGCCCTCGGCCACGCCGGAACCCGCACCCGGCTCCACACCCGCGCCCGCATCCGAACCCGCGCCCGTACGCGAATCCGACCCCGCACTCGCCCGCACCGACCCCACCCGATCCACCGCCTGGAGGGCGGGGTGCCCGGCGGGGTAGCGGACCGGGATGCCGCCGCCCGCCACCCGCGCGGCGGGCCCGGGGGCGCCGGACGGGGTCGCGGCGGCCCGTACCAGGCGGTCGCCGGCCGTCACGTCGACCAGGGCGTGGTCCGCGAAGCCGGCCAGGGCGAAGTCGAGGTGGGCGGTGGCCGCCTCCCACGGGTCCTCGTACTCGGCGGCGATTCGCGAGGCCCGGTGCAGCTGGTTGGCGCGGAAGCGGAGCCGGTCCGCCTCCTGCTCGGCGAGCCGCGCGTCGGTCACGTCCTGGAAGAGGAAGCCGACCCCGAGCGGAACGGGCTCCTCCGCCAGCGGTGACGACAGCCTCAGGAAGCCGCCGCGCCAGCAGCGCCGCCGCTCCCCCTCCGCGGTCCGCAACGTCACCCACACGTCGGCGGGGCCGCCCGGCGCACCCTCGGCCAGGACGTGCTGGAGCGCGCCCTCCAGCTCCTCGACGCCCCGCACGATCAGCTCGCCGAGCGGGCGGCCGAGCAGCGTGGCGCGTCCGGTGCCGAGGGCGCGGGCGGCGTAGGAGTTGACGACGGTGGGCCGCAGGTCGACGTCCACCAGGACCACGCCCCACGTGCCGTCCTCGGCCAGCGCCTCGCTCAGCGCGATGGACCGCTCCAGGTCGATCTGCGCGTGCACCTCGCTGAACGCGCAGTACACCCCGCCCGCGGCGCCGTCCGCGCCGCGCACGCCCGCGCACTGCGTACGCACCAGGACGCGGCTGCCGTCCTTGCGCAGCAGTGCGAACTCGTGCACCTGGCGGCCCGGCGCGTCCATCACGGCCATCAGGCGCGCGTGCACCTCGTCGGCGTCGGCGGCGCGCACCGCCCACCCCGCGAACCCGCGCCGTCCGACGGCCTCGCCGGCCGGCCAGCCGAGGATGCGCTCGGCCTCGCGGTTCCAGTGGGTGACCACGCCGTCCGCGTCGAAGGCGCAGAGCGCGGCGTCCATCCCATCGAGCAGCGCGGCCAGCAGACCGCCGCCCGGTTCCGGCCCGGCGGGACCAGCGGGTCCGGTGCCGGACCCGTCCGGAACCGGAGCACTGGCGGTCTCACTCCGGGAAGCACTCATCCTGGCACCCCCTGCAGGACGTGGTCGCCGCATCTCGCGGCCGACGCGCGGACTCACGCACGTCGGATCATTCAACTCGAACGTGACGCAGCCCACAGCGACTTCGCCGAAATACCTTCCGGCCACCGGCGGATACCGGCCGCTCCTGGACCTCGTCCCGGGCGCGGCCCATAGTGGCCGCCATGACTTCTCTCGTACGCCATGTCACCTTCGACTGCGCCGACTCCTACCGCCTCGCCTCCTTCTGGGCCGAGGCCCTCGGCGGCGCCGTGACCGACGAGGACAAGCCCGGCGACCCCGAGGTTCTGGTGAGGGCCGAGGGCATCGGGCTCCTGTTCATCCAGGTGCCGGAGCCGAAGACGGTCAAGAACCGCGTGCACCTCGACCTCCAGCCCCAGGACCGCACCCGCGACGAGGAGGCCGAGCGGCTCGCGGCCCTGGGTGCCACGGTGGTGGCCGACCACCGCCGTCCGGACGGCACCGGCTGGATCCTGATGGCCGATGTGGAGGGCAATGAGTTCTGTGTGGAACGCAGCGCCGGGGAGCGGGTGAAGACCGGCGATTAAATGGGTTGAGCGGGGCCCGGGGGGCTCCTAATGTGTGGGGCACACGAGAAGGGAGGTGGTTTGACAGATGTATGCAAACCGGACGCGTGAGGTGACTGCGGGCTGACGGCCTGCCAGTCGCACTCTTAGTGCGGTGCCGGCATGACGTCGGCCGAATTCCCAAGCAGTCACCGACCCGCGGGCTCGCCGGTACGTCCGGCCGGCTCCTCTCCGGAGGACCCGAGCCCGCGGGTCTCTGCATGCCCGGGGTCTCCGCACGCCCGGGGTCTCCGCACGCCCGGGGTCTCCGCACGCCCGGGGTCTCCGCACGCCCGGGGTCTCCGCATGCCCGGGGCCGAAGCCGCCCTGACACGAAGCCGCCCGGGGCCCCGAAGCACTCCGGTGCCGCCCCCGGCCCTCAGGGCGCGAGGCGCTCCACGCGCCAGCCCGCGCCCCGCGGCACGTACCGCAGCCGGTCGTGCAGCCGGTTCTCGTGGCCCTGCCAGAACTCGACGGTCTCCGGCGCGACCCGGAAGCCGCCCCAGTGTCCCGGCACCGGGACGTCGGAGCCCTCGGGGTAGCGGGCCGCCAACTCCTCGTAGGCCGCGGTCAGTTCGTCGCGCGAGCCCAGCACCGTGGACTGCGGGCTGGCCCAGGCGCCGAGCCGCGAGCCGTGCGGGCGGCTGCGGAAGTAGCGCTCGGTCTCCTCGCGCGGCACCCGGGAGGCGGTGCCGGTCACGATGACCTGGCGGGCCAGCTGGTGCCAGGGGAAGAGCAGCGAGGCGTACGGGTTCGCGGTGAGTTCCGCGGCCTTGCGCGAGGCGTAGTTGGTGAAGAAGACGAAACCGTGCTCGTCGTAGGACTTCAGGAGCACCGTACGGGTGGAGGGGCGGCCCTCGGGGGTGGCGGTGGCGACGACCATGGCGTTGGGTTCGTGCAGCCCACCGGCCACGGCTTCCTTGAACCAGCGCGCGAACTGCCCCATGGGCGTGGCGGCCAGATCGTCCTCGGCGAGGAGAGTGGTGCGGTACTGCTCGCGCATCGCTGCGGGGTCCAGGTCGGTCACGCACCCATCCTGCCGCACCACCGCGCCGGGCCCGGCGGGGGCCCAGTGTGCCCGCGGCGGCGGGGCGCTAACCCTGCGCCGCCGAATTGGGGCAGTGTGCCGGATGTCACGCTTCCCCGCATCGGCGGGACCCGCCAAACTCTCGGCTGGGCCACTGTGGCCTCCATACACGCGTTGAGCCCCGCGGGCGGGATTCCTGCCCGGCGTACGGGGCATGACCGAGGGACCCGGGACGGCACGGCCCGCCCGCAGCCCGTCGCACACATCTTGAGGAGCCGCCTGATGTCCGACTTCGTACCCGGACTTGAGGGAGTCGTCGCGTTCGAGACGGAGATCGCCGAGCCGGACAAGGAGGGCGGCGCCCTTCGCTACCGGGGCGTCGACATCGAGGACCTGGTCGGACACGTCTCGTTCGGGAACGTGTGGGGCCTCCTGGTGGACGGGGCGTTCAACCCCGGCCTCCCGCCGGCCGAGCCGTTCCCGATCCCGGTGCACTCCGGGGACATCCGGGTGGACGTGCAGTCCGCCCTCGCCATGCTGGCGCCGGTGTGGGGGCTCAGGCCGCTGCTCGACATCGACGCGCCGACCGCCCGCGACAACCTGGCGCGGGCCGCCGTGACGGCGCTGTCCTACGTGGCCCAGTCCGCGCGCGGGCAGGGCCTGCCGATGGTGCCGCAGCGCGAGATCGACAAGGCCGAGTCCATCGTCGAGCGCTTCATGATCCGCTGGCGCGGCGAGCCGGACCCCAAGCACGTCAAGGCGGTCGACGCGTACTGGACGAGCGCGGCCGAGCACGGCATGAACGCCTCGACGTTCACCGCCCGGGTGATCGCCTCGACCGGTGCGGACGTCGCGGCCGCGCTGTCCGGTGCGGTCGGCGCGATGTCCGGCCCGCTGCACGGCGGCGCGCCCTCGCGGGTGCTCGGCATGATCGAGGAGATCGAGCGGACCGGCGACGCGAAGGCGTACGTGAAGCAGGCCCTCGACAAGGGCGAGCGCCTGATGGGCTTCGGGCACCGCGTCTACCGCGCCGAGGACCCGCGCGCCCGGGTGCTGCGCCGCACCGCCAAGGAGCTGGCCGCGCCGCGCTTCGAGGTGGCGGAGGCGCTGGAGAAGGCGGCTCTGGAGGAGCTGCACGCGCGGCGGCCCGACCGGGTGCTCGCGACGAACGTGGAGTTCTGGGCGGCCATCGTCCTGGACTTCGCGGAGGTCCCGGCGCACATGTTCACGTCGATGTTCACCTGCGCGCGCACCGCGGGCTGGTCGGCGCACATCCTGGAGCAGAAGCGCACGGGCCGTCTGGTGCGGCCCTCCGCGCGCTACGTGGGTCCCGGTTCGCGCGATCCGCAGTCCATCGAGGGCTACTCGGACACCCTGGGCGTCGCCGACTTCACGAGCTGAGCGCGGGCGGGCGGGGCGGCACGGCGGACCTGACGGCGCCACGTGGAGTAGTCGCCCGCGCGCCGCGCGACGCCGCGAAGAGTGGGGCCTACGGTCGGACTCGTCCCTTTTGCCCCCCTCGTTCAGGGAGTTACCCGTGAGCCTCTTCCGTCGCGCAGCCGTAGTGGTGGCGCTCTCCGCCGCCGTCATCGTCCCCGCCACCGCGACCGCCCAGGCGGCCCCGCAGTCCGCGGTACGGGTCGCGGCCCACGCCCACCACAACGGCTACGACAACGGTTACGGCAACAACAACGACTCGCGCCGCGACCGCCGTCACTACGGTCTGCTGAGCGGGCTCCTCTGGATCCTCCTCTGATCCCGAGGCCCCCTCGCACCAGCACGGGCGGGGGGGGGGGGGGGGGGCGGGGGGGGGGGGGGGCGGGGGGGGGGGGGGGGGGGGGGGCGGGGGGGGGGGGGGCCGCGGGGGGGGCCGC
>NZ_JBIDBD010000020.1:71692-106466 GCF_043202815.1 Streptomyces sp. NPDC048111
GCGCCCCCCCCCCCCCCCCCCCCCCGCCCCCCCCCCCCCCCCCCCCCCCCCCCCCCCCCGCGCCCGTTTTCCGGACGGCGGGCGGGCCCGGTCATTCCACCGACGGCACGAGGCCCATCAGCGGGGTGACCGGCTCGATGAGCTGGGAGAGCTGACCCAGGTCGTTGAGGTGGCTGAGCCCGGCCAGCTGGTTCTTGACGCTGGGCAGCTGGGCCGCGTACGGGGCCGGGATGTTGCTGGTGGCGATGGTGTCGAGTTCACTCATCGGGTTCACCGGCTTGACGAGCTGGTCCAGGGGGCCGGCGGCGCTCGCCGTCGACGCGGCGAGGCCCGAGGCGCCGGCGGCGAGGGCGAGGACAGTGGCGATTCGTCGTGTTGAGATCACGCCTGCACAACGGGCCGCGGCAGCACCGGACACGGCCGCCCCCCGCTCTCACCCGACAGGCCTACCCACTCGAACGGCCCCCCGCGGGCACGCCCGCGCGAAGACAGCAGCTCCCGCCCGGGGGGAGTAGAGCCCCGGGCGGGAGCCGCGCGGGTGGCCCGCCGCTTCCTACAGACCGCTCGGCCAGGCGTAGCTCTTGGGGACCTTGCGGTGGTCGGTGTCGCGGCCGAAGACGAGCGCGATCTCGTCGTGCCCGCGCAGCACGAGCGCCGCCGGATTGCCCGGCGCCCTGCGCCCGTTGACGTACGCGGTCAGATGCCGGCCAGCGCCCTCGTGCAGGCCGCCGATGCGGTGGGCGTCGAGCGGGACCCGCCACTCGGCCATGAACTGGCCGAGGGTGAACACGGCCCGCCGCGGCGACTCGACGTGGATGATCCCGCTGGTGTCGTGGGTGTGCAGCGGGCTGATGCGCCGGCGCGGCCCGTCGATGCCGATGGCGGCGGGAACCGACACGGGCCTGCCGTCCACCAGGACGTCGAGATGGGTGTGGGTGTGCTGCACCACGCCCTCGGACGGCAGCATCTGGAGCCCGGCCGCCGCGACCGCGGCCGAGGCGTCCGCCGGGGCGGGCCACGGCGGCAGCGTGCCCCGCCCTTCGGTCACGCCGTGCGGGTCGGGCCGCAGGGGCGCGGCCTTGGCGCCGCCCGCCGCGAAGGCGGAGACGGCGGCCACCGCGAGCAGGGCCGCGAGCGCCCGCCCGAGCGGGGCCGCGGCGAGGACGTTCCTGGACGGACGAGACATGCGCCAACTCCTGGGCGGGAAAAGGGAGATGAGGGGGCGGTGCTCAGAAGGTGGCGGTCGCGCCGGGCGCGCTCTGGACGGCGGGCGCGGTGAGCCCGGCCTCCGGCAGCGTGACGGCGGGCAGCCCGAACAGCGCGGCGCGCGGCTCGCTCAGCGGTGCGCCGAGGTCCGCGCCCGGGGTGACGGTGTGCAGCGCGGTGCCCGGGCTGACCAGGTCCGGGGTGCCGAGCGTGCCGCCGCTCAGCGGGTCGGGCAGCGGCGTGCCGATGTGGGTGTCGGGCAGCGCGGACTCGATGGGCAGCGCGGGAACCATGTTGTGCGGCAGGAGGTTGCCCTTCACATAGCGCGGCCCGTCGGGAGCACCGGGCACCGGCAGCGGCATGCCCGTGTGCAGGGTGGGCGCGTCGAACGGCAGGACGGTGTTCAGGACGCCGAGCGGGACGTTGACCGGAACGGCCGGCGCGGCGGCGGCCGGCGCGACGGCCGCCGCGGTCGCGATGCACGTCAGGACGCCCGCCAGGCCCGCGCGTGAAGTGATTCCCATGGGTGTTCTCTTCCTTCCCTGGCCTCTTCGGCCGTGTCGTTCTGCAAGAACGATCCAGAACGATCCGAACGGCGGTATCGCGGCAAAGTTCCCCTGCATGCAGCAACGGGGACGCCATCCGCGGGCCTCCGGCCGCCGGGGCGTGCCCTCGGGGCGGCTCGTGCGTTGTAGGCGGCATGAACGTACGTCGATACCTCGCAGCCGCAGCCGCCGGCACCGCCCTCGCCGCCGTCATGTCTCCCGCCGCGCACGCCTTCGACCTCGGAGGCACCCTCGCGGGGGCCGCGCGTACCACGAGCGCCGCCGGCGCCCAGATCAAGCCCGCGGCGCGCAGTGTCGTCGGCGACAAGGTGGACGAGAAGGTCGCCGCCGTGCGCAGCGGTGTGAAGGCCGGCGGCGAGGTGATGACCGGCGCCAACGACGCGGTCAAGGCCGGTCACGCCCTGGTCGGCTGAGCCCCGCCCCCTCCTCCCCGGTTGTCCTGGTGCGGATGGGCCGAGCCCCGTCCGCACCTCCTCCTCCGGCCGCCCCGGGTGGCCGGCCGCGAACGACCCGAGCGCCGCGCGGCGGCCAGGACGGTGCGAGCGTGACTGATCCCCGGCCGGTCCCGGCCCCCCGCGGCGTCTGCGGCGACCTCGCCGACCCGGCGTTCTGGCGCCTCCCGCCCGCCCAACGTCTGGCGCGCTTCGCCGAGTTGAGGCAGCAGCCGCGCCCGGTGTTCTTCACCGAACGCCCGGCCGGCCGGCGCCGCCCCGCCCAGGGGTTCCACGTCCTGGTCCGGCACGCCGACGTCCTGAAGGCGAGCCGGCTGCCGCGCGTGTTCGCGAGCGCGCCGGGCGTCACCTCGCCCGAACCGGCCCGCTGGGTGCGGGCCGTGTTCGGCGATTCGATGGTCAACCTGGACGGCGCCGACCACACGCGCCTGCGCCGGATCGTCCAACAGGCCTTCACACCACGGCTGTTGGCGGACACCGAGGTCAGCATCCGCGAGCTCGCCGCCCGGATCGTGGACGACATGGTGCGCGAGCGGCCCGACGAGTTCGTCTCGGCGGTGGCCTCCCGGATGTCGTTCGAGGTCATCTGCGCGATGCTCGGGGTGCCCGACGCCTACCGCCGCCGCATCGCCCGCCAGATCGACCGGGCCTCCGAGCACGCCGGTGTGCGGCGCAGTGTCGCGGCCCGCCTGCTCAACCCCGGCAAGGGCCTGCGCGCTCTCGCCCGGATGCACCTGACGGTGGCCCGGCTCGGCCGCGAGCGCCGCCGCCGTCCGACGGGCGACCTCATCTCGGCGCTGGTGTGCGCCGACATCGAGGGCCAGCGCCTGACGTACCGTCAATTGGGTTCGTTCTTCAGCCTGCTGCTCGTGGCCGGCGTCGAGACGACGCGCAACGCCATCGCGCACGCCCTGTCGCTGCTCACCGACCATCCCGATCAACTGGCTCTGCTGCTCGGCGACTTCGAGCGCTACGCGGACGGCGCGGTGGACGAGATCGTGCGCCACTCGACGCCGATCATCCAGTTCCGCAGGACCGTCACCACCCGCTACGTCCTGTCGGGCCACACCTTCCTGCCCGGCGACAAGGTGATGCTCCTGTACGCCTCGGCCAACCGCGACGAGAGCGTGTTCGCCGACCCCGACGCCTTCGACATCACGCGCGACCCCAATCCGCACCTCGGCTACGGGGGCGGCGGCCCGCACTACTGCCTCGGCGCACATCTGGCCCGCCTGGAGATCAAGGCCGTCCTGCGCGAGCTGCTCACCCGGCCGCTGGCCGTGCGCACGCTCGGCGAGCCGGAGCTCGGCACGTCCAACTTCGACCACCGGGTCCGCCGCCAGCCCTTCGCCTTCGACGTGCCCACGCCCTGAGGCCGACGCCGCGCACCCTCCCCGGGCGCGCCGCGTTGTACCCGGCATGAACACTCACCACCGCCTCAGGGCCGCCACCGCCGCCGCCTCGCTCCTGCTCCTGGCCGCCCCCGGCATCGCGGCGGCCGACACCGGCGCCGGGCACGGCAGCGTCAGCGAGTTCGGCCAGCCCAAGATCCTCGGCGGCCGGGGCAGGATCGGCGAGACGCTGACCTCCGGCGTCGCCTCGCTCGGCGGCGCGCTCCAGCGCGGCGGCCCCGCGTCCGCGGGGCGCTGACGACGACCAGGACCCGCCGGCCCGCCGGCCCGCCCGCGCCTCTCGCCTCCCCGTCCCGGCCGGTCCGGCACACCCCCGGGGCACGGTGGCGCCGCGCGCTGTGCGCCGTCGCCCTGCTGCTCTCGGCGCTCCTGCCGCTCGCGTCCGGCGCCGGACGGCCGGGCCCGGCGCCGCCCTGGGGGCGCAACGCGGCGAGCATCTTCACGGGGTCGGGCACGGACGGCATCGGCCGGCTCGCGGCGGCCGAGCGGTGGCGCGGCCACGGCCCGCTGCCCGCCGGCCACACCTATCTGCCGGGCGGCACCTGGAGCGACATCGAGGGGCCGCCCGAGCTGCTCGACCCCTGGGCCGACTGGTACCACGAGCGGGCGGGCCGCCTGTTCGTCCTCAACGTCCCGATGCTGGACCACAACGAGGACGGCGTGCCCGACGCGGAGGTGGCCCGGCTGCTCGCCCGGGGCGCGGACGGCTCCTTCGACGGCCACTTCCGCACCCTCGCCGAGCGCCTGGTCGAGCGCCAACTCGCGGACGCGGTCGTGGTGTTGGGGTGGGAGATGAACGGCGTGACCTATACGCACCGGTGCGCGCCCGACCCGGCGGCCTGGCGTGCGTACTGGCGGCGGATCGTGACGGCGATGCGCTCGGTGCCGGGCCAGCACCTGCGCTTCGACTTCGCGCCGAGCCGGGGCCGGGACGCGGTGCCGTGGCCCTCCTGCTACCCCGGTGACGCCTTCGTGGACATCGTCGGCATGGACGCCTACGACCAGCCCGAGGGCCTGTCCTTCCCGGCACAGGTCGAGGAGGAGTACGGACTGCGGGCGCAGGTGGAGTTCGCCGCCCGCCACCACAAGCCCGTCTCCTATCCGGAGTGGGGCCTGTTCCGCAACGGCGACGACCCGGAGTACGTACGGGGCATGACCGACTGGTTCCGCCGCTACCGGCCCGTCTACCAGACGCTGACCGACTACTGCCCGCACGGCGTGTGGGAGTGCGCGGACCATCCGCGCGCCGCCCGCGCCTACCGCGCCGCCCGCTGACCCCGCGCCCGGCCCGCCCGGCCGCCCGTCCTGGCCGGGGCGCGGGCTGCGCCGGACGGGTTGTCTCGCGGGCCCGGCACGCGTGGGGCCCGGGGGTGGGGCGGGCGGCTGCCAATCATGCCTATGAGCATCTGATCCCCCCGGTCTTCCTGTTGAAGGGTCGCAGGCATGTACAAGTACTCCGGTCACCTGGCGCGGGCCGCCGTCGTCACGGCGCTCGTCTCCCTGCCCGTCATGGGCCACCCGGCGCACGCCGCGGAGCGCCCGGCGGCGGCCCCGCCCCAGCTCGCGCACACCGGCGCGGACGGGCGGGCCTCCCTGCTGGGCGCGCTGAGCGTGGGCGCCGTCGTCACCGGCACGGCGGCCGTCGCCCTGACCCGGCGCGCCTCGCGCAGCCGGTACGGCAAGTAGCGGCCCCGGAGGGCGACCGGCGGAAGAGGGGGCGGGCCCCGCGCGAACAGGGGGCGCAGAACCGTTTTGGGCGCTGGTGTCCGTTACTTATGCCCGGTCGGCGCGTTGAAGTGAAATGACGACTGCGAGTGTGCGGTCGCGTGTCCATGCAAGGAGAACTTTGATGTCTCGTATCGCGAAGACGGCCGCCGTCGTCGCCGGAGCGGGCGCCATGGCGCTGGCCGGTGCCGGTATTGCCGCTGCCGACGCCGGCGCGGAGGCCGTCGCGAGCAACTCCCCCGGTGTCCTGTCCGGCAACCTGCTCCAGGTTCCGGTGCACATCCCGGTCAACCTCTGCGGCAACTCGGTCAACGTCATCGGGCTGCTGAACCCGGCGTTCGGCAACACCTGCGTGAACGCCGACAGCCACCACGAGGGCGGCTACGGGGAGTAGTTCCCCCGGCCCGGCAGGACGCCCGCGCGGCGGTCCGGCCGGTGATGGACCCAGCACGGCGACGGCCTCCCGGATTTCTCCCCCGGGAGGCCGTCGTCGTCTCACGCGTACCGGTAGATCCTGCTGTGGTCGAGCAGTGCCGCGGGCTCGATGTCCCACGGCGGCATCGGATCGTGCAGCGCGGCCACCTGTCCGTGCTGGGGGTCGCCCTTGGGCGGGGCGACCTCGGGGAGGTAGCGCTTGGCCGTGCGGTGCGCGGCCTGCCAGCGCGACCAGAGGCTGTCGACGTAGGCGTGGTGCAGCCAGAACACCGGGTCGTTCACGGAGGCCGCGCCGAGCATGGCGCCGCTGACCCAGCGGTGCACCCGGTTGTGCGTACGGAAGCGGGCGTTGCCGGTGGCCGTCGTCCAGCCCTCGATGCGGTTGCGGAAGCCGGACCGGCACGTGGAGTTCCAGGGCGCCATGTCGTACACCGGGTCGGCCAGGGCCTGGCTGACGTCGGCGGCGGTGGGCAGGGTGATGGGGTCCTTGGGGCGGCCGAGGTCGCGGGTGAGGAAGCGGCCTTCGGTGACGTTGACCGAGACCTCCCACTGGCCGTGTGCGTAGGCGAAGGGCCCGGTCATGACCTGGAAGTCGCCGCGCCGGCCGTTGCCGCCCATGAAGTCCTCGGACCAGAGCGAGGAGGCGGGCGTGTTGTCGCGGGTCCAGTCCCAATAGGGCACCGTCACACGGGGGTTGATCTTCTGCAGCGCCCGCTCGAACTCCAGCAGGAACTGCCGGTGCCAGGGCAGGAAGGACGGCGCCATGTGCGCCACCCGCAGCCCGTCGTCACCGTCCGGCACGTAGAACTCGATGTGGGTGCGGACGAACTCGTCGTACTCGCCGCTGCGTTTGAGCGCGAGCACCGCGTTCACGAAGGCCTTGCGCTCGGCTCCGGTGAGGTTGCGCTGGTTCTTACGCGTGTACACCACGCCCGGCACCCCCCTGGTGGCCGCCGTGCACCGGGATGAACGCGAGCCGTGCCGGGCCGAGTTCGCGCGCGGCGGCGCGGGCCGCCTCGCGCGCGGTGGCGTACGACTCGTAGTGGTCGACCGCGCTGAGGTAGCTGCCGTCGGCGCGGCGCATCAGATCGAGCTGCCTGCCGTCCACGAACACGGCGACCTCGCCGGCGTCCGCCGCCACCGGCACGCCCTGGATGCGGTGTCCGGCGTACATCTCGTCGAAGACGGCGCCCTCCTGCGGCCCCCCGCCGTCCGTGCCCGCCGCGCCGCCGAACGGCAGGACCGCCGGGATGCGGGAGAGCGTGGCGGTGGTGAAGGCGACCGTCGCCGAGGCGAACGCGGCGTGCAGCAGCCCGCGGCGCGCGATGCGCCAGGCGGTACGGGGCGGGGGCGCGCCGGGCCGGGTGGGCTCGGGGGCGCGGCCCCGGGGGCGGGTGCGGCTCGTCCGCCACGCGCGCCAGAAGTGTGTCGCGTCGATCATCGGCGTCTCCCTGGTACTCGCCGGCGCGGACCGTTCCGGCACATGCGCAGGGCCCCGGGAACCGTGCTGGTTCCGGGGCCCGTCCTCACGCGTCCGCTCCTTGTCCGATGCCGGGTTCAACGAGGCCCGGAGTCACAGGCAACGGCCGCCGCGGTGGTGCCGGGCCGCGTGCGCTCCCCGGGCCGGTACTGGGTGCACGGCCCGGGGAGGCTTCAACCATGCGACTGGTCGGTGGACCAACGCCCGCCGGGCCTGCGCCGTGTCGGTGGCGGCGCCGGTTTCACGCGGTCGGCCCAACGTTTTTGCGGGGTCGCCCGGGCCGGGGCTCAGCCCGTCCAGAAGTCCCACCAGCGGGTCATGATCAGCACCGCGATGATGCCGATGTGCAGCACCGGCACCGCCCAGCCGAACTCGGCGAACAGGCCGCGCGCCCAACTCGGCGCGGGCAGCGCCCCCTTGACCACGTTGAGTCCGGTGACCGCCCAGAACAGGGCGATGGTGGCGACCCAGGCCAGACAGCACCACAGGCACAGCGCGTTGATCCGGTACAGCGACTCGAACTGGAGCCAGCTGACGAACACCACCCCGAGCAGCGCCCCGGCGTTCAGGGTCCGCCAGTACCAGCGCCCGAACCGGCCGCCCCCGAGCATGCTCATGCCCGCGCAGCCGACGACGCCGTACGCCACCAGGCCCAGCATCGGGTTGGGGAAGCCGAAGACGGAGGCCTGGGCGCTCTTCATGATGTTGCCGCAGGAGATCACCGGGTTGAGGCTGCACCCGGGTACGAAGTCCGGGTTCCGCAGCAGCTCGAACTCGTCGAGCGTGATGACCCACGAGGCGAGCAGCCCGGCCGCGCCGCTCAGCACGACCAGCCAGGCGAGGCCGCGGCCCGCGCCGTACGCGCGCGCGGGCCGCGGGGGGCCGGACGAGTCGGCGGCCGGAGCCTGCTGCGGGATGGTCCCGGGAAGGGGCATGGCGTGCGTCTCCGTTCTCGTCCGGCGCCGGGTGGTGGTCAGCCGCGCAGACGGCGGACGGGGAGCACGCAGTGGCCCGCGGTGGCGATGGTGTCCGCGTCCCCGGCGAAGGCCTTCAACCGCTCGTCGCCGACGGCGATGCCGGGCACGCCCTCGGGCCAGGAGCGGGTGGCGAACATGAACTGGACGGTGCCGCGCTCCTCGGCGGCGGCCAGCCACTCGGGCGGCACCGGGCACTGGGCGTTGAGCGTCGGCATGGTCAGGACGGCCTGGCCGCCCTGGACGACGAGGGTCACCGGGAACGTCCCGCCCTGGCTCCGGTCGATCACGCTGCCGGCCGGCATCCCGAGCTCGTCGAGCATCGCGCGGGCCGCGGCCTCCGCGCCTTCCGGCCCCTCGGTCCCGTCCCCGAGGGAGTACGCCATGAGGAAGGGCACGTCGCCGGACCCGTCGGGGTGTTCGCCGCTCCACGCGATGACGATGAGCGAGCCCAACAGGGCTGCCCTGGACGGCTGTACGGCGCTGGTGGCTGAAGTCATGCCGGGACTCTAGGACATTCCGGGCCGAGCCCTTCGCCGCTGTCACCCGTCCGGATGAACCGGCCTTTCGGTGGACCTGGCGCCGCCGTGCCGCCCCAACTGGCGTACGCAGTAAGCACGCAGACGCGACGAAGCGGCTCCGGAATCCCCAACTTCACGGAGCCGCTCGACGGGTGATGCTCTCGACCGGCCACGAACCGGCCGCGTATCAGTCCGAGTTGATGCAGTTGTTGCCGAACGAGGGGTTCAGCAGGCCGATGACGTCCACCGTGTTGCCGCAGACGTTGACCGGGATGTGCACCGGAACCTGCGCCATGTTGCCGGACAGGACGCCGGGCGAGTTGGCGGCCACGCCCTGCGCGTCCGCGTCGGCGAAGGCGGCGCCGGCGGCGGCACCGGAGGCGAGGCCGGCCGCGGCAAGGACGAGAGCGGTCTTCTTGGCGGTGTTCATGGTGAAACCTTCCATTCGGGGGGTTGCCTCAGCGTAGGCAAATGTCCGGGAGCCGCCGGAAGCGAACACGCCGGGTTTATTGTCTTTCCCTCGTACAGCGCACGACGGGCCGGGCGGGCCGTCAATTCGCCGTACTGAAATAGCCGTTGGCCGTCGGCCTTTCGGCTACTGCCCCACCGGCAGACCGCCGAGCAGCTGACCGGGGTTGGTGCCCCCGTTGGTCTTGTTCAGGTCGCGGGCGGTGCCGGCCACCGTGTGCATCAGCGAGTCGTCGGACTTGGGGTCGAGCAGGTTGGTGCGGACGGGCGCGGTGTCGACCATCTGCGCGGTGGCCATGCTGCGGGCGATCGTGTCGAGGCCGCCGTTCAGGCTCATGGGCGGGAGATCGCCGGCCGCGAACGCCGGAGCCGCCGCACCCACCACCGCGAGGGATCCGGCGACTGCCGCGGCAACCTTCATCGACTTCATCATCAATCCTTCCGCGGCGAGTTCCGTCGCCGAACCGAGCTTGTCCGTGAATGCGTTGCGCTGCTTCGTCCTGGGTAACGACACCCGGGCGCGCAAGAAACCGTTCGGTCACGGATTCATGACCGGCCACCCAAATGCGGGGTCCGTGGATACTCGTATGCGATTTCATGAATTCTGGTGTGCGGTACGGAAGTTGGGACCCTCTCCTGCCTGGCGACGCAGCCGGGTCCGGGCCCGGACAGCCGAAAGCGCCGGTCCCGTCGGGGCGGGCCGGCGCTTTTCGGGGGTGCGGCTCAGGCGGCCGGCTTCGGCACGGACAGGGCGTCCGTCGGCGCCTTGGGCAGCGGCGGGAGGCCGGGCAGGCTGGGCGCCGGGAGGCCGCCGCCGAGCACGGTCGCCACGACGAGCCCGACCAGGCCGGTCACCACGGCGGTCGCGGCCGGCACGATGCCGGCGACGTTGGCGCTGGTGACGGCCTTCAGGAGGTCGTCGATGCCCTTCTTGACCGCGGCGACGGCGTCACCCTTGAGGTCCTCGGGCGCGGCGGCCTGCTCCGGTCCGCCCAGCGGCAGGGCCGGGACGGCGGAAGGCAGGGAGGGCGCGGCCGGCGGGGTCACGGCGCCGGGCGGGGTCGCCGCGGCCGGCGGGGTCACGGGGGCGGCGGGGGGCTTGGCGGGGGCTGCTGCCTTCGCCGCGTCGAGCGCGCTGTTGGCCTTGCCGGCCAGGGCCGTCACATCGGCGGGCGATGCACCGCCGAGGGCCCCGGACACCAGATCGGTCACGGGCTTGAGGACGTCCGTGAGGCCGCTCAGCGTCTTGGCCTGGGCGAGCAGGGCGTCGGCACCGGGCACCGGCGCCTCGGCACGGACCGTGCGCGGGGGCTGGAAGTCGGCGGCCACCGCGGTTCCGGCCGATCCGATGACGATCGCGGTGGAAAGGGCCGCTGCGGCCAGCCGCCGCGGTGCACGTGCACGCATGGAACGTTTCTCCTTCGATGGGTCGAGCGGGTCGTCCTCACCGTGCGCGGGCCCCGCACCCTCCGCAACCGCGTGATCGCCGCGAGCGACCGTCATGGTCCCGGCCACGGCCGCCCCGAACTGGCACGACGCCGGCCGGAACACCTGGGCGGGCTGCCGCCATCCGGGGCAGCACAAGGCCCCGGACACTCCCTGGGAGGGAGCGGCCGGGGCCTTGAGGGGGAACTACTTGTTGATGCAGGTGTTGCCGAACGCGGGGTTCAGCAGACCGATGACGTTCACGGTGTTGCCGCAGACGTTGACCGGAACGTGCACGGGAACCTGCGCCATGTTGCCGGACAGGACGCCGGGGGAGTTGGTGGCCGCGCCGTGCGCGTCGGCGTCGGCGGCGGCGACGCCGGCCCCGCCGGCAATGGCGGCAACGGCAGCGGTGGACAGGACCAGGGCCTTCGCGGTACGCGACATGGAGAAGCACTCCTAGATTGAGAAAGACATTGACCGGGTGTTTGTCACTCGACCTACACCTCAACGCGGACCGGGGCGCCCGGTTTTGCCCCTAACGGGTGAACCATGGTTTCCGCGGCCGAACACTTGGCCAAGGGCCCGACCGATCCGAGGCGGGCGGGCGCGATCGCGGCCCGGCCATGTCACCCCCAGGGATTACCGGTTGACCCGCGTGTTGCCGCAGTGCGGGCGGCGATCGGGTGCGGCGCGGACAAGGCGACGAATTCGTAAGGAATTTCGGATGGAGATGAGGCCACCGGTACAACGACCGTTTCGTCAACGGGATACGCACGATCGCTCGAAGGGGACACTCCGTCTCCCCATTCCTGACCGGACCGGGTGGTAAATACGGTTACAGTTGCCCCCCGCCGGGCCGCGCGAAGCACGCGGATCCATGGCGACCGGAGTGCCGGTCATGCGGAATTCATTGGCGGACCGCACCGCGGGGCGACGCCCGCGGCACCTTTTGTTCAGCCTTCTTTTTGAGCGCCAGGACCGGAGTGACCGCGCATGCCCACGAAAGCGAACACCCCCGCAGGGCCCGACGGACCGGACCGTGCACGGGAGTTGAGTGTCCTGCACCTGGTTCAGCCCGTTGAAGGGGGCGTAGCCCGAGTCGTCACGGACTTGGTGCGGGACCAGCTGCGCAGTGGATTCCGGGTCACCGTGGCATGTCCCGAGGGAGGCCCGTTGAGCACCGAACTGTCGCGCCTGGGCGCCCGGGTGCACCCCTGGCGGGCCACCCGGTCGCCCGGCCCCGCCCTGTTCGGCGAGACGCTGCGGGCGGCCCGGATCGTCCGGCGGGTGCGCCCCGACGTGATCCACGCGCACAGCGCGAAGGCCGGCGTCGCCGCCCGTCTCGCGACCCGCGGCCGGGTGCCCACCGTCTTCCAGCCGCACGCCTGGTCGTTCGAGGCGGTCGGGGGCATCACCGCGCTCCTGTCCCGGGGTTGGGAGCGCGCGGCGGTGCGCTGGACCGCGCGGATCGTGTGCGTCAGCGAGGGCGAGCGCGCCACTGGCGTACGGGCCGGCGTGGTCGCACCCTGCTCGGTGGTGCCCAACGGCGTCGACCTGGAGCACTACCGCGCCGACGGGCGGGACCCGGCCGCCACCGGCGCACCCCTGGTGGTGTGCGTGGGGCGGCTGTGCCGCCAGAAGGGCCAGGACGTCCTGCTCACGGCCTGGTCGCAGGTGGTGGCCGCGCTGCCCGGCGCCCATCTCGTCCTGGTCGGGGACGGCCCGGACCTCGCGGCGCTGCGCGCGGCGGCGCCCGGCTCGGTGTCCTTCGTCGGCTCGGTCACCGACACCGCGTTCTGGTACCGGGCCGCCGACCTGGTCGTGCTGCCCTCGCGCTGGGAGGGGATGGCGCTCGCCCCCCTCGAGGCGATGGCGTGCGGGCGCCCGGTGGTCGTCACCGACGTCGGCGGCTCCGCCGAGAGCCTGCCGCCCGGCCAGGGCCCCTTGTGCCTCGTACCGCCGGACGCGCCCCAGGAGCTGGCCCGCGCGATGACGCGGATCCTCGGCGACTTCGCGCTCCGCACCGATCTGGCCCGCCAGGGCCACGCCCACGCAACCACCACCCACGACGTGCGGCAGACGGCCAGAAGCATCGCGGAGGTGTACCGCGACGTGGCCGTCCTGCAGCGCCCCGAGCACAGGGAACGCATCAGCCAGTGACCGCGGAAAGCATCGTCCCTTCGGCCGGGGGGCCGCCCCACGGCGCCGGGTTGTCCCCGGGAAACGTCGCGGTGGTCACGCCCCGCGAGGCGCCGGACCACTTCTCCTTCGTCGCCGGGCGCCCGCGCCCGGCGGCCCCGTTCGTGTCCGTACTGCTCGCGACGGACTGCGCGGCCGGACTGTTCGGCACGCTCGTCCTGCCGTACGACGAGCTGCCGACCGGGCCCGCCGGGCTGCTCGTGGCCACCGTCCTCGTCTTCAACGCCCAGGCCGGGCTCTACCGGCCGACGATGGCGCGCGGGGTGCTCGCGGATGTGCCCGCGCTGTTCTTCCGGGTGCTGATCGGCTGGTGCGTCCTGGCCACGGTGCTCGCCCACCAGAGCGCCCTGGTCCACGAACCGGACGCGGTGCCGCTCGGGGTGCCCCTGGTCGCCGCGGGCTGCGCCGTCCACACCCTCGCGGCCTGCGCCGGTCGCGGCGCCGCGCTGTGGCTGCGCCGCCGCCAGGCCGTCCGCAGGCCGCGCCCTGCCCTGGTGGTGGGCCCGGCGGCCAGCGCCGCCCGGGTCACGGCCGCGCTCGCGCGCCGCTCGCGCGGCGGCATCCGCCCGGTCGGCGTGGTCGTGCCGCCGGCCGAGGGAGCCGTCGAGGCCGGGGTGCCGGTGCTGCGCAGCCTGGAGGACGTGCAGCGCGCCGTCATCCAGAACGGCGTGCAGGACTGCCTCTACACGCACGCCCCCGAGAGCGCGACGCTCGTGGCGCCCGCCGTGCTCGAAGCGATGGGCTGCACGCTGTGGCAGCTCGACACGCGCATCCCGGGCCCCTCCGCCCCGCGCGGCCAGGCGGACGAGCTGGCCGCCTTCCCCTGCCACCCGCTGACCAGTACCCCGGCCGGCGGCCTCGGTCTCTTCCTCAAGCGGCTGCTCGACCTGGCCGTCACGGTGCCCGCGCTGCTCCTGATCGCGCCCGTCCTCGCGGTGTGCGCGCTGATCCTGCGCCGCAGCGACGGGCCCGGCGTGCTGTTCCGGCAGGAGCGCATCGGCCTCGGCGGGCAGGCGTTCACCCTGCTCAAGTTCCGCACCCTGCGCCCCGACACCGCGCACGAGGCCGCGACCCGCTGGAACATCGCCGACGACCACCGGATGAGCCGGGCCGGCCACTTCATGCGCCGCACCTCCCTCGATGAGCTGCCCCAGTTGTGGAACGTGATCCGGGGCGACATGAGCCTGGTCGGCCCCCGGCCCGAACGCCCCTATTTCGTCAGCCAGTTCAGCCAGACGCACCCCGGGTACGCGGCCCGCCACCGGATGCCGGTCGGGCTCACCGGGCTCGCCCAGGTCGAGGGGCTGCGCGGGGACACCTCCATCGAGGACCGCGCGCGCTACGACAACTTCTACATCGACCACTGGTCGCTCTGGCAGGACCTGTGCATCCTGCTGCGCACCGCCGTCTGCGTCGTCCGCCCGACGGGGAGCTGAGCGTGTACGCCGTCGCGGCCACGCCGCTGCCGATCGCCGCCCCCCGGCACCGGGCCCTGCGCCTGCTGCCGCTGCTCGCCGTGATCGCCCTGCTCGCCACGCCGCCGCTCGGCGGCGACGGCGCGGCCACCGCCGCCGACGCGGCCTGCGCCCTGCTCGTCGGGTGGGCGTTCCTGCGGGTGATCCGCTCGGGCCGGCGTCCGCTGAGCCGGCGGGCCGTCGTGATCATGGGACTTCCGGCCGTCGGGATCAGCGTGGCCGCCATGGGCGCCGCCGACCCGGGCACCGCCGTCGCCGGGCTCGGGCGCTACCTCCAGATCTTCGTGCTCGTCCCGCTCGCCGTGCTGCTCCTGCTGCGCGACCGGGACGACTTCCGCCTCGCCGCGTGGGCCGTGGTGGGGCTCGCCCTGGTGGAGGGCGGCATCGGCGTCCACCAGTACCTCACCGTCACCGGCGCCTCCTACATGGGCGAGGACATCCGGGCCGTCGGCACCTTCGGCGCCTCCGACATCATGGGCATGGCCAGCGTGGTCTCCTGCGGGCTGCTCAGCGCCGTCGGCCTCGCCCTCGACCCGGCGCCCGGTGCGCGCCCCGCCCGGCGCCGGGCCGCGCTCTGCTGCGCGGGGCTCCTCCTGTTCCCGCTCGCCGTGTCGTTCAGCCGGGGCGCCTGGATCGCGACGGCGGTCGCCTCCCTCACCGTGCTGCTGCTCTCGGGGCTGCGCCGCGCCCTGGTGGTGCTGCTCGCGCTCGCCGCGGCCGTCGTGGTCCTGGTCGGCGCGAGCGGCTCCGGCACCCGGATGCTCCAGGAGCGGCTCGCCAGCATCACCCAGGTGGAGAGCGCCCCCGACCAGTCCGTCACCGACCGCTACACCATGTGGGCGGCGGCGGAACTGATGTGGCGTCAGACTCCGCTCACCGGCGTCGGGTTGAAGGGCTTCCCGGACCACCGCGACGCGCATTCCTCGCTCGCCCTGTCCTCCGGCAGCGACACCGCGGGCGCGGGCGCCGCGTTCAAGCGCCAGCCGCTGCTCTCGCCGCACAACATGTACCTCCTCGTCCTGAGCGAGCAGGGCCTCATCGGCGTGGTCACGATCGTCGGAGGGTGGGCCGCACTCGTGGTCACCGGGGTGCGCAGGCTGGTCGAGGCGCGCAGGCGCGGCGCCGCCACGGACTGCGGCCTGGTCACGATCGGCCTGCTCACCTGGCTCCTGGTCGACTTCTTCTACGGCGACATCGGCGGCCCCTCGACCCCCCTGAACGCCCTCGTCCTCGGCCTCGCCGCCTGGTGGGGCCTGGCCGCCCGAGGGGCGGACGCACCGTGACGGAGACCGCGCCCCCGCGCCTTCCCTCGGACGCCGGCGTGCCCGAACCCCCGCCGTCCGGGCGGCTGTTGGCGCGGGCCGCGCTCCTGACGGCCGTCCTCACGGTGGCCGGGGCCCTCCTCGGGCTGCTGCGCGACCAGACCTTCGCGCACGTCTTCGGCGCCGACACCGACACCGACGCGTTCCTGGTCGCCTGGACGGTCCCCGAGGTCGCCGCCACCCTCCTGATCGAGGACGGCCTGGCCTTCGTACTGGTGCCGGCGTTCAGCCTGGCCCTGGTCGAACGCGCCCGCACCCCGGACCCCGATCCGGTACGGGCCCTGGTGGCGGCCACCCTGCCGCGGCTGGCGCTCGCGCTCGCCGCGGCCGGGGCCGTCCTGATCGCCGCCGCCCCCGCCGTCGTCGCGGTCCTCGCACCGGGGCTGCCCCGCGCCGACCTCGCCGTCGACTGCACCCGGCTCACCGCCACCTGCGTCGTCAGCTTCGGCCTCGCCGGCTACTGCAGCGCCGCCCTGCGCGGCCACGGCCGCTTCCTGGCGCCCGCCTCGATCTACGTGGCCTACAACGTGGGCATCATCGGGCTGCTCCTGCTGCTCGGCGGGGCGTGGGGCGTACGGGCCGCGGCCTGCGGGGTCGCACTCGGCGGCCTCCTCATGGTCCTGGTCCAGATCCCGGCCCTGCTGCGCGCCCGCGGCCGCCGCGCGCCGGCCCCCGCCGTGCCCGCCGCCCGCCGCCCGGGCGTACGGGCGCCGGGGGCGCTGCGGCTCACCCTGGTCGCCCCCGTGGTGGTGTTCGCGCTCGGCCGCCAGACCCAGGTCCTCGTCGAGCGGTTCCTCGCGGCCCCGCTGCCCGCCGGGGCCATCTCGCATCTGAACTACGCCCAGAAGGTGGCGCAGATGCCGATGGTGCTCTCCATGATGCTGTGCACGGTCACCTTCCCCGTCATCGCCCGGGCGCTCGCCGCGGGCGACACCGACCGGGCCAGGCGCCGGGTGGAGAGCGACCTGAGCGTGGCCGGCGCCATCGTGCTCCTGGGCACCGCCGTGGTGGTGGCCTGCGCGCCCGAGCTCATCCAACTCCTCTTCCAGCGCGGCGCGTTCAGCGCCGCCGACACCGCGGCGACCGCCGCCGTGATGCGCGTGTACGCGCTCGGCCTGCTCGGTCAGACCCTGGTCGGGGTGCTCGCCCGCTCGTACTTCTCCGAGGCCCGGCCGCTGTGGTTCCCGGCCTGCGCCATGCTGGCCGGGCTCACCGCGACCGCCGTCACCGGCGCGCTCGCGGTACCGGCGTGGGGCGCGCCCGGCATCGCCGCCGCCAACGCGCTCGGCATCACCCTCACCGCGCTGCTGCTCCTGCGCGGCGGCGGCCGGCGCCGCACCGCGCTGTCGGCCCGGCGGGTCGGCGGACAGCTCGTGCGGCTCCTGGCCGCCGCGTGCGCCGCGACCGCCGCCTGCCGCTGGGGCGCCTCGCTCGCCCCGACTCCCGTACCCGCGCTGGCCGTTGGCGGCCTGTGCGCGCTGACGGTGTTCACCGTGACGGCCCGGCTGCTGCGGGTCCGCGAGTTCACCCTGCTGTTGCCCTCCCCCACACGAAAGCTCTGGCATGCCCGTTGACACGGCAGTCGGCGACCCGACGGGTCCACCGGCTGGTTCGAGACCGCGCCCCGCCGCTCCGCTGTGGGTGGCCATGTACCACTCGGTGTCCCACACCACGGACGACCCGTACCGGATCACCGTCTCGCCGCCCCGCTTCGAACGCCAGCTGCGCTGGCTGCGCGGCCAGGGCCTCAAGGGGGTGAGCATGGCCGAACTCCTGCGGGCCCGCGCCGCCGGCACCGCCCGCGGCCTGGTCGGCCTCACCTTCGACGACGGCTACGCCGACTTCACCGCGGAGGCCCTCGCCCTGCTGCGCCGCCACGAGTTCACCGCGACCGTGTTCGTCCTGCCCGGCCTGCTCGGCGGCGTCAACGACTGGGACCCGCTGGGCCCGCGCCGTCCGCTGCTCGACGAGCGCGGCATCCAGCAGGCCGCCACCTGGGGCATGGAGGTCGCCTCGCACGGCCTGCGCCACGTCGACCTGACCGAAGCCGACGACGACACCCTGCGCCGCGAGACGCACGAGAGCCGGCAGCTGCTCACCGAGCTCACCGGACACGAGGTGACCGGCTTCTGCTACCCCTACGGCGCCGTCGACGTACGGGCCGCCGACGCGGTCCGCGCGGCCGGCTACCAGTACGCCTGCGCCATCGACCCGGGCCCGCTCACCGGCCGCTACGCGCTGCCCCGCGTCCACGTGGGCGAGCAGGACACCGCGCTGCGCCTGCGCCTCAAGCGCGGCCTGCACCGCTGGCGCCGCCAGGACCCGGCCGACCTCCCGGAGGGCCCGTGAAGGTCCTGCACGTCATCACCGGCCTCGGCGTCGGCGGCGCCGAGCAGCAACTGCGGCTGCTGCTGCGGCACTTGCCGTACGAGGCGGACGTGGTCACGCTCACCAACCCCGGCGCCGTGGCCCGCGCCGTCGTCCGCGAGGGCGGCCGGGTGCGCAACCTCGACATGGCCGGCAACCGCGACCTGGCCGCACTCCCCCGCCTCACCCGGCTCATCGCGCGCGGCCACTACGACGTCGTCCACACCCATCTGTACCGGGCCTGCCTGTACGGGCGGCTCGCGGCGCGGCTCGCCCGGGTGCGTACCGTCGTGGCCACCGAGCACTCCCTGGGCGAGGCCCGCATCGAGGGCCGCCCGCTCGGACCCGGGGTGCGCGGCCTCTACCTGGCGAGCGAGCGGCTCGGCACCACCACCGTCGCCGTGTCCGCCACCATCGCGCGCCGGCTGGCCCAGTGGGGCGTGCCCGAGCGCCGCATCCAGGTGGTGCCCAACGGCATCGACGCGGACCGGTTCGCCTTCGACGCCCGCGCCCGCGCCTCCGTACGCCGTCAACTCGGCATCCCGGCACGGGCGTTCACGGTCGGCGCGGTCGGCAGGCTCGCCGCGGGCAAACGGTTCCACACCCTGATCGACGCGGTCGGTGAACTCCCGGACACCTGGCTGGTGTTGGCGGGCGCGGGCGAGCAGGAGCAACCGCTGCGGGCCCGTGCCGAACGGCTCGGGGTGGCCGGCCGGGTGGTGTTCGCCGGCGAGTGCGTCCAGGACGCCGGCGCCCCGGCCGGGCACCGCCCCACGCTGGCCGGCATCCTCTCGGCGGTGGACTGCCTGGCCTCGCCCTCCGGCGAGGAGGCGTTCGGGCTCGCCGTCGTGGAGGGCCTCGCGGCCGGGCTGCCCGTCGCCTACGTGACCTGCCCGGCCGTCGACGACCTGCCCGCGGGCGCCGCCCCCGGCGCCCTGCGCACCGGCCGCACGGCCGCCGCCTTCACCACCGCCCTGGCGGGGCTGCGGGACACGGGCCGACTGCCCGTGCCCGACGCGGTGCGCCGCTACGACGTGCGCGCCACCTCGGCCCGCCTCGTCGAGGTGTACGAGGCGGCCGTCGCCCGCGCGCCGCTGCCGCATCCCGTCGCCGCGCCGCTGCCGGCCGCGCGGACGACCGCGTCGGCGGACCTCTCGCCGGCTCCCCCGACGAACACGCCGGCCCCCCTGACGAACACCTCGGAGAAAGAAGAGTCCAGATGAGCAGATTCTCCGGCCCGCGCCAGGCCCACCCCACCCGTGGCCACCAGCGCGCCCGGGCGTTGCCGCGCTGGTGGCCGCTGCCCGTGTGCGCGCTGCTCGGCGCGACGGCCGGCGGCGTGTACGGCGTGGTGAAGCCGCCGCAGTACAGCGCGACCAGCTATGTGGTGGTCACCCCGGCCGAGAAGGCCGATCCGTCGGTGGCGCTCGGCTTCGCGCAGGCCTACGGCCGGGTCGCGACCGAGGTCGCCGTCATCGGCGACGCCCAGGTGTGGGCGGGGGTGAGCGCGAAGACGCTGCGCGACAGCGTGCAGACGGCGACCTCGCCCGACGCCCCCATGATCGCCATCACCGCCACCTCCGGCCGGGCCGCGGACGCCGCGGGCATGGCCAACGCGGTGGCCCGCGCCCTCACCGTGAACGGCGCCCACACCCGCGCCGACACCGGGGTGCGGGTCGTGCAGTTCTCGCGCGCCGCCACCCCGCTCGCCCCCTCCTCCCCCTCGCCCGCCCTGACCGGTCTGGTCGGCGGCTGTGCGGGCGGGCTGCTCGGCGGCCTCGCCCTGCTCGCCCGGCCGCGCCGGCGCCCCGAGACCGAACCGGAGACCGCCCGCGCGGCCTCGGTGCCGGGTCCTGCGGGCGCCACCGCCGTACCGCAGGAGGTCGGCTGATGTCCGCCCTGCGCGTCGAGGTGTGCACCGACGACCTCCGGTTCGCCGACCTCGCCGCCCCCTGGCAGGAACTGCACCGCCGCTGCCGCTCGGCCACCCCGTTCCAGACCCACGCGTGGCTCCACTCGTGGTGGCTCTCGTACGGGATCCGGGGCCGGCTGCGCGTCCATCTCGTCTACCGGGACGACCAGTTGGTGGGGGCCGCGCCTTTGATGCGGGTGCGCCGCCCGTTCCCCGCGCTCGTCCCGCTCGGCGGCGCGATCACCGACTTCATGGACGTACTCCTGGACGACGACTGCGCGCAGGAGGCCGCCGAAGCGCTCACCGGGGCGCTGCTCGCCTCGGCGCGCGGCGCCCTCATCGACCTCGGTGAGGTGCGGCCGGGCGCCGGGGCCGAGCGCATCCACGCCAACTGGCCTTCGTACAAACACCGGTTGATGCACTCGCGCTGCTTCGAACTGCCCGCCTGCGGCATGGAGGCGCTGCTCGCCCGGATGCCGTCGGGCCGGCGCCAGCGCATCCGCGCCAAGCTGCGGAAGATCGACGCGCTGGGCCTGGAGGAGCGCACGGTCCCCCACCAGCGGGTGCCGGGCGCCCTGCGCACGCTGCTCGAACTGCACGCGCTCCAGTGGCAGGGCCGCGGGGTGACGCGCGAGCACCTGCGGCCCCGGTTCGAGGCCCATCTGGCGCGCGCGGTGAGCGAGATGGCGCGCCAGGGCGACGCGGTGGTCACCGAGTTCGTCCTGGACGGCGAGGTCGTCGCCTCCGACCTCACCCTGCTCTCGCCGTCGCTCTCGGGCGGCTATCTGTACGGCGTCCACCCCGTGCTGCGCGGCCGCAAGGTGGACGTGGCCACGATGCTGCTGCGGGCCGGCGCCCAGCGCATCGACGGCACCGGCCGCACCACGCTCAGCCTGCTGCGCGGCAACGAGCCGTACAAACAGCACTGGCGGCCCGACATGCAGGTCAACCAGCGCTTTCTGCTGTCCAGGCGGCGCACCCTGCCGCTGCTGTGGGCCAGCAGCGCCCACGCGCGCCTGCGCCGCCGGGCGGGCGCCGCCCGGCGGGCTCTGCGGCAGTGGCGGGACGAGCGGCGCCGGCCCGCCCCCAAGGCGTCACGACCGGCGTGAGAACCAGTCGAGCCGGAGGCAGAGCTTGCCTCCCATCCAGTACTCGACCCACGGGCCGAGGTCGATCGGCGAACAGGTGCCGGGCGGCTTCGGCACGGCGGGCGCGGCCGGCTTGGGGCTCGGGCCGCTGCCGGGCGGGGTCGCGGGCTGGGGGCTGGTGGACGGGCTCGGGCTCGTCGAGGGGCCAGGACTGGTGGACGGGCTCGTGGACGGGGTCGGACTCGTGGACGCGCTCGGGGCCGGCGAGGTCGAGGGCGCCGGGGTGACCGGGGTGACCGGGGCCGACGGCGCCGGGGTGGGCTCGGTGCGGCCGTACAGGATCGAGCGGTACAGCTCGGAGGCGCGCGGGTTGTCCGCGCACTCCCACACCCCGTGCGGGCAGTAGTCGGTGATGGTGTTGTACACCGGCTTGTGCGCGTCCATCCAGGCCAGCATGCGCCGCATGTACTCGGTGTTGTCGCCGTTGCGGAAGAGCCCCCACTCCGGGTAGGAGATCGGCTTCTTGTGCGCGGCGGCGAAGTCGACGTGCTGCTGGAGCCCGTACGGCTCGCTGACCTGCTTGTCGAAACTCTGGCCCCGGGGCTGGTCGTAGGAGTCCATGCCGATGATGTCGACGACGTCGTCGCCCGGGTAGCACTCGGTCCACGGCACCGCGTCCCGCCCGCGGCTCGGCGCGAAGTCGAAGCGGAACTTCTGCCCCGGCACCGACCGCATCGCGGCGACCGCGTTCCTCCAGTACGTCTTCCACGCCGCCGGGTCCGGTCCGCAGCGGTGGGTGTACGTGGTGCCGTTCATCTCCCAGCCGAGCACGATCACGGTGTCCGGCACCTTCAGGTCGACCAGGCGCTGGGCCAGCCGTCTGAAGTGCGCGTCGAAGTCGCCCGCCGCGCCCTTGGCCAGGAGCTGGCGCACCCGGAAGTCGGGAATGCCGGCCTCGTTCAGCGCCTGCATCGGCACGTTGAGGACCAGGGTGCGGTCCGCGCGGTCCCTGCGCCAGGTGGCCCAGTCGCCGAGGAAGCCGGCCCTGCCCTCGATGTCGGACCAGGTGTTGCCCGGCAGATAGGTGTGGCCCACCTTGACGTCGGTGCCGCCCAGCCACTTCTGCAGCGCCGAGATGCGCTGCACGCCGAGGGGGCCGGAGTCCAGGAAGGCGCCGAAGTGCGCGACCGAGGCGTGGGCGGGGGGAGGATCGGCGCCACTCCCCGGCGGCTGGGCGTCGGCACCGGGCGCCAGTGCCAGACTGAAGAGGGCGCCCACCGCCAGAACGCTCGTGGTGAAGGTGGCCGCTCGATGACGTCGCTGACGCATGCGCGCTCCCTTGGTTCTGAGGACCTCCCCGGATTCCCGGTTGGAAAATATTCTTATTGCGCCGATAGGGAAGATAAGCAGGCCACGCCAGAAGCCCCCCGAACGGGGGTACGAGGAATTCCGCCCATCTGAGGCCCCCTCAGAACCGCTCCGGGCCGCACCTCATACGCCTCGGGGCCCGACTCCTGGACAGGAGCCGGGCCCCGAGGCGCGGACACATGCACACGGGGCATCCGAAGCCCCGCGCCACAACTAGCTCTTCCTGTATGGCAGTTGAGCCTGCCAACCGCCCTGCCCCCCACCCCGAGCCCTCGGCCGTCACTTGCCGCGGATGGGGGTCCTGGCGGCGGGCCCGGGGTCAGACGCGGGCCATCGCCCTGCCCCGCCGGTAGAGCACACCCCCGCCGAGCACGAGCCCGGCGGCCCCGAGGGCCCCCGCGAACAGCGCGGACCCGCCCCCCGTATCAGCAAGCCGAGGCCCGGCCACCCCGTGCGCGGCAGCCACGGGGGCGACTACGCGGGGGGCGAGGTGTTGGTGCTGGTGCTGGGTGGGGTGGTGGGGCTGCTGGGCGTGGTGCACGGGAGGTGCCTGGTGCACCGGGGGTGCCTCATGCACCGGGGGTGCGTGGTGGACGGGGGGTGCCTCATGCACCGGAGGTGCGTGGTGAACCGGCGGAGCCTGGTGAGCCGGGGGTGCCTCGTGCACCGGAGGTGCGTGGTGGACCGGGGGTGCGTGGTGGACCGGCGGCGCGTGGTGAACCGGGGGTGCCTCATGTACCGGCGGCGCATGGCGGACCGGGGGTGCATGGTGGACCGGCGGCGCGTGGTGGACGGGCGGGGCGTGGTGGACGGGCGGGGCGTGGTGAACCGGGGGTGCCTCGTGCACCGGGGGTGCGTGGTGAACCGGCGGCGCGTGGTGAACCGGGGGTGCCTCATGCACCGGCGGCGCATGGCGGACCGGCGGCGCCTGATGTGCCGGAGGCGCGTGGTGAACGGGCGGCGCATGGCGGACCGGAGGCGCCTCATGCACCGGAGGCGCGTGGTGAACGGGCGGCGCGTGACGCACAGGCGGAGCCTGGTGCACCGGCGGCGCATGGTGGGTCCGCGTGCGGGGCGGGGCCGTCTCCGGGCCGGTCTTGCAGTGGCCGCCCATCGACGGGTTGAGCCCGCCCACTCCGGTGGCGGTGTTGCCGCACGCCTGGACCGGCACATCGGCCGGCGCCCCCGCGGAGTTGCCCGTCAGCACACCCGGAGAGCCGCTCGCCACGGAGCTGGCCTCACTGGCAGCGTGCGGCGCGTGGTGCCGCTCGTACGACGGCGCGTACGGACCACTCGCGCCCGGGTGGTCGCCGTACCCACCCGCGCCCGGACGCTCGCCGTACCCGCCCTCGTCCGCCGAGTCCGCCATCGCCTCGGCTGCCCGCACCGCGCGTCGGGCCTCGGGCGACATCGTCTGGCAGTGGTTGCCGAAGGAGGGGTTGAGCGCTCCGACCGGGTCAGCGGTGTTCCCGCACGCCTGGACCGGGACCTCCACCGGCGCCGTCACCGTGTTTCCCGAGAGCAGGCCGGGCGAGCCCATGTTCTCGGCATCCGTGCCGGCGGCCTGAGCGTAACCTCCGCTCATCGAAAGGACGCTCGTGGCCGCCACGGCGGTAAACAGGGTCTTGCTGATGACCTGGCGCAATGGGCTGTCTTCCGTGTCGCAGGGAAAAAGCTGGGGGAAAACTGGGGAAGAACCGACTTTGGGGCGTGCGGAGGGCACGCCCCAAAATCGGAGTGGAGGGTCTTTACGTCACTTGTTGACGCAGGTGTTGCCGAACGCCGGGTTCAGGAGCGCGATCACGTTGACCGTGTTGCCGCACAGGTTGATCGGGACGTGGACGGGGACCTGGAGCAGGTTGCCCGACAGGACACCCGGGCTGCCGACGGCCGCACCATGGGCCTCGGAGTCGGCGAACGCCGGAGCGGCGGCACCACCCGCGGCGATGACCAGACCGGCCAGAACCGTCGCAGCCTTCATGTACTTCACGTGGATTTCCTTCCCTCAGTCAAAAAGTCACGCAACCAGTCGTTGCTCACGGCGCGTTGCCAGAGCTTTCGCCCAAGGAGCCGCTGACGACTGGGTAACGACCGATCCGGGCAAAGGAAACCGAAGGGCGGCGCCCTATCAAATCCATCACCCAAATGGCAGGAGGCACGGCCTTTCACTCTTCGGCCTTTTCCGCGAAAACGGATTTGCCGCACAAAAAAACTCGGGCTGCCGCGGTCCGGAGGGGACCACGGCAGCCCGAGCGGCTACGCGAGAGGGGTTCAGCTGCCCGCAGCGCCGTTGCCCGAGAGCACCGGGATGTTGTCCAGGATGTGCGAGAGCGGCTCGTCGCCCTTGGCCTGCGTCGAGTTCTCGGTGCACTGCTGGTTCTGCGGGGCCGAGAGGATCGGCACGTCCTGGAGGACGGTGATCGGGACCAGGCCGACGAGGGACGCCAGGTTGGCCTTGACCGGAACACCGAGGCAGGGCTTGTTCAGGGTGCCCTGGACCAGCGACAGCTGGGGGCTCATGTCGCCGTCGGTCTTCGAGTTGCCGAAGGCCTGCTTCGCGCCATTGCCGCTGAGCGAGGTCGTGCCACTGTCGTTGCCGATGGCCATGGCCTGGGGGGCCAGCATGGCGGAAGCACCGACAAGCGAAACGGTGGCAGCGGACGCGGCCATAACCTTCTTGAGCATGGTCTTCCCTTTTCTTGGTGGAGAGCACGTGCAGTACCGCGCTCCTATCCACTGCGCCGTACTACTGCCTGGTCAACTTCGCCGCACTGGTTTGGTTCCGGCGCTTCACCCGAACGGTTCCCCACGCGGCGCCAGGATGCCGAACACGGCACCGGAAACCCGGTCATCGTTCTCCATATAATCCCAACCGATAAACGGCACACGGATTCGGTCGGTCTCATTTTCGTACGGCCGAAAGAGTGAAGGGCAGAAACCAAACCGCAGAGCGGGCGGTTGGGCAGGTGGCTCCGTACGGGGCAACCACCAGAAAGGGACCAGCGTGATCAAGAAGGCTATGGCGGCAGCAGCCGTCGGCGTGTCCGTCGTCGGCGCGTCCGCGGCGATGGCGCCGCAGGCGATGGCGATCGGCAACGACAGCGGCACCACCTCGGTCAGCGGCAACCACGCGATGCAGGCGTACGGGAACTCTTCCACGTACGGCAACATGAGCCCGCAGATCGGCCTGATCCAGGGCTCGTTCAACAAGCCCTGCATCGCCCTGCCGGCCAAGGCGAACCTGGCGTCCCTCGTGGGTCTCGTGCCGGTCACCGTCCTCCAGGACGTGCCGATCCTGTCCGCGCCGCAGACGCAGCAGTGCACGGAGAACTCGACGCAGGCCAAGGGCGACGAGCCGCTCTCGCACATCCTCGACAACATCCCGGTGCTCTCCGGCAACGGCGCGAGCCACAGCTGAACCCAGGGTTCTCAGGACAGCCGGACCGCTGTCAATCCCTTCGGTGGTCCGGCACCCTGACGTGAAAGGCCGGATCACCGGTGCGAACGTTCCGGCGATCCGGCCTTTGACGCGCCCGGTTCGAAGCCGTGCTCCAGCGCTGCCTCACACCGGCCAGCAGGAACCGTTGACGATGTCGTTCCATTCCCAGTCGGGGCGGCCCGGAACCGTACGTCCTTCGGCGGCCCAGGAACGCACCAGGTCCGCGAAGAACGGCTCGGCCGCCGCCTCGCTCTCGAATCGTCGACGGGTGACCGGAATGAATGTCTGCCGGTGCCAGGCGCCTTGCGTCTCCGTCATGTTCCCTCACCATCTTTCGTGGTGACTGCCGTATACCACGGCCGGGCGGATTCGAATTCCCGCAATGCTCTGTCCGGGGGACAGGGCGCAACCTCAAGAGATTCTTTGCGTTTCTCTTCACAGATCCCCGTCAGTGGAATCAGACCAACAGGAGTAGACATGCAGAAGTTGTGGTCGGCCGCAGCCGTCGCCGCAGCCGTGTCCGGTGTCGCGATGATGGCCGCGCCGCAGGCGATGGCGATCGGCAACGACGGCGGCACGACGTCGCTCAGCGGCAACGGTGCCGAGCAGGCCTTCGGCAACTCGAAGACCGACGGCGACATGAGCCCCCAGATGACCCTCGTCCAGGGCTCCCTGAACAAGCTCTGCGCCGGCGTCCCGGTCAAGGCCAACCTGGCGTCCCTCGTCGGCCTGGTCCCGATCACCGTCCTCCAGGACGTGCCGATCCTCTCGGCCCCGCAGAACCAGCAGTGCACCGAGAACTCGACGCAGGCCAAGGGCGACGAGCCCATCTCCCACGTCCTGGACAACATCCCGGTGCTCTCGGGCAACGGCGCCAGCGGCAGCTGATCAAACCGGTCGGCGCTCGGTCCGGGTCACCCCGGGTCGGCCGCCGGCCGTCGAAGCGCCGGGTGCGCGGTCTCAAGGACCGCGCGCCCGGCGCTTCGCCGTTGTCAGGCGAGTGCCTCGTCGAGCAGCACCGCCCACTGCGCCACGACCCGCTCGCGGCGGGCCGCGTCGTCGGTGAGCAGATTGGCGAGGCCGAGGCCGCGGGCCATGTCGAGGAAGCCCTGCACCGTCTCGCGCACCCCGGCCACCGTCTCGTCGGCGCCGAGCAGTTCGACCGCGATGCGGTGCGACTCCCGGCCCACCTTCGCCTCCAGATCGGTCACCCGGGCATGCAGCTGGGGCTCGTTGGACGCGGCCACCCACAGGTGCAGCGCGGCCCGGAACAGCGGGCCCGTGTACAGGCCGACGAGGCCGGCCACCACCTCGCGGCGGTCGCTGCGGTCCAGGGCCCGCAGCGCGCGCGAGCGCTGTTCGGCCACGTACTCGACGGCCGCGGTGAACAGGTCCTCGCGGGTCGGGAAGTGGTGCTGGGCGGCGCCGCGCGAGACCCCGGCGCGCTCGGCGACCACCGACACCGTCGAGCCGGCCCAGCCGTGCTCGGCCAGGCAGGAGACGGCGGCTTCGAGCAGGCGCTGCCGGGTGGCGCGGCTGCGGTCCTGCTTGGGGGTCTTCGGTGGGGTCACAACACCCATGCGGGGTCCCGTCGTTCGAGGAAGGCCGTCACTCCCTCCCGCGCCTCGGCGGAGGCGAAGAGGGACGCCGAGCGGGCGGTCAGCTCCTTCGACCAGCGGTCGAAGGTCTCCGACACGGTAGCCGTGAGCAGGGCCTTCGACGCGGCCAGGCCCTCGGGCGAGGACCGGCGCAGCCCGTCGAGGACCGGTTCGAGGGCCGCGTCCACGTCGTCGGCGGCCACCGTGACCAGACCGGTGCGGGCCGCCTCCGCCGCGTCGAACCGCTCCCCGGTGAGGTAGTAGCGGCTCGCGGCGCGCGGGTCCATGCGGGGCAGCACCGGCATGGAGATGACCGCCGGGGCGAGACCGAGCCGCGCCTCGGTGAACGCGTACGACGAGCCGGGTCCCGCCACCGCGATGTCGCAGGCCGCGAGCAACCCGAGGCCCCCGGCGCGGACGTGGCCCGTCACCCGCGCCACGACCGGCTTGCGCAGCTCCACCACCGTACGCATCAGGGCCACGAAGGCCGCCGGGTCCGGCGGGGCCTTCAGGTCGGCGCCCGCGCAGAAAGTGGTGCCGGTGTGGGTGAGCAGGACGGCGCGGACCTCCGGGTCGGCCGCGCAGTGGGTGAGGGCGGTGCCGAGGTCGGCCACCAGGGCGGCGGACAGGGCGTTGCGGTTGGCCGGCGAGTCGAGGGCGAGGGTGGTGATGCCCCGCTCGTGGGTGGCCCGGACGAGTGTCACGCGTGGTCCTCCTGCTGTTCCGTTGCCGCGGTGCGGTGCGGCGGTGCCGCTCATGCCGGCCGGTCCTTCTCGCGCTGCCGCAGTTCACGCCGCAGGATCTTGCCGGACGCGGCGCGCGGCACGCTGTCGACGAACTCGACCCGGCGCACCTTCTTGTACGGGGCGACGCGTCCGGCGACGTACTGCGTCACCTCGTCGGCGTCCAGGCCGGGCGCCCCCGCCTGGCGGACGACGAAGGCCTTGGGCACTTCGTTGCCGTCCGCGTCGTACACGCCGATGACGGCCGCGTCCGCGATGCCGGGGTGGGTGAGCAGCACGGCCTCCAGGTCGGCGGGGGCGACCTGGAAGCCCTTGTACTTGATGAGTTCCTTCACGCGGTCGACCACGTACAGCCAGCCGTCGTCGTCCACCCGGCCGACGTCGCCGGTGTGCACCCAGCCGGCGGGGTCGATCATCGCGGCGGTCGCCTCGGGGCGGCCGAGGTAGCCCTTCATGACCTGCGGGCCACGGACGGCGACCTCGCCCTCCTCGCCGGGCTCCGCGTCGCGCTCCGGGTCGTCCAGGCGCAGGATGCGCATCTCGGTGGACGGCAGCAGCTTGCCGACCGCGCCCGGCGGCGGGTCCGGGGTGGCGAGGGGGACGGTGTGGGTGCCGGGCGACAGCTCGGTCATGCCGTACGCCTGGCGGACCGGCGGCAGGCCGAGCCGCTGTGAACAGGCCGCCGCGAGCTCGGCGTCGAGCGGGGCCGCCGCGCTGACGATGTACTCCAGGCACGACAGGTCGTACCGGGCGACCGCCGGATGCTTGGCGAGGGCCAGCACGATGGGCGGCGCCACGTACAGGCCGGTGATGCGGTGCCGCTCGATCGCGGCGAGGAACTGGCCGAGTTCGAAGCGCGGCAGCACCACGACGGTGGCGCCGCAGCGCAGCGGCGCGTTCAGCAGGGCCGTCATGCCGTAGATGTGGAAGAACGGCAGCACGGCCAGGATGCGGTCGCCGGGCACCATCGGGACCAGGGGGTGCAGCTGGGCCAGGTTGGTGGCGATGTTGCGGTGGGTCAGCATGACGCCCTTGGGGACGCCGGTGGTGCCCGACGAATACGGCAGTACGGCGATGTCATCGGCCGGGTCGATGCTGACGGCGGGCTCGGGGGCGTCGCAGGTCAGGAGGTCGTGCACGACCGAGCGGTGGCCCTCGGCCCGGTCGCAGACGAAGATCTCCGCGATGCCGCCCACGAGTTCGGCGGCCCGGCGCGCGGTCGCCAGGAGCGGGGAGACGGTGACGATCCAGCGGGCCGAGGAGTCGGCGAGCTGTTTCGCGAACTCCTCCGCGGTGCACAGCGGATGGGCCGTGGTGACCGAGGCCCCCGCCCGGGTCGCGCCGTAGAACACCACCGGGTAGAGCACGGAGTTCGGGCTGTGCAGGGCCAGCACATCGCCCTTGCGCAGCCCGGCGGCGGCCAGTGCGGCAGCCAACCTCCGGTGCTGCGCGTCCAGTTGGCCGTAGGTGAGTGTCGTCGTGCCGCTGGGGTCCGTGCCGTCGACGAGCGCGATGTCGTCGGGGCGGGTGGCGCTGGAGCGGGCGAGGACCGCCTCGTGGATGGGCTCGTCGACGACGGGCACGTCGGCGTACTCGCTGCGCAGGATGCGAGGGGCGGGGGGCGCGGGGGTGGCAGGGGAGGACGAGTCCATACCGGGACCTCCTGGTCCGTCTAGTACGACTTGGGAAGTCCCAGGGACTGGTGCGAGACGTAGTTGAGGATCATCTCGCGGCTGACCGGCGCGATCCGGGCCACCCGGGAGGCCGTGATGAGCGAGGCGAGCCCGTACTCGCGGGTCAGGCCGTTGCCGCCGAGGGTGTGGACGGCCTGGTCCACGGAGTGCACACAGGCCTCGGCGGCGGCGTACTTGGCCATGTTGGCGGCCTCGCCGGCCGCGACGTCGTCGCCCGCGTCGTACAGGGCCGCCGCCTTCTGCATCATCAGGCGCGCCAGTTCCAGCTCGATGTGCGCCTGGGCCAGCGGGTGGGCGATGGCCTGATGGCCGCCGATGGGCTGCTTCCACACCTGGCGCGTGGTGGCGTAGTCGACGGCCCGGGCGAGGGCGTAGCGGCCCATGCCGATCGCGAAGGCGGCCGTCATGATGCGCTCGGGGTTGAGCCCGGCGAACAGCTGGAGCAGGCCCGCGTCCTCGTCGCCGACGAGGGACGCCGCGGGCAGCCGCACGTCGTCGAGGGTGAGCTCGAACTGCTTCTCCGCCGCCTGGAGTTCCATGTCGATCTGCGAGCGCCCGAAACCCGGGGCGTCGCGCTCCACGATGAACAGGCACGGCTTGAGGCGGCCGGTGCGGGCGTCCTCGGTGCGGCCGACGACGAGAGTGGCGTCCGCCATGTCGACGCCGGAGATGAACACCTTGCGGCCGGTGAGGATCCAGTCGTCGCCGTCGCGCCGCGCGGTGGTGGTGATGCGGTGCGAGTTGGACCCGGCGTCGGGCTCGGTGATGCCGAACGCCATGGTGAGGGTGCCGTCGGCGAGGCCCGGGAGCCAGGTGCGCTTCTGCTCCTCGGTTCCGAAGCGGGCGATGACGGTGCCGCAGATGGCGGGCGAGACCACCATCATCAGCAGCGGGCAGCCCGCCGTCCCCAACTCCTCAAGGACTATGGACAGTTCGGCCATGCCGCCGCCACCGCCGCCGTACTGCTCGGGCAGGTTGACGCCGAGGTAGCCGAGTTTGGCGGCCTCCGACCACAGGGCGGCCCGGTCGAACGCGCGGCCGTGGCGGGCTCCCAGGGCGGCGACGGCGGCCCGCAGGTCCTTGTTCTCCTGGCTTTCGATCACACCGGTCATGCTGGTTCGGCCTCCGATACGACGACGGCGAGCAGGGCGCCGACCTCGACCTGGCGGCCGGGGACGGCGTGGAGCGCGGTGAGCGTGCCGGAGGCGGGAGCGGTGACGCGGTGCTCCATCTTCATGGCCTCCAGCCAGAGCAGCGGCTGGCCCGCGCTGACGCGGCAGCCCTCGCCGACCCCGTCGGCCACCCGCACCACGACCCCCGGCATGGGAGCCAGCAGCGAGCCGGGCGCGACGAGGTCGCCGGGATCGGTGAAGCGGGGAAGGACGGGGAAGGCGTGGGACCCGGCCGCGCTGTCGACGTGCACGGCGCCGCCGTACCGCGCGACCGTGAACTCCCGCACCAGTCCGTCGATTTCGAGCCGTACGCGGCCCGGGGCGGCGGATTCGAGACGCACCCCCGGGTAGTCGTCGGCCACCAGCCCCTCGCGCGTGAGCCGGTACCGCACCTCGTGCTCCCCGTACCGCTTGACCTGCGGCTGCGAGGGCACGTTGCGCCAGCCGCCGCCGAACCGTCCGGCCCGGGAAGCCGCGTCGGCGAGGGCCGCGGCGAGCGCCGCGTGCCGGGCGCCGGGCAGCGGGGCGGTCAGGGTGGCGAGGTTGCGCTCGTAGAACCCGGTGTCGAGACGGCCGGGGGCGTGCGAGTCCTCGTCGGCGCCCGTGAAGTCGGGGTGACGCAGGGAGCGTACGAGGAGGTCGCGGTTGGTGACCGGGCCGTGGATGCGGGCCCGTTCGAGCGCGCCCGCGAGCCTGCGGGCGGCCTCCGCGCGCGTGGGGGCGTGCACGACGGCCTTGGCGAGCAGCGGGTCGTAGTGCACGCCGATGCTGTCACCGGCCGCGTAGCCCTGGTCCAACCGCACGCCGTCCAGAGCCAGTTGATGCAGCACGCCGGTCTGCGGCGCCCAGCCGGCGGACGGGTCCTCGGCGTAGAGCCGGGCCTCGATGGCGTGCCCCTTGGGCTCGGGCACGGCGGCCGGCAGGGCCTCGCCCTCGGCGATGCGGAGCTGGAGCGCGACCAGGTCGATGCCGAACACCGCCTCGGTGACGGGGTGTTCGACCTGGAGCCGGGTGTTCATCTCCAGGAAGTGGGCGCGGCCGTCCGCGACCAGGAACTCGACGGTGCCGGCCCCCCGGTACTCGGTGGCCTTCGCGGCCCGCACGGCCAGGGCGCGCAGCTCCTCGCCGAGCTCGGGGCCGAGGCCCGGCGCCGGCGCCTCCTCGATGACCTTCTGGTGCCGGCGCTGGAGGGAGCAGTCGCGGGTGCCGAGCACCCACACGGTGCCGTACGCGTCGGCGAGGATCTGCACCTCGACGTGGCGCCCGCCTTCGATGTACGGCTCGACGAACACCTCCCCGTCCCCGAAGGCACTGAGCGCCTCGCTGCGCGCAGCCGTCAACTCGCCTTTCAGTGCGTCCAGTTGCCGCACGACCCGCATGCCGCGTCCGCCGCCGCCGGCCGCGGCCTTGATGAGCAGCGGGAGGTCGGCGTCGGTGACACCGGCCAGGTCGAGGGGGGCCAGGCCCATCAGCTCCTTGGCGCGGGGCTTGGACGCCATGGCCTCGATGGCCTCGGGGGGCGGGCCGATCCAGGTGAGCCCGGCGGCGGTGACGGCCCGCGCGAATCCGGCGTTCTCGGAGAGGAAGCCGTAGCCGGGGTGCACGGCGTCGGCGCCCGCGGCGAGCGCGGCCCGCACGATGAGGTCGCCCCGCAGATACGTCTCGGCGGGCGCGGCCCCCGGCAGCCGTACGGCGGCGTCCGCCTCCCGTACGTGCAGGGCGCCCGCGTCGGCGTCGGAGAACACGGCGACGGTGGCGATGCCCAGCTCACGGCAGGTGCGGAAGACCCGGCAGGCTATCTCGCCCCGGTTGGCCACGAGGACGGACCTGATCAGGGCCCGGGGCCGGGTGCCGGCCTTCGCTTCGGGATCGGCCTTCGGACGGGGCTCGGCCTGCGGACGGGGCTCGGCCTTCGGACGGGGATCGGCCTTCGGGCGGGGATCGGCCTTCGGCTCGATGACGGTCATGGGTTCGGGATCGGCCTCGTGCTGGGTCATGGCGCTCACATCCGGAAGATGCCGAAGCCGCCGCGGGCGCCTTCGACGGGGGCGGTGTGGATCGCCGACAGGCACAGCCCGAGGACGGTCCGGGTGTCACGGGGGTCGATGACGCCGTCGTCGTACAGCCGGCCGGACAGGAACATCGGCAGCGACTCGGCCTCGATCTGCTGCTCGACCATCGCGCGCAGCGCCGCGTCCGCGTCGTCGTCGTACGGCTGCCCCTTGGCCTGCGCGGAGGCCCGGGCCACGATCGACAGGACGCCGGCCAGCTGCTGCGGACCCATCACGGCGGACTTGGCGCTGGGCCAGGCGAACAGGAACCGGGGGTCGTAGGCCCGCCCGCACATGCCGTAGTGCCCGGCGCCGTAGGAGGCGCCGATGAGGACGGACAGATGCGGCACCCGGGAGTTGGACACCGCGTTGATCATCATCGCGCCGTGCTTGATGATGCCGCCCTGCTCGTACTCCTTGCCGACCATGTAGCCGGTGGTGTTGTGCAGGAACAGGAGCGGGATGTCCCGCTGGTTGGCTAGCTGGATGAACTGGGCCGCTTTCTGCGACTCGGCCGAGAAGAGCACGCCCTGCGCGTTGGCGAGGATGCCGATCGGGTAGCCGTGCAGCTCGGCCCAGCCGGTGACCAGACTCGTCCCGTACAGCGGCTTGAACTCGTCGAAGTCGGAGGCGTCGACGATGCGGGCGATGACCTCGCGCGGGTCGAAGGGGGTCTTCAGGTCCTCGGGGACGATGCCGAGCAGCTCCTCCTCGTCGTACTTCGGCGGCTCGGCGAGCCCGGCTGGATCGGGGTGCGCCTTGCGGTGGTTGAGGCGGGCGACGATGCGGCGGGCCTGGCGGATCGCGTCGTGCTCGTCCACCGCGAAGTGGTCGGCGAGCCCGGAGGTACGGGCGTGCATCTCGGCGCCGCCCAGCGACTCGTCGTCGCTCTCCTCGCCGGTCGCCATCTTGACCAGCGGAGGCCCCCCGAGGAACACCTTGGACCGTTCCTTGATCATCACGGTGTGGTCGGACATCCCCGGGACGTACGCTCCGCCGGCCGTGGAGTTGCCGAAGACGACGGCGACGGTGGGGATGCCGGCGGCGGAGAGCCGGGTGATGTCGCGGAAGATCGCGCCGCCCGGGATGAAGATCTCCTTCTGGGAGGGGAGGTCGGCGCCGCCGGACTCGACGAGGCTGATGCACGGCAGCCGGTTCGTGTACGCGATCTCGTTGGCGCGCAGGGCCTTCTTGAGCGTCCAGGGGTTCGAGGCGCCGCCGCGGACGGTGGGGTCGTTGGCGGTGATCATGCACTCGACGCCCTCGACGGTGCCGATGCCGGTGACCATCGAGGCGCCGACGGGGTAGTCGCTGCCCCAGGCGGCGAGGGGGGACAGCTCCAGGAACGGGGTGTCCTCGTCCAGCAGCAGCTCGATGCGCTCCCTGGGCAGGAGCTTGCCGCGTCGCCGGTGGCGCTGCGTGTACTTCTCGCCGCCCCCGGCGAGGGCCTTGCGGTGCTCACCGTCCAGCTCTACGAGCCGGGCCCGCATGGTGGTGGTTGCCTGGCGGAATTCGGGGGTGGTGGGGTTGGTGGTGGTGGGGAGGGTTGGCATGGGGGTCCTTTTGTTGGGGGGGGGGTGGGGGTGGCCCGGGGGGGGTTGGGGGGGGGGGGGCCCCCCCCCCGGGCCGGGGGGGGGGGGGGGGGGGGGGGGGGGGGGGGGGGGGGGGGGGGGGGGGGC
>NZ_JBIDBD010000021.1:0-101396 GCF_043202815.1 Streptomyces sp. NPDC048111
TAACTGCTCGGTGCTGGGCAGCACCAGGCCACCTCAGCCCGTCCGGCGATTGAGGACGAGCGCCCTTAAGGCGCGAAAGGGGGGTGCAGGGGGCGAAGCCCCCGCCGGGGGCCGGGGCGGAGCCCCTCAGGGGGTCTGGGGCGCAGCCCCAGGGGCCGAACCATTCAACCCGCTGCACGGGCGGGTGGGTGGGCAAGCGCCCTGGGGGTCTGGGGCGGAGCCCCAGGGGCTCAGCCGGTACAACCCGCTGCACGGGCGGGCGGGTGGGCAAACCCGCAGGGGTCTGGGGCGGAGCCCCAGGGAGCCGGGGCCAGCCAGCACCCCGCACGGGCGGGTGGGCAAGCGACCCCAGGGGGTCACCCCTCACCCCGCTCGGGCTCGACCGCAGGCCCGGGGAGGCCGGACTGCATACGGCACTCCGGCACCGCCCCCCGCACCCCCCGCGCCCCCCGCACCCCCACCACCGCAACCACAGCCCCCACCACCAACGCCCCCGCACACAGCGGCACAGCCCGCCGAAACGTCCCCCCGAACTCCGCCGCGGAGCGGTACGCCTCCGGCCCCATCCCCGCCGCCAGCGGCAGCGCCGCCACCGCGAGCAGCCCCGCCGCCCGCGCCGCCGCGTTGTTGATGCCGCTGGCCAGCCCCGCCCGCCCCTCGTCCACCGAGCCCAGGACCGTCGCGGTGAGCGGCGCCACCAGGGTGACCATGCCGAGGCCCAGCACGACGAGCGCGGGCAGCACGTCCCGTACGTACGACGCGTGCTCACCGACGCGCAGCATCAGCAGCATCCCCGCCGCGCACAGCAGCGGCCCCACCGTGAGAGGGATCCGCGGCCCGATCCGCCGGCCGAGTTCGCCGGAGCGGGCCGAGAGCAGCAGCATCAGGACGGTGGTGGGCAGCAGGGCCGCGCCCGCGCCGAGCGCCGAGTACCCGGCGACGACCTGGAGCTGGAGCGCGGCCAGGAAGAAGAACCCGCCGAACGCGGCGTACACGCACACCGTCACCACGTTCACCACGGTGAAGACCCGGGACCGGAAGATGTCCGGCGGCAGCATGGGCTCGGGCAGCCGCCGCTCCCGCCGTACGAACGCGGCGCCCAGCGCGAGCCCGATCACCCCCGCCCCGACCACCAGACGCGAGGACCCCTGACCCGGCGCCTCGATCAGCGCGTACGTCACCATCGCCAGGGTCAGGGCGCCGAGCGCCGCGCCCATCACGTCGAAGCGTCCGGTGTGGGTGCGGGGATCGCGCGTCTCCGGTACGTGGCGCAGCGCGACGGCCACGCACAGCGCGGCCAGCGGCACGTTGATCAGGAACACCCAGCGCCAGCCGGGGCCGTCCACCAGCCAGCCGCCCAGGAACGGTCCGACGGCCGCCCCGACCCCGCCGAGCCCCGACCACACGCCCACCGCGCGGGCCCGGTCGTCGGGGTGGAAGCCGGACTGGATGATGGCGAGCGAGCCGGGGGTGAGCAGGGCGCCGCCGATGCCCTGGAGGGCGCGGGCGGCGATGAGGACACCGGCGCTCGGGGCGAGCCCGCACAGCAGCGACCCGGCGGCGAACCACACCACCCCGATCACGAACACCTTCCGCCGCCCGTACCGGTCGCCCAGGGCGCCGCCCAGCAGGATCAGCCCGGCCAGGGTGAGCATGTAGGCGTTGACGGTCCACTGCAGGACGGCCATGTCGGTGTCGAGGTCCGCGCCGATGTGGGGCAGGGCGACGTTGACGACCGTGGAGTCGAGGAGGGCCATGCCCGAGCCGAGCACGGTGGTGAGCAGCACCCAGCGGGCCGGGCGGGTGCCCATGCGTACGTTGTCCGCCACAGCACGACTGTCCCCCGCCCCGCCCCTCCCCGAAACCCGCCCGGGCACGTTCAGCCCCTGCCACCTCAGTCAGACCAGCCGGGTCAGGGCGCGCACCAGGGCCGACACCCCCGCCTCCGCCTTGCTCCGCGCACACCCCACGTTCAGACGGACGAACCCCCGCGCCCCGTAGACCCCGCCCGGCATGATCGCCACCCCCTCCCCCTCCACCAGCTCCCGCTGCAACGCGTCCTCGTCGACCCCAAGGCCCCGCAGGTCGATCCAGGCCAGGTACCCGGCCTGCGGCGGACTCCAACTCAGCTCGGGAAAGGCCGAGTTGAGGCGGTCGGCCACCAGGGACAGGTTGTCGGCGACATACGCCCGCACCGCGTCCAGCCACGGCGCCCCCTCCCGGTACGCAGCGATGTGCGCGGTCAGGGACAGGACCGCGGGCGAGGCGAGACCCTCGCCGGTCTCCATGCGGCGGACGAACTCCGCGTGGTCGTCCGCGTTGCCGACGATCCCGTACGACCCGGTCAGGGAAGGGAAGTTGAACGACTTCGTGCCGGAGGTGATCAGCGCCCAGCGGCCCCGCCCGAACCGCGTCCAGGGCAGATGGCGGCGGCCCTCGTGGACGAAGTCCGCGTGGATCTCGTCGCTGATCACCGCCACCCCGTACCGCTCGGCGAGCGTGGCGAACGACGTCAGCTCGGCCTCCGTCCACACCCGTCCCGTCGGGTTGTGCGGCGAGCACAGCAGCAGCACCCGGCAGCCGGGACCGGCCAGCGCCTCCTCCAGGGCGGCCGGGTCCCCGACGGGTACGCCGCGCAGCTCGCGGCCGAGCCCGGTGACGGCCTTGCGGAAGCCGTCGTACAGGGGGGTGTGGACCACGACCGCGTCCCCGGGCCCGGTCCACATCCGCAGGAGCTGGGAGAGCTGGTTGAGGACCGAGGGCGCGTAGACGAGCCGCGTGGTGTCGATGTCGGTGGCGTGCCGCGTCCGGTACCAGTGGCGCACCGCCGAGCGGAACTCCTCGTTCTGCCAGTCGGTGTAGCCGAACACCCCGTGCGCGACCCGCTCCTGGAGCGCCGCGATGACCGGCGGCGCCGAGGGGAAGTCCATGTCGGAGATGGTGAACGGGAGCAGGCCGTCCGCCCCGAACCGTCTGGCCGCCCCGTCCCACTGGATGCTCCAGGTGCCGCGCCGGTCCACGGGTATGTCGAAGTCGTACGGGGTCATGAAGCCTCCCTGGCTCGGAAAACGGCCGGGCCCGGCGCCCCCGCGAGGGGACACCGGGCCCGGACGGACATGGGCGCGCGAACGCGCGGCGCCTACTTCAGCTTCGTACCGGTCGAGCGCAGGTTCGCGCACGCCTCGGTCACACGCTTGGCCATGCCGGCCTCGGCCAGCTTGCCCCAGGTGCGCGGGTCGTAGGTCGACTTCTTGCCGACCTCGCCGTCGACCTTCAGAACACCGTCGTAGTTGCGGAACATGTGGTCCGCGACCGGGCGGGTGAAGGCGTACTGGGTGTCGGTGTCGAGGTTCATCTTGACGACGCCGTTCTCCAGCGCGGTCGCGATCTCCTCGGCCGTGGAGCCCGAGCCGCCGTGGAAGACGAAGTCGAACGGCGAGGCCTTGCCGTACTTCTCGCCGACGCCGGCCTGGAGGTCCTTGAGCAGCTCGGGACGGAGCACGACGTTGCCCGGCTTGTAGACGCCGTGGACGTTGCCGAAGGAGGCGGCCAGCAGGTAGCGGCCCTTCTCGCCCAGGCCCAGGGCCTCGGCGGTGCGCAGCGCGTCATCGACGGTGGTGTAGAGCTCGTCGTTGATCTCGTGGCTGACGCCGTCCTCCTCGCCACCGGTCGGGGTGATCTCGACCTCAAGGATGATCTTCGCGGCGGCGGCCTTGGCGAGCAGCTCCTGGCCGATGGCCAGGTTGTCCGCGAGGGTCTCGGCGGAGCCGTCCCACATGTGGGACTGGAACAGCGGGTCGAGGCCCTTGGCCACGCGCGCGGCGGACACCTCGATCAGCGGGCGGACGTAGCCGTCCAGCTTGTCCTTGGGGCAGTGGTCGGTGTGCAGCGCGACCGTGATGTCGTACTTGGCGGCGACGACGTGCGCGAACTCGGCCAGGGCGACCGCGCCGGTGACCATGTCCTTGTTGTACTGGCCACCCAGGAACTCCGCACCACCGGTGGAGATCTGGATGATGCCGTCGCTCTCGGCCTCCGCGAAGCCGCGCAGCGCAGCGTGCAGGGTCTGGGTCGAGGTCACATTGATGGCCGGGTAGGCGAACTTGCCTGCCTTCGCCCGGTCGAGCATCTCGTTGTAGACCTCGGGGGTTGCGATGGGCATCTGTCCGCTCCTTGTGATGTGCGGGGTGTGCGATATGTGCTGGCCCTGACCTGGGGGCGACGTCATCGTCGCGGCCCATCTTTCCAGACTCTGGCCCCGGCTCCACCCGGTGGACGCACCAGGGGCGGGCTGTTTCACGTGAAACAGCCCGCCCCTGGGAGAACGCGCAGGTCAGAAGAGCCGGCCGGGCCGGCCAGGACCTAGGTCACGAGTTTGCCGCGTTACGCGAGGCCCAGCTCCGTCGAGGAGAAGCCGCACTACGCGAGGCCCAGCTCCGTCGAGGAGAAGGCGAAGACGTACGGCACACCCGCGCCCTCGGTGATCTTCTCGGCGGCGCCGGTCGCCCGGTCCACGATGGTGGCGACGGCCACGACCTCGGCGCCGGCCGCGCGCACCGCCTCCACGGCGGTCAGCGGCGAGCCGCCGGTGGTCGAGGTGTCCTCGACGACCAGGACGCGGCGGCCCTTGATGTCCGGGCCCTCGACCTGGCGCTGCATGCCGTGCGCCTTGGCGGCCTTGCGGACGACGAAGGCGTCCAGGGTGCGTCCGCGCGCGGCGGCGGCGTGCAGCATCGCGCCGGCCACCGGGTCGGCGCCCATGGTCAGGCCGCCGACCGCGTCGAACTCGAAGTCGGCCGTGACGTCGAGCATCACCTGTCCGACCAGCGGCGCGGCGACGCCGTCGAGGGTGACCCGGCGCAGATCGACGTAGTAGTCGGCCTCGATACCCGAGGAGAGGGTCACCTTGCCGTGCACCACGGCCTTGTCCTTGATCTGCTGGAGCAGGTCAGCACGCACATCAGTCATACCCATGAGCTTAAGGGCCGCGCTCACGGGCGACGCCAGCTCCAGGTCGTCGCGAGCTCCAGCGGCTCGATGGGGGTGACCAGGCGGGGCAGGGTGTTGAGCCCGTTGGGCGGCCCCGACTGGGGCTCCACGCACACGGCCTCCTCCTGCTCGTCGTAGACGACGACCCACTCGGTGGGGCTGGTCACCTTCAGTACGAGGCGGCCGGGCCAGGTGAGGGTGACGTCCACGCCGTCCGGCATCCCGAAGCAGTCGTCCCAGGGGCCGGGCAGCGGGTCGATCCGCCGGCCGGTGGGCAGGTGGTCCTCGCCGCGCTCCTCCTGCCAGGCCGCGTCGAAGGCGAGCCCGACCCGGCTCCCCTCGATCTCGCGGACGAACCAGGGGTGCCAGCCGACCTGCGCCGGGAAGGAGTTCTCGTACGTCTCGACGCCCATGCGCACGGTCAGCGCGTCCGGCGTGAGCTCGAAGATCTGGGTCACCTTGCCGGAGAACGGCCAGGGCTCGGCCAGCTCGTAGGTGAACACGGCCTCGGTGTCCGACACCCGCGCGGTGCGCCACGCATGGTCGCGGGCGGTGCCGTGGATGGCGTGCGGCGGGGAGTTGAGCGGCAGCTGGTACTTCACCCCGCCGTCGCGGAACTGCCCGTTCTCGACCCGGCCGCACCACGGCACCATCGGGAAGCAGCCGTAGTGGTCGCCCTGGCGCAGTACCTCGGTGCCGTCGATCCGCAGGCTGCTGATCCGGCAGCCGTTGCCCGCGTCGACGGTCAATTCGGCTGCGCCGACGCTCAATTTGATCTCGTCACTGCTCACGTCCCCGACCCTAACCGGTGGGCCGCGGTTTCACCGGCCCTCAGCGGCGGCGGCGCAGCGCGCGGCCGACCACCACGGCGGAGGCGAGCGCGAGGGCCGCGGCGGGCGCGACCCAGCGCAGCGTGGCGCTCGCGGTGCTGCCCGAGGGCGCGGGCACCGGGGCGTACCGGCCGCGCGGCGGCGCGTGGTCGACCTCCTCGGCGCTGCGGCCGATCATCGTGCGGCGGGCGTGCGCGGCCTCGACGGGCACGGACTCGCCGATCTCGATGGCGAACTCGTCGTCGGCGAGCGGGTCGAGCGAGGGCGGCGGCACCTCGGCGTCGAAGACGGAGGCCAGTTCGTCACGGAGCGCGGGGTCGATGGCCGCGTCGAGGTCGGGGTCGAGACCGGGCACCCGGTCGGCGTCCGGTCCGAGCTCGCGCCCGGCCGGCGCAGCGGCGTCCCGCTCGGCGCTCCCCCGGTCCGCGTCCGCGTCCGCTTCCCGGTCCGCGTCGGTGTCCGCGCGGTCCGGGGCCGAAGGCCGGTCCCCGGAGCGGGCCGCGCCCGGGTCGGTGTCGAGGTCGGTGTTGAGGTCCGTGTCGGCGACCCGGGCGGCGGGGGCCTGCCCGTCGTCGGCCGCCTGGGCGAGGCCCGCCGCGGCCGACTGCTCCGTACGGGCGGGACGGGCCAGTTCCGCGGCGAACCGGTCGAGCAGCCGCACCGCCGAGGCGGTGGCCGCGTCGTGCGGGACGTCGGCCGCGCGGCCCTCGGCCAGCGCCGTGCCCGCGAAGGCGAGCGTGGTGCCGCCGTCGGCCGGTGCCAGCCGTACGGTCAGGGTGAGCTGGGCCGCGCCCGCGCCGCGCACCTCCACGCCCTCGCCCTCGAACGCGAACACGTCCGGCTCGGGCTCGGTGACGCGCAGCGCCCCGCGATAGGTGATGGTGTGCCCGCCGAGGCGGACCTTGAGCCGGCCCGCGATGGGCGGCTCGCCCGCGTCCTGCTGGAGCCCCGGCACGCAGCGCGCGACCCGCCCGGGATCGCGCAGCGTCTGCCGGAGTGTCTTGGCGGCAACCGGAACGAACACCTCATGCTCCATGTCCCCGAGCCTACTCAGCACCGGCCGTCCCGTCTGCGCCAACGCGGCCCCGATCCCGCGGGCCCCGCGCGCGCCACCCGTGCCGCCCCGCCCCGCGCGGCCCGTCTCAGTCCGCGTACCTCGGGTGCACCAGGGTGGAGGGCGGCACCGCGGCGGCGTCCGCGGGCGGGACCAGCGCCTGGCTCCCGGCGGGCAGCCGCGCCCCCAGCCGCACCGCGCCGGGGCCCACCCCGCTCGCGCCGCCGGGGCCCGGTCCGGGGCCAGGTCCGCCCGGGCTCCGGGCGAGGGGGCGCGGTCCTGGCCTCGCGGCCAGGACGAAGCCCCAGTCGTGCGGGGAGCGGATCGAGCCCGAGGCGCGGTCGGGGCCGGTGGTGAACCCGGTGCTGCGCCCGGTCGCGCGGTAGGCGAGGGTGCTGAGCCCGGCGGCGCGGACCGTCGAGGCCACCGTCCAGAACGTGCGGGGCCGGCCCGCCTCGGTCCCGGCGTGCACCACGAGCCGGCCCCCCGGCGCCAGGACGCGGGAGGCGAGCCCGTAGAACTCCTGCGAGTACAGCTTGGTGCTCGCGGTGATGCCGGGGTCGGGCAGATCGGACACGATGACGTCGTACGTCCCCGAGGCACGGCCGTCGCCGCGCAGCCAGCCGAAGGCGTCGCCGATCACCGTACGCACCCGGGGGTCGCTCAGCGCGTGCGCGTTCAGCGCCGCCAACTGCCGGTCGGCGCGCGCCAGTTGAACCAGTTCCGGGTCGAGCTCGACGACGGTCACCGAGCGGACGCCGGGTCTGCGCAGCACCTCGCGGGCGGCCAGGCCGTCACCGCCGCCCAGGATCAGGACGCGGCCGTGCGGGCCCGCGTCGAGCGCGGGCCCCACCAGGGCCGCGTGATAGCGGGACTCGTCCCGGCCGTTGATGCGCAGCCGCCCGTCGAGGAACAGGTCGAGCGGGGCGCCCTCGCGGCCGGTCAGGACGATCTCCTGGACGCGGGTCTGCACGGCGACCCGCACCTGACCGCCGTAGACGGCCCGGCGCGCGGCCTGTTCGAAGTCGCCGACCATCGCCGTGGTCAGGGCGAGCACGGCGAGGACGGCGGCGTTGGCACCGAGCAGCGTCCAACGGGCGCGCGGGGAGAGGTCGCGGCCGAAGAGCAGCAGGACGAGGGCGCCGCCGGCCACGGCGTTGACCGCGCCGGTGAGCAACGCGCTGGTGAGCTGGCCGAGTTGGGGGAGCAGCAGGAAGGGGAAGGCGAGTCCGCCGACGAGGGCGCCCACGTAGTCCGCGGCGAACAGGTCGGCCACCGTGCCGCTCACGTCGCCCGCGGCGCGCCGCGAGACGCGCTGGATGAGCGTCATCAAGAGAGGGATCTCGGCGCCGATCAGCATGCCGATCGCCAGCGAGAAGGCGACGAGCGCGTAGCGCGAGCCGCCGAACCAGGCGAACGTGGCGTACAGGGCGATCGCCGAGCAGCCGCCGACCAGGGCGAGCGCCGCCTCGATGAGGCCGAAGCCGACGGCGGCCCGGCAGCGCAGCCGTTTGGCGAGCAGCGATCCGACCCCCATGGCGAACACCATCACCGACAGGACCACGGAGGCCTGGGTGACCGAATCGCCGATCAAGTACGAGGCGAGGGCGACCAGTTCGAGCTCGTACACGAGGCCGCAGGCGGCGCAGACGAACACGACGGCCAGGACGAGGAACCGGCCCGACCGCGGCCTCCTCACGGGAGCGGGGAGCGGCTCGATCATGACGCGAACGCTACGTGACACTCCGTTCGCATCATGTCACCCACACGGGTTCAACTGGAGCCGGCCGCCCGCACATCGGCCGTCTCCCGCCCGCGCACCGGCCGTCCCCCACCCGCCCATCGGCCCTCTCAGAGCCCGGCGGGAGCCGCCACCCGTACGCCGACGCGGGTGCGGGTCACCACCAACTGGCCCTCCTGCGGATAGGCGTGCCAGGTCCGCCACCACACCTGCCCCTCGCCGCGCTGGGCGAGCATGGCGGTGAAGGCGTGCGGGGAGCCGGGAAACGTGCCCGCCAGTCCGTTGGGGTGGTCGGCGACGAGGGCGAGGAGTTCCTGGGCGCGGCCCGCGAACGAGCCGTCCGAGAGCGTCTCGACGCGGGCGGCGAACTCGTAGTCCCACTCCCCCAGACGTTTCGCCACCCCGAGCGGCAGCGGGGTGCTGCTGCCGGGCATGCAGGCGACGGTCTCCGAGCAGGTGCCGCGCTCCTCGTCGAGGAGCACCTGGTGCGAGGCGCCGAGGAGTCTCAACTGGAGTCTCGCGCCCGAGAGTTCGAGATCGAGTACGGCGAGGGCGGGCAGCGGCTCGCGGCCCAGCGCCCAGGCGAGGTCGGCGGCACGCGTGTCGGTGTAGGCGGTCTTCAGGGTCGTGAGCATGGGTGGGCTCCGCAAAACACACATGTGGCGGGTGGATGACCGAGGTCGCCTCGGGCGCACCGTAGGACGGGGGACCGCTTCCTGATCCCGGGGCCGAGGGGGCTGCGTCGTTTCTCATCTGCGAGGGAATCATGAAGTGCGCGGCGCTCAAAGCTTTTTTACCCAACTTGATGGGGTTTCCATCCCCTCGGGGGCCACTCGGTTCAAACGTTCAACTACAGGCGTGAAACAAGGCGCCCGGCCGGTGGCGCGCACCCGGGCGCACAACGGGCGGTGGGGGGGGGGGGGGGGGGGGGGGGGCGGGGGCCGCGCGCGCCCCCCCCCCCCCCCCCCCCCCCCCCCCCCCCCCCCCCGCCGCCGCCCGGCCGTCCACCGGGCCGGCCGGCCGCCGGTTCCGCACCCGATGGCCGTCGGCCGAACGGGTCCTCAGCTCGAACCGCAGCCTCCGCCGCCCCCGCACGACGAACCGCCGCCGCAGGACGAGCCGCCGCCGCACGAGGAGTGGCCGCCGCCGCAGGAGTGACCGTGGTGGCCGCCCCCGTGGTGCCCGCCGCCGTCCGACGAGCTTCCACCGTCCGACGAGCTTCCGCCGTCCGAACCGCCGCCCACCCACCAGCCGGCGCCGGCCGACGACGAGGCGGCGCCGGCCGATGCGCGTCCGCGCCGCCGCGTGGCCCCGCGCCGCCTGCGCGCTCCCGAACCCAGGACCAGGGCCAGCACCAACGCCAGGGCCAGAATTCCCATCCCGATCACGATCACCATCGGACACCGTCCTTCTCCGGCGCGGTCCCCCGTCGTCCCGCGTGGGGAGGGGATGCCCGGGGCCGTCCGGCGCCAAAGCACACTTGAGCAACTCCAGAGGTTGCCCGCAGGATGGCCGTCATGACCTCCAGCGCGCGCCCTCTCCTCAACCGCCGCCTCGCCGAGTTCGGGACGACGGTCTTCGCCGAGATGTCCGCCCTCGCCCAGCGGACCGGGTCCATCAACCTCGGCCAGGGCTTCCCCGACACCGACGGACCCGAGGCCGTGCGGGAGGCCGCGGTCCGCGCCCTGCGGGCGGGCCACGGCAACCAGTACCCGCCGGGCCCCGGCGTCCCCGAGCTGCGCTCCGCCATCACGGACCATCAGGAGCGCAGGTACGGCCTGGCGTACGACCCGGACAGCGAGGTACTGGTCACCGCCGGCGCCACCGAGGCGATCGCCGCGTCCCTGCTCGCGCTGGTCGAACCGGGCGACGAGGTCATCGCCCTGGAGCCGTACTACGACTCGTACGCCGCGTGCATCGCGATGGCGGGCGGCGTCCGGGTGCCCGTCACCCTGCGCCCCGACGGGGACCGCTTCGTCCTCGACCTGGACGAGCTGCGGGCCGCGGTCACCCCGCGCACCCGCCTCATCCTGCTCAACACCCCGCACAACCCCACCGGCACCGTGCTGACCCGCGCCGAACTGACCGCCGTCGCGGAGCTCGCCCGCGAGCGCGACCTCCTGGTGATCACCGACGAGGTGTACGAGCACCTGGTCTACGACGACGCCGAGCACATCCCGCTGGCATCCTTTCCCGGCATGCGCGAGCGCACGGTCACCATCGGCTCGGCGGGCAAGACGTTCTCGTTCACGGGGTGGAAGGTCGGCTGGATCACGGCGTCCCCCGGCCTGGTGGCGGCGGTCCGCTCGGCCAAGCAGTTCCTGACGTACGTGACGTCCGGCCCCTTCCAGTACGCGGTGGCCGAGGCGCTGCGGCTGCCGGAGAGCTACTTCGACGACTTCCGCGCCGACCACCGGGCCAAGCGGGACCTGCTGAGCTCGGGCCTGGCCGCGGCCGGGTTCGGGGTGTTCCGGCCGGCCGGTACGTACTTCGTGACCACCGACATCCGTCCGCTCGGCGAGAGCGACGCCGTCGCGTTCTGCCGCGCGCTGCCCGAGCGCTGCGGGGTCGTGGCGATCCCCAACGCGGTCTTCTACGATCACCGCGGGGAAGGTGCCCCGTTTGTCCGGTTCGCCTTCTGCAAGCGGATGGCGGTCCTCGAAGAGGCGGTCGCCCGCCTCAAGGCACTGGCCGGCTGACCGGCTCGTCCGCGGTCGCCGCGACACGTCCGCGCACCGCCGGGTGGGGCAAGGTGCACCCGGTCGGTGGCGTTGCGGTCGCGGGAATCGGGATACGCGCCGATGGTCGGTCTGACCGACCACGCGCGCCCGGAGGTGCCCCCTGTCCGCCGAGATCACCGCTCATGCCCGCGGCCACCGGGACGGCGGCATCACGAGCGCCCCGCCGTGGGCGGACGCCCTGCGCCGGGCGGCTCCCGCGCTCGGCCTGTTCGCCGCGGCGCGCCTGACCGGGCTCCTGGTGTTCGCGGTCGCGGCCTGGCACCGGGGGCTGTCGCCCCGGGCCCGGCTCGCCACCGCCTGGGACGCCGACTGGTACACCCGCATCGCCGCCCACGGCTACGGCCGCACCCTGTTCTGGCCGGACGGCGCGGTCCAGAGCGACCTGGCGTTCTTCCCGCTCTACCCAGGCCTGATCCGCGCCGTCACCACGGTGCTGCCGGTGACCGGCGGCACCGCGGGCCTGCTCCTGTCGTGGACGGCGGCTGCCGCCGCGGCCTGCGCGGTCCATCTGATCGGGGAGCGCCTGTACGGGCGCCGGGTGGGCACCGTGCTCGTACTGCTCTGGGGGCTGCTGCCGCACTCCATCGTCCTGACGATGGCGTACACCGAGCCGGTGATGACGGCGCTGTGCGCCTGGTCGCTGTGGGCGGTGCTGGAGCGGCGCTGGCTGTGGGCGGGCTCGCTGGCGCTGCTCGCCGGGCTCGCCCGGCCCAACGCCGTGGCGGTGGTCGCCGCCGTCCTGGTCGGCGCGGGGCAGGAGCTGTGGCGCGGCGACCGGCGTGCGTGGCGGGTGTGGGCGGGCGCGCTGCTCGCGCCGCTGGGCTGGTGCGGCTACGTCCTGTGGGTGGGGCTGCGCACGGGCGATGTGTTCGGCGGCTACTTCGACGTGCAGGCGGGCTGGACGTCGAAGTTCGACTTCGGCCTCGGCACGCTGCGGTTCCTCCGCCGGATCGCGACCGTCCCGCTCGACCTCGGCTTCCCGATGGCGGCCCTGCTGACCGGTGTGATGGCGGTGCTCTTCGCGCTGCTCGTCCTTGAACGGCCGCCGCTGCCGCTGCTCGTTTTCACCGGTGTCCTGGTGCTGATCGCGGTCGGCGGGGCGGGCTACTTCGAGTCGAAGCCGCGCTTCCTGCTGCCCGCCTTCCCGCTCCTGGTCCCGGTCGCGCTGGCCCTGACGAAAGCCCGGCGCAGGGCGGCGATCACGGTCATCGCCGCCCTGGCCGGGCTCTCGTTCTGCTACGGGGCCTATCTGCTGACCCTGGCCACCATGGCGCTGTGAAGCGGGGCGCTATCCGGCGTCCGGCGCGCCGGACTCCGTGCCCTCGCCGCCCGTCCCGCCGTCGACGTCCTTCTCCAGGCCGAGCTGCTCGACCAGCCACTTGTCGAACTCGATCGAGGCGCGCACCCAGCTGACCACCGAGGACACGAAGTGCTCCAGGGCGACGCCGGTGCCGATCAGCATCTGCGCCTCGCCGATGAGGCGGACGGTGCCGTCGTCGTGGGTGTGCGTGTAGACCTTGGGCCACAGGGTGCGGCGGTTCCAGTCGTCGATCGACTCCAGGATCTGGACCTTGTCGTCCAGGCTGTGCGGCCGGTCGTAGAACGTCCGCACCGAGAAGACCTGCTGGTCCTCCTCGCCGCGAAACATGAAGTACGTACGGAATTCCTCCCAGGGAGCGGCGAGGTCGCCCTCGTCGTCCACGACGTACTTGAGCTCCATCTGGTCCAGGAGCTGCTTCACCAGGTCCTGGTCGGGCACGACGGGCCCGGTCGGCGCGCCGCCGGGCTGCGGGCCCTGCTGAGCCCCGAAATTCGGAATCGAGGACGGGTCGATGCTCATCGTGAATCTTCCTTCGTACGGTTCCGGTCATCCTCCCCCATGCCGGGGCAGGGCTGGCAACCCCCGGCCCCGGGTGTCCGCTGCGGGCTGAGCGGATCGGGGCCGGGCGGCGGGATCACTCCTTGGCGGCGCCCACGATCAGCCCCTCCCCGAATCGGTCCACCCGAACCGTGTCGCCGTCGGTGACTTCGCCGGCCAGGATCTCCTTGGCCAGCCGGTCGCCGATCGCGGTCTGGATCAGCCGGCGCAGCGGGCGCGCGCCGTAGGCCGGGTCGTTGCCCTCATCGGCCAGCCATTCCAGGGCCTCGGGGGTGACGTCCAGGGTGAGGCGGCGGTCCGCGAGGCGCTTGGCGAGCCGGGCGATCTGGAGCCCGGCGATGTGGGACAGCTCGTCCTTGGTGAGCGCCGAGAAGACCACCAGGTCGTCGAGCCGGTTGAGGAACTCCGGCTTGAAGGAGGCCCGCACCACGTCCAGGACCCGCTGCTTCTTCTCGTCCGCCCCGATCGACGGGTCCACCAGGAACTGGCTGCCCAGGTTCGAGGTGAGGACCAGGATGGTGTTGCGGAAGTCGACCGTGCGGCCCTGGCCGTCGGTCAGGCGCCCGTCGTCGAGGACCTGGAGCAGGACGTCGAAGACCTCCGGGTGCGCCTTCTCGACCTCGTCCAGCAGCACCACCGAGTACGGGCGGCGGCGGACGGCCTCGGTGAGCTGGCCGCCCTCCTCGTAGCCGACGTAGCCGGGGGGCGCGCCGACCAGACGGGCCACGCTGTGCTTCTCGCCGTACTCCGACATGTCGATGCGGACCATGGCGCGCTCGTCGTCGAAGAGGAAGTCGGCGAGGGCCTTGGCGAGTTCCGTCTTGCCGACGCCGGTGGGGCCGAGGAAGAGGAACGAGCCGGTCGGCCGGTCGGGGTCGGCGATGCCGGCGCGGGTGCGGCGCACCGCGTCGGAGACCGCGCGCACCGCCTCGGCCTGGCCGATCAGACGCTTGCCGAGCTCGTCCTCCATGCGCAGCAGCTTCTGCGTCTCGCCTTCGAGCAGGCGGCCGGCCGGGATGCCGGTCCACGCGCCGACGACGTCCGCGATGTCGTCGGGGCCGACCTCCTCCTTGACCATGGTGTCCTTGGCGTCCTTGGACTTCTCCTGCTCGGCCTCCTCCTCGGCGGCCTCCTCCAACTCCCTTTCCAGGCCCGGGATTTCGCCGTACAGGAGCTTGGATGCGGTGTCGAAGTCGCCGTCGCGCTGGGCGCGTTCGGCCTGGCCGCGCAGGTCGTCGAGCTTCTCCTTCAGCTCACCGACCCGGTTGAGGCCCTGCTTCTCCTTCTCCCAGCGGGCGGTGAGCCCGCGCAACTCCTCCTCCTTGTCGGCGAGGTCTTTGCGGAGCTTGTCCAGGCGCTGGATCGAGCCGGCGTCGGTCTCGTTCTTCAGCGCCAGCTCCTCCATGCGCAACCGGTCGACGGAGCGCTGGAGTTCGTCGATCTCGACCGGCGAGGAGTCGATCTCCATGCGCAGCCGCGAGGCCGCCTCGTCGACGAGGTCGATGGCCTTGTCCGGCAGGAAGCGCGAGGTGATGTAGCGGTCGGAGAGGGTGGCGGCGGCCACCAGGGCGCCGTCGGCGATCTGCACCTTGTGGTGCGCCTCGTAGCGGCCCTTGAGCCCGCGCAGGATCGCGATGGTGTCCTCGACGGACGGCTCGGCGACCAGGACCTGCTGGAAGCGCCGCTCCAGCGCCGGGTCCTTCTCGATGCGCTCGCGGTACTCGTCGAGCGTGGTGGCGCCGACCATGCGCAGCTCGCCGCGCGCCAGCATCGGCTTGAGCATGTTGCCCGCGTCCATCGCCGAGTCGCCGCCGGCGCCCGCGCCGACGACGGTGTGCAGCTCGTCGATGAAGGTGATGATCTGGCCGTCGCTCTCCTTGATCTCGGACAGGACGGTCTTGAGGCGCTCCTCGAACTCACCGCGGTACTTGGCGCCGGCCACCATCGCACCCAGGTCGAGCGAGACCAGGCGCTTGTTCTTCAGGGACTCCGGCACGTCCCCCTTCACGATGCGCTGGGCCAGGCCCTCGACGACGGCGGTCTTGCCGACGCCGGGCTCGCCGATGAGCACCGGGTTGTTCTTGGTGCGGCGCGACAGCACCTGCACGACCCTGCGGATCTCCTGGTCCCGGCCGATGACCGGGTCGAGCTTGCCCTCGCGGGCGGCGGCCGTGAAGTCCGTACCGAACTTCTCCAGCGCCTTGTACTGACCCTCCGGGTCGGGTGTGGTCACCCGGCGCCCTCCCCTGCTCGTCTCGAACGCGGCAAGCAGCTTCTTCGCACTCGCCCCCTGCTCGACGAGGATCTCACCGGCCTGCCCGCCCTTGGCGGCGAGGGCGATCAGCAGGTGCTCGGTCGACAGGTACTCGTCGCCCAGTTCCTTGGCGCGCTGGGCCGCGTCGGCGATGACCGCCAGGAGTTCGCGGTTGGGCTGCGGCGGGGCGACGGTGGAGCCGGTCACGCTCGGCAGCGCGGCCAGCAGGCGCTCGGCCCCGGAGCGCACGGCGGCCTGGTCGGCCTCGACGGCGGACAGCAGGTCGGTGATGTTCTCGTTGTCCTCGCCCGTCAGGAGGGCGAGCAGCAGATGCGCCGGGGTCAGGTCCGGGTGGCCTCCGGCCACGGCCCGGCTGCTCGCCGCGTTGATCGCGTCCCGGCTCTTGTTGGTCAGCTCGGCATCCACGTGCGTTCGCTCCTCCTCGTCGTACGTTGCTGGGTACGGCAGACACTGCCTATGACCCTTCCAACGTACACAAAGTTGAGTCCATTCCGCTCAAGGCTCGGGCGCCCCGATGGGGAAGCAGGCAGGGCGGGCCGCTAGGTTTCTGGGTCATGGCCCACGACGTACACCTGCCCGACAGCGCCTATCTCAGCTTCTGGCGCGAGCGCCACATCTGCACGTTGACGACCCCACGGCCGGACGGCTCGCCGCACGTGGTGCCGGTGGGGGCGACGTACGACCCGGAGGCGGGCATCGCCCGGGTCATCACCAGCGGCCACAGCCGCAAGGCGCGCAACGTCCTCGCGGCGGCCGCGGCCGATCCCGAGGGGGCGCGGGTGGCGCTGTGCCAGCTGGAGGGGCGGCGCTGGGCGACGCTCGAAGGGCGCGCGTTCGTGCGCACGGAACCGGAGCTGATCGCGGACGCGGAACGGCGCTACGCCGAGCGCTATCAGCGGACCCCGCGGGTCAATCCGGACCGGGTGCTGATCGAGATCAGGCTGACCCGGGCGATGGGCAACGTCTGAGCCGTGCCGCCGCCCGTACCGGCGCTTTCCGGTCCGGGCAGCACAGCGGCGCCACCGTGTTCAGGTCCACGATGGCGCCGCTGTGTGGGGGAAGCACCTGCGCGATGTACAACGACGGGGGATCGCGTCAGGCACTGCGGGGGGTGGCGGTGGATGAATCGGGTTGGGTCTCCGACTCGAAGAGCTGGTGGTCACGTTGGTCGAGATTCACGAAGACCATGCCGTAGCGGACCACGCAGCGGATGGGCTGCGGCGCTCCGCGCGGCCGGCGCAGGCACCGGTAGGCACGTACGTCCTCGTCGTCCTCACGGGCGATCAGGATCGGCTCGCCGAGCAGAGTGACCATCAACGAATCGCCACGGTGCGGAACCGCGGTGGCGAGGTCGATGAAATGCCACCCCGAACGGTAGGCCGTGGCCATTTCGCGTCGGAAGGTGCGGTCATCGGGCGGGAAGCTCATGCGACAGCACCCGCAGGAGTCGACTCCCAGGAGATGTCTCCGTTGACGGCCTCGCCCTTGGGTGCGAACTCCCAGCTGATGTCCGACGCGGTGACGGCTCCGGACGTGGCGGGGTGGGTCTCCCAAGAGATGTCCCCAGGCGCCGAGAGAGCGCAGAGAGCAGCCGCCACAACGGCTGTCGTGCTTAGTGCTCGAACCATCCTGCTCATGGCCGATCTCCACCTCTTTTGATCATTACCTCCCCCCGCGGATACGACGATGGCTCACTCCGACCACTTGCACCAGCGCAGCCAGGCATCATGTTCCTGTAATTCAAAAGCATGAGGGGGGTGCAACTAGGTTGAAACAGGGGCATATAGGACACGATCACGGCCCGGTCGACCTGTGCGAGACAGGGGCGGCTCTGTACGCACTTGCCCTGCGTACCGGCGGGATTACCCGCTCCGAAGCCGACTCCGCCCCGTGCCTGGTCGACCTCACGCTGCTGCGCCCCGATCCCGATGACGCCCAGCTGCTGCGGCCGGTTCCGCCCACCGTGGTGCTCAACCTGCTGACCCAGCCGCTGGAACGCGAGATCCAGGAACGCAGGAACCTCTCGGTCGCCCTCGCCAGCACTTTCGAGCCGTTCATGTCGATCGCGACGCCCTCCACGAGCGGCACCCACGCGATCACCGTCCTCGAAGGCCTCGAACTGATCAACGCGACCCTGGACCGCGTGATCGACGAGTGCAGCCAGGAACTCCTCGTCATCCAGCCCGGCAGCGGCCGCAGGCCCGAGACCTTCGAAGCGGCCCTGCGCCGCATCGAGCCGCTGGTCGCCCGCGGTGTCGGGATGCGCACGCTCTACCAGCACACCGCCCGCCACCACTCGGCGACCATCGGATACGTGGAGCGGATCGCGCCGTACGGCCTGGAGGTGCGCACCCTCGAAGAGATCATCGACCGGCTCATCATCATGGACCGCAAGGTCGCCTTCATCCCGGCGCGCAGCGACCGCCAGGTCGCCCTCGAACTGCGCCACGAGGGCCTCGTGCAGTACCTGGTCGGCGTCTTCGACCAGTTCTGGCAGCACGCCGTCCCCTGGGACGACGAGGTGCCGTACCACCTGGAGACGGCCGGCATCACCGGTGTCCAGCGCTCCATCGCCAAGCTCCTGGTGGAGGGCCACGTCGACGAGGCCATAGCGCGCCGGCTCGGCATGAACGTCCGCACCTGCCGGGCGCACATCGCCAAGCTCGCGGCGGCCCTCGGCAGCGGCAGCCGGGCCCAGCTCGGCTACCTCATCGCCCAGTCCGGCATCCTCGACCAGGACGCCTGAGCCGCCCCCCGCGCCGCGCCGGGCCGGCACGCGCGAGGCCCGCCGCCCCCAACGGGACGGCGGGCCTGTGAAGCGCTCGCGGGGGCCGGGCCCAACAGGGCTACTCCGACGCCCTCTTGGGCCGCCAGACGACCAGCGCACCGGTTTGCTGGACGTCCTGGTACGGGACCAGGTCCCGCCGGTAGGAGGCGTGCACCTGGGCCTCGCGCTGCTGCATGGCGAGCGCCGCGCCCTCGACCGCGGAGGACAGCTCCGCGACCCGGGCCTGGAGCGCCGCGACCTGGTTCTCCAGCTCGATGATGCGCTTGATGCCGGCCAGGTTGATGCCCTCGGTCTGCGACAACTGCTGCACCGTACGCAGCAGTTCGATGTCGCGGGCCGAGTAGCGCCGGCCGCGCCCGGCCGTGCGGTCGGGCGAGACCAGGCCGAGGCGGTCGTACTGCCGCAGGGTCTGCGGATGCAGACCGGAGAGCTGCGCCGCCACCGAGATGACGTACACCGGCGTCTCGTCGGTCAGCTCGTAGGCGCGGCCACCGAACGGGGCCTGCCGGCGCTGGCGCGGGTCCATCTCATGCTCCCTTCGCGGCCTGGAACAGCTCGGCCCGCGGGTCCAGGCCCGCGGTCGCCTCGCGGTAGGTCTCCAAGGCCTCGCGGGCCTTGTCGTCCAGCTCCTTGGGCACGGCCACCTCGACCGTGACGAGCAGGTCGCCCCGGGTGCCGTCCTTGCGGACCGCACCCTTTCCGCGGGCCCGCATCGTACGGCCGTTGGGCGTGCCCGCGGGCAGTTTCAGGGTGACCGGCGGACCGCTGAGCGTGGGCACCTTGACCTCGGCGCCGAGCGCGGCCTCCGTGAAGGTGACCGGCACGGTGACCGTGAGGTTGTCGTCCTTGCGGCCGAACACCGGGTGCGCGTCGACGTGCACGACGACGTACAGGTCGCCCGCGGGGCCGCCCCGTTCACCGGGCGCGCCCTTGCCGCGCAGCCGGATGCGCTGGTTGTCGCTGACCCCGGCCGGGATGCGGACCTGCATGGTGCGCGAGGAACGGGCCCGGCCGCTGCCCTTGCAGACGTCGCACGGGTTCTCGGCGATCAGGCCGCGGCCCTTGCAGTCCACGCACGGGTCGGTCAGCGAGAACCCGCCGCCCGAGCCGCGCGACACCTGGCCGGTACCGACGCAGGTCGGGCACACGCGGGGCGTGCCGTTCTTGTCGCCGGTGCCCGAACAGGCCTTGCAGGGCGCCTGGCTGGAGAGCCGGATCGGCACCGTGGCGCCGTCGACCGCCTCGGTGAAGCTGAGCCTCACCTCGGACTCCAGGTCCTGGCCGCGGCGCGGCTGGGCGCGCTGGCCGGTGCCCGCGCCGCCCCGGTTGAACAGCCCGCCGAACACGTCGCCGAGCCCGCCGCCGAAGCCGCCGGCGCCCGCGCCGCCCCCGCCGGGCTGCTGCCCGCCGAAGAGGTCGCCCAGGTCGAAGTTGAAGCTGCCGCCGCCCGCGCCCGGCCCGGCACGGAAGCCACCGTTGCCGAACAGCGCGCGCGCCTCGTCGTACTCCTTGCGCTTCTTGGGGTCCCCGAGGATGTCGTTGGCCTCGGAGATCTCCTTGAAGCGCTCCTCCGCCTTGGTGTCGCCCTTGTTGGCGTCCGGGTGGTTCTCGCGCGCGAGCTTGCGGTACGCCTTCTTGATCTCCGCGTCCGTGGCGTCCTTGGGGACGCCGAGAACCTTGTAGTAGTCCTTCTCGACGAAGTCCTTCGTGTTCATCGACGTCCCTCCTTCCGGACGATCACGTGCGCCATGACCGCTGCGTCAGCCCTTGTCGGGGCCACCGCTCTCCTCGTCGTTCGACTTCTCTTCCTTGCCGGCCGCACCCGGCTGGGGCTCGGCCACCGCGACCCGCGCGGGGCGGATCGTGCGCTCGCCGATCCGGTAACCCGGCTGCAGGATCGCCACGCAGGTCGTCTCGGTGACGTCCGGCGCGTAGCTGTGCATCAGGGCCTCGTGGACCGTCGGGTCGAAGGGCTCGCCCTCCTTGCCGAACTGCTGGAGGCCCATCTTCGCGGCGACCGTCTCCAGGGATTCGGCCACCGACTTGAAGCCGCCGGTCAGCTCGCCGTGCTCACGGGCCCGGCCGATGTCGTCGAGCGTGGGCAGCAGCTCGGTCAGGAGGCCGGCGACGGCGACCTCCTTGACCGTGACGCGGTCCCGCTCCACACGGCGGCGGTAGTTCTGGTACTCGGCCTGGAGGCGCTGGAGGTCCGTGGTGCGCTCGGCGAGCGCCGTCTGGGCCTGGTCCAGCTGGGCCTGCAGGGCGATGTCCTTGGCAGCGTCCCCGGCCGGGGCCGCCTTCTCCTCCTCGGAGGAGTCGGCGGCCTGCGGCTCGGCGTCTTCCTGAGCGCCGGAGGGGACGTCGGGCTTCTCCTCGAAGCCCGGGGTCTCCTCCGTCATCAGGCGGCGCCGCCCTTCGTGTCGTGCGGCTTCTCGTCGTCGACGATCTCGGCGTCGACCACGTCGTCGTCACCGGCCGGGTGCGCCTGCTCGGCACCCTCGCCGGCGCCGGCGGCGCCCTGAGCGGCCTGGGCGTCGGCGTACATGGCCTGGCCCAGCTTCTGCGAGACGGCGGCGACCTTCTCGGTGGCGGTGCGGATCTCCGCCGAGTCCTCGCCCTTGAGCTTCTCCTTCAGCTCGGCGACGGCGGCCTCGACCTCGGTCTTGACGTCACCGGGGACCTTGTCCTCGTTGTCCTTGAGGAACTTCTCGGTCTGGTAGACGAGCTGCTCGCCCTGGTTGCGGCTCTCGGCGGCCTCGCGGCGGCGGTGGTCCTCCTCCGCGTACTGCTCGGCCTCCTCGCGCATGCGGTTGACCTCGTCCTTCGGCAGCGAGGAGCCGCCGGTGACGGTCATCTTCTGCTCCTTGCCCGTGCCGAGGTCCTTCGCGGTCACGTGCATGATGCCGTTGGCGTCGATGTCGAAGGCGACCTCGATCTGCGGGACACCGCGCGGGGCCGGCGGCAGACCGGTCAGCTCGAACATCCCGAGCTTCTTGTTGTACGCCGCGATCTCGCGCTCGCCCTGGTAGACCTGGATCTGCACGGACGGCTGGTTGTCCTCGGCCGTCGTGAAGATCTCGGACCGCTTGGTCGGGATCGTGGTGTTGCGCTCGATGAGCTTGGTCATGATCCCTCCCTTGGTCTCGATGCCGAGGGACAGCGGGGTGACGTCGAGGAGCAGGACGTCCTTGACCTCGCCCTTGAGGACACCGGCCTGCAGGGCGGCGCCGATGGCGACGACCTCGTCCGGGTTGACGCCCTTGTTGGCCTCGTTGCCGCCGGTCAGCTCCTTGACGAGCTCGGCGACGGCCGGCATGCGGGTGGAGCCGCCGACGAGGACGACGTGGTCGATCTCGGAGAGCTGGATGCCCGCGTCCTTGATGACGTTGTGGAACGGCGTCTTGCAGCGCTCCAGGAGGTCGGACGTGAGCTGCTGGAACTGGGCGCGGGTGAGCTTCTCGTCCAGGTGCAGCGGGCCCTCGGCGGACGCCGTGATGTAGGGCAGGTTGATCGAGGTCTCGGTGGACGAGGACAGCTCGATCTTGGCCTTCTCGGCGGCCTCGCGCAGGCGCTGGAGGGCCATCTTGTCCTTGGACAGGTCCACGCCGTGGCCGGACTGGAACTGCTTGACCAGGTAGTCGACGACGCGCTGGTCCCAGTCGTCACCACCGAGGTGGTTGTCACCGTTGGTGGCCTTCACCTCGACGACGCCGTCGCCGATCTCCAGGAGGGACACGTCGAAGGTGCCGCCACCGAGGTCGAAGACGAGGATCGTCTGGTCGTCCTTGTCGAGGCCGTACGCAAGCGCGGCGGCCGTCGGCTCGTTGACGATGCGCAGAACGTTGAGGCCCGCGATCTCGCCGGCCTCCTTGGTGGCCTGGCGCTCGGAGTCGTTGAAGTACGCCGGCACGGTGATGACCGCGTCGGTGACCTTCTCGCCGAGGTAGGCCTCCGCGTCGCGCTTCAGCTTCTGCAGGATGAAGGCGCTCATCTGCTGCGGGTTGAAGCTCTTGCCGTCGAGCTCGATCTTCCAGTCGGTGCCCATGTGGCGCTTGACCGACCGGATGGTCCTGTCGACGTTGGTGACCGCCTGGCGCTTGGCGACCTCGCCGACCAGAACCTCGCCGTTCTTCGCGAAGGCGACGACGGACGGCGTGGTCCTGGCGCCCTCTGCGTTGGTGATGACGGTGGGCTCGCCGCCTTCAAGAACGCTGACGACGGAGTTAGTCGTGCCCAGGTCGATGCCGACCGCACGTGCCATTTCGATGCCTCCAACTGACTACTTGAGTGGAACTGGCTCAAGGATGCATCACCAGTTCCGGCTCGTCAACAGAGCTGAGTCACCGGGGCTCAAGTTTTATCCTGGGCTTATCCGCAAGCGCAGCCATAAGCCCAGGTCACCGCAGATGTCGGCGGATCACCGGGGCCCTGCGGAACACGTCCCAGAAGTGGTCCGGAGCCGCTCCTACCCCACCGCCGCCGCCTGCGCGGGCACCTGCTCGCCGGGCACCGGGGCGTCCTCGCGCAGCAGCACCAGGTCGCAGCGGAGCATCCGGCCCTCGCGCGGGTCGGTCAGGCCCGGCTCCAGGGACATCAGGGTCAGGCCCAGCTCCTCGCGGGTGAGCGCGAGCAGGTCGTCGAAGAGCCGGCCGCCCTCGAAGAGCGGCACCAGCGGCGTCCCGATCCGCACCCCGCAGATCTCGTCCGCGAACCGCCCCGCGCCGCCCAGGACTTGGGCCTCGTAGCCCTGCACGTCGAGCTGCACGAAAACCCGCTCGCCCGGCGCGGTCACCTGCTCCCACACCTCGTCGAGGCGCCGCGTCTCCACGATGACGTCGCCGGTGTACGCGCTGCGCGGGGCCGCCGCGCGATGGCGGGGCAGCATCGGGAGCAGGGAGCTGGCGGGGCCGTCGGTGCCGGAGATGTTGAGGGTGGCGGTGCCGCTGTGGTCGCCGAGCGCGTACGGCAGCACGCTCCAGTTGTCGTCGAGGGCGGCGCGGTGGCGCAGTTCGGCGCGGGGGCGGCGCAGCGGTTCGAAGGAGACGATGCGGCCCCGGTAGCCGGCCTCGCGCAGCCGGGCGCCGAAGTCGCCGCGGTGCGCGCCGACGTCGAGGACCAGGTCGATCTCGTACCGCGCGAGCAGCCGGACCAGGTCGTGGCCGCCGGGGCGGTGGCGGACCACGTCGATGCCGAGGCGGCGCAGGCCGCGGTGCACAAGGCGCGGGAGGGTGGTCGTCACGTGCGTACTGCTCCCTGCTGGAAGGGGGTTGGTCGGCGGCCGGTTCGTCCCCGGCCCCGGGCGAGGTCGGCGGGCGCGGAGTTCATCCCCGGCCCCCGGCGAAATCGGCGGGCGCGGCGGCGCTCTCGGGGGTGCGGGCGTGGGGGGTGCGCCGGCGCGAGGCGGGTCCGTACACGGGCACCCGCAGGAGCAGCACCACGGCGAGGGGCACGAGCAGGGCCAGCGGCAGGACCGCGACGGGGGCGACGCGTCCGTCGTGGACCTGGAGCGCGACCAGGGTCGCGGCGAGCGCCGCGCCGCCGAGCACGACGGCCGAACCCTGGGTGGTGAGGCCGAGTTTGCGCAGCCGGTGGGCGATGTGGTCGCCGCCGCCGCGCAGCAGCGGACGGCCCGCCCGGCGCCGCGAGAGCAGGACCAGAACGGTGTCGGTCAGCACCAGGAGGGTCAGCGCGAAGAGTTCGGCGGTGGTGCGCGCGCCGGGCGCCCCGGCGTGCACGGTGACCGCGCAGGAGGCGAGCAGGAAACCGGTGAACAGGGAGCCGCAGTGGCCGAGGTGGATGCGGGCCGGGTGCCAGTTGTGCACCAGGAATCCGGTGAGGGCCGCGGCCAGCACGCTCAGGAGCAGCCCGTGCCCCGGGCGCCCGTCCGCGATGGCGCACACGGCGAGGCCGAGCGCGGTGACGGCGGCGACCGCGCCCATCGCGCCGTCGGAGTTGTCCAGGAGCCGGAAGGCGTTGGTGACGAACACGATCCACACCACCGCCAGCACGCCCGCGCCCGGCGAGAGCCCGGCGAGCGTGACCACCGCCGTGGCGGCGGCGGCCTCCACCCCGAGCCTGACCCGTACGCCCAGCGGCCTCAGGTCCCCGATCAGGCCGAGCAGCGCGACCGCACCGGCCGCGGCGAGCAGCGGGGCCACGCCGTCGCCGAGGGCCGCGACGCCGAGCAGCGGGCCGGCCACGGCGACCCCGAGGGTGGCGAGCGCGACGGCGATGCCGCCCAGGTGCGGGGTGGTGTCACGGCCGGCGCGGCCGAACCGCAGCATCAGGGTGCGGATCAGGGCAGCGAGCAGGGCGGTCAGTACGAGGGCCGCCGTCGCGGCCGCGAGTCCGTGCAGCATGTCGGCCGCCCCCTCAGCCGAGGTGCTGCCCGGCCGGGGAGGCGGCGGGCGCTCGCAGACCGGGCAGGACGACGGGGGCCTCGCCGCGGGCCCGGGCGATCGCCGCGTCCAGGACCTCGTCGAGGCCGCGGGCCGGGTGCCATCCGGTGAGGTCGCGCAGCGGCGCCGGGTCCAGGGCGCGGGCGGCGGCCCTGCGGTACGCCTCGTGCGGCACCCGGTCGACGACATGGGGGAAGTGGCGGACGGGCGAGGCGGAGCCGCTGCGGGCCAGCACGCGTTCGGCCAGGTCGAGCACCGCGATCTCCTCGGTGCCCGCGATGTCGAACTCGGCGCCGCCCGCGCCGGGGTGGGCGAGCAGCGCGATCAGCGCCGTGACGGCGTCGGCCACGTCGAGGAAGCGGCAGGTCCTGCCGCCGTCGCCGTGCACCGCGAGCGGCTCGCCCGCGACGGCCCGGCGCACCAGGCGGGTCAGCAGGGTGGCGTGCACCGGGGACTGGCGGGGCCCGACGGTGTCGCCGTGGCGGACGACGGTGGCGCCCACGGCCGTCTCGCCGCGGCCGTCCGCCGCCGCGGTCAGCAGCTTCCTGCCGTGGAGCAGCGCGGCGGCGCCGACCGCGCCGGTGACGGGCGCGAGGTGGACCACGCTGTCGCAGCGCCCGACGAGCTCACCGGCGAGCCGCTCGTCGAGGACCGAGCCGCGGACGAAGCGCAACCGCGGATCGGACCAGGCGGCGGCGAGGTTGGCGCGGGCGCCGGTGGACAGGTCGTCGAGGACGACCACGGTGTGGCCCTGGCCGAGCAGCGCATCGGCGAGGTGCGAGCCGATGAATCCGGCACCACCGGTGACGAGGTACGTGGCGGGAGCTGGCATGGGGACGCCCATTCGGTTCGAGTGCGGTCCGATCGTCGTGGCCGACAACAAGTTAGTTTGTTATGTCCCCATATGTGGTGAATAACACGATGGATATCCGGCGGCGAACCGGCACCGACCAAGGGCACGCTGAGCGACACAGATCACCGCCTGCGCGGCTACAGTGCGGCGTCAGAAGTGGGTACGCTCAGGTGGACTGGGTAAGTTACTGCTTAGTAATTCCGGTAGTCCCCGGTCATCCCGTACGAGCCCGTCCCCGAAACCCACCTCGCAGGCCCGAGGAGCCCCCTCATGCAACTCGCCGCGATCATCGTGTCGCTGGTCCTTATCGCGGTCGGCGTAGCGCTGTTCGGCCGTGCCGTCGTGCAGATCTACCGCTTCGTGCGGCTCGGCCAGAACGTTCCGGCCGGCACGCGCACGAACGACCCCACCCGGCGCACGATCACCGTGGTCAAGGAGTTCCTCGGCCATACGCGCATGAACAAGTGGGGCATCGTCGGCTTCGCGCACTGGTTCGTGGCGGTGGGCTTCTTCTCGCTGCTCCTGACGATCGTCAACGCCATCGGCCAGCTCTTCCAGGCCGACTGGATCCTGCCGGTCATCGGCGACTGGCCGCCGTACAACATGTTCGTCGAGTTCCTCGGCACCATGACGACGCTCGGCATCCTGACCCTGATCGTCATCCGCCAGCTGAACCGGCCGGGCCGCCCGGGCCGCAAGTCCCGCTTCGCGGGCTCGAACACGGGCCAGGCGTACTTCGTCGAGGCCGTCATCCTCATCGTCGGCGTCTGCATCTTCACGCTGCACGCCCTCGAAGGCGCCCAGCACCACGTCGACTCCTACGAGGCCTCGTTCTTCGTCTCATACCCGGTCGTCGCCTGGTTCCGCGGCATGGACCTCTCCACGCTGCAGAACCTCACCTACTTCTTCGCCGGCCTGAAGATCGCCACGTCCTTCATCTGGATGATCACGGTCGCGCTGAAGACCGACATGGGCGTGGCCTGGCACCGCTTCCTGGCCTTCCCCAACATCTTCTTCAAGCGCGAGGCCGAGGGCGGCGTCGCGCTCGGCGCGCTCCAGCCGATGGCCTCCAACGGCGAGCTGGTCGACTTCGAGGACCCGGGCGAGGACGACGTCTACGGCGTCTCGCAGATCGAGCACTTCTCCTGGAAGGGCATCCTCGACTTCTCCACCTGCACCGAGTGCGGCCGCTGCCAGTCGCAGTGCCCCGCCTGGAACACGGGCAAGCCGCTCTCGCCCAAGCTGCTCATCATGTCCCTGCGCGACCACGCGCACGCCAAGGCCCCGTACCTGCTGGCCGGCGGCGGCAAGGACATGGAGGGGAATGAAAAGGCGACCGAGGAGCAGCTGAAGGACGTCCCGGCGGCGGCCCTCGCCGAGGCCGAGCGCCCGCTCATCGGCACCGTCGAAGAGAACGGCGTCATCGACCCGGACGTCCTGTGGTCCTGCACCACCTGCGGCGCCTGCGTCGAGCAGTGCCCGGTCGACATCGAGCACATCGACCACATCGTCGACATGCGCCGCTACCAGGTGATGATCGAGTCCGCGTTCCCGTCCGAGGCGGGCACGATGCTCAAGAACCTGGAGAAGAAGGGCAACCCCTGGGGTCTCGCCAAGAAGCAGCGCGTCGAGTGGACCAAGGAGGTCGACTTCGAGGTCCCGATCGTCGGCAAGGACATCGAGGACCTCACCGAGGTCGACTACCTGTACTGGGTCGGCTGCGCGGGCGCCCTGGAGGACCGGGCGAAGAAGACCACCAAGGCCTTCGCGGAGCTGCTGCACATGGCGGGCGTCAAGTTCGCCATCATGGGCGGCGACGAGAAGTGCACCGGCGACTCGGCCCGCCGCCTCGGCAACGAGCCGCTGTTCCAGCAGCTCGGCCAGGAGAACGTGGCCATGCTGAACATGGCGTACGGCGAGGACGATGAGGACGAGTCGACCAAGAAGCCGAAGTCGGCGAAGAAGATCGTCGCGACCTGCCCGCACTGCTTCAACACCATCGCCAACGAATACCCGCAGCTGGGCGGCGAGTTCGAGGTCATCCACCACACGCAGCTGCTCCAGCACCTCATCGACGAGGGCAAGCTGGTCCCCGTCACCCCGGTCGACGGTCTGATCACGTACCACGACCCGTGCTACCTGGGCCGCCACAACAAGGTCTACACGCCTCCGCGCGAGATCATGTCGGCCGTCCCGGGCCTGCGCCAGCAGGAGATGCACCGCCACAAGGAGCGCGGCTTCTGCTGCGGCGCCGGTGGTGCGCGGATGTGGATGGAGGAGCGGATCGGCAAGCGCATCAACAACGAGCGCGTCGACGAGGCCCTGTCCCTCAACCCGGACATCGTCTCGACCGCCTGCCCGTTCTGCCTCGTCATGCTGACCGACTCGGTCAACGGCAAGAAGAACGACGGCAAGGCGAACGAGAACCTCCAGGTGGTGGACGTGGCCCAGCTGCTCCTCGACTCGGTGAAGACCCCGGCCGACCCGGCGGGCACCGCCGAGGCGGAGGCGGAGCCGGAGCCCGAGCCGGCGAAGTAGCCGCACCCCTCGGCCCGCAGGAACAAGGAAGCGGCCGGCCCTGCCCCTCAAGGCAGAGCCGGCCGCTTCTGGCGTACGGGGGTACGGGGGTGCCTGGTGCGGCACGGCTCCGGTCGTACGGGGGTACGGGGGTGCCTGGTGCCGCACGGCTCCGGCGGTGCGAGGGAGGGGCTGGGTCAGCCCTGCTCCCCGCGGCGGCGCAGCATCGCGAAGCCGAGGCCGGCCGCGCCCGCGGCGGCGAGTCCGCCCCCGGCCGCGAGCAGGGGCGCCTGGTCCGAGGACGCGCCCTCGACGCCCTCGGCACCGGCCTTGACGCCGCCCTTGGGCACGACCCCGGTCACCGCGCGGTCCGCGGTGGGCAGCTCGCGCTGCGCCTGCTGGGTCCGCTGCGACTGCTGCTTCTTGCCGTCCTTCTGGTCCGTCTGCTGCTTCTGGTCCTTCTGGTCCTTCTGAACGGTGTACTTCTCGATCAGCCGGCCGCCGAAGTCGTAGACCCAACTGTTCCCGCCGTTGCGGCCGTCGATGACGACGAACTTGTAGAAGCCCTTGCCGGCGTCGACGATCTTGTACGTCCAGCCGTCGTGGAACACCGACGGGTGTGACAGGTCGAGCGTGCTGAGAGCGTTGCCATTGGTCTGGGCGATCTCGACGCGGGGCCCGTGCGAGGTCTTGAGGAGCTGGGCGGCGCGTCCGTCGGGCATCGTGATCCGCACCGAGGAGACGACGCCGGACTTCGTGCGCTCGTCCTTCGTGTCGTCGCCCTTCCTCTCCTCCTCCTTCTTCTTCTCGCCGTCCTTCTTGTCGTCCTTCTTGCCGCCGTCGATCCAGGAGGTGACCGTGCCGTCCGGGTTCAGGACGACGTGCAGGCCGTTGTTCTGTCCCGTGGCGGAGGCGCCCTTGGCGACGAGGGTGTCGAGCTTGGCGCCGTCGGCCCAGATCTCGGCCTCGTAGTGGTTCTGGCCGAGCCGGTAGACCTTGGCGACGGACCCGTCCGCGAGCTTGACGGACGTGACGAAGGAACGGACGTCCTTGTCACCGTCGCCCTTGGCGTTCTGCCCGTCCTTCTTGGCGTCGTCCTTCTTGGCGTCGTCCTTCTTGGCGTCGTCCGTGCCGGGCGGCACCTGCTCCTTGTGGCGGGCGGCATCGGCGTCGGGCCGATCGCTCGGCCGGGTCTGCCCGTCGGACGGAGCGGCGGGCGAGTCGGCGAAGGCGGCGCCGGCCGGGAGGGCCAGGGCGGCGACGGCCCCGGTGGCGATGGCGGCGGCTCGGAGGGTACGGCGGGTGGCGCGCATGGGTGCTCTTCCTCGTGACGTGGAGGGATGAAGTGTGCCCGTCATGCCGCATTCACCCTTGTTGAAGTGCTTTGCGGCGGTGACATCGCCCAAGTTACGAGTGCCGTATTTGCGTCATGCGTAGGCCGTGTAACGACTGCCTCCAGCTTGGACGGCAGGCGTGTAAATCGGTCGCAATTCAACCAAAACGCACCCACCCCATCCGTCTCCCGGTGTCCCTTAGGGGATGTCACAGGTCAGCCGCAAAGGCGCCCGGTTCCGGCCGCCCCCGGTTGGCGTCCCGGCGGAACAGGTACGTTCGATTCGTGGCTGGATTCAGGATCGGACGCGGCGGCGACAACAACCGCCCCCCGCGGCAACCGCAACAGCAAGGGCAGCAGCAGGCACCGGCACAGCAGTGGCCCGGTGGCCGGCCGCAGCCGCAGTACGGGAACGGGCAGGGGCACGCACAACAGCGACCTCAGGGTTACGGGCAGGGGCAGCAGCCCCCGCGGTACGCGCAGCCGCCGCACGGGAGCGGACAGCCGCCGTACGGCGACGGGCAGCCGCAGTACCGGCAGCAGCCCTACCCGCAGCAGGACGAGCCGGAGTACTTCGGCGACCCGTACTACCAGGGCCAGGGCCAGCCGCAGGGCTACGCCCCCGCCCAGGACCCGTACGCGAACAACCCGGGCCACACCCAGGCGTTCAACATCGGCGAGGACCCGTACGGCGACGGCGCGACCTACCGCGCGGGCGCGGCACCGGCCCAGCCGAGCGGCCCGCGGCTGCCGTGGAAGGAACTCGTGTCCGGCATGGTGATGCGGCCGGGTCCGACGTTCTGGCAGATGCGGGACTATCCGGTGTGGGGCCCGGCGCTGATCATCACGTTCCTCTACGGAATGCTGGCGATCTTCGGCTTCGACCAGGCGCGTGAGGACGTCATCTCCACCACGCTGTCCAAGGCGGTGCCGGTGGTCCTCGTCACCGGTGTGGTGTTCGTGGTCGGCGGCCTGATCCTCGGTGCGGTGACGCACACGATGGCCCGTCAGCTCGGCGGCGACGGCGCGTGGCAGCCGACGGTGGGCCTCTCCATGCTGATCATGTCCCTGACGGACGCCCCGCGTCTGCTCCTGGCCCTGTTCCTCGGCGGCGACAACGGCCTGGTCCAGGTGATCGGCTGGGCGACCTGGCTGGCGGCGGGCGCGCTGTTCACGTCGATGGTGAGCAAGTCCCACGACCTGCCGTGGCCGAAGGCGCTGGGCGCCTCGGCGATCCAGCTGGTGGCGCTGCTCTCGCTGATCAAGCTGGGCACGTTCTAGCCGCAGGCCGCACGCGGGCCGCCCGCAGACGCGGGGCGCTGCCCGGTGGGCACGCGGACCGACCGTACGCACCACACGAAGGGGCCCCGCCGTTCACCCGGCGGGGCCCCTTCGCGCATGCGTCACGCGGGAGCGGTCAGGCGTCCAGCACCTGGCCCTCGCGGCGGACCACCGGGGGCTCGACGCTCCACGGGAAGTTGATCCAGTCGTCCGTGCGCTTCCAGACGTACTCGCACTTCACCAGCGAGTGGGACTTCTCGTAGATGACGGCGCTGCGGACCTCGGCGACGTGGTCGAGGCAGAAGTCGTGCACGAGCTTCAGCGTCTTGCCGGTGTCGGCCACGTCGTCCGTGATGAGGACCTTCTTGCCGGAGAAGTCGATGGCGTTGGGCACCGGGGCCAGCATGACCGGCATTTCGAGCGTGGTGCCCACACCGGTGTAGAACTCGACGTTCACCAGGTGGATGTTCTTGCAGTCGAGCGCGTAGGCGAGACCGCCGGCGACGAAGACGCCGCCGCGCGCGATGGACACCACGATGTCGGGCTCGTAGCCGTCGTCGGCGATGGTCTGCGCGAGCTCGCGGACGGCCCCGCCGAACTTCTCGTAGGTGAGGTTCTCGCGCACGTCGTTCTGGTCGTTCATGCTCACACCTGGGTCCGATGGAAATTGAGGAAGGACCGCGAGGCGGTGGGCCCACGCTGGCCTTGGTAACGCGAGCCGTACCGCTGGGACCCGTAGGGCTCCTCGGCGGACGACGTCAGCCGGAACAGACACAGCTGCCCGATCTTCATCCCCGGCCACAGCTTGATGGGCAGCGTGGCGACGTTGGAGAGTTCAAGGGTCACGTGTCCGGAGAAGCCGGGGTCGATGAACCCGGCGGTGGAGTGCGTGACGAGCCCGAGCCGCCCGAGCGAGCTCTTGCCCTCCAGCCGGCTGGCCAGGTCGTCGGGGAGCGTGATGACCTCGTACGTCGAGGCGAGCACGAACTCCCCGGGGTGCAGGATGAACGCCTCGTCACCCTCGGGCTCGACGAGCCGGGTCAGGTCGGCCTGCTCGACGGCGGGGTCGATGTGCGGGTAGCGGTGGTTCTCGAACACCCGGAAGAAGCGGTCGAGGCGCACGTCGATGCTGGACGGCTGCACCATGGATTCGTCGTAGGGATCGATCCGTACCCGCCCGGCGTCGATCTCGGCCCGGATGTCCTTGTCTGAGAGAAGCACGCCCCGAGGATACGCAAGGCGCGCGGCCCCGCCCCAATCGGACGACCCCGCGCGCCTGCACTGCACCGCCGCTGCGGCTCCCGCGCTACCGCAGCCCTACCGCCGCGTCAGCGCTGCTCGACCAGAACCGGCACAGCGTGCCGCAATCGCGCACAACGCGGACACCGGATGAGTCGGCCCGGTCCGATGCGCCCGGAGCCGAGCTGCTGCATCGGAAACGAATCGGTGGCGAAGACATGCCCTTCGGCGCAGCGGACGACGGTGCGCTCCAACGAGTCCATCAAGTCGCTCAAGTCCCTTCCCCAACAAGCGTGGACGGAGAAAACACCACATTAGGGGATGAACGGGACGGCATCGCACGCGGCACTCCGACCACGCACCCGCCCTCCACCGTACGCCCCAACTCCCGGCCCCCACACGGCGATCCCACCCGGACCCCGAGCCCGCCGGTCCCCGCCGGCACCCCGCCCGATCCGCGCCGGCACCCTGCGAAGACCCCGTGACAGCACGAAGGCCCTCGGTGAAACCACCGGGGGCCGGGCATGGGGTAGAGTGAGCGACGACCGCTCCCGCATCGGGAACGATCATGCGAGTGTAGTTTAATGGTAGAACATAAGCTTCCCAAGCTTAGAGCGCGGGTTCGATTCCCGTCACTCGCTCCATAACGAAGGCCCTGGTCAGTGACCGGGGCCTTGTTTGTCATCTAGACCAAATTCGGGCACTTTTGGGGACGCCGTGCCTTCGTCGTGCCAGGTGACATCGGAGGGCCAACCGAAGGGACGCCGACGGGCTCTGCTGGCTGGACCGGCGTCCGGTCGTCGCCGGGCCTCGCGGTCGGCCACCTGCGCACCGCCCCTGGACGCGAGCAACCCCAGCACCTGCCGGGCCGCCAACGGTCGGGGCAGGGGTGGCTACGGGCGTCACTGAGGGGCCGCAGGGAGCTCCGGAGTAAGCAACTCCAACGCCTCCTCCCAGTGGAAGCGGTCGGCACCGCCGCCGGCCTTCGGACGGTGCGGCTCGTACGAGCCGATCAGGACGCCCATCTCGCGCAGCCGGTCCAGGCTCTGGCTGTATGCGGGGTGGGCGGCCTGCGCCGAGTTCAGGTACGGCAGCACAGCCGTCGGGATGCCGAAGCCGTGCGCCTCGCACAGGATGCCCAGCGCCAAGGTGTCGGAGATCCCCGCCGCCCACTTGTTGATCGTGTTGAAGGTGGCTGGGGCCACCGCGATGGCGTCCGCGGGCGGCAGAGGTCGCGGATCGCCGGGCGAGCGCCAGGCCGAACGGATCGGGTACCCGGTCTGCGCCTCGACCGCCTCGGCGTCTATGAAGCCGAGGCCCTGCGGAGTGGCCACCACACCCACGTCCCAGTTGGCCTCCTGAGCCGCGGTGATCAGCTTCCCGACGTCACCGGCGATTCCGGCCGCGCACACGACGACGTACAAGAAGGGCTTCTTGATCTGCTGGTCGGGCTGATCGCTCACGCGGGGGCTCCCAGTTGACGGCTGAAGTGATGCAGTTCCGGCAGGGTACGGCGGCGGTCACGGGCTGCCATGTCGGCAACCAGTTCCCGGACGGCGGGGCGGCGGACGTCCTGAGCCGCGCAGTTCTCGGCGATGCGCAGGGCCTGGTAGCCGTCGGCGAGGCGGCCCCGCTGGCTGTAGGCGCGGGCGGCCTCCACCCAGAGGGCTGCCCGCCGCTCGGGAGCAGGAATGTGGCGCCGCATGAGGGGGCCGGCGGTCTCCAGGGCGACGCCCGCGTCACCGAAAGCGTTGGCCGCGCTGACGGCGTGCAGGGCGACATTGGTGGGGCTGAAGTTGGCCCATGCGTCAGGGCGGTCGAGGGCTACGTAGCGGGCAACGTCCGTCGCCTCGGTCAGGAAGTCCTTGGCGGCAGAGCGGTCGCCGCCGCTGCTGGCCGCGGTGACGCCGCGCAGGAGCAGCAGGCCCAGGGCCGCGAGATAGCGCGGGGAGCGCTGGTCGTAGCCGCCGGTCCCGGCTGCAGCCTGTGCGGCATGGCGTGCCTTGCGGGAGGCCGGATCATCGGGCGGAGCGTCCGGGCCGTCAGCGGCGGCGAGGCTCTCCTGGGCCAGGTCGGGGTGGAGCTGCACCTCGCACCGGTCGACCGTCCACTCGGCCAGCAGCTCGGACCGCTCCAGCAACTCTCCCACCACCGAACGGACCGCCTCCTCGGCGAACTCCAATGCCGGAGCGTCCACGAATATCCTCAGCAACGCCCCACCCGGATAGACCGCCACGATCGTCTCGTGAAGGTCGGCCTCCATCCCGTCCGGGCCTTCGATGCCCTCCACCGAGTCGAGCCCGGATTCAAGGATCGCCACCGCGCCTGCGCGTTGCAGGGGGTCCATCTCCGGAGCACCCTCCGGGATGTGGGTTTCCACGCTCACCACGTATGTCACGACGATCAGCGTGGCAGGCCGGGACCATGCCGTGGGGAAAACGGCCCATTCCGGAGCGCCCTTGCTCTCGCAACCCGACTCGCCCATCACACGAACTCGCGCACGTCACGAGTGGATCCGAGAGGCCATCGCGCCTCCCCCGACCGCCTCGGCCACCACGTGCCCCAACCGTGCCCTCCAGACCGGAAAAACCCGGTCAACAACGGTGCAGCTCAGTCCGCTCCAGGGGACCATCAAAGCCACGTTTTCGCAGGTCAGGCAGCCCACCAGCCCGGCAGAACCCGTTGATTCCCAAGCTTAGAGCGCGGGTTCGATTACCCCGTCACTCGCTCCAACACCAAGGCCCAGGTCACCGACCCGGGCCTTTTTGCTGTGCTGCCGCCAGCGGGGCCCGGCGGCGAGACCCGGGCGCCCGGCACTATGGGTGTCATGACAGCGGTGCGGGAGTGGGGTTACGGCGGTACGGAGCTGGCCTGGCTGAAGGCCGGGCTCGCGGGGTGCGCGGGCGAGGGGCATGTGGTTGCCGAACTCGTGCCGAGCGGGTTCGAGGCGTACCTGCGGGTCTTCCACCGGTTCGAGGCGTCGGACGGCTCCGGGCGGACCCGGTCGTGGCGAGCGTGGGCGGAGGCCGGCGGGGTGCGGTTCCACGCCGAGTTGTCGCACTGGTCGCTGCCGGACGACGGCCGGGGACCGGGCGGCACCCCACACTGGTACGCGGGGACGGGACAGCCGGACGAACGGACCCGGCGAGCCCTGGTCCGCGTGCTCGCCGAGGCGACCGGCGCACAGCCCGTCTTCTTCGCCTACGACCTGGCAGCCGTGCTGTCGGGCTCGGACGAGCCGATGGTCCGGCGCTCCTCGCTCGATCAGCTGGAGGCGGTACGTGAGGAGATGACCGCCGAGCTGGGAGGCGCGGAGGGCCCTGAGTTCTGGTGGCCCGAGGATCGCAGCTGGGTGGTCACCAGCGACTACGACCTGCTCTCCACGTATGTCGGATGCTCGGCTACGGTCGCCGAGCGAATATTGGGCAGCGACGAGATCGAGGCACTGCCTGTGACGCTGCGGACCCGCGTCGACGGGGATGCGGACCGGCTCAATTCGCGGGCCTGAAGGGCCACAGGGGAGGTGCTCAACCCGCGGGTTCGATTCCCGTCACTCGCTCCAACACCAAGGCCCAGGTCACCGACCCGGGCCTTTTTGCTGTGCTGCCGCCAGCGGGGCCCGGTGGGGGTGACCGTCGACGAGGCGACCTCGCTGGTTGTGGGCGCGGGCGCCTCCACCCGGAACGCTGCCGCCGCTGCGGCGCGGGGATGTGGCGCCGCACCACGGGGGCTTCGATCGGTTGATCGCCTGTACGTCCTCAGAGTGCTGGGCCCTGCGAACTCGTACAGGGGACCCGTTGCCTAGCGCCGGCCGAGGGTGACGTGCGCGATGGGCCACCGTCCGGGGAGACTGGCGGACGGGACAACGCGCCGGCGTGCCGCTTGAGGGAGGGGCGAGATGGCAGACAAGAACAGTCGGTGGAATCACCCGCACTGGCACCTGTTGATCGTGATACCGCTTCTGATCTTCCTGGTCACTGAAGACAACACGATCACGCGGTGCCTCCTGGCTTCAGCGCTCACGCTGGCGGCCGTCCGCTACGGGCGCGACTCGGCAGCGTGGGCCCGCGCCAAGGCCGCACCCGACCATGCGATCAGCGGCTGGCAACCCACAGGCGCGGACGGCAGCGGTCGGGGCAGAGCCTCAGCGACCGACCGGCCAAGTTGCGGCGGACGCTGACCGCCGTCGACAGGGCCTCCCGCGTCGTCCCGTCCCTGCACGAACCCCTCCCGGGGCGTCAACAACCCCCAGGGGAGGCCGCCCCGATGGAAGCGGGGGCCGGGGGTGTGCAGCAGCCGGGGGTTGGGTGGGTGGGGGCGGTGAGGGTGTCGAAGAGGCCTGCTCCGCCGCACACTCCGGTCTCCGGCAGGGTCAACTCCACGCGTCCGGCCGCCTCTTGGTCACCCGCGAGGGCCGCGGCGATGGAGCGGACCTGTTCGTACCCGGTCATGGCGAGGAAGGTGGGGGCGCGGCCGTAGGACTTCATGCCGACCAGGTAGGCGCCCTGTTCGGGGTGGGCGAGCTCTGCCGCGCCGTGGGGCTGGACGGTGCCGCAGGAGTGGACGTTGGGGTCGATCAGCGGGGCCAGTCCGGCCGGGGCCTGGAGGCGTTCGTCGAGGGAGAGGCGGAGTTCCTCGACGTACGAGAGGTCGGGGCGGAAGCCGGTGAGGCCGATGACCTCATCGACCGGGTCGAGGCGGCGGCCGTCCTCGCCGACCAGGACGAGCCGGTCTCCGTCCCGTTCGACGGAGGTGGTGCGGAAGCCGGTCACCGCGTCCGCGTGCCCGTTGTCGACGGCGGCCCTGGCGGCCAGGCCGAGGGCGCCGCGCGCGGGCAGTTGGTCGGCGCTGCCACCGCCGAAGGTGGAGCCGCTGATGCCGCGCCGCAGGATCCACACCGCGTGCGTCCCGGGGGCCTCATCGGCCAGCTCCGCCAATTGGGCCAGGGCCGTGAAGGCGGAGGCGCCCGAGCCGACGACGGCGGTGCGCCTGCCCGCGTAACGGGCCCGTACGGCCGGGTCCTTGAGGTCGGGGACGCGGTAGGAGACCCGGTCGGCCACCGCGCGCTCGCCGAGTGCCGGGAGTCCGTCGCCGCCCAGCGGGCCGGGGGCCGACCACGTACCGGAGGCGTCGATCACGGCCCGGGCCAGGAGGCGCTGCTCACTGCCGTCGGCGTGCCGGACGTGGACGGTGAACGGCTGGGCCGCACGGTCGGCGTCGACCACGCGGTCGCGGCCGGTGCGCGAGACGCCGGTGACGCGGGCGCCGTAGCGGACCCGGTCGCCCAGGGCGTCGGCGAGCGGCTGGAGGTACTGGACCGCCCAGTCGCCGCCGGTCGGGTAGGCGGCGGGGTCGGGCCTGACCCAGCCGGTGGGGGCGAGCAGCTTCTCGGCTGCGGGGTCGACGAGTTCGGCCCAGCTGGAGAAGAGGCGTACGTGCGCCCACTCGCGTACGGCGGCTCCGGCTACCGCGCCCGCCTCCAGGACGACCGGCTCGATGTCGCGCTCGGCGAGCCGCGCGGCGGCGGCAAGACCGATCGGGCCGGCGCCGATGACGATGACGATGACGGTGCCCGTCCCGGTGCTGGTGCCGGTGCCGGTGCTGGTGCCGGACCCGGTGGTGCTGGGGGGTGGTGGGGTGAGGGCGGGGGCGTCCTCGATGCTCTGGGCCCCCGCGGCGGCCCCGGACTGCTCGGACGCCCCGGGCTTCGCCCCGCTCACGGGCCGCGCGGGGCCCTCTCCCCCGGGCTGCACCGCGCCCACGGACCGCGCGGCGTTCACGGACTGCTCAGCGTTCTCACTCATCGGGTGCTCCACGGCTGCATGACATGGCTGGACACAACCCCCGCCGATCTTCTGATTCGACGTTTGTCGATGTCCTTGACACCCCGAGCTTGGCTCACGCATCGACGGGTGTCAATATTGACGTATGTCGAATCCACAACGGACGGAGCTTCCGGTCCTCAACGGAACTGGCAAGCCTGGCCGGCCCCGCCGGCCCGACCAGCCCGCGGCGCCCTGCTGCCCACCCCTGAACGAGCGCCCCTTGACGGCGGACGAGGCCGAGCCGGCCGCGAAGATGTTCAAGGCGCTCGGCGATCCCATCCGGCTGCGGCTGTTCTCCGCGGTCGCCTCGCACGAGGGCGGCGAGGCGTGCGTGTGCGACATCTCCGATGTCGGGGTCTCCCAGCCGACGGTCTCCCACCACTTGAAGAAGCTCAAGGACGCCGGGCTGCTCAGCTCCGAGCGGCGCGGGACATGGGTCTACTACCGTGTCGAGCCCGGCGTGCTGGCCGCGATGGGCCGGCTCCTGACCACCGCCGCACGCTGATCCAGCCCCCGCGCCCGCGCACCCGTCCAGCGCCACGGGCCTCCGCCCACACCCACGTCCAGGCCCAGGGCCAGGGCCCACGCCCACACCCGCACCCACGTCCAGGCCCAGGGCCAGGGCCCACGCCCACACCCGGGCCCACGTCCAGGCCCAGGGCCTCCGCCCACACCCGGGCCCGCGTTCAGGCCCACGCCCACCGCGCCCGCGCCCGCGCCCCCGCCCCCGCCCCCGCCCCCGCCCACACAGGATCCGTACCGTGTCCGCTCACACCGCCCCGGCGCCCTTCACCGTCGTACCGCTCCGGGCCGCGCACGCCGACGAAGTGCTCGCGATCTACCAGGCCGGGATCGACGAGGGCAACGCGACGTTCGAGACCACCGCGCCCACCTGGGGCGCCTTCGACGCGGCGAAGCCCGCCGGGCACCGGTTCGCCGCGCTCGACACCGGCGGTGCGGTCGTGGGGTGGATCGCCGCGACGGCGGTCTCCGACCGCTGCGCGTACGCCGGGGTCGTCGAGTACTCGGTGTACGTCCACCCCGGGGCCCGGGGCCGCGGGGTCGCCTCCGCTCTGCTGGAGGCGCTGATCGCCTCGACGGAGGCGGCGGGGATCTGGACCATCCAGTCCGGCATCTTCCCCGAGAACACCGCCAGCCTCGCCGTGCACGAGCGGGCGGGCTTCCGCGTCATCGGCACCCGCGAACGCATCGGCCGCCACCACGGCGTCTGGCGCGACGTCGTCCTGGTGGAGCGCCGCAGCCCGGCCATCTCCTGACCCACCCGGGCCCGGGCCCGCCCCCGAATGCCCTGGCGCAACCCGACCCCGCACGCCCCGACCCCGTACGCCCCGAAGCGACCCGGCCCCGTACGGCCAACCCCGCCGGGCCCAACGCGACCCGCAACGCCCCGCCCCGCCCCGCCCGCAGCGACCCCAACTCGCCTACCGCGCCCCGAACTTCGCGCGCCACGCCAGTGATACGTACACGAGCGCCACCAGCACCGGCACCTCGATCAGCGGGCCGACCACGCCGGACAGGGCCTCGCCGCTGGTGACGCCGAAGGTGGCGATGGCGACCGCGATGGCCAGCTCGAAGTTGTTGCCGGCCGCCGTGAAGGCGAGGGTCGCGGTGCGCTCGTACGGCAGGCCGATGGCCCTGCCCAGCGCGAAGGTGCCGAACCACATGAGGGCGAAGTAGGCGAGCAGCGGCAGGGCGATCCGGGCGACGTCCACCGGCCGTGACGTGATCGTGCCGCCCTGGAGGGCGAAGAGGACGACGATCGTGAAGAGCAACCCGTAGAGGGCCCAAGGGCCGATCCTGGGAAGGAAGTTGGACTCGTACTTCGCGCGGCCCAGCCTGTTCTCGCCGATGCGCCGGGTGAGGAATCCGGCGGCGAGCGGGACGCCGAGGAAGATGACGACGTTCAGCGCGATCTTCCACAGCGGGATGTCGAGGTGCCGGCCGTCCCCGAGGCCCAGCCAGTTCGGCAGCAGGTCGAGGTAGAGCCAGCCCAGCAGGCCGAACGCCACTACCTGGAACACGGAGTTGAGGGCGACGAGGACGGCGGCGGCCTCGCGGTCACCGCAGGCGAGGTCGTTCCAGATGATGACCATGGCGATGCAGCGGGCGAGCCCGACGATGATCAACCCGGTGCGGTACTCGGGCAGGTCCGCCAGGAAGATCCAGGCCAGCGCGAACATCACGGCCGGGCCGATCAGCCAGTTGACGACGAGCGAGGAGACCATCAGCCCGCGGTCGCCGGTCACGGCGTCGAGCCTGTCGTAGCGCACCTTGGCCAGGACCGGATACATCATGACCAGCAGGCCGATGGCGATCGGGAGCGAGACGCCGCCGATCTCGACCTCGGCGAGGGCGTCGTCGAGGCCCGGGACCAGGCGTCCGAGCCCCAGGCCCACGGCCATGGCGAGCAGGATCCACACCGCCAGGAACCGGTCGAGCGTGGAGAGCCTGGCGACGATCGAGGCGTCCTGATCGCCACCGGGCGCAGAGGCGGCGCCGCCCGGCGCGGAGGCGCTGCCGGGTGGGGAGGCGGAGGCTGAACCGGGTTCCGACGCGGTCATCAGCAGGCCCGCCTTCGGTCCGTCTCGACGGTGGTACGAGCGGTGGCGGCCAGCTCGCCGAACGCGCCGGACAGCGTCTCCAGGATCTCCGGGCGCAGCTTGTAGTAGGTGAAGCGGCCGCAGGGCTCGGTCTCCACCACGCCCGCCTCGCGCAGCACGCGCAGGTGGTTGGAGAGGTTCGTCTGCCGCGCTCCCGTCTCCGCCACGAGGTGGGTCGTGCAGAGGGTCTCGTGGGCGAGGAGGGTCACGATCCGGAGCCGGAGCGGGTCGGCAAGGATGCGGACCAGATCAGTGGTGGCTGATGTCAGCATGTGCTGATACTTTCACATCGGTGGTCGACGGTGCCACCAGGCGCCGATCTGCCTGCCGCCCCAACCCTGCGAGCCCCCCGAAACAGGTGACCCCGCCCATGCCGTCCGAGAAACCCGCCGTGCTGTTCGTCTGCGTCCACAACGCCGGCCGCTCCCAGATGGCCGCCGCCTGGCTGGCGCACCTGGCCGGGGACCGCGTCGAGGTCCGCTCCGCGGGCTCGAACCCGGGCGCCGCCGTGAACCCGGCCGCCGTCGCGGCGATGGCGGAGGTGGGCATCGACATCTCCGCCGAGGTCCCCAAGGTCCTGACCGTGGACGCGGTCGAGGAGGCGGACGTCTGCATCACCATGGGCTGCGGCGACACCTGCCCGGTCTTCCCCGGCAAGCGGTACCTGGACTGGAAGGTGGACGATCCGGCCGGCCAGGGAGTCGAGGCCGTCCGCCCGATCCGCGACGAGATCAGAGCACTGGTCGAGCACCTCATCACGGAGCTCGCCCCCCACTGACCGGCCCCGCTGACCGCACCGGGCCGGACGCCCTGCGGAGCCGCCCCGGCGCGGGCGCCGGCCGGGAGGGCCGGGCTACGCCGCGGAGCGGCTCCGACGGCAGGGGTCAGTCCCGCGTCGACCGGGTCGACCGGTCGTAGCGCGCCCGCCCCACCCCCGCCGCGATCGTCAGCGGGATCGTCAGGAGGGCGGCCGTCAGGAACAGGCCCCGGTACGCGTGGTGTTCCGCGGGGCCCGCGGCGATGGCGCTCGCCAGGGCGCTGCCGACGTACAGGGCCAAACCGAACATCGCGACGCCGGTGGCCCGGGCCGCCGGGGACAGGCCGGTCGCCCAGGACTGGATCGTGGAGTGCATGAACGACCAGCCGCCGCCGAGCAGCAGCGTGCACACCACCAGCGCGGGCACCGACCGGCTGGCCGCCGCGAGGCCGAAGGCCAGGGCCATCTGCGCCCCGCCGACCACCATCAGCCGCACCGGCGTCCAGCGCCCCACAAGCCGCTTCACCGTCTGGGCCGCGGCCATCGAGCCCACCCCGTACAGCGCGGACACCGCACCGGCCAGCGTCGCCGACGCCCCCTGGGCCTCCAGGGCGGGCGCGATGTACGTCAAGAAGCCCAGCAGGACCGCGCCTTCGAGCATGGCCACCGCCATCACGTACCACTGCCAGCGCGAGCGCAGGACGACCTTGAACGGGGCGAGCAGCGCTCCCGGCGCCGCCCGCGGGGGCTCCGGCAGGCGGCGCAGGGCGAAGGCCAGGTAGGCGGCGATCACGCCGGGCAGCGCGAAGACGAGACGCCAGCTCACGTAGTGCGCCAGGGCGCCGGCGACGACGGTCGCCACGGCCGTGCCCAGGGCGAACGCCGTCATCAGCTCGCTCAGCGGGCGCTGGCGGACCGCCGCCGGCACGGTGTCACCGATGTAGGTGATGGACGCGGCGATGGAGGCGGCGAAGAACGCGCCGGCCGCGGCCCGCGCCACGATCAGCACCGTCGCGTCGGGCGCGAGCACCGAGCAGAACGCGGCGACCGCCGCGCCGGCCAGGGAGATCCGCATGACGCGCACCCGGCCGAGCCGGTCGCTGGCCAGTCCCCACACCGGCTGCATCAGGCCGTAGGCGAGGAAGTAGCCGCTGGCCGCGAGCATCACCGTCGGCAGCGGAACGCCCAGTTGGGTGCCGATGAGCAGCAGCATCGGGGTGATGCAGAAGCGGTCGAAGTTGCTGACGAACCCGGCGGCCCGCAGCAGCCGTAACGAGGCGGCGGGCAGGGCGGGCAGCGCGGGCGGCACCGGCAGGGCGGGCTGCGCGGGCCGCGCCCGGTCGGCGGGCCCCGCCGAGTCGGTGGTGTCCGTAGGGGTGTCCATGACGGCTCTCCTTGTGGCATCGCTGCCGGTCTTCTCGTGGCATCACGGCCCGTGTTCTCGTTGCATCACGGCCCGTGTTCTCGTGACAGCACGGCCCGTGTTCTCGTGGCATCACGGCCGGTCTTCGTCCGGTCCCGCACCAGACTCGGCCGCGCCCGGCCGGACCGGGTGGGGCCGGTCCGGCCGGGCCGGGGCCGAGGGCCCGGCCGGGCTGCTGGTTCCAGCTCATCACCGCCGGTGAGCAGCGCGGACCCGTAGCCGATTACCCTTGCTCACACCCTGGGAACGCGGGGCGAGGGGGGACCATGAGCGGCGGCGCGGGCAGCGTCCGGGACCGGGAACTGGGCGCGTTCCTGCGCTCGCGGCGCGAGCGGCTGACGCCCGCCGAGGTGGGGCTGCCCGGGTCCGCGCGGCGGCGCACGCCGGGGCTGCGGCGCGAGGAGGTCGCGGAACTCGCCGGGATCAGCGGGTCCTGGTACGCGTGGCTGGAGCAGGGCCGGGTGCGCACCTCGGAGCAGGTGCTCCGGTCGGTGGCGCGGGCGCTGCGCCTGGACGCGGACGAGACCGCGCACGTGCTGTCGTTCCTGGAGCACGCGGCGCGGGACGAACACCCGCCGGGCTGGGTCTCGCGCAACCTGCTGACCCTGGTGGAGGCGCTGGCGCCCAACCCCGCCGTGGTGCTCGACCCGCACTGGGACCTGCTGGCCTGGAACTCGGGGTACGCGGCCCTGCTCACCGATCCGGCCAGGCTCGCGCCCAAGCAGCGCAACCTGCTGTGGCTGGTGTTCCGCTGGGCGCCCGCCCGTACGCTGCTGGCCAGTTGGGAACCCGAGGCGCGCAGCCTGCTGGGCCAGTTCCGGGCGAAGGCCGCGCGGCACCCCGAGGACGGCCGGTACGCCGAGATCACCGCGGAACTGCTCGCCGACCCGGACGCGGCGCGCTGGTACGGCCGCCGGGAGACCTCGGCGTTCCATCCCGCCGTACGCCACTTCCGGCATCCGGCCGCCGGCGATCTGCGGCTGCGCTACGTCAAGCTCGCCGCCGTGGACGAGCCGGGCCATCATCTGCTCGCCTATCTGCCCGACGACCCGGCGACGCAGCAGGCCCTGGGAGCGCTGGGGGCGCCGGGAACGCCGGGCCCCTGAGCGGGCTGCTCAGCACGCCCCGCCCACTGCCGCCCCGCGCAGCACCCCCCACTCACCGACGTCCCGCCCCGCGCACCGCCGCCCCGCCTGCCGGGGGCACGCGGGGCGGCGGGAGCGCGGGGCGGCGGTGCGCGGGACCGCTCAGGAGGTGAGCACCGCCTTCATCACCGACCCGTCCGCGACCGCCCCGAGCGCCTCCGCGTGCCGCTCCAGCGGGAACGGCGTGACCAGGCTCGCCAGGTCGAAGCGGGCGGTGAGGGCGGGCAACAGGCGTACGTACTCCACGAGATGGGCCCCGGTGAAGGCCCAGGAGCCGATGACGTCCAGCTGCCGGTGCACGATCTGGTGCGGGTTGATCAGGGTGTCGCCCGCGTCCGTGTACTGGCCGATGATCAGGTAGCTGCCGCCCCGGCGGGGCAGGCTCAGCCCCTGGCCGACCGCGGCCGGCACCCCGGCGCACTCGATGACCAGGTCCGCCCCGTCTCCCCCGGTGGCGTCCTTGACCTGGCGCAGGACGTCCGCGGGGTCGTCCGCCCCGGCGATGTCCAGGTGGACGTCACCGATGCCGGCCGCCGCCGCCCGTTCGAGCCGCGAGGCCGGGCCGCCCACGACAACCACCTTGGCGGCACCGGCCAGTTGGGCGAACGCCGCCGCCGCGAGTCCGACCGGGCCACTGCCCTGCACCACCACGGTCTCGCCGAGCCGCACCGGCCGCCGCTCGTACAGGGCGTGCGCCACCGTGGGCCCGGCGCAGGCCAGCGACATGGCGGCGAGCGGATCGATGCCCTCGGGCACCTTGATGACGGCGGTGCCGGGCTGCAGCACGATGTGGTCGGCCCAGGCGCCGGAGAGCTCGGGGCCGCTGTCCAGGGCGCGGTTGACGCCGTAGGTGCGGCGCTGCTCGCACAGCGTCGGCTCCCGGTGCAGCCGGCAGGGCGGGCAGACGCCGCAGGCGATGGAGGAGGCCCACATCACCGTGTCACCGGCCGCGAGCGGCGCCCCGGTGGCGTCGCGGTGCGTCCCGGCACCCAACTCCCGTACCGTGCCCAGGCCTTCGTGGCCGAGGACCAGCGGGACGGGGATGTCGAGGTGTCCCTGCCCCAGGTGCAGATCGGTGCCGCAGACGCCGCCGTATCCACAGGCGACGATCATGCCGCCGTCGGGTGCCGGCGGGATCGCGAACTCCCGCAGCGCCAAAGGCGAGTTGAACTCCTCCAGGACGACGGCGCGTCCGGTGCGGGGCGTCACGACGCCACCGTACGCAGCGCGAGCGCCTCGGAGAAGGGCGCGTCCAGGGGGCGCAGCGGCTCGGTGTCGCGGCACACCACGTAGTCCGGCCGCGGCTCGCCCGCCGGCCGCGGCAGGTTGGCCGTGTCGTTGTAGGTGGCGATCAGCAGGCGGCGGGCGAACGGCGACATGTTGGGGGCCGAGCCGTGCACGATCTCCGGCGAGAACAGCACCACGGAGCCGGCCGGCCCCTTGGGGCTGGTCATGCCGTGCCGGTCGACGAGCGTGGCGAGCTGCTCCGGGGTGAGCGAGATGTCGTCGGGGTCGAGATGCTGCTCGGACTTGGCGGTGGCCGCACGGCCCTCGCGGACGAGCCCCTCGCGGTGCGAGCCCGGCAGGAAGATGACGGGTCCGTTGAACTCGGTGACGTCGTCGAGGAAGACGCCGATGCTGATCTGGCGCGGCGCGGGCAGCCCGTCGGCCAGCCGCCAGGCGAGGTAGTCCTGGTGCCAGGCCCACTTGTCGCCGCCGAAGGCCGGCTTGGCGTTGATCTTGAACTGGTAGATGTACACGTCGTCGGTGAGCAGCTGCTGCACCGCCGGCAGGATGCGCGGGTCGCGGACCAGGCCGGCGTACTCGGGCTGGCGCTGGTGCGAGGAGTAGACCGCGCGCACCTCGGTGCCGCCGTCCTCGGTCACCAGCTGCGGTCCGGGAACCTTGGTGTCGCGGTCGAGGGCCGCCCGCAGCGTGTCCACCTCCCGGGGGTCGAGGAGGGCTTCCAGCGTCAGGAATCCCTGGTCGTGGTACTGGTCGACCTGGTGCCGGGTCAGTCGCATGGGTGTGTTCTCCTGAGTGTGGGGTGTGTCGGTGCGTGTGGGGTGGAGCGGGACTGGCTCATCCCATGAAGTGGCCGCCGTCCACGACGAGTTGCTGCCCGGTGAGGTAGGCGCTGCGGGTGGTCACCAGGTACTCCAGGGCGTCGGCCATGTCGTCCGTCGTGCCGAGCCTGCGGGCGGGGATGGTGCCGAGGACGGTGGCCAGCCGCTCCGGGTCGTCGAGGCCGTAGCGCTCGGTGACCTCCTCGGTGTCGGTGAAGCCGGGCAGCAGCGCGTTCACCCGGACGTGCGGGGCCAGTTCGAGGGCCAGGCACTTGGTGAGCTGGATCAGACCGGCTTTGCTGGCGCAGTAGTTGGCGCCGTTGCTGCGGGGGCGGATCGCCGTGGTGGAGGCGATGTTGACGATGCTGCCGCCACCCGCCTCCACCATCGCCGGCGCCAGGGCCCGGCTCAGGTGGAAGGGGCCGGACAGGTTGGTGGCCAGCACCGCGTCCCAGTCCTCGGCGGTCATGGACAGGAAGGGCCCGTCGCGGTTGACCCCGGCGTTGTTGACCAGCACGGCGGGCGCGCCGTACTCGGCGGTGATCCGGGCGCAGACCGCGTGGATCTCCTCGGGCCGGGTGAGGTCGCAGCGCAGTGCCGTGATCCGGCCGTCCCCGGCCTTCTCGGTCTGCTCGGCGGACCGGGCGTCACCGCGGTAGAGGGCGATCACCTCGTGCCCGAGTGCGGCGAGCCGCAGGCTCAGTGCGCGCCCGATGCCGCGGGTGCCCCCGCTGACCACGGAAACCGTCATGCCGACTCCCTGAACTGGCGTGTGAGCATGGTCAGTTGGCGACGAGGTCGCCGCGCATCAGACCGGAGCCCTCGGGCACCGCGGCCGGGTCGCCGCCGAGGTCGACGATGGTGTTCCGCTCGTCGACGAAGACCACGTGCGGCACGAAGCGGGCGGTCTCCTCGTCCGTCATGGCGGCGTACGCGATGATGATCACCCGGTCTCCGGGGCTGATGAGACGGGCGGCGGCGCCGTTGATGCCGATGACGCCGGAGCCGGCCGGGCCCTCGATGACGTAGGTGGACAGCCGGGAGCCGTTCTCGATGTCGACGATGTCGACCTTCTCGCCGGGCAGCAGGTCCGCGGCCTTCATCAGGTCGGAGTCGATGGTCAGCGAGCCGACGTAGTGCAGGTCGGCCTGGGTGACGGTGGCGCGGTGGATCTTGGACTTCATCAGGGTGCGGTACATGCGTCTTCCTCGGGTTCGGGTGTGACGTGGGCGGGGGGTGGGACGGGAGCCGGATCGAAGCGGCCGGATCAGGCGGCCGGATCGACACGGCGGGGCCGACGTGGCCGGGTCAGGCGGCCGGCCAGGTGGCGTAGCGGCGCATGCCGTACAGAAGTGGCGTCGCGTCGCTCGCGGGTACGTGGGTCTCGGTGTCCAGCACCTCGCCGATGACCAGCGTGTGGTCGTCGGCCGGGACGAGCCGGGCCACCCGGCACTCGGCGCTGGCGTGGGCGTCCTCGGCGAGGACGGGGAGGCCGGTGACCGGCCCGGGCCGCCAGGCGACCGAGCGGAAGCGCTCGGAGGCCGGCCCCGCGAACACCTCGGCCGCGCGGCGTCCCGCACCGTGCAGGAAGTTGACGGTGAAGGCGCCGCGGGCGGCGAGGATCGGCAGGGTGCTGCCGGTGTTGGCCACCGACACCAGGAGCTGCGGCGGGTCGAGGGAGAGGGAGCACAGGGCGGTGCAGGTGAAGCCGTACGGCGTGCCCTGCGCGTCGGCGGTGGTGATGACGGCGACGCCGCTGGGGTGCGAGCCCATCAGGGCCCGGAAGGCGTCGCGGGTGACGGCGGGCGCGTCCTGGACCGGGCTCACCACGCGAAGGCCCGGGCGTCGTAGAGGTTGACCCCGACGGCGGCCTTGCCCAGGTACTCCAGGCAGTCCTGCGGCTTGGCCGGCATCACGTGCGCGAAGGACGCCTCGCGGATCAGCCGCTCCAGGGGGTGGCTGCGGCTGACCGCGGCCGAGCCGCACAGCCGCAGCGCGTCCTGCGCGAGCTGCGGGCCGACCTCACCGACGACGTACTTGGCCGCGTGCACCATGGCGTTGGCCTCCAGGCTGCCGCGCTCGGCGGTGACCAGGTCACCGGCCTCGTGCACCAGCGCGCGGGCGGCCCGCAGCCGGGCCGACATGCGCCCCACCTCCTGCTGCACCACGGGCGATTGGGCCCGCTCGGCAGAGGCGGTGACATGGTCGACGGTGTGCCGGAAGAGAGCTTCGGCGATGCCGAGGTAGGCACCGGTGTATCCGGCGATCATCCAGTGCGGCTCGCGCACGACCTTGAACAGCGACATGCCCTCGACGCCCATGTAGAGCCGGGAGCGCGGCACCGGGACCTGGTCCAGGGTCATGGGGGCGGTGCTGGTGCCGTACATCGCGGACATGCGGTGGACGCTGCCGAAGCTGACGCCCGGGTCGTCCGCGGCGACGACGAAGTGCGAGACCTCGGCGGTGTCGTCGGCGGTGTCCTCGGCCACGGCCGCCACGACGTAGTAGTCGGCGGCGCCCGCCAGCGAGACGAACGACTTGTGCCCGGTCAGGATGTAGTGGGCGCCGTCGTCGGAGAGGCGGTAGCGGGTCCGCAGGCCGCGGAGCTTGGCGCCCCGGCCGGTCTCCGAGGTGGCGGAGGCGAACAGTTTGCGGCCGTGCACCACCTCGTCCAGCATCCAGGCGCGGAACGCGTCGGCGGCCGGGGAGAGACGGGTGCCGGCGGAGTCGGCGAGCGCGCCCATCACCACGTGGTGCATGTTCACGCCGAGGGCCGCGGCCCCGTTGTGCGCGCCGAGTTCGGCGAGCACGCGCCAGTAGTCGCCGAAGCCGAGTCCCGCGCCGCCCGCCTCCGCGGGGACGAGCAGGGCCAGCAGTCCGGATTCGCGCAGGATGCGGTAGGTCTCGTGGCCGTCGGCGTGCCCGGCGTCCACGTCGGCGGCGAGGGGGGCGAGCCGGGCGCCGGTCTCCGCGGCGAGTTTGAGCAGATCCTCGAGTTGGGTCGGCAGCGTCATCGATGTCCTTCGGTTCGGGTCTCGATCGGTCAGTTCTCGACCGGTAGGCCGAGTTGCCGTGCGACGCCCACGCGCAGCAGGTCGTTGGGGCCGGCGTAGGTGAGGGCCGCCATCGGGCTCGCCAGGTCGGCGGCCAGGTCGAAGTCGGGCAGGAAGGCCCGTACGCCGGACAGCGCGGTGGCGTGTTCGGTCAGCCGGACGTAGTCCTCGGCGACGGAGATCTTGGTGAGGGCGGCCTCGGCGGCGAGCTTGCGGGCCGGGATCCCGGCGTCGAGCCGGGCGGCCATCGCGTAGAGCTGGACGCGGGAGCGGTGCAGGGCCATGGCCATGTCGCTGACCCGGGCGGCGACCTGGTGGCTCGCGCCCATGCGGCGGCCGAAGTGCTCCCGCTGTGCGGCCCACTCGACGGTACGGGCCAGGGTGCGGCGCATCGGGCCGAGCGCGTAGCCGAGGATGACGGACCGCTCCCAGGCGGTGGTGGACGCCATCACCGCGAGACCGGACCCCTCCTCCCCCAGCAGCGCCCCCGGCCCCAACCGCACTCCCTCGAAGAGGAGTTCACCCATCGGCACGCTCGGCAGCGCGGTCTTGGTGAAGGACTCGCCGCGCCGGACGCCGGGCAGGTCGAGCGGGAACAGGAACGCGGAGAGCGCGAAGGGGGAGCGCCCTTCCGCGGTGCGGGCGAAGACGATCGCCCGGTCGGCGACGGGCGCGGCGGTGATGAAGGTCTTGGCGCCGTCCAGGACGAAGCCGTCGCCCTCCCGCCGGGCCCGCGTCGCCATGGAGAACGGGTCGCTGCCGCCGCCGCGCTCGGTCAGCGCGTGGCACAGCAGCACCTCACCGTCCTGGACGTCGGCGACCGCGCCCCAGGCGTCCGCGCCGAGGACGGCCCGCAGCGGGAACTGCATGCCGAAGATCTGCGAGGCCAGCGCGTAGCACAGCCCCGGATCGGCGCCCGCGAGCCCGAGGCCCTCGATCATGGCGAGCGAGCGGGTGACGGGGCCGGGCCCGGACGCGTCCGGGTCGGCGAGCCGCAGGACGCCGAGGCCGGCCATGGCCCGCCACTGGGCGAGGAAGTCGTCGCCCGCGGTCTTCTCCAGGACCGGCGCCGCCAGGTCCCGGTAGGTGTCGACGAGCCGCTCCGTCTCGGGCGGGCCGGAGCGCAGCGCCGCCAGGGCCGCCGCGGTCACTTGCCGCCCTCGGCTTCGAGACGCTCGATGGCGACCCAAAGGGCCTTGGGGCTGCGGAAGTTGGCGGCGACGATCTCGGTGTCGGGCAGGCTGATGCCGGCCTCGGCGTCGAGCGCCGAGACGATCTCCATGATCGCCAGCGAGTCGACCAGACCCATCTCCAGGAGCGGGGTGTCCGGGGTCAGGGACTGCGGGTCCTCGCCCCGTCCCCAGCTGATCCGGCGGGCGATGAGGGTGCAGAGGTCTTCGACGCTGTTCATGCGGGGATCTCCTCGATGAGTACGGGGCCGGTGGGGGTGGCGCCGGTGGGGGCGGCGCCGGGGTGTTCGGTGCCGGTGAGGACGGGGTCGCCGTCGTCACTCAGGGCACGGCGGTCGACCTTGCCGCTGGTGGTGGTGGGCAAGGTGGCGACCGGGACGATCCGGTCGGGCAGCATGCGCTTGGGCAGGACGTCGCGCAGCGCGGCCATGACCTCGCGCTCGGCCGCGCCGGTCTGCGCGTAGGCCCAGATCTGCCCCGCGTACGGGCCGTTCTTGGCGACGACCGCGGCGGTGGCGACCTGCGGCAGGTCGAGGACGGCGCTCTCCACGTCCATCAGGTCGATGCGGTGGCCGCGCCGCTTGACCTGGGAGTCGCGCCGGCCGCGCAGGAAGACGCGGCCGTCGGCGGTGATCCGCCCGATGTCGCCGCTGGCGTAGGCGCGGCGTGCCACGCCGTCGCGGAAGGTGACGGTGCGGGTGGGGTCGCTCGGCTCGCCGCCGCGCAGATAGCCCTGGAAGACGGTGGGTCCGGCGATGTGGATCTCACCCTCGCCGTCGGTGGGCCGGCCGTCCTCGTCGAGCACCTCGATGTGGACGCCGCCGATGCCGCGGCCGATGGTCAGCTCCTGGTCGGCGGTCCAGTCGGCGGGCACCCGGTAGTAGGTGCAGGCGTTCGTCTCGGTGGGCCCGTACAGGTTGTAGAAGGGGACGCCGTCGAGCAACTCCAGGTAGCGGGCCAGGAGTTCGGGTGCGAAGGCCTCGCCGCCGAAGGCCGCGACGCGCAGGTGCGCGGGCGGGTTGTCGGCGATGCCGCCCTGCTGGAGCATGCCGTGGTAGAGCGACGGCACGGCCACGAAGTGCGTGATGCGCTGTTCGGTCAGCCAGCCGACGACGTCGCGCGGGAAGGCGCGCAGCAGGTCCGGCATCAAGACCGTGCAGGCGCCCGCGGCGGCGGCGCTGAACAGGTCGAAGGTGGTCAGGTCGAAGGTGAGCGCGGCCTGGGAGCCGATCCGGTCGTCGGGGGTGAGCCCGAACTCGCGGGCGGCCCACAGGGCGTAGTGGGCGACGTTCTCGTGCGAGAGCAGGACGCCCTTGGGCCAGCCGGTGCTGCCCGAGGTGAACAGGATGTAGCCGCCGCGGTCGGTGGGGGCGGGCAGGGGTGCGGGCCGCTCCTCGGGGGCGAGCACGCTCAACCGGTGCAGGCCGTGGTCCAGGGCGCTTTCGTCGGCCGGTGCGCCGTCGCGGGCCCGGGCGGCGGCACGGTGGGCCCCGGCCAGGGCGCGGTCCGTGGTGAGCAGCAGGGAGAGCCCGGCGTTGCGGATCATGCGGGCCGTGCGCTCCGGCGGGTCGGCCACGTCCAGGGGCGCGGCCACCGCACCGGCCCGCAGGGCCGCGTACAGGGCGATGACGGTGGCGGGGGCCTTGGGCGCGTAGACCCCGACCCGGTCCCCGGGAGCCAGCCCGTCGGCGGTGAGCCGGTCGGCCAACTCCGTTACGGCGGAGTCCAGTTGGGCGTACGTCCAGCTCTGTCCCGCGCCTTCGACTGCGGTGCGCGCGGGGTGCAGGCGGGCGGACCGGGCCAGGAGGGCGTCCAGACGTACGGGGTGCTCCTCGGACGCCGGGGTGGCCGCGGGCGTGGCGGTGGGGGCGGTCATCGGGCGGCCTCCGCGGCGGGGACGCCGGTCGGGGCGGCGGCGGACGCGGGGGTGGAAGCAGCGGCGGATGCGGGGGCCGTGTGCTCGGCGAGGAAGTCGCATACGTTCTCGACGACGAGGTCGGGGCAGACCAGGTAGGGGTAGTGGTCGCAGCCCTCGGGCACCAGGCGCCGGAACGGGCCGCGCACCGCGCGTTCGACCGCGTCGACCTGGCCGAGCGAGCCGTACTCGTCCGCGTCGCCCTGGATCATCAGTACCGGCGCGGTCACATCGAGGTCGTTCTCGATGTTCCAGTCGCGGAACCCGGGTGAGAGCCAGACGCCGGACCAGCGGTCGAAGACCCCCCGGGGATCGTCGTGCACCAGGGCCAGCTTCTTGGCGAGCGGACCGGCCTCGTAGGAGGCTCGGGCGGCCTCGATGCCGAGACGGTTCTCCTCCTCGAAGTACATGTGCGGCCCCATCCCGACGACGGCCTCCACCGGGCGCACCGAGGCGTGCAGCAGGGCGATCGAGGCGCCGTCGCTGTGGCCGACCAGGACGGGACGCTCCACACCGAGGGCGTCGAGCAGGCCCGGCAGCACGTCCTGGGCGTGCTCGTGCATGTAGCGCGGGGTGCGCGGCAGCGGGTCGGGGCCGCTGCCTCCGTTGCCGTGCCGGGAGTAGACCAGGGCGCGGCGTCCGGTGGCGGCGGCGAGCCTGGCGGGAAAGCGTCCCCACGCGGCGACGCAGCCGAGTCCGCCGTGCAGGAAGACCAGCGGTGCCAGGTCCGGATCGCCGTCGAAGATGACGTGTTCCACCGGACCGTTGTATGTATCAATTACCGGCACATCAATATCTTTCTCGGTGATTACGGCAGCGGAACAGACATTCCGGAAGGGGTCGGCCGGAATTACGCCACGCCGAAGTACCGCGCGGCGCGGAGTTGAAATCCGCGTGGCCCGGACGGAAAGGTGGCGCAAATAGTTGAGAAGAGAACTTCCACAGGTGACGGAGGTCACCGCCGAAGAAGAGACGCGAGGCCGACACCTCGCCGGGGATCACGGCGCCCGGACGTCCGCCGACGCGGACGGCACGGGGCCGTTGTCCTAGCGACGACCCCTGGGGCGCCCGGGGATCCGGGCCGCAACGGTGCCCGGAGCACACGTCCGCGGCACAGAGCTGTCCCCCGTGGATTCTTTTGCTTTCGTTTTAACCGGTTTTGGCGCCAGCCCGGTTGACGGCGCGCACCAGTATTCACTCATGACGTACCCCCGTTTGAGTGCATGGCAGCACACCAGCAGTTCGCGAATGCCGGCCCTGCCGGTCATCCCGTCCGCTCGGTGACATCAAGCAGCCTATGCATACGATCGAGCCTTGAGAAATGACAGTGCGGAGCCACCTATAGGGTTGCCGAATGAATATAGATCTGCGTCACCTGAGATGCTTTCTGGCCGTCGCCGAGGAGGGTGGCTTCACCGCCGCCGGCCGCCGTCTGCACCTGGCCCAGCCCACCCTGACCCGCAACATCCGCACGCTGGAGGAGTCGTTGGGCGTGCGGCTCTTCGAACGCACCACGCGCCGCACGGAGTTGACCGACAAAGGGGCCGCCCTGCGCAGGAAGGTCACCCCCCTGCTGCGCCAGCTCGACGCGGCGCTGCGGGAGGTGCAGGAGGGGGAGACGCTGCGCATCGGGTTCAGCTGGGGACTGCCCGAGGGCTTATCGCGGATCGCCGCGCGGTTCGGCGAAGAGGCGGGCGTCACCGTCGAGTTCATCCGCTGCGACACCCCGCAGGCCGGGCTCGACACCGGGCAGGTGCACCTGGGCCTGCTGCGCTGTGCGGAGCTGCCGCCGGGGCTGCGCGGTGTGCTGCTGTGCGAGGAGCCCCGCATCGCGGCGGTGCCCGCGAGCTGGCGGCTGGCCGAGCGCACCGAACTCGACTGGTCGGAACTGGCCGAACTGCCCCTGATCATCAACACCGTGAGCGGCACCACGTTCCCCGACATGTGGCCGGACGGGAACCGGCCCGAGGTCGGGGCCGAGTGCCGCAACTTCGACGAGTGGCTGGAGCAGGTGGCGGTCGGCCTCGGCGTGGGCACGGCGCCCGTCTCCGCGGCCCGCCGCTACACCCACCCCTTCGTGCGGCTGGTCCCGCTCACGGGCGCGCCCAAGGTCCCCGCCTACCTCGCCCACCCCTCGCACGGCGCCCACCCCCAGGCCGCGCGCTTCGCCGACCACGCCTGGCGGGCGGCCGACGAACTGCAGCTCTAGTACGGCCATGACGAAGCCCGCCGCGGTCGCCCCGAGGCGCCCGCGGCGGGCCCGTCCCGTCACTGCCCGCCCGGGCCGCTACTCGGCGGTGTGGGTCGGGTAGACCTGGACGTCGGTGTACGCGCCCTTGATCGCGCCCGCGCCCGCCGGCCACTTCAGGCTGACCGTGTGGGTCTCGTTGGGCGGCGTCACCAGGAGGTTGGTCGGGTGCGCGAGGCTCTTGCCGCTCGGGTCGACGGTGTAGGCGAGGTCGAAGACCGCGGACTCGCCGGGCTTCAGGCTGGTGACGCGCGGCTGCGCGGGGCCGCGCTCGATGGGGTTCGAGGTGTGGTCGGCGTCCTTGATGTCGACCCCGGCGAAGCCCGTGGCCGAGCAGGTGGTCGAACCCCGGTTCACCATGGTCACGTTGATCCGGCCCTCGGTCGGGCCGGCCGCCGCGTAGCGGGCGTCGATGGCGAGGTCCTGCGTCGTGCAGGACCCGGACTTGCCACCGCCCGCGGACCCGCCCGATGCGCCGGTACCGGCGGCGGTGTTCTTGCCCGCGCTCGAACCGCCTTTGTCGCCACCGGACTTGCCGCCGCCACCCGACGTCGCACCGCCCCCGTCCGTGGTGGCGGCATCGCTCGACGGCGTGGCGGGCGCGGCCGTGGAGGCGGGGCTCTTGGCGGACGCGCCCGCGGCGGAGTCGTCGTTGCCGCCGCACGCGGTGAGCGAGAGGGTGGCGGCGAGGCCGAGGGCGGCGAGAGCGGCGGTGCGGGTGTACTTCACGGTGTTCCCCCAGGAGTGGCGGCGCGGTCCATGCGGTCTGAACCATTTGTAGTTCGCACCGAGTTACGAGCGGCTCCCCGGGAGGTCTTCGTTCTGTCACAGCCGCATCCGGCGCGCCGGACCTGCCCGGCCCCGCCGCGCAGGCCCGCCGCGACCAGCTCCGGCTCCGCGCCCTGCGTCCCCCGTACCGCTTCCTTCGGCATCAGCGCCGTCAGGGCCGGGGAGGTGACGGCCGTGGCGGTCAGGGCCATCAGGATCAGCATCGCGTACAGCTGGGGTCCTATCAGGCGCAGGTCAGGGCCAGGGTGCCCACGCGGGTGTGGGCCAGGTCGCGGTCGGTCAGGATGCGCGCGAGGACCGGGGGCGAGGGCGGGCGGGAAGAGGGTGGCCGCCCCCGTGGGCCACACACGGCCGAGCAGCGTCGGGCCGAGCAGGATGCCCGCGGCCATCTCCCCGATGACGGGGGGCTGGCCCAGCCGCCGGCACAGCGCTCCCCCCGCCCAGCATGCGAGGAGCACGAGGGGCAGGGAGAGCAGCAGTGCCGACAGGACGGACGGTCCGGTCACGGACTCAGCATCTTCAGCGGGCCGCCGTGCGTGACCTCGGCGACGCGCTCGGGCGTCAAACCGGCGTCTGCGTACGCCTTCTGACTCCACGTCAGCCAGTCAGGGATGTCCATCTGGGAGGGCTGCCCCAGGTCCGAGCTGTAAACGACGCGGGGCAGCAGGGACAGCACGTCCGCGAAGTCCGCCCGGTCCTGGTAGTCGAGGAGGCGGGTCAGCGCGGTCTGCTCGGTCCACACCTGTTCCGCCGCCGCCACCTCCACCAGGTCCTTGCAGCTGAGCCCGGTCATCGGGTTGGCGGGCTGGTTGAGCATCAGGCGCGGCACGTCCAGGCGTACGACCTCGTCGACGAGCAGCCGCACCTCGTGTCCGTCGGCGTGCCCGGTGGAGATGACCACCGGCAGATCCCGTGCCGCGCGCAGGAGTTCGGTGACCTCGGGGCGCAGCGCGCCGCTCTCGTCGGCGACGGTCAGCGCGGGCTGGCCGTCGGCGAGGAGCGGGTGGGAGGGGGTGCGGGTCAGACGGCTGCGGTGGGTGCGGCCGGTGACCGTGGGCAGGTGCACGATCAGGCGCAGCCCGCTGTCGTCGCCGTGCTGGATGACGGCCTGCTCCACGACCCGCGGGTCGAAGCCGCCCGCGAGCCGGTTCAGGACGATCGAGCCGGAGACCGGCAGGCCCTGCTGCCGGGCCTCCCACGCCTGGGCCGCGGTCGAGCCGAGGTGGTTCTTCAGGACGACCCAGCCACCGTGCTCGGCGTACAGCGCGCCGGCCGTGGCGGCGGTGTGGCGGCGCAGGAAGGCGTCCGGGCCCACGTGGTAGTGGACGTCGATGAAGCGGGACTCGGCCGCGGGCAGCGGGGCCGGCCCCGCGGTGGCGGCCGCCCCGGTGGGCTCAGCGCTGCTCATCCTCGCCGCCCTCCTCCCACGGCCGCGCGTAGCCGAACCGCGCCCGCGCCTCGTCCAGACGGGCGCCGCCGAGCGCGGCCTCGCGGATGCGGGACTCGGTGCGCTCGACCGCCTCGGCGCGGCGCACGACCTCCTCGACCAGGTCGGCCGGGATGCGCAGCGCCCCGTTGTCGTCGGCGAAGATCCAGTCGCCGGGGCGCACCGGGGTGCCGGCGACGTCGAGCTCGACGCCGGTACGGTCCAGGACCACCCGGTTCTTGCCGCTGACCATCGTCACATCGGTGCTGAACAGCGGGTATCCGGCGGTCCGCGTCTCCAGCACGTCGCGCACCGAGCCGTGCACGACCGTGCCGGCCACCTCGCGGTGCTGGGCGACGGAGCTGAGCAGCGAGCCCCAGTTGGTGCAGGTGCGGCTGCCGCCGTTGTCCACGACGACGACCGAGCCCGCCGGCACGTCGTCGATGTAGTTCGCGGCGTTGTGGAAGGTGGTGGCGTCGTCGATGGCGCGGTAGCGGACCGTGAAGGCGGGCCCGCAGGCGACGCTGCCGGGGGTGCGGGTGGCGATGCCGGGCAGCACGCACGGCGGGGTGCGCAGGCTGTCCATCGCGTCCGACAGGGCGGCCGTGTCCAGGCGGGACAGGCGCTCGCGCAGGGCGTCGGCTGCCACGGGGGCGGCGGTGGTCATGCGGTTTCCTCCGTGAGCGGGTGGGGGTGTGCGGTGAGGTGGCGGGCCAGCGACCAGGCGGCGAACTGGGCCGCGTACGCGGTGACTTCGGCGCCGCGGTTGGGCACGGTCAGCGTGTCGGTGTGCTCGCCGGACCCGTCGCGAACGGTGCGGACGAGGTCGAGCGTGCCGGTGTACTCCGTGCGCGAGCCGCCGTGCCAGACGCCGGACAGCGAGACGGCGAGGGTGCGGGCACCGTCGCTGGTGTCGCGCTCGCGGGCCAGTTCGGCCGCGAACACGCCCCCGGTGAGCCGGTCGTCCAGGTCGAGGACCAGGCCGCGCTCGTCCAGCAGCAGGGCGAGTTCCTGGACGGCGGTGTGGTCGCGGTCGGTGACGATGTGGCCGGCGAGGGCCAGGTCGAGGCGCTTGGCGAGGTCGTCGGCGGCCTCGGGCGGGCAGCCGAGCCGGACGTCGACGTACGGGTAGTGCCAGCGGTAGGCGGGCTTGACCGGCACACCGCTGTCCTTGACCAGCTCGTCCACCAGGGCCGCCGCGTCCGCCTCGATGATGCCGAGGGTGCGGCGGAAGACGGTCGTCACCTCGGGCGGCTCGGGCAGGTGCGGCAGACCGTCGCGCAGGACCGCCTCCAGCATCGGCAGGCATTCGCGCGGCGGCCCGGGGAGCATGATCACCGTGCTGCCCTGGGACTCGGTGCGGCAGCCCCAGGCGGTGCCGTTGGCGTTGGGCAGCAGATCGGCGCCCTCGGCGAACAGCGCCTGGCGGCGGTTGTCGTCGTGGATGGCGACCTGGAAGCGGGTGAGGCGTTCCACGACGCCCTGCCACGCCTCCTCGCGGTGTTCGAGGGGGCGGCCGAGCGCACGGGCCACCCCGCCGCGGGTCACGTCGTCGGAGGTCGGGCCGAGCCCGCCCATGACCACGATCACGTCGTCGCGGCCGATGGAGGGGCTGATGGCGTCGGCGATGGTGGCCTCGTCGTCGCCGATGGTGTGCCGCACCCGGACCGGGACGCCGCGCTCGCCGAGCATCCGCGAGGCGTTGGCGGCGTTGGAGTCCTCCAGGTCGCCGCGCAGCAGTTCGTCGCCGATGGTGATGACGGCCGCGGTCGGGGTGTGGGGCACCTCGCGGCAGGCGTCGATGACGGCCCGCGCCGCCTCGCCGGTGCTCGCGGAGCCCCCGAGGTCGTAGGTGACCCGGTCGCGCCGGCGCGTGACGTGGCGCACCGCGTCCTGGATGTTGGCGGCCTCGTCCGGGAAGCCGAGGTGTTCCAGCATCAGACCGATGGTGAGGAACGCGGCCACCGGGTTGGCACGCCCGCGTCCGGCCATCGCCGGGGCGCTGCCGTGCACCGGCTCGAAGTAGTTGCCGTGCTCGCCGATGTTGGCACTGGGCGCGAGGCCGAGTCCGCCCATGACACCGCCGCCGAGGTCGGAGAGGATGTCGCCGAACATGTTCTCGGCCACGATCACGCCGAAGCGCTCCGGGCGGCGGGCCATCCACAGGGCCACCGCGTCCACGTTGAGGACCTCGAAGGGGATCTCCGGGTAGTCGGCGGCGACGGCTTCCAGGCGCTCCAGGACGTAGGCGCTGCTGTGGCGCAGGACGTTGGGCTTGTCGGCGAGGGTGACCCGCTCGTAGCCGTGGGCCCTCGCGGTCTCGAAGGCGAACCGCAGGATGCGGTCGAGACCGTGCGAGGTCTGGAGCCGGACGCTGGCGGTGGCACCGTCGCGGCCGCTGCGCCGGACGTTGGGGTGCTCGGCCACCAGCGGCCACATCTCGTCCGGTACGTGGTTCCAGTCCAGGCCCGCGTACAGGCCCTCGGTGTTCTCGCGGACCACGCAGAAGCGGTACGGGGTGCCGCCGCCGAGGTAGTTCTCCACCGGCCGCAGATTGGCGAACAGGTCCAGACGCTGGCGGAGTTGGATGATCGGCGAGATGTACTGCGGGTCGGTGGCGCGCAGTTCGGGGCTCAGGTCGGCCAGCGCCTCGCGGCGCGGCTTGCTGGTGGTGGCGCCGAGCAGCACGGCGTCACTGCGGCCGATCAGGTCCCAGGTGCGGTCGGGGACGGGGTTGGCCTCGGTGCGCCAGCAGTCCCAGCCGATGTCACCGAATGCGAGGTCGATGGGCAGGCCGAGGGCGTCGATCACCGGCAGCGCGGCGTCCAGGACCTCGGGCCCGATTCCGTCGCCGGGCAGGACTGCGACGGTCTTGCGGTTCATGATTCTTCAGCTCCCAGGAAGCGGGCGATGGTGCCCCGGGTGAGGGCGGCCTGGTCGGCGTGCGGGCGCATGCCGGCCCCGGGGATGCCCACGAGGTGGTGGTCGGGGCGGGGGCCGGTGGCCAGATGGTGGCGCCGCACGAGCAGCGACTGTTCGCCGTACACGTGCAGCAGGGGTCCGGGGAAGCCGCGGACGGGCTCCCGGGCGTCGGCGTCGTGCAGCAGGCGCAGTCCGGCGGCGAGCCGCACACCCGCCAACTGCTCGTCCAGGGACGGCGGTTGGACCGGCCCGGTGTTTTGCGCGGTGTCCTGCGCGGTGTTCTGCGCGGTGTTCTGCGCGGTGTTCTGCGCGGTGTTCTGCGCGGTGTTCTGCTCGGTGTTCTGCTCGGCGGCGGGACGCGGGCCCGGCCCCCGGACGACCTCGTCCAGCAGCCCGAGGGCCGCGGCGAGGCCCCGGCCGGTGACGGCGGCGGCGATGCGTTCGAGGGTGGTGTTCAGTTCGTCGTCGGCGACGGTGGGCCCGGACAGCAGCACCACCCGGGAGCGGTGCGTCCACTCCCGGTCGAGCAGCGCCTGGACGACGGCGCCGCCCAGTGCGTTTCCGGCCAGCACGCTGGGGGCGGCGTCACCGCCACCCGCCTCGTCGGCGGCGGGGCCGCCCGGTGCGAGGTACTGGCCCCAGCGGTCCACGAGCGCCTTCAGGTCGTCGCCCTCGCGCAGCAGCGACAGGGTGTCGTAGACCGTGATGCGGTGCCCGTCGGCGAGCAGCGGCTCGGCGACGTGCCGGAAGAACGCACCCTGGTCCCAGCGGGGCATGACGGGCGCGAGGACGACCGCGTGGCGCGGCGCGCCGCGGTCGCCCAGGACGGCGCGGGCCGGAGCCGGCGCGCTGGTGCGCGCCGGCTCCGGGTGCGGGGGACGCGAGGTCACCTGGCGCCCGCCGCGGTGAGCTCGCGGGCCGCCGAGAAGGCGTCGGCGATCCGGTCCACGGGGAGCTTGGCGCGCTCCTCGACGGACAGGTCGAAGTGGCCGAGCACCAGGTCGGGCAGCGGCAGCGACGGCGCGGCCTCCGCGATCTCGGACTCCATGCGGTGCGCGAGGCTGAGGATGCGGCCGAGGTCGTACGCCTCGGTGCCGGCGCGCCGTCCGAGGTAGGCGAGCCACTGCTCGGTCACCAGGTTGCCCGGACCCTTGCCCATACCGAGGACCGAGGAGTCGATCCAGGTGGCTCCCGCGTCGATGGCCGCGATGGCGTTGGCCAGCGCGAGACCCAGGTTGTTGTGGGCGTGCAGACCGATGGCCGCGTCGGTCACCGACCGCACCAGGGTGACCAGTTGGGACACCTCGCCCGGGTGCATGCTGCCGTTGGAGTCGGCCAGGTAGACCACGTCCGCGCCGGCGTCGCCGGACATCGCGGCGAGGTCGACCAGACGGCGTCTGGCCAGCTGGCTCACCCGGGTGATGTTGACCGTGGTGGTGAAGCCGAGCTCGGCGGCCCGGGAGAGCAGTTCGAGCCCGGGCTCGGGCGTCGCGGAGGGAAGGCAGAACCGCAGGAGGCGGGCGCCCGCCTCGTACATGCTGCCGAGGTCGTCCTCGGTGATGTTCTTCGGGTGCAGGATCATGCAGAGGCGCTCGGGCGGGACCACCTCGGCGACCGCCCGTATGTACTCGTCCGCCCCCGTGCCGGTGCGGCCGAGGCCGGGCTTGGTCTTGAACGACCCGTTGCGGTAGCCGATCTCGACCCACTCCATGCCGGCCGCGACGCTCTCCCGGGCGTGGTGGAGCGCGTAGTCCAGCGGGAAGTCGAAGTTGTTGCGGTAGCCCCCGTCGCGCAGCGTTACATCAAGATTGACGATCATTACCCCTCCAGGCATGAGTTGGCAGGGCGACAGGTGGCATGTGAATCCGTCGTGACACGACGAATTGATGGAGAGTTAACTCGCTGTTGTTTTGGCGGGACTCCCACCAGGCCATATCAAAAATCACCCCGTTTACGAACTTGGCGATTCCACAGCCGGACGCCCATCAGCCGGAAAGAACATCGGCGGGACACCGGGCTGGAAGCTCGTTGCTCAGAACGTATCGCACCGTCGCCACCAAAAGCTAATGAGAAGGCAAAGAATCCGCCAAGCAGGCGGCCTCAACCCTCGCCCGCAACCTTTCGTCGAACCTGTCTACTTGCAGCCGTCAACAACTCAAGACGTGCGGGGTCGGCGTTTTCCTGCAGGGCGAGAAACATACGGATAGTGATCGGCTCCCCGTTAAGGGGGAGCAGCGCGATGCGGCGCGAGGACACCGTGTTGGTCGCCGTCGGGTACACCAGGGTCCAGCCGGAGCCGCCCGCGCCGATGTCGGCCAGGGTGTCCTGGAGCCGCGCCGAGGGCGGCCCGAGGAGCGGCTCGAAACCGGCCGCCCGGCACGCCGCGACGACCGTGTCGAACAGCACCGGATTCTCCCCGCGCCCGGCGATGCGCAACGGAAGTTCGGCCAGATCGGCCAGATCCAGGCGCTCACGTTCGGCCAACGGGTGCGCGGCGGGCAGCGCGACCACGAGCGGGTCGTACCAGAGCGTGAGAAGCAGCAGGCCAGGAGCGCGCTCGATGCCCCGGATGAAGGCGGCGTCCAGGCGCCCGGCACGTACCTCCTCCAGCCGCGTGTGGGCGTCCAGGGTCTGGAACTCGAAGCGGGTGTCGGCCCCGTGGCGCGGCAGCGCGTCCAGGAAGTCGTCCAGGCGCTGACCGAGGGCGGAGCTGATCCCGACGCGGAAGGTGGCCGCGCTCTGGGCCGCGAGCCGCTGTGCCTTGGAGGCGAAGGAGTCCAGCGCCTTCAGCAGTTCGCGGCCCTCGGGCAGCAGGGCCCGGCCGACCGGCGTGAGGGTCACGGTGCGGCTGGAACGGTCGAAGAGCTGGGTGCCCAGCTCCCGTTCCAGACGGCGCACCTGCTGACTCACGGCCGGCTGGCCTATGTGCAGGCGTTCGGCCGCGCGGCCGAAATGCAGCTCCTCGGCCACCGCCACGAAGTACTGAATCTGGCGTAATTCCACAGGATCCCCCCTATCGCTGGGGCGACCCCTTTCATTGAAAGTGCAACCTTCGGTGTCTGAGGGATCGCCACGACGGAGGAATCCTCGCACACCGACGAGCGGCACCTGCCACCGGGAGGGCCGCTCTGTCGGTAAAGGAGTTTTGTTTACCTCGGGAATTTATTTACTCTGCGGTAGCTTTCTGGAAATCCACGGCACGATCGTTGGTAATGCGAATTTCCCGGTCGAGCGCCTGCTCGCGGGCGGTCTGCCGGGCGGCCAGCGAAAGGAAGAGGGCGAACGCGGCGATTCCCACCGAGGCGGCCCCGAGGACGAACCAGCCGAGCGCGAAGAGGTCGCCCGCGGGCAGCCGGCTCGAAAGGAAGATGCCGAGCGAGGCGGCGAGCAGCTGGAGCGCGCCCATGAGGCCGGACGCGGCGCCGGCCGTCGCGCGGAAGGTCGTCACGCCCGCGCTCATCGACAGCGGGAGCAGGAAGCCGTTACCGAAGGTCATCACCGGCATGAAGACGAGGACCAGGAGGCCCCACCGCCCGCCGGCCCCGCTCAGGCCGAGGCCGACCATCATCAGCGCGCCGAGCAGGAAGAACCCGTGGCCCATCCAGAGCAGCTGGTTGACGGGCCGCTTGCGCACCAGGGTGCGCGAGGTGAGGTTGCCCGCCACATAGGCGATCGAGACGGTGATGTAGCAGTAGCTGGTGGTCTCGGTGGCCAGGCCCATCTTCTCGAAGACCAGCGGGGAGGCGGCCAGGTAGCCGAAGTAACCGCCGTACGCCACCGCCAGGTTGAGGGTGTAGGCCCAGAACAGGGGGCGGGTCAGCAGCTTCGGATAGTTGCGCAGCGTGGCGCCCAGGTGCTTGCTGCGGCGCTCGGGCGGCAGGCTCTCGGGGATGGAGGTGACCATCACCACCAGCGTCGCGAGCCCGATCAGGGCGGTCACCACGAAGGGCGCGCGCCAGGAGACGTACGTCGTCAGATAGCCGCCGACCAGCGGAGCGATGGACGGCGAGACGCCCACGATCGGCATGACCGTGGCGAACATCCGGGCCGCGTCCTTCTCCTCGTACAGGTCGCTGATCACGGCACGGCCGAGCACCATGCCCGAGCCGGCGCCGAGTGCCTGCAGGAGGCGGCCGGCGCCGAACACCTCGACGGTGGGCGCCGCCGCGCAGATCAGGGAGGCCACCACGAACAGGCCGAGCCCGGAGACGATGACGTGCTTGCGCCCGTAGGCGTCCGAGATCGGCCCGTAGATCGCCTGCGAGACCGCGATGCCGATCATGAAGGCGCTGAACGTCCACTGCACGGACGCGACCGGGGTGTCGAAGGCGTGCGCGGTGGCCGGCACGCCCGGCAGGTTGATGTCGGAGGCGAACAGGCCACCGGCGTTCAGCGAGCACAGGACGGCGAGCAACAGCGCGTAGGGAGTGCGTGTTGATGCGGTCTTCATGGCAACTGGCAACTTCCTCGGTGTGGGGAGGGGACTGGCGGTTTTCAGCCGGCCGGCGCCGTCACCTGGGCGATTTCCGCCCCGGCGAGCCGGCCGAACGTGAGCGCGCGCAGCACCGAGGTCGCCCCCGGGTAGCGGCTGTAGTAGAGGCCGGCGGTCTCGCCGACGGCGTACAGGCCGTCGATGGGCGTGCCCGCCGGTGTCAGCACCCGCGACCGGGCGTCGGTCCGCAGCCCGCCGAAGGTGAAGGTGATGGCGCAGTGCACCGGCCAGGCCATGAAGGGCCCGGTGTCGAGCTCCACGGCCCAGTTGGACTTGGGCGGCACCAGGCCGACGGTGTGCTTGCCGTCCAGACGCGTCGGGTCGTAGGGCACGGAAGGCCGGCAGGCGTCGTTGAACCGGGCCACGGTCCAGCACAGTTCGTCGGGGGCGATGTCCAGCTTGCGCGCCAGCTCGTCGATGGTCGGCGCGGTGATCGGGTCCTTGTCCGTGAGCAGCGACCGCTCGTGGCCCTCGATCCCCGTCAGCTTGGAGTCGCAGATCAGGTACGCCGACTGGCGGGCCTCCCGCCAGATCCGGTAGGCCACTTCCTCGAACGTGTTGTCCGGGGTGTCCGAACCCTCGTCCAGGAAGCGGCGCCCGTCGGAGTTGACGAGGATCCCGTAGGGGTAGGCCATCACGAGGGCCTCGGCCTGGTGGCTGCGCGGGTCCACGGGCTCGCCGTGGAAGCGGTCGTACTGTCCGCTGCGCGCGGCGCCCACCGCCACCGCCATCTCGATGCCCTCGCCCTTGTTGTGCTTGCCGCCGGGCGCGATGGGGCGCAACTCCCGTCCGGTGGGGCCGATGTGACGGTCCAACAGGTCCGGGTTGCCCTGGAAGCCGCCGCAGGCGAGCACGACGCGGCGGGCGGCGATGTGCCGCAGCCTGCCGCCCTCGCGCACCTCCACGCCGTTGACCGCGCCCAGCGCGTCGGTGCTCAGGGCCGTGGCCCGCACTCCGTAGGCGATCGAACCGCCCAGGCGTTCAAGGGACTTGGCGAGCTTGTCCACCAGGCTCGCGCCGCCGCCGGCCGGCATGAGCCGCGGGCCGCGGGCGGTGACGAAGTAGGTCGGCCGGGTCTCGAACTCCACCCCGTGGTGCTCGGCGAGCCAGCGCACGGTGGGCGCGGCGCTGCGGCTGAGCTCCGCGATGTAGTCGGCGTCCGACTGCCCCTCGCTCAGCTCGTGCATCCGGCTCTCGAAGTCGTCGGCCGGAGTGCCGTCCGCGGCGAGCCGGAAGAACGAGCCGGTCCAGGTGGTGTTCCCACCGCGGTTGTACCGGCTGGAGCGCTCCAGGACCAGGACCCGGCTGCCCGGGGCGTTCTCGGCGAAGCTGACCGCCGTCGCGAGGCCGCCCGCACCGCACCCCACGACCAGCAGATCCAGGGGACCCGCGGTGTCGGCTGCGGTGTCGGCTGACGGGACGGCGGTGTCAAGCACGTCGCTCACGACGGCTCATCTCCTGTTCGGGGTGGGGCCAAGGGGCGGCCTGGGCGACCGGGTTCTGGTGCGGGGGGGCGCCTCCGGGCCCGGCCCGGGCGGCCGGGTGCGGAGGCGAGGAGGCCGTTTCCGGGCCGGAACGGGGGAATCACGGCCCGGAAACGGCGGCTGCGGGGCCCGCGCGTCAGGCCTGCGGCCCGACGGGGCCTCGGGTCACTTGGCCGCTGCGGCGGCGCGGGCGGCGAGGGTGTCGCCGGCGATCGACCAGCTGTCGGTGGCGATCTCCTGCACGGTCACCCAGACGCTCTCCGGCTTGCTGCCGGTCGCCTTCACATACGCGTCGGTCAGCTCGCGGACCAGCTCGGCCTTCTGCTCGGCGGTCTTGCCGGGGGTCTGCTGCACGTGGATGAGAGGCATGGTGTTCTCCGCTGGATCGAGGTGGAACGGCTGAGGCGCGCTCCCTCTGGCCGGGGGAACCGCCGTGGATCCAGTCCAACACCGGGCCGTGCGCCGTCCAAGACGCAATCCGATCTGACACCGATCACGAATCGTGATGCGTGAGGGGGGGGGCGGGCCGCGGGAGGGTACGGCCTGCTCATGACGGGCCGGCCGACGTGAGGGGGCGGCCCGTTCATGGCGCGCGGCCCGTTCATGGCGCGGGGTCAGATCCTGCGTACGGCGACGAGCGCCGCGAGGCCCATGGCGGTCAGGCACACCACGACCACACCCGTCCACCCCGCGCCGTGGTACGCGGAGGCGGCCAGGGTGCCGCCGACGCTGTTGGCGACGTAGTAGATCGTCAGGTAGACGGCGGACGCCTGGGCGCGGCCGGTGGTCGCGGTGGCGCTCACCGAGCTGGAGGCGATCACATGGCCGGTGAAGAACCCCGCCGTGATCAGGACCAGACCCGCCACGATCGCGGCGACGCTGTCGGCCACGGTCACCAGGACGCCCGCCGAGGCCACCACGATGCCGCCGTACAGGGCGGTGCGCCGGTCGAAGCGCTCGGCGATCCGGCCGACGCGGGCCGAGGTCACCGTGCCGACGAGGTAGATCAGGAAGAACGCGCCGATCACGCCCTCCGGCAGATGGAAGGGCGCGGCCGACAGGCGGTAGCCGAGCACCGTGAACACCGCGCCGAAGACCACCATGAACAGCGCGCCGAGGACGTAGAGCCGTAACAGGAGCGGGGTGCGCAGATGGCCCCCCACCGTGCGGGCCACGGCGCGCGGATGGATGGGCGCGGCGCGGAAGTGGGCGGCCTTCGGCACGGTGACGCGGAAGACCACCGCGCAGCACAGCGCGATGACACCGAGCACCCCGAGCGAGACCCGCCAGCTGCTCCACTGCGCGACGAGACCCGCCACGAACCGCGAGCTCATCCCGCCGATGCTGTTGCCGGCCAGGTACAGGCCGATCGCCGAGGACACCGCCGCGGGCGAGACCTCCTCGGCGAGGTAGGCCATGGCGGTGGCCGGCAGCCCCGCGAGCGCCACGCCCTGCAGGGCGCGCAGCGCGATGAACGGGCCGAGGCCGGTCACGAACGGCAGCACCAGACCGATCACCGCGGCGGTGAACACGGAGGCCGTCATGACCCGGGTGCGGCCGTACTTCTCCGACAGCGCGCTCAGCGGCAGCAGCGCGAACGCGATGGCGGCGGTGGTCGCCGAGACGGTGAGGCTGGCCTCGGCCGGGGTGATCCGCAGCTCGTCGGAGATCTCGGGCAGCAGTCCCTGGGTGACGTACAGGAGCAGGAACACGGCCACACCGGCGGCGAACAGCGCGGTGATGGCACGGCGGTAGGCGGGGTCGCCGGGGGCGAGCCGTGCGCCGCCGGTCGCGGGCGTCACGGGCGAGGGGGCGCCGGCCCCCGTAGTTGTCTTCACCATGCCCGTCACGCTAGGAAGGGGCCCCAGATGCGTCCAATGACGTCATAATGCGCCGCTGATGCGTATCCGCATGAGAGGAGGTGGGCGCGTGTCCCAGACCGCCGACGAGCCGGTCAACTCGCCCGCGCCCGGCCGCGTTTCCCTGTCCCCGGACTCCGCCGCGCTGCTCCTGTCCCCCGCGCTCACCCAGTTCGTCGCCGTCGCGCGGGGTGAGCACGTGAGCCGGGCGGCGGCCGAACTGGGGCTCCCGCAGCCGACGTTGAGCCGTACCGTCGCACGCCTCGAAGCCGGGCTCGGAGTGCAGTTGCTGTCCCGGCACGGCCGCAGCGTCCGGCTCACGCCCGCCGGCCGCACCCTGCTCGACCACGCCGAACGCGCCCTGGCGCACGCCGAACGCGGGGGCGCGGCGGTGCGGGAGGACGCCGATCCGGACAGCGGCCGGATCGCGTTCGGCTTCCCGCACACCCTCGGTCCGTCCACCGTGCCCGATCTGCTGCGCGAGTTCAGCGAGCGCCGGCCGCGCATCCGCTTCCAGCTGATGCAGGACTACGGCGCCGCACTGCTGTCCCGGCTGCGTACCGGCGAGCTCGACCTCACGCTGATCTCACCGGCTCCCGACGAGCGCGACGTCATCGCGCGCCGGGTCCACCGGCAGCGGCTGCGCCTGGTGGTGCCGGCGGGCCACGCGCTGGCCGGGCGCCGGCGGGCACGCCTGGCGGAGGTGCGCGAGGACGCCTTCGTCTGCCTGCCCGCGGGGTACGGGCTGCGCCAGATCACCGACCGGCTGTGCGCGGCCGCCGGGTTCACGCCGCGGATCGCCTTCGAGGGCGAGGAGGTGGAGACGCTGCGCGGTCTGGTGGCCGCCGGGCTCGGGGTGGCGCTGCTGCCGGCTCCGGCGGTGCCGCGGCCCGGCGTCGTCGAGCTCGGGCTCGACGGGCCGGGCGCGGTCCGCGACATCGCCCTGATCTGGATCCGGGGGCGCCAGGAGAGCGCCCCCGTCGCCGAGTTCAGGCGATTCCTGCTGGCTCAGCGAGACCGTCTGCTGCGCGACTGACGGCCACCGGCGGCTCCGCCCGCACCTCCTCCAGGTCGCGGCCCGCCGTCTCCCGTCCCTTGAGCGCGATGGCGAGGGTGGCCAGGGCCATCGGGGCCGCCGCGCACAGCGCGATGACCCGCATGCCGGGGTAGTGCGCGAGCAGCAGCCCGATGAGCGGCGGCGCGAAGAGCCCGCCGGTCTTGCTGCAGGCCGCCACATAGCCGCCGGCCGCGCCCCGCACGTCGGTCGGGTAGATCTCGGCGGCGTACGGGGCGAGCGTGGCGATCACGCCGCTGGTGCCGACGAGGAGCAGCGCGAGCGGCAGATAGCTGCCGAGGCCCGCGTCGGCCCGGCCGAGTGCGGCGAGGGCGAGCAGCGCGAGGACGGTCACCGCGCCGGACAGGACCATGGTGCGGCGGCTGCTCCAGCGGGCGTAGAGGTAGGCCACCAGGGCCGTGCCGGGGATGGCCAGGAGCGAGGACAGCGGCAGCACCCGGCCGCCGGCCGCCTTGCCCATGAGGGTGGGCAGGAAGGTCATGAACCCCCAGTTGACCACCGACCAGGAGAGCGCGTACGCCCCGACCACCAGGGACTTGACGAGCATCCGCCGCCCGAAGAGCGCCGCGAGCGCGCCCTCCTTGGCCTGCGGGGCCGGTGCCCCGGAGACCGGCCGCGCCGCACCGCCGCCGCCCGGACCCGTGGCGTCCGCCGGCGCTCCGTCCGGCCCGGCCGGCAGTCCGTCGTCGACCAGCACCATCCGGTAGTCGGCGACGATCCGCTCGGCCTCGGTGATGCGCCCGTACCGCAGCAGGAAGCGCGGGGACTCGGGGATCCAGCGGTTCACCAGGACGATCGCGACGGCGAACGGGAAGTGCACCAGCCACATCACGCGCCAGCCGAACACGGGGATCATCAGGGCGGCGAGCGCGCTGGTGAAGAAGTACGCGGCGACCGTGGCCAGGCCCGCCTGGAGCACCATGATGACGCTGCGCTGGCGGGTCGGCATCGACTCCGCCATCAGCGCGTAGGCGACGGGCAGCAGCCCGCCGGCCGCGGCCCCCATCCCGACGCACATCACGATGTTCCACGCGAAGGTCGGCATCACCGCGCACACGGTGGTCGTGATGAACATCAGCGAGGACAGCAGGATGGTGGCGCGCCGCCCGAGCCGGTCGGCGAGCCAGCCCCAGACGATGGAGCCGATGATGGTGCCGGCCAGCGCCCCGACCGGCAGCCAGGCCGCCTCGGGGGCGCTGATCCCGTACTCCTCGCGCATGCCGGGAATGATGAACGCGAGGGTGGCGGGCTTCATCACGTCGATGATGAGAGCGAGTGAGATCGCCGCGATCAGCCGCCGGTGGGCGGGGCTCAGCCGGTCCTGCGGGCCGGGCACGACGCGGTAGCGGCCGGCCCGCGAGGCGGCCTCGTCGGACGGGCGGTGCCGCACGAGGCCGTAGACCGCGGCGACCAGGCCCACGACCAGCAGGACCATCCCGGCCACCATGGCGGCCGAGGAACCCGCCCCCATGCCGTCCATGCCGCTGCCCGGCATGGGGTGGCCGGACATGGCGGACCCGGACATGTCCATGCCCGCCATGTCGTGGTCCCTCGCGCGCATGGCGAAGTACATCGGCAGGTGGAGCAGCACCCCGGCGCAGGAGAGCACCACACCGGTCCAGAACCAGCCGGGGCGCGCGATGTCGACGCGTGTGTCCGTACGGGACATGGTGACGGTCCGCCTTCGCCGTCAGACGCCGGGGGCGGCGGCGGGGGCGGGGGCGGTGGCCCGCAGCGAGCCGAGGTGGCGGTGCCACAGGTGCCCCGGGTCGGCCTCGACCTCGCGCAGCACCTCGCGCATCGCGGACAGCGCGGCCGGCTCCTCGTCGTCGTAGACGTCGCCCTGGAGCATCTTCAGGACGTCGACGCGGTAGCGCGGGTCCTGTACGAAGGCGGTGAAGAGGATGTTGAGCCGGTAGTAGACCGAGATGAACTCGTACCAACTGCTCACCGCCTTGCGCAGCTTGGTCTCGTACGTGGTGAAGCGCTCGCGGGAGAAGTCGCCGGCCGCGTGCGCGGCGATGATGTCGCTCGCCGCGAGGCGGGCGCTGTTGAGGGCCACGCTGACGCCGCTGGAGAAGATCGGGTCCACGAAGCGGGCCGCGTCACCGATCAACAGCCAGCCGTCGCCGCACAGTTCGCGCATCGCGTAGCTGTAGTCGCCCTCGGCCTTGAAGGGACGTACCCGCTCGGCCCCGCGCAGCGCGCGGCCCAGCTCGGGACGGGAGTCGACGCAGTCCCAGAAGAAGGACTCCAGGTCGTCGGCGGCGGCCTCCTTGAACCGGCTCTTCTGGGTGACGACACCGATGCTGGTGACGGTGTCGGTGATCGGGATCTGCCACACCCAGGTGTCGGACAGCGGCAGGAAGTGGATGAAGATGTAGTCCGCGCGGTCCTCGGAGCCGCTGACGGCCTGGCGGTCCAGACCCTCGAACCAGGCGTGCACGGCGTACTGGTTGAAGACCGGGTCTGGCTCCTTCAGCTTCAGCTGCCGGCCGAGCAAGGTGCCGCGGCCGCTCGCGTCGACGACCATCCGGGCGCGGACGGACGACTCGGCGCCGCCCTCGGTGAAGGTGACGCGCTTGGTCCCGCCCGCCAGGTCGACGCGCTGCACGCGGGCGCCCTGGCGTATCTCGGCGCCCTGCTGACCGGCGTGCTCCAGGAGGATCTCGTCGAAGCGCGCGCGGTCCACGTGGTAGGTGTGGTCCTGGTGGACGCCGGGCTGGTCGCGCTCGCTGAACTGGACGTCCGCGAGGCCGAATCCGCCGGTAAGACCCTGGAAGCCGAGCCGCGGGATGGACTCGTCCACCGCGGCGGTCCAGGCCGCGCCGAACTTCTTCGGGAAGCCCTCCTTCTCGATCTTCTCCAGGGCGCCGATCTCCCGCAGGACGGGCGTGGTGGCGGGCACCAGGGATTCACCGACGTGCGGGCGCGGGAAATGTTCGGCCTCGAGCACGACACAGGAAAGTCCTGCCTGCGCCAGATAGGACGCCATGGTCGACCCGCCGGGCCCACCGCCGATGATGACGACGTCGTACAGGGAATCAGACACAGAAAGTCCTTTCAGGGGTTGGCCGGAAAATTAGCAGCCCGCAGTCCCGCCATCAACCATTGCCGGAAAGGAGCGACGGGCTCCGTTGGTGCATACCAAAAGCCACCGGGGAATCGATCAGGAACCGTGATCGATTCATTTCGGATCGGGTATGGATCGCCCGCTGCGGCTGTGGTCAGCTAGCCCGGTCCGCATGGCACGGCCGTACGAGAGGTGCACCACGATGACCAAGGACGAGGCGGCCGAGGCCGTACGGGAGTACCTCCAGAACGCGGTCCTCGGCTCCGCGTCGGAGGAGATCGCGCCGGATGCGCCGCTCCTGGAATGGGGAATTCTGACCTCCCTCACCACGGTGCAGCTCATCGGCCACCTTCAGTCGGCCTACGGAATCACCATTCCGCACGACCAAGTTGTGGGCTCGAATTTCGCCACGCTCGACAGTATCGCGACCCTGGTCTCGAAATTGTCGGACACCGCGGCGCGGGCCTGAGGGGGAAATCACTGTGACCGATTTCGACATCGGAATCATCGGGGGCGGTCCTGGAGGTTCCACCGCCGCGTCCTATCTGGCCCGGGCCGGTCTTTCCGTCGCCGTTTTCGAGGGCGAGAATTTCCCGCGTCCGCACGTGGGCGAATCCCTGGTGCCGGCCACCACGCCCGTGCTGCGGGAGATCGGCGCCCTGGACAAGGTCGAGGCGGCCGGCTTCCCGAAGAAGTTCGGCGCCGCCTGGACCTCCCCCGGCGGCGAGCGCGCCAGTGACCGGTTCGGCGTCGCCGACCTCGCCTTCGCCGAGGACGAGGACGTGCTCGGCGGGCAGGCCCACACCTACCACGTCGACCGCGGCCGCTTCGATCAACTCCTCCTGGAGCACAGCGCCTCGCTCGGCGCGAAGGTCTTCGAGGGGGCCCGGGTGCGCCGCGTCGACTTCGACGGGCCGCACCCCGTCGTCGTGCACGCCTCCGGCGGCGGCGAGAGCAGCACCGGTGTCCGGATGGTCATCGACGCCAGCGGGCGCGGCACCGTGCTCGGCCGCCAGCTCGGCCTGAAGGTCAGCGACCCGGCCTTCGACCAGTACGCGGTGCACGGCTGGTTCACCGGACTCGACCGCGAGGCCATCGCCGGCCGCGACGCGATGTCCGACTACCTCTTCGTGCACTTCCTGCCCGCCGAGGACAGCTGGGTGTGGCAGATCCCCATCACCGACACCATCACCAGCGTCGGCGTGGTCTCCCGCAAGAGCCGGCTGCGCGAGGCGGCCGGCGACCGGGAGGCGTTCTTCTGGGGCGCCCTCGACCACCGCCCGGACCTCGCCGCGGCCCTGCGCGCCTGCACCCCCGCCCGCCCGCTCCAGGTGGACGGCGACTTCAGCTACGCGATGCGCCGGATCACCGGCGACGGCTGGGCGATGGTCGGCGACGCGGCCCGCTTCGTGGACCCGATCTTCTCCAGCGGCGTCGGCATCGCGATGCACGGTGCGCGCCTGCTGTGCCAGGACGTGCTCGCCGCCGCCGAAGCCGGCGACTTCACCCGCGCCCGCTTCGAGCGGTACGAGGAGAACCAGCGCCGCGGCCTGACGAACTGGTACAACTTCATCGCCCTCTACTACCGGCTGAACATCCTGTTCACCGTCTTCGTGCAGGACCCGCGGTACCGCCTCGACGTGCTGCGGCTGCTCCAGGGCAACGTCTACACCGCCGAACAGCCGCCCGTCCTCGCCACCATGCGCTCGGTCCTGGAAACGGTGGAGAACAACCCGGACCACCTGTGGCACCCGCACCTCGGCTCGCTGCGCGCCCCGGCCGGCACGCCGCTGTTCTGATGTCCGGCCCACGGCAGCGGGAGCGGCACTGGCTGCGCGCCCTCGCCGACAGCGACGACGCGCACACCACCCTGGTCTGCCTCCCCTACGCGGGCGGTACGCCCCGCATCTACGACGGCTGGCTCCCCCATCTGCCCGACGGGGTACGGCTGTTGGCGGCCGACCTGCCGGGCCACGGGTTCCTGCGCGGCGACGAGGCGGTGTGCGACGACCTGGCGTACGTCACCGGACGGCTGTGCGCCGAACTGCCCGCGCCCGAGCGGGCCGGGCGGCTGGTCCTGTTCGGCTACAGCCTCGGCGGCTGTCTCGCCCACGCCCTCGCGCACGCCTGGCGCGAGCGGTGGGGGCGGGCGCCGTACGCCCTGGCCGTCGCCGCGCTCGACGCGCCCTGGGCGCCGCGCGCACTGCCGTACTTCGCCGGGCTCCCGGCCGACGAACTCTGGTCGCGCGTCGGTGCGTTTGGCGCCATCCCGGAACCGCTGCTCGCCCACCGGGAGCTCGCGCCGCTGCTGGTGCGGGCGCTGCGCGCCGACATCGCCATGGCCGAGGGCTACCAGCCGAAGGCGCCGCCGCTGGAGTGCCGGGTGTCGGTGTTCGGCTGGAGCGGCGACCCGCTGACGACGCGGCCGGGCCTGGCCGCCTGGTCGGCGGAGGCAGCGCCCGGCGCACACCGCGAGCACCTGTACGCCGATCCGCCCGGCGGCCACTTCTTCGCCGAGCGCGACCCGGGCCCGGTCGTCGCCGCACTTTTCGCCGACCTCGCCACCCCGGCCCCGGCCCGGCCGCTCCGCCCGACTTCCAGCACTGTGTGAAGGACACCGCGATGAGCACCCCGACCATCACCCCCCTCGCCCCCTCGGGCGGCTCCGGCTTCCGCGCCGACGACCTCGTCGGGGCGGCGATGGACTGGCACTTCGGCCCGGAGACCGGGTCCCGTTTCTGGCTGGAGAAGGCCCGCGGCTTCGCCTTCGACCCGCGCAAGGACATCACCACGCTCGCCGACCTGGCGCTGCTGCCGGACGTCACCGACGACATCCGCCGGGTCCCGGTCGCCGACCTGGTCCCCCGGGGGCTCGCCGGCTCCGGACCGATGCGGGTCTTCGAGACCGGTGGCACGACCGGGCGCCCGCGCCGCATCGTCGACTTCACCGAGTTCCGCCGCCAGGCAGGCTGGTGGTCCTCGTTCCTGGACCGCGAGCAGGTCCCGCACGGCGGCACCTGGCTGCTGATCGCCCCGACGGGCCCGCACGCCGTCGGCCACGTCCTGCGCGAACTGAGCGCGCAGCGCTCGGCGGTGCCGCTGCACATCGACCTCGACCCGCGCTGGGTCAAGGAGTTGATGCGCGCGGGCCGCGGCGCCGAGGCGCAGGCCTACATCGAGCACCTGGTCGGCCAGACCATGGACCTGCTGACCACCCAGAGCGTCGACGTGATGTTCTGCACCCCGCCCCTGCTCGACGTGCTCGCGCAGTCGCCGCGCGCGGTGGAGCTGATCAACCGGACCGTCCACACCATCTTGTGGAGCGGTGCCTCGATGGACCGCGACACCCGCGACATCCTGCGCCACGAGGTCTTCCCCGGCATCAAGCTGCGCGGCGCCTACGGCAACACCATCACCGGTGTCTCGCCCGAGTACGTGCCGCTGGACGGCGAGAAGCCGGTGCTCGACGACAGCAGCGCCGTCTTCGTGCCCTGCTACACCGGCTTCCTCATGGAGATCGTCGACCCCGCCACCGGCGAACGCGTCCCGTACGGCTCCCGCGGCCGGGTCCTCGCGCACACCCTGACCCGCGAGACCCTGCTGCCCAACAACCTCGAACGCGACGTGGCGACCCGCGTCGCCCCGCTGCCGGGCCACCCGGCCGACGCGGTGGCCGACGTCGCGCCGTACACCGAGGGCGAGAGCGAGATCATCGAGGGCGTGTACTGACATGCCCGCCACCACCACCGCCGTGCGCACCGTCAACGCGCTGGTGCCGAGCGGCAGTTACGCACCGCACCGCCGCGAGGCGGTCCCCGACGTGGCCGGCCGGCCCTTCGCCGACCTGGCGATGGTGCCCCGCCTCGCCGTGGCCCGCACCGTCGAGGCGATGCGCCGGTCCGCGGCCCCCGTGCCCAAGGCCGCCCGCGAGGTGATCGCCGCCGCCGGCCGGCTCTTCGCCACCGCCACCCTGGACGGCGAGAGCCCCGCGGACTACTGCCACGCGGTGTCCCGCACCGCCGGGCTGCCGCTGGCCACCCCGCGCGCCGCGCTGCGCCTGTTCGAGACCGGCGCCGGGGACATCGCGCGGGGCGCCGAGGGACAGCGGCCGACGGCGCTCGCACCGCATCGCCCCCACCGGGGCGATGCGCCGGGCGCCGTGTGGACCCGCCGGGGCGACGTGCTCGCCGTCCTGGCCCCCGGCAACCACCCCGGGCCACACCTGGAGTGGCTCACCGCGCTCGCCCTCGGCTACCGCGTCGCCGTACGCCCCTCGCGCCGTGACCCGTTCACCCCCGCCCGCCTGGTGCACGCGCTGCGGGCGGCCGGGCTCGACCCCGCGCACTGCGTGCTGCTGCCCGGCGGGCACGAGGTGGGCGACGCGCTGGTGGCCGCCGCCGACCGGTCGGTGGTGTTCGGCGGCGACGACGTGGTGCGCCGCTACGGCGGGGACGCGACGGTCTTCACCCAGGGCCCGGGCCGCTCCAAGATCCTGCTGGCCGACGGCACGGACGGGCGCCAACACCTCGGCGTCATCGAGGAGTCCCTCACCTCCGGCGGCGGTCTCGGCTGTGTGAACGCCACCGCCCTGTTCGTCGAGGGCGACCCGCGGCCGGTCGCCGAGGCGCTCGCCGCCCGGCTCGAAGCGCTCCCGGCGCTGCCGCCCGAGCACCCCGATGCGGCCCTGCCCGTGGTCCCGCTGGCCCGCGCCCACGCGCTGCGCGACCACCTCGCCCGGCGGGCGTCGGGCAGCACCGCGCTGCTCGGCGCGGACCGCCTGGTCGCCGACCTGGGCGACGGCAGTGCGGCGCTGCGCCCCGCCGTGCACCTCGTGGCGGACCCGTACGACGAGGTCGTGGGCGCCGAAATGCCCTTCCCCTGCGTATGGGTGGCGCCCTGGAGCCGCGCCGACGGCCTCGCGCCCCTGCGGCACAGCCTCGCCCTGATGACGCTCTCCGACGACCAGGAGCTGATCTCCGCGGCCGTCGCCGACCCCACCGTCCGCAACGTCTTCCTCGGCAGCCGCCCGACGAGCACCTACGTGCCCGGGCTCCCGCACGACGGGCACCTCGCCGAGTTCCTGATGACCGCGACCACCGTCGTGCCGTAACCGGGCACCGCCCGCCACCGCACACCCGCACCGCCCGTCACGTCACCGCAGTTGCCCCAGCCACCCAGCTACCGGAAGCAGAACGGCGCCCCATGAAGTTCCTGCTCTTCATCACCCCCACCATCCCGGCCACGTTCGAGGAGCGCGAGCGGCTGCGCCCGATCGGCCGCAACAACGAGAAGTACCAGGAGATGCTCACCGAGGTCCGCGAGATCGCCCAGCTCGCGGACGAGGTCGGCTTCGACGTGCTCTCCACCACCGAGCACCACTTCCACTCCGAGGGCTTCGAGATCTCCGTCGCCCCGCTGCTGCTCTTCGCCGACCTCGCCGCCCGTACGCAGCGGATCAAGTTCAGCCCGCTCGGCCTGGTCCTGCCGTCCTGGGACCCGCTGCGCGTCGCCGAGGAGATGGCGATGCTCGACCACCTCACCCAGGGCCGCGTCTACGGCGGGTTCGCGCGCGGCTTCCAGGACCGCTGGCTGAACGTGATGGGCCAGCACACCCGGGTGCGCGGCACCCCGATGGACGGCTCCGAGACCGACGACCACAACCGCGCCGTGTACGAGGAGTACATGAAGATCGTCAAGAAGGCCTGGACGCAGGAGACGATCGACCACAACGGCGACTACTACCAGGTGCCGTTCCCCTACGAGGAGGGCATCACGCGCTGGCCGGCCCGTGAGTGGACCAAGAAGTACGGCGCCCCGGGCGAGCTCGACGAGAACGGCGTCATCCGCCGCGTCTCGGTCGTCCCGGCCCCCTACCAGCAGCCCCACCCGCCGCTGATGCAGCCGTTCTCGCTCAGCGAGAAGACCATCCGCTACACCGCCCGCGAGGACATCACGCCCTGGATCCTCGGCCCGCGCCCCGAGAAGTTCGTCGAGCTGTGCCGCGCCTACCAGGAGACCGCCGCCGAGCACGGCCGCGACCTGAAGCTCGGCGAGGGCGTCGGGGCGATGCGCTCGCTGCACTTCGCGGACACCCCCGAGGAGCTGTACGACATCACCGAGCGCACCACCTACGCCGCGTTCAACGAGTACCTCGGCGACTTCGGGTTCTGGGAGGCGTTCCGGCTGGCCGAGGACGACGAGAAGTACCCGGGCCAGATGCTGCCGAAGAGCGAGTGGACCGTGCAGCGGATGTTCGACTCCAAGTACGCGCTCGGCGGCACCCCCGACCAGGTCCGCAGCCAGGTCGCGGACGTCGCCTCCTGCTACGGCAACGGCGGTGACCTGAGCTGGTTCGGCATCTACGTCGAGCAGGGCCTGATGCCGCTGGAGGAGACGAAGAAGCAGCTGCGCCTGTTCGGCGAGCACGTCATCTCCCAGTACCGCTGAGCCGCGGCCCGCGGGGAGCCCGGCCCGCCGCCGCGCCGGGCCCCCGGGCCGCCGCCCCGCCCGTCCGCCCGCCGGGCCCGGCCCGCACGCCCGCCCGCCGTGCCCCCGGCCCCGCCACCGTGAAGGACCCCCGCCCATGGACTTCTCCTGGACCGAACGCCAGCAGGCCGCCCACGACCGCGTACTGGCCGGCGCCCGCGCTCTCGGCGCGCCCGGCCCGGCCGCACCCGCCGACCTGCGCGAGCGCTGGGCCGCCTGTGCCGCACTCGGCCTCACCGGCCTCTCGGTCCCCGAGGAGCTGGGCGGGCAGGGGTACGACGCGCTGACCACCGCCCACGTGGTCGAAGCGGCCGGGCGGGGCTGCCCGGACATGGGCCTGCTCTTCGCGGTGACGGCCCACCTCTTCGCCACCGTCATGCCGATCGTCGAGCACGGCGACAAGGCGCTGCGCGAGGAGGTCGTGCCGCGCCTCGCCGACGGCACCTGGATCGGCGCCAACGCCATCACCGAGCAGGAGGCCGGCTCGGACGTCACGGCGCTGCGCACCACCGCCGTGCGCCACGACGGCCACTACGTCCTGAACGGCACCAAGACCTTCGTCAGCAACGCCCCGGCCGCCGACCTGCTGCTCGTCTACGCGGTCACCGACCCGGCGTTCGGCTTCCTCGGCGTGACCTGCTTCGCCGTGGACCGCGACACCCCCGGCGTCACCGTCGGCGCCCCCTTCGACAAGCCGACGCTCGACAGCTGCCCCGCGGCCACCGTGACCTTCACCGACGCGCGGGTGCCCGCGAGCCGGGTCGTCGGGCAGCCCGGGCAGGGCGCGGCCATCTTCCAGTCCTCCATGCGCTGGGAACGCACCTGTCTGTTCGCCGGCTACCTCGGACAGATGGCACGGCTGACCGACGAGGCGGTCCAACACGCCCTCGACAGGCGGCAGTTCGGGCATCCCATCGCCGCCAACCAGGCCGTGTCGCACCGCATCGCCGACATGCGCCTGCGCCTGGAGACGGCCCGGCTGCTGCTCCACCGCACCTGCTGGCTGATGGACCGGGGCGAGCACACCCCGCTCGACATCGCGCTGGCCAAGCTGCACACCGCCGAGAGCGCCGTACAGACCGCCCTGGACGCCACCCAGCTGTTCGCGGGCTCGGCGTACTCCACGCGTACGGACATCGCGCGGGCCCTCGGCGACGCGCTGCCCGCGCGGACGTTCTCCGGCACCTCGGACATCCAGCGCGAGCTGATCGCCAAGGGGCTCGGCCTGTGACCGCCGCCGTCCTCCTCCACGACCTGGTGACCCGGGCCGCCCACCGCACCCCCGGCGCGAGCGCCGTCAGCGACCCGGCCACCCGCGCCACCTACGCCGAACTGGACGCGCTGGCCGACCAGTTGGCGTACGAGCTGCACACGCTGGGCGTGGCGGCGGGCGACCGGGTGGTCCTGTGGAGCGACAAGAGCGTACGGGCCGTCGCCGCCACCCAGGCCGTCCTGCGGCTCGGCGCCGTCTATGTGCCGGTCGACCCGCGCAACCCGGCGCGCCGCGCCGCGCAGATCGTCGAGGACTGCGCGCCCGCGGCGGTCCTCACCACAGCGGACCGCGCGCGGTCCCTGGCCCTCGCGGACATCCCGGTCCTCCTGGACGAACCCGGGCCGCCGCCCACCCTGCCCCGCCCCTCGCCGCGCCCGCGCCTGTCCCCCGACGCCCCGGCGTACATCCTCTACACCTCCGGCTCCACCGGCCGCCCCAAGGGCGTGTGCCTGAGCCATCGCAACGCGCTGGCCTTCGTCGACTGGGCCGCCGAGACGCTCGGCGCCCACGCGGACGACCGCTTCGCCAACCACGCGCCGCTCAACTTCGACCTGTCCGTCCTCGACCTCTACGCCGCGTTCTCGGCCGGCGCCTCGGTCCACCTCATTCCGTCCGAACTGGCCTACACGCCCAGGGCGTTGACCGATGTACTGCACGAGCGGCAACTGACGGTCTGGTACTCCGTGCCCTCCACGCTGATGCTGATGATGCGCGACGGCGGCCTGCTGGACCGGCCGCTGCCGCACCTGCGCGCGGTGCTGTTCGCCGGCGAGGCCTTCCCGCCCGAGGACCTCGGGCGGCTGCGCGAGCACTGGCCGGCCAAGCGGTTCTGGAACCTGTACGGCCCGACCGAGACCAACGTGTGCACCGCGTACGAACTGCCGCAGCGTCCCGAGCCGCCCCGGCCCCTGCCCATCGGCCGCGCCGTCTGCGGCGACGAGCTCAAGCTCCTGCCGCCCGAGGACGACCCCGACTGCCCGCCCGGGACGGGGGAGTTGGCGGTGTCGGGCCCCACCGTGATGCTCGGCTACTGGAACCAGGCTCCGCACCAGGGCTGGTACCGCACCGGCGACCGGGTCCGCGTGGACGAGCACGGCGACCTCTTCTACCTCGGCCGCCTCGACGACACCGTGAAGATCCGCGGCGTACGGATGCACCTGACCGAGATCGAGGCCGCGCTGTCCACCCACCCCCAGGTCGCCGAGGCGGCGGCGCTCGTCACCGGCTCGGCCCTCGACACCCGGCTGACCGCCGTGGTCGTACCGGCCGAAGGCGCGGCCCCCTCGCTGCTGGCCCTCAAGCGCCACTGCGCAGCCCATCTGCCCCGGGGCGTCACCGTCGACACCCTGCGCGTCCTGGACGCCCTGCCGCGCAACACCAACGGCAAGCTCGACCGCCACCGGCTGCGCCGCGAGAGCGTCCAGGACGCGCGGGAGGCCTGAGGCCGCCCGGGCCCGGCGCCCGGGAGCGCTCGCCGGGCCCGCACCCTCACAACTCCCCTCCCACCCGCAGGTTCCAGCGCCCCGCCCGGCCGCTCAGTACGGTCGCGGTCAGCGGGGGCACGTCGAGGCGCCAGAACGCCGCCCCGGGCGCGTCCAGGGCCCGCAGCACCAGGGCCCGTACCAGCTCGGGCTCCACGACCACGAGGGTGCGGCCGTCCTGCGCGCCGGCCGCGTCCAGCCAGGCACCGGCCCGGGCGCACAGCTCCCGCACCGACTCCCCGCCGTGCGGTGCGGCGCCCGGATCGCTCAGCCAGGCCCGCACCGCGTCCGGCTCGGCGGCGCTCACCTCGGCCAGGGTCCGCCCCCGCCAGCGGCCGACGTCCAACGCGGCCAGCGCGGGCGCCCCGGTGATCTCCGCGTCGGCCGGGGCGAGCGCCCGCGCGGTCTCCCGGCACCGCACGGTCGGCGCGTGCACCACGCGGGCGGCGTCCGGCACGGCGCCCGCCGCCGCCCGCGCCGCCGCGAGCCCGGCCGGCTCCAGCGGGGCGCCGTCGTCGAAGCGGGCCTCGCGCAGTGCCCGGCTGAGGGCGGGCGAGATCAGCACCAGCCGCGTCGTCATGCGCACTCCCGGGTTCGACGGTGGTCGGCGGCCGGACACCGGGCGGCGTCCGGCACGGTCGCGCCACTGTAAGCCGGACGCCGGCCGCCACCGCGTACGGTCCCGCGCACCCGGCACCGGTCCGGGGGTTCAGCCCGCCGGCGCCCCTGAAACCCGCCTGAAACCGCGCTGAAGGCGGCCCCGCGCACTCTTCGGGACATGACGACAACGACCCACGCACTCGCGATCGAGGCCACCGGGCTCCGCAAGTCCTACGGGGACAAGACGGTCCTGGACGGCATCGATTTCCACGTCACGCCCGGCACCGTCTTCTCGCTGCTCGGCCCCAACGGCGCAGGCAAGACCACCGCCGTCCAGATCCTCTCCACCCTGATCGGTGCCGACGCCGGACAGGTGCGCATCGCGGGCCACGACATCGCGACCGCGCCCCAGGCGGTCCGCGCCGCGATCGGCGTCACCGGCCAGTTCTCGGCGGTCGACAACCTGATCACGGGCGAGGAGAACATGCTGCTCATGGCCGATCTGCACCACCTCTCGCGGCGCGAGGGGCGCCGGGTGGCCGCCGAACTCCTGGAGCGCTTCGACCTGACGGAGGCGGCGAAGAAGCCCGCCTCCACCTACTCCGGCGGTATGCGCCGGCGTCTGGACATCGCCATGACGCTGGTGGGCGATCCGCGGATCATCTTCCTCGACGAGCCGACCACCGGCCTCGACCCGCGCAGCCGCCACACCATGTGGAACATCATCCGCGGCCTCGTCTCCGGCGGCGTGACCGTCTTCCTCACCACCCAGTACCTCGAAGAGGCCGACGAACTCGCGGACCGCATCGCGGTGTTGAACGGCGGCAGGCTGGTCGCCGAGGGCACCGCACGCGAACTCAAGCAGCTCGTGCCCGGCGGCCACGTGCGGCTCCGGTTCACCGGACCGCAGGCGTACGAGAACGCGGCCGTCGCCCTGCGCGAGGCCACCCGCGACGACGAGTCGCTCTCCCTGCAGATCCCGAGCGGCGGCAGCCAGCGCGAGCTGCGCGCCATCCTCGACTGGCTGGATGCCGCGTCCATCGAGGCCGACGAGCTGACCGTGCACACCCCGGACCTCGACGACGTGTTCTTCGCGCTGACCAGCCACCCCGCCCCGACCGCCGCCGCCGCCCTGAAGGAGAACGTCCGATGAGTTCCCTGTCCCTCGCCCTGCGCGACTGCTCGACCATGCTGCGCCGCAATCTGCTGCACGCCCGGCGCTACCCGTCGCTCACCCTCAACCTGCTGCTGACGCCGATCATGCTGCTGCTGCTCTTCGTCTACATCTTCGGCGACACCATGAGCATGGGCATCGCCGGCGGCGGGCCCGACCGCGCCAAGTACATCGCCTACATCGTGCCCGGACTGCTCCTGATGACCATCGGCAGCACCGTGGTGGGCACCGCCATCTCCGTCTCCAACGACATGACCGAGGGCATCATCGCCCGCTTCCGCACCATGGCCATCCACCGCGGCTCGGTGATCGTGGGGCACGTCATCGGCAGCGTGCTCCAGTCCATCCTCAGCGTGGTCCTGGTCGGCGCCGTCGGCGTGGCCATCGGGTTCCGCTCCACCGACGCCACCGTCCTGGAGTGGCTCGCCGCGCTCGGGCTGCTCGTCCTGTTCGCCCTCTCGCTCACCTGGATCGCCGTCGGCATGGGTCTGATCAGCCCCAACGCCGAGGCCGCCAGCAACAACGCGATGCCGCTGATCCTGCTGCCGCTGCTGTCCAGCGCCTTCGTGCCGCTGCACTCGATGCCGGGCTGGTTCCAGCCGATCGCTCAGTACCAGCCCTTCACCCCCGCCATCGAGACCCTGCGCGGCCTGCTGCTCGGCACGGAGATCGGCAACAACGGATGGCTCGCCATCGGCTGGGCGCTCGCCCTCACCGTCCTCGGCTACTTCTGGTCGAAGGCCAAGTTCAACCGCGACCCGCAGCGCTGATGGCCCGCAGCACCCGCACGGCGGCCGCCTCAAGATCGTCGCGCCCCAGGGCGGCGTACTCCGACACCGCGTCGGCGTACGCCGCCCCGTCGGCGTCCTCGGCCGAACGGCGGGCCGCGGCGGCCGACATCGTCGGGAAGTCCCGGTGCACCCGCATCCGCTCGGCGAGCGCGAGCAGCCGCACGCCCGCGGTGCGGCCACGGGCGAGTTCGGCCAGACCGAGCGCGAGCAGCGTCGTGCCGGACACCGGAAGCTCGGCGGGCTGCGCCTCCTGGCCGGTGTGTGCCAGCAACTCCTCGGCCGTGGTCCGCAGTTGAGCAGCCAGCTCGGCGACCGGTTCGAGGCGGCCGTGCCGGGCGTGCGCGGCCACCGCGGTCGCCTGGATCTGGAGCGTCCAGGTGGTCACGAACGGATCGTCCGGATAGAGCGCGTCGGCCTCGCTCAGCTGCGCCACCGCCTGCCGCCACAGCCCGAGCCCCACCTCGGTGAGCCCCCTGAGCAGGGCGATCTCCGCCCGCGATCCGAGTTCCGCGCTGAAGACCTGCGCCGCGTCGGACGCCTGCTCCAGGGCCGCGAGCTCCAGCCAGCGCTCCGCCTCGTCCAGCTCGCCGCGCTGCAGACAGGCGAGGACCAGCGCCCAGCGCACCCCGACCGCGTCGTACCAGCCGGCCGCGTCCGCCCAGTCGCCGGCGCGCTCCAGGACCTCCATCGCGGCCATCAGGTGCCGGTAGGCCTCCTCGCCCCGCTCGGTCTGCAGGCACAGCTCGCTGATCCGGCCGTGGCCCAGCATCTCGGTGGCCGGATTGCCGAGTCCGGTCAGGGCGTCGAGTCCGCGGCGGGCCGACGCGAGCGCCCGGTCCACATCGCGCTCGGACTCCCACACATAGCTGGCGAAGCACTCGGCGACGCCCGCGAGCAGCGGCCTGTCCGAGGCGCAGAGCTCCAAGAGGCGTTCGTAGTGCGGTGCATGCACCTCGGGCAGGGTGCGCAGCACCACGTCCAGGGCCCGCATCAGGGTGTCCGGCTCGGCGTGCGGCAGCCGGCGCAGCGTCACCAACTGGCGTACGGCGTGCGGTCCGTAGCCCATGAACAGGCTCAGGGTGCACACCACGGCCGCGCTGCGGGCGGGCTCGACGTCGTCGGGTCCCGGTCTGAAGTGCGAGAGGGGGGCCGCGGTGTCGGCGGCGAGCCCGGTCAGCCGGCTGTAGTTGGAGTCGGTGGCCCACAGCGAGGCCAGCACGGCGGTGAGGCCCGCGATGGTGGGGCCGTCCTCGCGCGCCAGCGCGTGGCGCAGCGCCAGGACCAGGTTGTCCTGCTCGATGCGGGTGGTCTCCCACGAGCGCAGCGAGTCGGGGCTGAACAGCGCGTCGTGGTGCTCACGCCCGAACGCCCGCGCCCAGGACAGGAGTTGACCGATGACGGTGTCCTCACGCCCGGCGTCGGTACGGCGCGTCGCGCTGAACTCCCGGACCGTCTCCAGCATGTGGAAGCGCACCCCGGTCGGGGTGTCGGCGGCCTTGATCAGCGACTGGTCGGCGAGCTGTTCCAGGAGGGACAGGGCGTCGCCGCCGTCCAGGACGTGTTCGGCCGCCTCCTCGCCGAAGCCGCCGGGGAACACCGAGAGGACCTGGAGGGCGTCCTGCGCCTCGGGTTCGAGCAGGTTCCAGCTCCACTCCACGACGGCCCGCAAGGTGCGGTGGCGCTCGGGTACGTCCCGGCCGCCGCCGCGCAGCAGCGCGAAGCGGTCCCGCAGCCGGCGGGCGATCTCCGGCACGGACAGCACCCGCACCCGCGCCGCGGCCAGCTCCACCGCGAGCGGCAGCCCGTCGAGCTGGCGGCACAGCTCCTCGACGGCCCGCTCGGGCAGCTCGGCGTCCGGGCGCGCGGCCCTGGCCCGCTGCCGGAACAGCTCGATCGTCGAGCGCAGGCCCAGCTCGGGCAGCGCGTACACGGACTCGGAGGTGAGCCCGAGCGGCGCCCGGCTGGTGGCGAGCACCCGCAGCTCCCTCGATCCCGACACCAGGGACCGCACCAGGGCGGCGGCGCCCCGGATGACGTGTTCGCAGTTGTCGAGCACGAGCAGCGCCGGGCCGGTGCCGAGCGCCCCGGCGATCCCGGCGAGGACACCGGCGGGCCCGGGCAGGCCGCGGGCCGGGGCCGCGCCGAGCACCGAGGCGACCTCGGTGGCCACGTCGTCGTCGGCGGTGACACCGGCCAGCGGCACGAAGTGCACCACCCGCTGTTCGGCGGCCCGGCCCACGGCGTGCGCGATACGGGTCTTGCCGAGGCCGCCGGGGCCGACGACGGTGACGACGCGGGCCGCGGCGAGCAGCCCGCCGATCGCCGCGAGGTCCTCGTCGCGGCCGAGCAGCGGGTTCGGTTCGTGCAGCACGCCGTGGCGCACCAGCGGCGCCTCCCCGCGCAGCAACTCCTGGTGCAGCGCCGTGAGTTCGGCGCCCGGGTCCGCCCCGAGCTCGTCCCGCAGGGCGCGCCGGTAGAGGTCGTAGCGGGTGAGGGCGGCGGCCGGGCCCGCCGTGGCGGCCTCGCAGCGCAGCAGCTCCGCAAGGACCTCCTCGTCGCGCGGCAGTTCGCGGGCCAGCTGGGCCAGCGGACGCACCGCGTCCGCCTTGCGGCCGAGCCGGGCCAGCGCGAGCGCCCGGGACCGGGTCAGGGTGCGGTGGGCGCCGGCCCGGGACAGGCGCAGGGCGGCGACCGGGTCGTGCAGGTCCTCGCCGTCCCCGCCGCCGACGGCGCCGTCCCACAGGGCGAGCCCGGCCTCCGCCTCGGCCAGCGCCTCGGCGGGCCGGCCGGCCCTGGCCCCGGCCTCGGCGGCAGCGGCGTGCAGCAGCACGGCGGAGCTGTCGACCTGCTCCTCGGCTAGCGCGAGGCGGTAGCCGGCCGGGGTGCTGGCGACCACGTCCGGGCCGAGCTGTGCGCGCACCCGCGACACCAGGACCTGGACGGCCTTGCCGGGCCGCTCCGGCAGCTCGTCCGTCCACAGCCCCTCCACCAGACGTCCGGTGCTGCACCCGGCCCGCAGGTCTTCGGCGAGCAGCGCGAGGAGCCCGCGCAGTCGGGGCGCGGTCACTTCCCGGCCCCGGTAGGCGACGCGCGTCAGCAAGGTCAACTCGGTGGTCACCCGTGCAGAGTAGCCAGCGCGCGGCCCGCCGTACCCTCCCCGTCCGCACCGCGGCCCTTGGGGGAGCAGCGGTGCGCCCGCCCCGCGGGCCGCCGGGAGCGGCGGTGCGCCGCGCCGCGGTCCCCGCATTCCCGTTCGCCGGGTGCGCAGAATATCTGTCACCGCCGCACAAGAAATCGACCGTGCGCCGCCCTTAGAATTTCTCCCGCGACCGGCCGAGCGCCGTTATTGACCGTGCTCCCGCGATTGCGCCGTGCTACTGTCGATATCAGTTGCAGTTGTGGTTCCCGCTGGGGCAATCATCACAGTGACGCGGAGTCCGCACAGTGCCGGCTCCGGGAAATGCCCCGAAGGAGAATGACATGGCTGCAGGTACCGTGAAGTGGTTCAACGCTGAAAAGGGCTTCGGCTTCATCGAGCAGGACGGTGGCGGTCCGGACGTGTTCGCCCACTACTCGAACATCGCCGCCCAGGGCTTCCGTGAGCTCCAGGAAGGCCAGAAGGTCACCTTCGACATCGCGCAGGGCCAGAAGGGCCCGACGGCCGAGAACATCGTTTCGGCCTGACGCTCACCGCATACGTCGCAGCTGGGGCCCGCACCTTGGGGTGCGGGCCCCAGCTCGTCGCGTTTACGGGCCTCATCGGCCCGCCCCGCCGTGAGCGATCCGCCGGCGACAGCGCGTTTTCCCCGGCCCCGGATTTTCGCAGCGCCTCCGCGCGCGTCCGGGCACCCGCACGGCGGCGGCCCTCCGCCACCGCCGACCGGGCAATTTCCACCCCCTCATTCCAGCGACGCGCCCCGAACCACAAATTCGGCACGATGCGCTTTCGCATCCGCACGGCTCGTTCTTGCGATTCCCCGTACCGCTCGTTCTTCCGGGAATTCCTTGATACGCGCCGCATCAAGGAAGGTTCCGCATGAACCGCATCCGTACGAACGACCGCACCGCCCGCACCCGCTCCGCCGGCTCCGGAGCGCCCCGTGGCGCCGGCCGCTTCGGCGGCTCGTCGGGCTCCTCGGGCGGCAGCCGCTCGGGCGCGGGCCGCGCCGGCTCCACGGGCCGCTCCGGCTACGGACGCCGCCCGGCCCCGCAGGGCGAGTTCGCGCCGCCGGTGACGCTCACCCCCGCGCTGCCCGCCGTCGAGACGTTCGCCGAACTCGCCCTCGCGCCGCAGCTGTTGGCGGAACTCGGGTCCCAGGGTCTCAGCGTTCCGTTCCCGATCCAGGGCGCCACCCTGCCGAACTCGCTGGCGGGCCGCGATGTGCTGGGCCGTGGCCGTACCGGCTCGGGCAAGACCCTCGCCTTCGGCCTCGCCCTGCTCACCCGCACGGCCGGCCGCCGCGCCGAGCCGCGTCAGCCGCTCGCCCTGGTCCTGGTGCCGACGCGTGAGCTGGCGCAGCAGGTGACGGATGCGCTGACGCCGTATGCGCGGGCGTTGCGGCTGCGGCTGGCGACGGTGGTGGGCGGGATGTCGATCGGGCGTCAGGCCGGTGCGCTGCGCTCGGGTGCCGAGGTGGTGGTGGCCACTCCGGGCCGGTTGAAGGACTTGATCGAGCGGCGTGACTGCCGTCTTGACCAGGTGGACATCACGGTGCTGGACGAGGCCGACCAGATGGCGGACATGGGGTTCATGCCGCAGGTCACCGAGTTGTTGGACCAGGTGCGTCCGGGTGGGCAGCGGATGCTGTTCTCGGCGACCCTGGACCGCAATGTGGATCTTTTGGTGCGCCGTTACCTGAGTGATCCGGTGGTGCACTCGGTGGATCCGTCGGCGGGTGCGGTGACCACGATGGAGCACCATGTGCTGCACGTGCAGAGCGCGGACAAGTACGCGACGACGACGGAGATCGCGGCGCGTGAGGGCCGGGTGATCATGTTCCTGGACACCAAGCACGCGGTGGACCAGCTGACCAAGCACCTGTTGCAGAGCGGGGTGCGGGCGGCGGCGCTGCACGGGGGCAAGTCCCAGCCGCAGCGCACCCGTACGCTGGCCCAGTTCAAGACCGGTGACGTGTCGGTCCTGGTGGCCACGAACGTCGCGGCGCGCGGTATCCATGTCGACAACCTCGACCTGGTGGTGAACGTGGACCCGCCGACCGATCACAAGGACTACCTCCACCGCGGCGGGCGTACCGCGCGGGCCGGGGAGTCCGGCAGCGTCGTCACCCTCGTCACGCCCAACCAGCGCCGCGAGATGAGCCGCCTCATGGCGAGCGCCCGGATCGTCCCGCAGACCACCCAAGTACAGTCCGGGGACGCGGAGTTGACCCGCATCACCGGTGCCCAGGCGCCCTCCGGCGTCCCGGTCACCATCGCCGCGCCCGTCGTCGAGCGCCCGCGCCGCGGTGCCTCGTCCTCCTCCCGCGGACGCCGTGGCCGCCCGGCCCAGCGCTCGGGCCGGCCCGCCGGCGCCCGCGCCGCCGCACCCCACCAGAGCGGCACGGCGGCCTGAGCGCCGAAGCGCTCCCCCAGCCGGGCGTCCGCGCCCACCCCGCCGGCCGGAACCCCCGGCCGGTCCACCCCCCGAGCCCTGGAGGGCCCATGCGCTGCGTCATCGCCCGCTTCCCGTTCGACCTCTCCAAGAGCCAAGTGGTGGCCGCGATGAAGGGCGTCAAGCCCGAACCCGTCGTGGGCGAGTCCGTCCTCATCGGCCGCCGCCACTACCCCGTCAAGCAGGTGGGCGAGGTCGTCACCCGGCAGGACCGCCGCGACTTCACCGCGCAGGAGGTCACCCGGGCCATGACCCGCCTCGGCTTCACCTGCCAGGGCGCCCCGCAGGCCGCGCCCGCCCGCGCCCTGACCCCGCTCGAAGAGGCGACCGCCATGTTCGCCTGATCCGCCGCCGGGGCGGTGGCGCCGACCGCGCCCCGCCCCAGCCACGACGAAGGCCCCGCCGGATCACCGGCGGGGCCTTCGTCGTGCGCCCCTTCGGGCGCCCCGGCCGGTCGGGGCGGCGGCGGGACCGGGCGATGGTGTTGAATTTCCCCTCGGGTCCGCGGCCCGCAGGGGGCACGCGGGCCTTCGACGCGTTGCGAAAGAGGTGACATGACAGCGGACAGCCCGCTCGGCGGCCGACTGGACGACGACGACTACCCCGCCTACACCATGGGCCGGGCCGCCGAGATGATCGGTGCGACCCCGGGCTTCCTGCGGGCCCTCGGCGAGGCCCGGCTGATCACCCCGCTGCGCTCCGACGGCGGCCACCGGCGCTACTCCCGCTACCAGCTGCGCATCGCCGCCCGCGCCCGCGAACTCGTCGACCAGGGCACCCCCGTCGAGGCGGCCTGCCGCATCGTCATCCTGGAGGACCAGCTGGAGGAGGCCCAGCGCCTCAACGCCGAATACCGCGCCCGGGCCGGCGGCGACACGGCGCACTGACCTGCCCGCCCCGCTCGGCCGGCGCGGCGCCAACCTCCTCGTCCCGCAGGCCAATTGTGCGCGGTCCTCCACACGACGGCGCGGCTCCCGCGACCCGACCGGAGCGGGCACAGAAGGTCGGGCGGCGGGGGGCGGAGGGCTCCTAGCGTGGAGGTCACAGGGAAGGAAGAAGGGGGGCCGGGATGCTGAAGCGGCTCAACGAGGCGATGGCCCGGATCGAGGAGCACCTCGACGGGACCGTGCCCGGCGACATCGACGTGGCCGAACTCGCCCGCACCGCGATGACCTCGGAGTACCACCTGCGCCGGCTGTTCTCGGCGCTGGCCGGCATGCCTCTGTCGGAGTACGTGCGGCGCAGGCGGCTGACCATCGCGGGCGCCGAGGTGCTCGCCGGGCGGTCCACGCTGCTCGATGTGGCCGTCCGCCACGGTTACACCTCGGGGGAGGCCTTCGCCCGGGCGTTCCGTGCCGTGCACGGCATCGGCCCGGGGGAGGCCCGGCGCACCGGCGCGGCCCTGCGGTCGCAGCCCCGGATGTCCTTCCGCCTCGTCGTCGAAGGGAGCACCAGCATGCGGTACAGGGTCGTGGAGAAGGAAGCGTTCCACCTGGTGGGCAGAAAGGCGCGGGTGCCGCTCGTGCACCAGGGAGTGAACCCGGCTATCGCCGCGTTCGTCCAGGGCATCGGGCGGGACACCTCGCTGCGCATCCACCAGCTGTCCGACCAGGAGCCCGCGGGCATCGTCTCGGCGTGCGACGGGCTCGATCCGAGCCGGGCGGAGGGCACCGAACTCGACTACTGGCACGCCGCGTTGAGCAGTGCGCCGCCGCCCGCCGATCTGGACGCGCTGCTCGTGCCGGCCGGCACCTGGGCCGTCTTCGAGAGCACCGGGCCCTACCCCGAGGCGCTCCAGCTCCTGTGGCGCGACGTGTTCACCGAGTGGTTCCCGTCCAACCCGTACCAGAGCCGCCCGGGCCCGGAAATCCTGCGCACCCGGCCCGCGGAGACGGGCGCTGACACGGATGCCGTCCTGTGGATCCCGGTCGAGCGGACCGGGCCGGGCGGGGCCTAGGGAGTGTCTTCAAAGTGGCGTCGTCCGCCCGAAGGGCGGGGTCGGCGGGGTCTGGTGCGTGCGATCGCAAGGCGGAGGAGGGAGTCGACGCGATGGGGGTCCCCCCTGTTCGAGCGGAGCCGAGACCTCGGGGGAGTCGGCGACCGACGACAACGCCGCGAGCGTGCGTGCCAGACCCCGCCGACCAGACGGGACTTTGAAGACACGACCTAGAGGTCCGGGCGGCCCGGGATCAGCGGGCGGCGCCCAGGCGGCGCTTCGGCTTGAGGTCGGCCGCGTCGCTCCTGGCCCACAGCGAGCGGACGTGCCCGAGGTGGCGGGTCATGCACTTCTCGGCGCCCCGGGCGTCGCCCGCCAGCATCAGGTCGAGCAGCTCGATGTGCTCCTCGGCGGAAGGGATGAGCTCGTCGCGCTGGTCGAGCGCGGTCAGACCGTACAGACGGGAGCGCTTGCGCAGGTCGCCGACGGTCTCCACCAGGCGCTCGTTGCCCGACAGGGCGAGCAGCGAGAGGTGGAAGCGGCGGTCGGCCTCCAGATAGCCGATGAGGTCGTGGTCGCGGGCCGCCCGCACGATCTCCTCGGCGTCGGGCCGCAGCGCCTCCAGGGCGGCGCGGTCCGCGGTGCGGGTGATCCGGCCCACCATGGGGACCTCGATCAGGGCGCGGATCTCGGTGTACTGGTCGAGGTCGCGCTCGTTGACCTCGGTGACCCGGAAGCCCTTGTTGCGCACGGGCTCCACCAGGCCCTCGCGCGCGAGGTCGAGCATGGCCTCGCGCACGGGGGTCGCGGAGATGCCGAAGTCCTCGGCGAGGCCGGGCGCGGAGTAGACCTGGCCGGGGCGCAGTTCACCGGAGATCAGCGCCGCCCGCAGCGCGTGGGCGACCTGGTCGCGCAGTCGCTCGGTGGTGGTGATGACCTTGCTCTGCTTCAGGTGTCCCATGCTGCTGTTCCTCCGTACCGAGCGGAGAGCCAGAGTACAATGTCACGTTGCGTTTAGGGCCGGATCGGCTCCTCGTCCGCCCCCGCGAGGGCCTCCGGGGCCGACGCGGCGAGCGCTCCCAGCGGTACGGGAGTGGCGAACGGGCGCCGCGGGGCGGGGGGTTCGTCGTCTCCGGCCAGGCAGGACACCGCCTCCCCGCACGTGCGGCCCTGGCACCAGCCCATGCCCGCCCGGGTGAACAGTTTGACGGTACGGGCGTCGCGGGCGCCATGGTCGCGCACGGCTTCGCGGATCCGGCCGGCCGTCACCTCCTCGCAGCGGCACACCTCGGTGGCGTCGGGCAGCCAGTCGCTCCAGCCGGGGCCCGGCGCGTGCGTGGCGGCCATCGCCTCGGCGAAGGCGCGCAGCCGGGTGCGGCGCGCGCGCAAGCGCCGCACGCGCCCGCCGCGGCCCGGGTCGGCGCCGAGCCGCGCCGCGATGGAGAGTGCCGCCAACTCGCCCTCGATCATGGCCAGTTGGGCTCCTCCGACGCCGCCGGGTTCGCCCGCGGCCCACACGCCCCGCACCGAGGTCTCCAGACGCGCGTCCAGGGCCAGGGCGAGGGTGCCGTCCGGGGTGCGGCGGGTGGCGCAGCCGAGCGTGATGGCCAGGTCGATCGCGGGCACCAGGCCGTGGCCGACGGCCAGCGCGTCACAGGCGATCTCGCGCTCCGTGCCCGCCACCGGACGCCACCGGGCGTCGAGCCGGGTGACGGTGACGGCCTCGACCCGTCCGTCCCCGTGCACCTCGGTCACCGCGCTGCGGGTGCGCAGTGCCACGCGGTGGCGCAGCAGGGCGGCGCCGTGCGTCACGGCCTCGGTGAGCTTGTGCGGGTTGGCGGCGAGGGCGCGGGGGTGGCGGGCGTAGCCGAGGTAGCCGGATGCCTCGATCACCGCGGGGACCTCGGCGCCCGCCGTGACGAGGGAGGACGCGGCGGCCAGGAGCAGGGGGCCGCTCCCGGCGACCACGACGCGTCTGCCCGGCAGTACGAGGCCGCCCTTGAGCATGGCCTGCGCTCCGCCGGCGCCGACGACGCCGGGCAACGTCCAGCCCCGGAAGGGAAGTTGGCGCTCGTACGCGCCGGTCGCGAGCAGTACGGCCCGGGCCCGGATCCGTACCGGGCGGCCCTGCGCGCCGTCCGCCCCGGCGAGGGCGTGCACCGTCCAGTCCTCGTCGCCGTGCCGCTCCACGGCCCAGACGTGGTGGCGCCCGCGCCGCTCGACGCCTCCCGCCCGTCCGCGCAGGGCGGTGTACGCGTCCCAGTCGTGGTGCAGGGCCTCGGGGCGGGTGGGGGACAGGGCTGCGCCGGGCTGTCGGTAGTACTGGCCGCCGAGGTCCTGGGCCGCGTCCAGGAGCACGACTCGCAGGCCGGCCTCCGCGGCGCGGGCACCCCCCGCCATCCCGGCGGGCCCACCCCCCACCACCACCAGATCCCACCGCCCCGCGGGCCCGGGACTCCCAGCTCCCTCCCCAGAAGGTGCGGCCCCGTCCGCGCAGTTCCCCGCGCCCCTGGGGAGCTTCCCTTCTTCCTCATCCGCAGACCGTGCTGGGTTGCCCGCGCCCCCAGCAGTACTGCAACTCGGCCCAGCGGCAGGCCCCGAGGCCACGGAATCCGCATCCCCCAACCCTGCCAGGGGCGCGGGGAACTGCGCGCCCGGCCCAGCACGATCCGCACCCGGAACAGAACCGCCCGCCCCCGTCAGGGGCGCGGGGAACTGCGCGACAAGCCCAGCGCCATCCGCAGCCGAACCGGACTCGGCACCACCCCCCAGGGGCGCGGGGAACCCAGCACCATCCGCACCCGAACCGGACTCGGCCGGATGCCCGTGGCCGGGCTGGGTCGTGAGGGCGTCCCCGGGGGACGCGGGCACGAGGCAGGCCCGCCGGTTCGGCACCCCGTTCACCGTCGCGAGGCACTCGTAACACGCCCCGATCCCGCAGAACGCCCCCGCCCCCCGCTCCCCCACCCGCGTCCGGCGCCAGACGAACACCCCCGCCGCCCACAGCGCCGCCGCGAGGGACTGGCCGGGCAGGGCCGGCAGGGGGCGGCCGTCGAGGGTGATCTCGAACGGGGGGCCGGGCCGGGCGCCGGCCAGCTCCTCGGGGGTGCGCGCCACGAAGGCCTCCTCAGTGGTCAGAGCCCGCGCCGAAGCGGGAGGGGTCGAACGGGCTTGTGTCCAGGGGCGGTTGGCGGCCCACCAGGCAGTCCGCGATGATCCGGCCCGTGACGGGCGCGAGCCCGATCCCCGCCCCCTCGTGCCCGCACGCGTGCAGCAGCCCCGGCACCCGGGCGTCCGCCCCGATCGCCGGCAGGTGGTCGGGCAGATACGGCCGGAACCCCGCGTACGTACGGATCGCCCGGACCTCCGCGAGGAGCGGGAAGAGCGCGGTCGCCCCCGCCGCGAGCCGGCTCACCGCCTCCACCGAGAGGCTGCGGTCGAAGCCGACCCGTTCGCGGCTCGCCCCGATCAGGACGGGCCCGGCAGGCGTCCCCTCGACGACCGCCGAGGTCTGCAGCGCCGCCGAGCCGCTGGCGACGTCCGCCACGTAGTCGGCCGCGTACACCTTGTGCCGCACCACGCGGGGCAGCGGCTCCGTGACGAGGACGAAGCCGCGCCGGGGCAGCACGGGCAGCAACACCCCGGCCAGCCGGGCCAGTTCGCCGCCCCAGGCGCCGGCCGCGTTGACGACGTACGGCGCGTGCAGCACCCCGGAGGCGGTGCGCACCCCGCGCACCGCGCCGTCCGGGGCCGTGAGCAGCCCGACGACCTCCTGCCCGAGCCGTACCTCGGCGCCCGAGGCACGCAGCAGGTGGGCCGCCGCGAGGGCGGGCATGACCTGGGCGTCCTGCGGATAGAGGAAGCCCCCCGCGAGACCCGGGGCCAGGTGCGGCTCCAGGTCGTGCAGCCGGTCGGCCGCGATCTCGCGTACGGTCACGCCCGCCGCGTCCTGGCCGGCCGCGAAGGTGCGCAGCGCGGCCAGGCCGGCCCCGTCGGAGGCGACGACGAGGCCGCCCTTGGGCTCGTACTCGACCCCGCGCGGCAGCAGTTCGGCCAGCTCCCGCCACAACTGGGCTGAGTGCAGGGCGAGTTCCAGCTCGGGGCCGGGTTCCTTGTCGGAGACGAGGAGGTTGCCCTCGCCCGATCCCGTGGTGCCGCCGGCCACCGGCCCCCGGTCGAGGACGGTGACCCGCAGTCCGGCGCGGGCCGCGTAGTAGGCGCAGGCGGCCCCCACGACCCCCGCGCCCACCACGACCACGTCCGACACACTGCGCGCCGGGTGGGCGGGCGTCGCGGATCCCGTGGATCCCATGGGTTTCCTGGGCACGTCAGTAATATTTCACATGGCACTGCCTCTGCCAAGGGACCGCCGCCCCGGATGCCGTCCGGAGCGGCCAGAACGGCCAAGGCCGGATAAAAGAGTTCCCGACACCTTGTCAGTGCAATTTCACATTACTATGTTACGGGTCACATTCCAGCCGCTCCCCGGCTGGCCGGACCGTTCACGGAGTGACCACTGATGAACAAGCGCACCCGCACCGCCCTCGCCGCCGCCGTCGTGGCGACCCTCACGCTCGGCGCGGCCGGCTGCTCCGGGGAGAAGCACCCGGGCGCGGGCCCGGGGCAGGGCGGCAAGAACCCCGCCGCCGCCAACGACGGCAAGGTCGTGGGCGGCACACCGGTCAGGGGCGGCACCCTCACGGTCCTGTCCAACCAGGACTTCACCCACCTCGACCCGGCCCGCAACTGGGTCATGAACGACATGGACTTCGGCACCCGGCTGCTCTACCGCACCCTGGTCACCTACAAGGCGGCCCCCGGCACCGGCGGCAGCGAGCTGGTGCCCGACCTCGCCACCGACCTCGGCACCCCCTCCAACGGCGCCCGCACCTGGACCTTCCACCTCAGAGCGGGCCTCAGCTACGAGGACGGGTCACCGATCACCGCGCAGGACGTCAAGTACAACGTGGAGCGGTCGTTCTCGCCCGACCTGCCCGGCGGCGCCGACTACGCGGCCCGCTACCTCACCGGCGCCGAGGGCTACCAGGGCCCCGCCCAGGGCAAGCACCTCGACTCCATCAAGACCCCGGACGACCACACGATCGTCTTCGAACTGCGCAAGCCCTTCGCCGAGTTCCCCAACGCCACCGTCATGCCGACGTTCTCCCCGGTGCCGCAGTCCAAGGACACCGGGCCCCGCTACGACAACCGGCCCTTCTCGTCGGGCCCGTACAAGGTCGAGTCCTACGACCGCAACAAGCAGCTCACCCTGGTGCGCAACACGCACTGGGACGCCGCCGGCGACCCGGTGCGCAAGGCGTACCCGGACCGCATCGTGGTGACCATGGGCCTCAAGGCGACCCAGATCGACGACCGGCTCATCGCCAGCCAGGGCGCCGACGCCTCCGCCGTCTCCTGGGGGGCGCTGCGCCCCGAGAGCGCCCCCAAGGTGCTGCCCAGCGCGGAGGTGCGCTCGCGCCTGGTCGCCGAGTCCACCAACTGCACCGACATGATCCAGATGCACACCGGGCGGGCCCCGTTCACCGATGTGCGGGTGCGCCAGGCCGTGCTGTACGCGCTCGACAAGGACGCGGTGCTCACCTCCTCCGGCGGCCCCGCCTTCAACGACCTGTCCACCGCCTACATGCCGGCCACCCTCTTCGGCGGCAAGCAGCCCGACACGCTCAAGGTCCCCGTCACCGGTGATGTCGCCAAGGCGAAGGAGCTGCTCAAGGAGGCGGGCAAGGAGGGCGGCTTCGAGACGAAGATGACCGTCTCCACCGGCGACAAGGGCCGGGCCGAGGCCATCCAGCAGTCCCTCGCCAAGGCCGGGATCAAGCTCACCATCGAGACCGTCGACCCGTCCGCGTTCTACGCCACCATCGGCGACGTCAAGAACCGCACGGACCTCGTGTACTCGGGCTGGTGCCCCGACTACCCCTCCGGCTCCACGTTCCTGCCGTTCGTCTTCGACGGCCGCTACATCAAGGACAAGGGCAACTCCGGCAACCACTCCCTGTTCCGCGACGACGCCACGATGAAGCGCATGGACGAGATCGCGGCCATGACCGACACCAAGGCCGCCGACCAGGCCTGGCAGCGGCTCGACGGCGAGATCCTCGCCAAGGCGCCCGCGGTGCCCGTCCTGGTCCGCCGCTGGCCCCTGGTCCTCGGCAAGAACATCGCGGGCGCCTACGGCCAGACGTCCTTCGGCGGCCAGCTCGACTACGCCACCATCGGGCTCAAGAACCCCGCCACGAGCGGGAACTGAGGGAACGCGCCGCCATGACCACCACCCTCCTGTTCCGCAGGCGCCCGGCGGCAGGGCCCGCCGCCGGGCGCGGCCCCTGGCAGCTGGCCCGCGCCGAACTGCGCCGCCGCCCCGCCGTCAAGATCTCGCTCGCCGTCGTCGTCCTGTTCCTCGTCATGGCCGCCGGCGCCCCGCTGCTCGGCGCGCTCGGCGGCTGGTCGCCCGACGCGTTCGACAAGAGCGCCATCGACCCCTACCTCGGCGGCCAGCCGCTCGGCCCGCTCGGCGGGATGTCCGCCGAGCACTGGCTCGGCGTCGAGCCCGTCACCGGACGCGACCTGTTCGCGCGCGTGGTGTACGGCGCCCAGGTCTCCCTGCTCATCGCCCTCACCGCGACCGCCATCGTCGTCGTCGCGGGCACCGCGGCCGGGATCGCGGCCGGCTACTTCGGCGGGCGCACCGACACGGTGCTGTCCCGCCTGATGGACCTCACCATGTCCTTCCCGTCCCTCATCTTCATGATCGCGATGATGTCGGTGGCCAAGGACGTCAACCGCATCCTCCTGATGACCGCCGTCATCGGCCTGTTCGGCTGGCCCGGCATCGCCCGTTTGGTGCGCGGCCAGACCCTCTCGCTCAAACACCGCGAGTACGTGGACGCCGCCCGCATCGGCGGCTCCGGCCCCTGGCGCATCCTGACCCGCGACATCCTGCCCGGGGTGGCCGGACCCGTCATCGCGTACACCACCCTCGTCGTCCCCGGCATGATCGCTACCGAGGCGGCGCTGAGCTACCTCGGCGTGGGCGTGCGCCCGCCCACTCCGTCCTGGGGCCAGATGATCGCCGAGAGCGTCTCGTTCTACGACACCGACCCGATGTACTTCATCATCCCGAGCACCTGTCTCTTCCTGACCGTGCTCGCCTTCACGCTGCTCGGCGACGCCCTGCGCGACGTCCTCGACCCGAGGGGCAGCCGCACATGACCCGCTACCTCGCCCGCCGGATCCTCGGCGTGCTCGGCGTGCTCATCGCCATCGCCGCCGTCACCTTCACCATCTTCTACGTCCTGCCCTCCGACCCGGCCGCCGCCGCCTGCGGCAAGTCGTGCAGCGCCGAACGCCTGGAGGCGATCCGCGCACACATGGGCCTCGACCGGCCGCTGTGGCGCCAGTTCTGGGACTTCGCCTCCGGGATCTTCACCGGCCGCACCATGGGCACCGGCCAGTACGCCCTGCACTGCGACTTCCCGTGCCTGGGCTACTCCTACGAGAACAGCCAGTCCGTCTGGTCGCTCCTCATGGACCGCCTCCCCGTCTCCGCCTCCCTCGCCCTCGGCGCGGCCGTGCTCTGGCTGCTGCTCGGCCTGTCCGCCGGCGTCGCCGCCGCCCTGCGCAAGGACACCTTCACCGACCGCGCCCTGATGGTCGGCGCCGTCGCCGCGGCCTCCATGCCGGTCTACTTCACCTCCGTCATGCTGATCTACGGTCTGATCCGCGTCGCGGGCCTGCTCCCCTATCCCCAGTACGTCGCCCTCGCCTCCGACCCCGTGCACTGGGCGTCCAACCTGCTGCTCCCCTGGATCGCGCTGGCCGTCCTGTACGCCGCCATGTACGCGCGCCAGAGCCGCAGTTCGATGATCGAGACCATGGCGGAGCCCTACATCCGCACCGCCCGCGCCAAGGGTCTGCCGCGCCGCACCGTCGTCGTCAAACACGGCCTGCGCTCCGCGATGACCCCGATCCTCACCCTGTTCGGCATGGACCTCGGCGGGCTGCTCGCCGGCGCCGTCATCACCGAGTCCATCTTCGGGCTCCCCGGCATCGGGCGGCTCTTCTACGGCGCCCTGTCCACCGGCGACCAGCCCGTCATCCTCGGCGTGACCCTGCTCGCCGCCACCTTCATCGTCGTCGCCAACCTGGCCGTCGACCTCCTGTACGCCGTCGTCGACCCGCGAGTGAGGCTCTGATGGCCGACACCCAACCCCTGCTGTCCGTACGGGACTTGACGGTGACGTTCACCACCCCGCGCGGCCCGGTGCGCGCGGTGGACCACCTCTCCTTCGACGTCCACCGCGGGCGCACCCTCGGCATCGTCGGCGAGTCCGGCTCCGGCAAGTCCGTCACCTCGATGGCCCTGCTCGGCCTGCACACCGGCGCCGAGGTGACCGGGTCCCTCACCCTCGACGGACATGAACTCGTGGGTCTTTCCGAACGCGCCCTCAACCGGATCCGCGGCCGACGCATCGCGATGATCTTCCAGGACCCGCTGTCCAGCCTGCACCCCTACTACACGGTCGGCGAGCAGATCGCCGAACACCACCGCGTCCACTTCGGCTCCGGCCGCAGGGCGGCCCGCAGGCGCGCGGTGGAGATGCTCGCCGAGGTCGGCATCCCCGAACCCGAGCGGCGCGCGGGCGAATATCCGCACCAGTTCTCCGGCGGCATGCGCCAGCGCGCGATGATCGCGATGGCGCTCGCCTGCGAACCGGAACTGCTCATCGCGGACGAGCCGACCACCGCCCTCGACGTCACCGTCCAGGCCCAGATCCTCGAACTCATCGCCCGCCTCCAGGCCGAACGCGGCCTGGCCGTCGTCATGATCACCCACGATCTGGGGGTGGTCGCCCGGGTCGCCCACGACGTCCTGGTGATGTACGGGGGCCGGGCCGCCGAACAGGCCCCCGTGGACGCCCTGTTCGCCACGCCCGCCCACCCCTACACACGCGGCCTGCTCGACTCGCTGCCCCGCCTCGACGACAGCGACGACCAGCCCCTGCGCGCCATCCCCGGCAGCCCGCCCTCCCTGCTCGACCCCGCCCCCGGCTGCGCCTTCGCACCCCGCTGCCCGAGGGCCGCCGGGGCGGACGCCGCCCTGCGCGACCGGTGCGCCACCGAACGGCCCCTGCTCGACGGCCCCTCGGAGCACCCGGTCGCCTGCCACCTCCCCGCGTACGAAGGCGTTGCGTCATGAACGGTGTTGCGAGTTCCCCCGCGCGTACGGACGCGCCCGACGGCGCGGCCGAACCCCTGCTCTCCGTACGGGACTTGAGGATGCACTTCCCCGGACGCCGGGCCCGCTCCGCCCCCGTGCGGGCGGTCGACGGCGTCAGCTTCGACGTCGCGGCGGGCGAGACGCTCGGGCTCGTCGGCGAATCGGGCTGCGGCAAGTCGACGACCGGCCGCATGATCGTGCGCCTCCTGGAGCCCACCTCGGGGACGATCGCCTACCAGGGCCTGGACATCAGCCGCCTGAGCCGGCGCGAGCTGCGCCCGGTGCGCAAGGACCTCCAGATGGTCTTCCAGGACCCGCACTCCTCCCTCAACCCGCGCCAGACGGTGGCCCGCGTCATCGCCGACCCGCTGCTCGCCCACGGCAGTACGGAATCCGCCGCGCGCGCCCGGGCCGCCGAACTCATGGACCTCGTCGGCCTCATCCCCGAACACATCGACCGCTACCCGCACGAGTTCTCCGGCGGCCAGGCCCAGCGCATCGGCATCGCCCGGGCGCTCGCCCTCGACCCCCGGCTCGTCGTCGCCGACGAACCCGTCTCCGCGCTCGACGTCTCCGTCCAGGCGCAGATCGTCAACCTCATGGAACGGCTCCAGAAGGAGCTCGGCCTCGCCTACCTCTTCATCGCGCACGACCTGTCGGTGGTGAAGCGGGTCTGCGACCGGGTGGCGGTGATGTATCTGGGGCGGGTCGTGGAGATCGGGCCCAAGGAGCGGGTGTACGGGACGGCCGCCCACCCCTACACCCAGGCCCTGCTGTCCGCCGTGCCGCTGCCGGATCCCGCGGCGGAGCGGGGTCGGGAGCGGATCACTCTGCTCGGGGATCCGCCCAGTCCCGCCGCGCCGCCGCCGGGGTGCGCCTTCCACCCCCGGTGCGGACGGGCCCGCGACCTCTGCCGCACCGAGGCACCCGTACTGCGCCCGCTGCTCCCGGGGGTCCCCCACGAGGCGGCCTGCCACTATCCGGGGGGGGTGACCCTTCCGGGGGGTGGGGGGTAGGGGGTTGGGGGTAGGGGGTAGGGGGGCTGGCGGGTGCTGGGGGTGCTGGGGGTGCTGGGGGATCCGCCCCAAACCCCGGGGCGCTTGCCCACCCGCCCGCCCGTGCAGCGGGTTGCATCGGCTGAGCCCCGGGGCTCCGCCCCAGACCCCCCGAGGGGCTCCGCCCCTCGAACCCCGGGGGGTTTGCCCACCCACCCACCCGCCCGTGCAAGGGACTTGAAGGGCCCGGGCCCTGGGGCTGCGCCCCAGACCCGCCCAGGGGCTCCGCCCCTCGAACCCCGGCGGGTTTGCCCACCCGCCCGCCCGTGCGGGGGGCTGGAGGGTGCCTGCGCCCTGGGGCTGCGCCCCAGACCCGCCCAGGGGCTCCGCCCCTCGGACCCCGGCGGGGGCTGCGCCCCCTGCACCCCCGCTTTCGCGCCTGAACGGCGCTCGTCCTCAATCGCCGGACGGGCTGAGGATGCGCATGCTGGCCCGCACCGGTCCTGCCAGGGGCGCGGGGAACTGCG
>NZ_JBIDBD010000022.1:0-100755 GCF_043202815.1 Streptomyces sp. NPDC048111
AGCTGAACCCAGTGGAACTGCTGTGGTCCTCGCTCAAGAAGCGTGAACTCGCCAACCTCGCCGGCGACCACCTCGCCGATGTCGCCGACGCCACCCAGCAAGGCATCCACCGCATCAACACCAACCCACAACTCCCCTGGTCATTCCTCACCCACACAGGACTCACCATCCATCCACCACCCCCACCAAACTTACGAAAAGATCAATAGCAGGGCAGGCGACGCACCGATGCAGGCGCCCTGCTTCCCGCGCAGCACGCTCTTGTCGGGCCCGGCGCAGCGCAACTGCCTGCCTCGGTCGCAGCAGCCTGGCGACGGCGCTGGGAGCGGTCCTGCTCGATCGGGGCCAGCGCATTGTCCCGGGCGACGACGGGCGGCTCGGGGAACGCGCGACGGCAGCCGGGCCACCGTTGCCGCTGCGCGACCGCACCGAGTGTCCACGCTCCCGCCGCACAGCCTCACCCGCCCGCTCTCCCGCGCCTCCAGCACCAGCAGATCAGCCCGGCCGGCGTCACCGAACCATTCTTGTGCGTCCAGCCCGGGGCCATCACGGCCTCGAACAACCGCTGCAGCGTCGCGTACTCCTTTTCCGGGAGGTTCAGCGAGTGCCCGACGACATCCTGCGCAGCCCACAGCGGCAGCACCTTGCACTTCAAGCCGTCGTCCTGCTCGTACTCGCCCTCCGCCGTCTCCACGGACACCACGCCCGAGCGGCGCAGGGTCGGCAGCACCTCGGAAGGCGTGTACGACGCGAGTGGGACGTCACCTGGCGCATGGCCTGGGCGCCCGACGCTGAACCCGGCGCCGTGCAGATCATCGTCCTGCGCTCCCAACCCCGACGGTGGCGCGCCCGCTATCTGGGCGGCCTGACAGCCGAAGGCCCGGCAGCCCCGCAGACAAGCGCGGGGGCGCCGGGCCTTCTTGCGTTTCAGGGGCCGGTCCGCCCACTTCCGGGCCTGAAATGCGGATGTAGGGAGCCGATTCTTGTGTCCGACGGAACGCCCGCGCCTCTGATGCGTAGAGATACGGGCCTACGTCGTTGCCTGGGATTCCAGCAGTCAACTACGTGGTGACTGGCCAAGCAGCGACCCGTCGGCGCGTGGCTACATCGTTGAGGAGTTCCACGAGTTTCAGGAACTGCTCGTCGTCCATGCGCTTATCAAGGAAGGCGGCGGCTTGGGCCGCGTTGTCATAGGGGAACTTGACGCCACGGACCACTTCCAGGCTGCTGCCCACCGCAACTAAAAGCTGAGATGTCCGTACTCTGAAAATACGGACACTCGCGCTCCGGCGGACCGCGTGAGGTCAGCCGTCCCAGACGTTGAGGTGATCATCAACAAGGAACTCTGGGTAGCGAAATGCTTCGCCGAGTGCGGTTAGGGCCTCACAGCGCGCTGAGGTGACTTCCACGAAGTACCCTTTCATGGCACGCAGGAATAGTCTGTATCCGAGGTCCGCGCAGGCTTCGATGACCACCGCCTGCAACGCCGGCACCAAGGACGGCACGGCTGCTTTGGAGGCCTCTCGTTCGAGAGCGCCTGCGACGGAGCGTATCTCCCGCAGGACAGCCATCCGCATGACGGGATCTGTCACCGGGTTAGGAGGGGACGGCGTAAACGTTGTCGTACCCCTTCGCCTTATGCTTGTCAACCACGTCTGCTCGATGCGCTGCAGCCAGTCACGCCCGGTCAAGTTGTGGTCAGCCGGATCGAAGTACGCCTGCGTGACGCCGAGCCAGACGGTGCGGAGTGTGCCATCCGTCAGTGGGGATGCCAGCAGCCGCCGTACATCTTCGCCGATCTGCATACTCACGATGCCGTGGGTTTCCGCTACCGCACTGTCGACAATGCTCAGTTGTTCCTCTACCGCGCCGTTTCGGGGTAGGAATCGGTCGGCGTCGGCTGCGGACAGCCAGAGGGGGTGCTGTGACTTGGATGCCATCCAGCTCAACCCGATATCCAGGATGAGCCCCTGGGGTTCCTCCGCTGGGGCGCGTTCGTCATGTTCTGGCATGGTGCTTCCTTACTTCGGGCAGGCCGTGCAGACAACGAACTTTGACGGTTTGTGATTCTTCACGAATTTCAACTGCACGACGACTTTGTTTCCGCCTGCTTCGTCTTGAGGACCATTCTTGACCCGCCTGAACCCCAGGGACGCCTTGCCTCGGAGCTGCCACTCGATTTGCAGAAGGTCGTAGCGCAGATCGAAGCTCGTGCGCTTGGACTGGTCGCTCAGCCACTTGTTGAGTTTCCTATCGTTGCTCGGCTTCGCCTTCAGTCAGGCTGTCACTGCCGCGTTGACCGATTCCGCTGCTGTGGCTTCATCGGTCCACCTTGTTGCGATTCCCTTGCTGATTGCCTCCGCCGACATTGCCTCGTCATCGGGGAGGACGTGGTTGCGCAAGGTATGCGCTCCGCCGACGCCCTCCTCCCCAGGCTTTTCGTCCGCGGGAATGTTGGTGCAGTTATGCATGAGGATGTCATGGGTCTGTGACCTCTGTGAGCGAATGCAGAACGCGTGGAGACCGTTGACAGTGAGGTCGTACACCTCTTGAGCGGCCACATTGGGACGGGCGTGCAGGGCAGTCACCACGTGAGTGGTGCCGTCCGGAGAGTCGCTGGTCGGGCCCGGCCTGTCTGGCCGCGCGCCCGTTACCGGCCGCTGCGGGCAACTCCATCACGACGCGAGGCGTCCATTGCTGTGGATCGATCTGGGCTGATCAGAGCTTCGCTGGCCGCCTGGTCGACTGGACCGCGCAGATCCTCGGCCGCGACCTGGAGTTCGTCCGAAAGGATCTCGGCCAGCGCGGGTTCCAGGTCCAGCCGAAGCGGTGGGCGGTAGAGCGCACGCTGTCGTGCGTCACCGCTCACCGGCGTCTGGTGAAAGACTACGAGGCCAGCCAGGTTAGTCCGGAGAGCGTGATCCGTTGGGCGATGATCGGCATCATGCTTCGGCGGCTCACACGCCAAGGACCGGCGTCACGGCCTGGTCCCCGGCCGCTTACCCGTACCTCTGCGGGATGAACGGACGCGCTGGCTTGCAGCGGAGTTTCAGTCCGCGGCTTCCCCGAGAAGCTTGACCTCCATCGCGAGTAGGTCAGCATTGCTTACGAGCGGAGCAGTCCAGTGGTTGCACCGGGCGTGCTCTACGAACCTCGGGTCAAGCGCCACATGATGGCGCTCGACATAGTGGGCCAGGTCCGAGTACCAGAGCCAATGCCCGTCTGTCAGCAGGTGCAACCCGCCGATCACCGCGTTGTCGGGGCTCAGAACGTCGCGCACGAGCGTGGTCGTGACGGCCAGGACCGTACCGGCACGCAGGTACTCGACCAACTCGCGAGCGTATCTAGGCTCCTGGGTGCGAACGGCGGACCGGAGCGACGGCCCGTCCGGCCTCCCGTGCCCAAGCTCCCTGAACTCACCGACGAAAGGGAACGTCTCATCGATCACCCGCAGAGGGTAGAGCACGTGAGCGCCACGATCGACTGAGATCTCAAACGCGGTCTGATCTTGTTCTTTAACCTGGGGACCTTCTTGTCACTGCCTGGTTCTATCCTCCGCTGAACGTCACGGATGGGCTAGGAGTCAGGCTGTGCAGATCGCAGGGGTAGACCTGTATGTGAATCACCCGGTGATGGCGCTGGGTTCGACCGAGTGGATCCCCACGACGCTGTCCCTCGACGGCGCTCCTGCTGCCGCGTGCGACACGCACGTTATCGTTCGGGTCCAGGCCCAGGTTGTGCTGGTCAAAGTTCGTATCTTCAAGGATCACGGTGACGCGGATGACCAACGAACTGACAGCGAGTCTCTGATCACGGTATTTGACGGGCATCTTCTACTGAGTGACGGTCGGCTAGTAGTGGGGGATGTCATTGGCGAGAGCCGATTCAGCACCACTCTGCCCGGAAAACCAGGCAGGTGGCGGGTTCGGGTCTCGGTTGACGATCCGCAGGGATGGGCTCGCGCCGTTGATGTCGTCATCAGCGCCGAGACAGTTTGACGCAGCCGCGTGTCAGCTCGAATGATCTTCGAACTGGGTGCCTCGCGTATGGATTCACGGGACGTGGGGGCGGCCTTCGTCTGATCATGTGCTCCGACCAAGGTGCACGTGACCAAGAAGAAGGCCGTGATGGTGAGTCTGCTGCCTGACGCTGGCCGGAGGGAAGCGTTCGCGGAAGCGTCACGCTTCCGGGGCGAGTTCTACGAGTGTCTGACCGCGCGCCGCGACGAGTTGTTCGAGCTGGTGGACGCGATGTTGTGTGCAGACGGTGCGGTGAAGTCCCCGGTGGACCTGACGCTGCTGCCCGAGCATCGACGTGGCCACGGAGCGATGCACGGCGGCCTGAACCACGGCAGGATCGACACCGGTCAGCTGCGGATGGTGCTGGCCGGGCTGTCGCTGCCGCGGTTCGACGGCGGGCGCTGGTCCTGGCGGTCGTGTCGCCGTGGCTTCGCTCGGACGCGCCGTGCTCGGCGGACCGGCTGTTCTGCCATGTCTACGGCCGCGCGAAGACAGCGTCCCAGTTCATCCCGGGCTGGCCCTGCTCCTTCGTCGCCGTGCTGGAGCCGGGTGCCACGTCATGGACCGCAATCCTGGACGCGGCCCGGCCCGGCTCGGCCCGGCCGACGACGCGACCGCGGTCACCGCCGCCCAGCTGCGAGGTGTCGTCGAGCGGCTCATCGCTGCGAGCCTGTGGCATACCGGGGACCTGCACATCGTGATCGTCAGCGACGCCGGCTACGACGTCACCCGCCTGGCCTGGGTCCTGCGCGACCTGCCGGTCGAGGTGGTCGGCCGGATCCGCTCCGACCGCGTCATGCGTCTGCCGAAGCCGCTTCGCCAACCGGGGACGAACGGCCGGCCACCCAAGCACGGTCCGGAGTTCCGGTTCACCAAGCCGGAGACCTGGCCCGAGCCCGCGATCACCACGGTCACCGGCACCACCAACTACGGCAAGGCCGAGACCCCCAAGCGTGGGACCGAGCCATCCCCGGCTCACCCACCGCTCTTCCTGGCTCGACCACGATGGCGAACTTCCCTTGTTCGAGGGCACGTTGATCCGATTGAAGGTCGAGCGTCTATCGAAGGACCGGGACGCTCCGCCGGTGTGGTTATGGTCCTCCAAGACCGGCGCCACCCCGGACGACGTGGACCGCTACTGGCAGGCGTTCCTCCGCCGCTTCGACCTGGAGCACACCTTCCGCTTCGCGAAGCAGACCCTCGGCTGGACCACCCCGAAACTCCGCACCCGAAGGCCGCGGACCGCTGGACCTGGCTCCTGATCGTCGCGCACACCCAGCTCAGGCTCGCCCGGCCCCTCGCCGCGGACCTCCGCCGACCGTGGGAGAAACCCACCACCCTCAGCCGACTCACCCCGGCCCGGGTCCGCCGGGGGTTCAGAAACATCCGCGCCAACCTCGCTTGCCCGACCCGTGTTCCCAAACCCCGAGGCGCCGGCCCCGGACGCCCGCCCGGCACCAAGAACAAGCACCGGGCACCCCGCTACGACGTCGGCAAGACTGTCAAACACCCCGAGACCCTCAAGGCCATCGGCAAGACTGGAAGATCTTGGTAGATAAAGAACAAGCTGAGAGGCTGGCTGGTTCAACTACTGGGCGCAAAGCGCACTTTCCCGCTCAATGGTGGAGTCGATGTCTGCGGGCAACAGGGAAGGCAGGGCAAGCGTGTCGGACCACAGCGACCAGGTCACTGAAGAGCAGGTGCAGGAGCGGGCCGCCCAGATCCTGGAGCGCCTGAAGCGCTGGGAGTACCTCGAGGGATTCGACGTGGCGGCAGCACTGGACGTGGAGGCCGCGGCGCGGCGCTCGCTCAAGGCGCGGTCCAGGCCGAAGCCGTCCGCGCACGACCTGTTGACGGCGGTCCGGCCAGACTGGGAGAAGGAGGCGGCGCAGCAGCAACTGACGGGCCAGGCGCTGGAGGCGTTCAAGCGGCAGATTCTGGAATCGGAGACCCCGCAGGTCGCCTGTGACACGGACGGCTTCGCCGACCTCCGCTACCACATCCACCTCAACAAGGCCGCGGTCGAGACGCTCTCCTCGAACGCCGAGATCGTCCTTGATGCGTTTGAGTGGGCTGCGGTGGGCATCCCGGAGATCGATGAGCTGGTATCCCCGATCGAGGCGCTCATCAGGGCCGAGATCTCCGCGATCCAGTCAATCGGCCGGGCCTCAAGCACCGGCCAGGCCCAGCTTGTAGGGATCTATCCCTGTCCCATCCCCATGCCCGAGTACGACGACGACTTCGACTGGGACCTCGCGAGCAAGATCGGAGACATCATCCACCACATGGGCGGCTAGGCCAGCCGAACACCTCGCCGCCGCTGAGCACCGGCCCTCGCGCAGCGCCCGGCGACGGCACCACCGCAGCGCTGATCACCCACTGCCCCCGAAGTCCGGACGCGGCGACTCCACATCACCAACGACAACTCCCGGCTTCCCGAGAGCCCCCTGCCCATGTCGACCTTTTCCAGCCTCGAACGCAGCGAGTGCAGCTCGTGCTCCGCCCCGCCGGTCAGGATCTCCGGACTGCGGACCTGATGGCCGTAGTCGTCGCTCATCGCCGCGCCGCCTTCGGGCCGGCGCCCGTGCTGTTCATCGCGGATCCGGCGACAAGCATCCAGCCAAGGGCGGCGGCGAAGATGTACCACCGGCTGATCACCCTCAGGCTGATGAGGGCCACCAGGAGGGCGACCACGTGCACGCCGATGGCCCCGAAGCGGCGGTGACGGTGCTGTTCGGCATCGACCTTCTGGAAACAGCCGGCCACCGTTCCCACGAAGTGCGGGACCAGCAGGACCAGCCACCAGGGTGTGCGGTTGAGGACGAAGACGAGCGTTGCAGTAGTTCTCGCCGGACGTGGTGGCGAAAACCGGTGGGCGTGCGGGCCCACAGCGCCAGGCCCCGTCCTGAGGGAACACGGCTGGTCCACCGGCGAAAAGCGGGGCCGATGAGGGGCCACCGGGCTGAGCGAGGCGAACGGGCGAGCTTCGTGGCCCCCGTGACCGCCTGGCGTCGACGTGGACGTGGACGTGCCCGAAGGCTGTGTCAGTCCGCGATCCCGGGCACGACCATGCCGGTTTCGTACGCGATCACCACTGCGTGGGTCCGGTTCTGCGCGCCGAGCTTGGTCAAAATGTTGCCGACGTGCGTCTTCACCGTCTCCAGGCTTACCTCGCACGACTGCGCGATGTCCGGATTGGATCGGCCGGTGGCCATCAGACGCAGTACCTCCTCCTCCCGGCTCGTCAGAGCGGCCCGCGGCAGTGCCTCGGCGGACTTCCGGGGGCGAGCCGAGACCATCTGGCGCAGAGCCGTGGGGAAGAGGATCGCCTCGCCCGCCGCGACCACCCGCACCGCCTCAGCGATCTTGGGGACGGGGAGTCGTTTGAGTACGAAGCCGCTGGCTCCGGCGCTGAGCGCGGCCGTGACGTAGTCGTCGTTCTCGAAGGTGGTGATCACCACGACTTTCGGGGGGCTGCCCGGCCCGGCGAGGAGCTCCCGGGTGGCCTCTATGCCATTGCGTCGCGGCATCCGCACGTCCATGAGGACCACGTCCGGCGTCAACTGCCGTGCCCGCTCGACCGCTTCGATGCCGTCGGCGGCTTCCCCGACGACGGTGATCCCGGGCTGCCGTGCGAGCAGCGTGCGCAGACCGCTGCGGGTCACTTCGTCATCGTCCGCGATCAGCAGGGTGGTGCAGCCGGAGGTCCCCGTGGTGTCAGGTGTGATGGACGCGCTCTCGGCGGAGCCGGTCCGGGCCGCTGCGCCCGCTGGTGAGCCGATCATGCGGGCACGCGTGCCGGCAGTCGGACCGCGAGCCGCCAGTGATCCGGTCCGTCCGGACCGGCCTCCATCTCGCCGTGCAGGAGCCGCACCCGCTCCATGAGGCCGGACAGGCCGTGCCCGGACGTCGGGAACGCGTGCGGGCTCACTGCGCGTTCGCCTGCGGTCCGGTTGACCACGTCGAGCTCCAGTGACTCCGGCGCGGCCGTCACCGTGACCCGGATCGGGCCGTCGGCGCCGTGCCGCAGCGCGTTGGTCAGGCCCTCTTGCAGGATCCGGTACGCCGCCCGGGAGAGAGTGCCCCGCACCTGCGCGTGGTCGCCGGACAGTTCCGGCTCGACCACGGCGCCCGCGTGCCGGAGCCGGTCGAACAGTTCCGGCAGGTCGGCCAGGGACCGAGCCGGCGTCGCGCCCGTCTTCTCCTCGCGCAGCATTCCCAGCACGTAGTCCAGGTCTTCCAGGGCGGACCGCGTGGACTCCTCGATGCTGCGCAGGGCGGCCCGCGCCGCCGCCGGGTCGGCGCAGAGCATCTCGCCCGCCACCGCTGCCTGGATCGTGGCGGCCGTCAGGGTGTGCCCGATCGAGTCGTGGAGTTCGTGGGCCAGCCGGTTGCGTTCGGCCAGGCCCCGTTCCCGCTCGGCAGCCAGCGCGAGCCGCTCGGCCGACGACGGACCCAGTAGCCGGAGCGCCAGCCATCGCAGAGTGTGGGTGACCGCCAGGCACAGGACTGCGGCCAGCAGCAGACAGCAGAGCGCCGCCGTCCAGCTCTGCCAGCCGCTCTCGGCGTGCAGTGACCAGCCGTTCACACTCAACCCGGCCTCGGCGCCGGCCCAACCTCCGGGTAGAAGCAGGCCCATGACGAACAGCAGGACACTCAACTGGGCGCCCAGCCACCCCAGCACCACATGCGACAGCAACCACAGCGGAGTCCGCAGTCGATCGGCGCCCGAGACGGTGGACGGAGCTGTCCCGTCATCGGGCGAGCCCGCACGGAGAGGCTGGCTCACGGGGTCCGGCAACGGCACCCCCAGCATCCGCCGGGCGCAAGCGATCAGCACCCGCCGCGTGGTCCGAGCCAGCCCGATCACACCGATCAGTACGGACCAGACCAGCAGGACCAGAGCGAACTGCACCCCTGCGGACGCCGATGACCATGCCATCGCCGGTAGAGCCGCGAAGGGCAGCAGCGGAAGGCTCGCCAACGCGCCGCCATAGGCGAAGAGCGCACCCCAGTACGTGGAGCCGCGCAGCAGCGGCCGGATTCCTCTCAACATAACCGGACAAGTATGACCGGGCGGCTTGTCGGCTCCCTCCCCTGATCGGGGGAGGGAATCCTCCCGCCTTTCCGTGATGTGTGGCGGGGCCTTCGAAATCAGAATCGGGGTCTCACCAGTTGACGGATGAAAGGACAGGCTGATGAACGCTCAGGAGACCAAGACTCCACTGACTGACACGGTGTCTGCCGAGGACCAAGGCATACGGACGCGGACGGCGCCGACCCGGAGGACACCGGGCCGGCCGGCGCCGAAGAACACTCTGGCCGCCACCGCCATGACGCTGGGCATCACCGGCCTGTGCACCTCGGTCGTCTTCATCGGCGGCCCAATCGCCGTGATCGGCCTGATCCTGGGCATCGCCGCGTTGATGACGGCCAAGCGGACCGGTGCGGGCCGGGGCAAAGCAGTCACCGCCGTGGTGACGTCCTCCCTCGCGATCATGGTGTCCGGGCTGATGGCCGTCTTCATGGTCTGGTACGCGAACAACACGCAGGAGTGCTACCAGCCCGACAGCCTCCGCCAGTACGCGCAATGCGTCCGCAAGCACCTGAACGCACGCTGAACGGCCAACGTCGACGGCCAGGACTAGGCGGCCGCCCGCCGCCTTCGGCAACGGCAGCCCGGCCAGGGACCGCCGCAGCCGGGACACAGCCAGGCAGCCCCGGTTGAGAGCGCCATACAACGCGCCGTGACCACGGCGGTGTTCGGGTGCAAGCGCGCGATCGACCAGCGTCCGAACCGGACCGTCACTACACAGCAGGCGTCCGTCAGCTAGAACAAGGCGTCCGCCCGTCCGGTCATCGATGCGTACAGCTCCGCCCGGAAGCGCGACAGCGTCGCGAACGCCTCACATCCCGGCTCCCCACCCAGCAGACTCATCCGCACGCCCCCCACCTGGCTCACGTGCATTCGATAGCCAGAGCACAGATCAGGCAGAGGCCGACCTCACGTCCGGCGAATCCGCGGTGAGGGAACAAGTACGAGACGCCGTTCGAGGCTACGGATTAAACGTCAAGCTGAGTGCGGGGGACATCGATGGTCGTTGTCCATGTGCAGGTGGGTCTCGCGAGCCGCGGTTCGCTGCTGGTGCAGGCCGTGAGCCGTAAGTTGGCCGGTCCGTCGAGCTGGGTGTGGTTGAAGCGTTCGGTACTGCGGTCGGCAGGCGCGGGTGGGTTGCGATGTGTGTGCAGTCCCGCGTCAGTCCAGAAGGCGGATCGCGTAGAGGCTGCCGGCTGGGTCATTTTGGTCGGTCATCGACTTGCCGGTGACAACGAACACTGTGCCGCTCTCCTTGTCCTGACTCGCGCGGTGGATGTATTCGCCGGGAAATGAGGCCGTCCAGGTGATCTCGCCGGTCTCGGGGGCGAGCGCGGCGAATCCGCCTTGGACGCGGGTTCCGGTCAGTATCCAGCGCGGGGTGCCGAGGCCGGCCCCATCTTCGGACCGGGGGGTGGGGACCGGGAAGGTGTCGCGTGTTTTCCAGAGCACGTGGCCATCGCGCGGGTCGAACGCCGCGGTGGCCATCGCGGCGTCCGCGGAGTCGCGGGCGGCGCCGGCTATGAGACGGGTGCCAACCGCTGCCGGGTTGTAGTAGCCAGTCTGTTTCCACACGGTTTTGCCGGTGTCGAGTGAGATCCCCGTGAGGGTCCTCTCCGTGAGATCGGCGTATACGCCGATTTTGACCGCGGGAAAATACAGATCCGGGGCCCCCTCCGCTTCCCATCGCACCGCACCGTCAACGATGTTCAGTACGGACATCCCCGGCTTCCTGTTGTAACCCTCCGTGAACACCTGGCCGTTGTGGACAGCTTCGACTGTGTCGACGGAGCCCTGCCACATCACCCCGCGGGTGAGGGGACTGAGCGCGTAGAGCATGTTGCCGGCAGCGGCCGTAGCTCGAATCAAGATGATTCTGTCGGAGGGTGCGTGCAGCCCGGTGATCGGCGCCTTGGGTGACTTCCATGTCCACAGCACCTCACCCGTTGCGGGATTCAGCGCGGCCACCATGTCGGCCATCGCCGCATAGAGGGCCTTGCCGTCGGCAGAGAAGGTGAGGGAAGCCGTTCGGGAAGCGCTGATGCTGTCGTTAGCCAGCGGCAATGTGTAGCTCCACTGGTTCTTTCCCGAGACGGCGTCCACACGGTTGACCTGACGCCCGCTGCTGGTGTAGAGATCCCCAGCCGCACTGACGGTCCAGTCGTGTTCCTTGTCCTCCGGGGCGTTCGGAAACGCCCACAGCTCCCGGCCGGATCCGATGTCCACGGCGTGCAGGACTTTCTCACCGTCAGCGAGCACCGCCTTCCCACAGCGGGCGACGGGAAGGGGGAGGGCCTTGGCGGACTTCTGCCACATCACCTGCGCCGGAGCGCCTGTGGCTCCAGGGCTCTGCCGGGCAGGGGCTTTGCTGCCCTTGCCGTCCGTTCCACCACCGCTCGGGGGGTCTCGAAGCACCGTGACAGCGACTACGCCGCCGGTCACCACGGTGAGCAGCGCGCCGACGAGCAGCGTACGGCGCTTCATCATCTGGCCGGCAGGTGGCACCGGCTGCGGGTGCTCTGCCTCCGCGGTTTCCGGGCCGGGCGAAGCGGGTGCCGGGGCATCGATGTCCCCTTCCGTCGGCAGTCCGACCGTGCCGCTGCCCTCCCCCGAGGCGGGTAACTGTCGCGTGCCCTCCGTGGGCTGAACCGCTACTCGCTCCGCGTCGGGAATTTTGCCGAGCGCGGCGCCGATCACCTGGAGCCTGTCCGCGACATCCAGGGCGGAAGCGGGCCGACTGCCCGGCTCTTTCGCCAGCAGGTCGAGCACCAGCCGGTCGAGTTCGTCAGGTACGCCCGCGCGTCGGGCGCTCGGACGGTCAGGGGTCTCCATCGCGTGCGCCAGGAGCTGACCCACAGCGTCCCGTTGCCCGAACGGGGTCCGTCCGGTGAGCAGTTGGTGGAGCAGGCAGCCCACGGAGTAGAGGTCCGACCGGTGGTCCACGGAGCCGCCCCGGCCCTGTTCGGGAGACATCCAGGGCGCACTGCCCAGGACCGCGTGACTGCGGCTGAGCCGCTCCAGACCCAGCGCGGGGTCGAACCAAGCGATCCCGAAGTCCACCACCTTCACCTTGCCACCAGAACCGATCATCACGTTGGCCGGCTTGATGTCGCGGTGCACCACACCCTTCGCGTGGGCGGCGGCGAGCGCAAGACACACTTGACGCGTCCAGTCGACAGCCTGCCCCAGGCCGAGCAGCCCCGCCTCACGCAGAACCGCGTCGAGAGCGCGACCGTCGGCCAGCTCCATCACCACGTAGACCGTGTTGCCGTCACGGCCGTAGTCGTGAACGGTCACCACATGATCGTCGGAGATCCTGGCGGCGGCCCGAGCCTCGCGCTCCAGCCGATCCGCAGCCTGGTTGTCCGCTGCAAAACCAGGCAGGACCTTGACCGCCACGGTCCGGTGCAGGACTCGGTCTCAGCCCCGCCACACCTCCCCCATCCCACCCGAGCCAAGACGATCCGACAGTTCGTAGCGCCCGGCCAATAACCGCATCACAACAGCCTCTCTCCACCGACCCCCGGGATCACAGTTCTACGCGGTGGACTTGGTAGGCACCAGTGGCCGGGATGGTCGAGCTGACCAGTCACCCGGACGGTACGCGCAGCATGGTGCGCCGCGAGCAGCCACACCCCGGAGCCCGACTCTCGCTGCTCGCCCAGGACGAGGACACGCGGCACCTGGTGTTCCTGCCTTGAAGGAGGCTGATGCGTCAGCGGCCGGCTCGCCGGGGTGGGGCGGCCGGTCCTCGCAGCGCGGGCAGTCCCGGCCGGAGTCGAGCAGCGCGCCCTCGTCGCACCGGGACTGCGCGCACAGCCGGCGCTGCGGAAGGGCCCGGCCGATCAGCCAGCCCACCGGGTCCTGGATCGGCTTGCCCAGACGCATCTGCTCGTCCAGGCGCCGGGCAAGCCGGTCGGCGAGGACCTGCGGCGCCTGCGTGCGACCGGCGAAACCGATCACCCGCTCCAGCTCGCTGCCCACCGCGGCCTCCACCAGCTCCCGGGCGACCGGACGGTCCAGGCGCGCCCAGACCAGGTCGACCGGGGCCAGGACTACCCGCAGGGCATTCGACGGCAGAGGCACCCTCCCCCGGTGCTGCCCGCCCTGATCCGCACCGTCCACGGTCCGCACCGGAGCACCGGTCACCGTCCCTCAGCCCGGCTCCTTGCTGCTGATCAACGGAAACTTCGAGATGCTGACTGGGACGGTCTTCCCCACCCGGACACCGGCGCCGACGGAGTCCTGGTCCCCGCACTGTCGACCGACTTCGGTTTCCACATCTTCCTCAGCCGCAGCCCGCGGACACCCGGCTGGAGCGTGGTGATGCACGACCGCGACGAAGGCGGCTACTGGGAACACGCCATGGGCTTCGCCGAGTGGCTCTACCGCCACCTCATCGGCGAAGAGGTCATCCATCCCCATGGAACGTACTTCTACCCCGGCCCGGTCGAGCTCCAGTACTTGCCCATGAACCCAGAGGAACGCCCCGTTCCCCGGTTCGGCCCTGACCGCGGGATGTGACCTCGATCGAGGCATTCCGAGGCTTCCAATAACCGACTCCACCATCAGCGATCTACCCGGAGGACGTGATCTCCCATCACCAGGCCTTCATCGCTCGCCGCAGAGCCGAGCGGCCCAGTGAGGAGTACCGCGAACTCACCGCCACCGAGCGGAACGAGTTCCTGGCCCACTTCGAACTCCGCAAGGCCGCCCTGGGGACCTGCGGCCGCGACTACCCGACCCCGTGCCGGCATGAAAACGCATGCTTCTCTGAAGCAGTAACTACGGTCCGTTGAGGCAGTCGGCAAACCTGTGGCACATGAGTACCGTCCCGGGTCAGGATGCGGCTATGCGTGATGTCCAGAGCGATCCCGAGTTGCAGGATCTGGTTCGGCGGTTCGTCACGCCTGATCGGCGATACCTTCGGTTGGGCGGGAGCGTTTTCCGATTGAGCCCGGTCGAGCGCTCCGCGTTTGTGCGGGATCTGGCTCACGCTGCGTACGAAATCACTCCGGCGGAGCTCGGCGTCCTCTTCGAGGGTGGATGGCGCGAGCGCAAGACTGCCGCCTGGCTGGTTGCTGTGGCCCACAGGTCCGAGTTCCGCGAGCTCATAGGCCAGCTCCTGCTGGCCAGCGAGGGGCCGTATGCGGGCGCTGCATACTGCGTCGCCCTTGCGAAGTTCGGTACTGCAGCGGATGCCGAACTGCTCAGCGCATACCTTGATCGCTACTTGTCGCGTCCCGACCTCGACTACGACCAGGCAATCGTCCTTGGGACGCTTCTGTACCTCGATGAGATTCTCGGCTCCGAGTACACGACACGGTTCCTTGCCCCGGCCGGTCCCTGGGACCGATGGCTCGAAGTCCGGGCCGTGGCGGCTCTCGACCCGTAAGACTGTCGGCAGGCCGTGCAGCAACGGTGCGTTTTCGTCGACGAGACCGCTGAGGTCTTCGCCTCGCTGGCCTGCGGAAGCTGATCATGACCGAGCGGGACATCATCCTCAACGAACTCGCCCAAGGACTGCGCGCGATGTCACAGGGCATCGAGTGGTTCGACACCCACAGCCCGGAGGAGCAGGCCGAGATACTCCTGTTCCTGCGCCACCACTGCGTGCAGGCGCGCGCCGTCACCGAAGACGGACCGGAGAGCATCCGACGTGCCGGGCTGCGCCCGACGCACACCCCGGCGGTCTTGATCACCTGCGGCCCGATCGACCAGCAACTGGGGAAGATCGCCGGCCTCACCCCGGTCGACGAACGACGCAAGGCGTTCCGGCTACTGGTCGAGGTCCTCGCGGTCGCAGACGAACGGCGCCGCGAACGCTTCTGCTCCGGCGGATGCGGTCACTGGTGGCACAACCTGCCCGTCGCCGACGGGTGAGGGCGAGTCCCCCCGCCGCTGGCCTCCGCGCCCCTGGGCTCCATGTGCGGCAAGACGGACTGACGGCAGTGTTCATGCGCTCGTGTCGTCGTCGGCGGCGGAGCCGATCACCGCGTTCAGGGCCTGCAAGGCGTCATCGTAGTAGTGGCGGTCGAACTGAAACGGACCGAATGCCACGTAGTCGCGGGTCTTGCGGTGGGGTTGCTCGAAGGCGTCCCAAGTTACGAGATCCGCTGTCGCGGTGATGCGGGCCATGAGCGGCCAGCACCCCCACTCACCGCATTCACAACCGAGGACGGGGGTCTTCGGCCCCATCGCGCTAGGCCCTGTCTGACAAAGGGCTCGATCCGTTCCCATGCGGCGTCCGTCAACTCACCTCGTCCTGCCGCAAGATCAACTAAAAGCCACGACCTAGAGGCTCATTCGATCTTGTGGCAAGATCGCCGGATGCTGCGACTCACCGATTTCATCATCGACTGCCCGGACACGATGAAGCTGGCCGCCTTCTACTCCGAGGTGACGGCGCTCCCGGTCAAGGAGGGCAGCAACGGGCACTGGGCCGGCATCCAGTTCGGTGAGATCGAATTGGCCTTCATCCAGGTGGAGGACTACCGCGCCCCGCAGTGGCCCGACAGCGAGCACCCCAAGCAGTTCCACCTGGACTTCGAAGTCGACGACATCGAGGCCGAACAGTCCCGCGTCCTGACCCTCGGTGCGACCCTGCAGCGGGACCGCATCGGCCCCGAGGGCTACGGCTTCCGCGTCTACACCGACCCCATTGGCCACCCCTTCTGCCTCTGCCGCAACAAGGGCGTCGTCTGGACTGATCAGGGCCCCACCTGGCCACAGCGCGACTAGGCCAGCCTGATAATTGATCTTGTGGCAGGTCGAGGTGAGTTGACGGACGTGGAGTGGGAGCGCATCGAGCCCCTGTTGCCGCGGGTGGACGGGCGTGGTCGTCCGTGGCGGGATCATCGGCAGGTGGTCAACGGTGTGCTGTGGCGGTTGCGGACAGGGGCTCCGTGGCGTGATCTGCCTGAGCGGTACGGGCCGTGGCAGACAGTCTACGAGCGGTTCGCCCGCTGGGAAGCGGACGGCACCTGGGCGAAACTGCTGGAGCAGGTCCAGGTCCGTGACGACGCAGTGGGTCGGGTCGAGTGGACCGTCGCTGTCGACTCCACGGTCAACCGGGCCCATCAACACGCCTCCGGCGCCCGCAAAAAGGGGAGCCGGGCGGGGACGAACTGGACGATCCGGGCCGCTCGCAGGCGCATCAGGCCCTCGGCCGGTCCCGAGGCGGGCTGACCACCAAGGTCCACCTCGCCGTCGACGGCCGGGGCCTGCCCCTGTCGATCGTGCTCACCCCCGGCAACAGAAACGACGCCACCGCGTTCGCCCAGGTCCTCGACGGCATCCGCGTTCCCCGCCCAACTACGGGACGCCCGCGCACGGCACCCCAGCGGTTGCTGGGCGACAAGGCCTACTCCAGCCGGGCGATCCGGCACCTGCTGCGGCGCCGGGGCATCGCCGCCACGATCCCCGAACGCCGCGACCAAGCGTCCAACCGCCGCCGCCGAGGGCGCCTCGGCGGCCGGCCGCCCGCCTTCGATAAGGAGGCCTACCGCGCCCGCAACGTCGTCGAACGATGCTTCGCACGCCTCAAGCAGTTCCGTGCGATCGCAACCAGATTCGACAAGCTCGCCGACCGCTACCGCGCCGCAGTCGTCCTGGCCTCCCTGATCCTCTGGCTCCGCGAACCAACCAGGTGATCATTTGTCAGACACCCTCTAGTGGACAGTCCGAGGAAATGGTCCTGCATCGGGCCGAACCGGAAGAACTCCGGAATCAGACCACCGTAGGCATCACCTGCAGGCTGCATCCCGGCCGCGATCTCGTACTCATCGATCAGCTCGGTGAGTGGTGCTCCGTCGATGTGAGGGACGACCACGAGCGGACCCCTGTCGCCACGGTGCTGGCAATCGAACCGGATCTCATTGCTGATCATCGCGCGATTGTCTCAGCGACTCTGCTCCCTCCTTTTGGGCGGGGTGAGCCGGGGCCTTGCGCGACGTGCCGAGGTTGATCGCCACGCTGCCGGGCGCGGAAGCGATCTGGTCGATTCTGGATTCGGCGCCGGCGAGGCTGACGCGCAGGCCCTCGATTTCGCCGAGCCAACCCTCTTTCTCGGCTTCGGCGCTCCGGTCGGGGAGGTTGTCGCGGATCTCCCCCAGGCGGCCGCGCTGGGCGGGGCCGGGGCGCAGGAGGGAGTAGCGGACAGAGTCAGGAGCGCCCGTGCTCGCGGTTGAACTCGTGGTAGCCGCGGAAGTCGAAGAACCGCAGGCCGTCGATCACCGTTCCAGACAGGATTTCCGGCAGGGTCCAAGGGTGGGGGGTGTAGTCGTCCGTAGCCACGCCTCCATGCTCAAGCAGCAGCGCGATCATTCGGTGAACCTCTGCGGTGCCGTCGATCCGCCCGGAGATGTCGATCTGCACCGCCCAAGTGGGGTGATGTCCGACGGCCGCTTCGAGGATCGCCACATCCTCGGGATCCCAATCGGAGAAGAGGTAGCCGGTCTGCTCATCATCGATGTCGATGTAGAGGTTGCCGTCCAGAGTCCAAGGATTGCGCTGCTCGGGCAGATGCCGATTGAGCGAGGCGACGGTCGCAGCTCGCTCATTTGCGGAAAACACGAAGACAGTTCGCATGGGTCGGAGCGTAGGCAGTTCAGCTTCGTGGCAGCCATGGATTTCAGGGACGGTGCTGGTCCGTCGACGTAGTGGTGGTGCGGATGGCGACGTCGGCGAAGGTCGGCATGCCGAGATCGACTGCGGAGGGTCGGCGGGCTGCTTCGGCATCGAGCTGGTCCAGCTTGCCTTGCGCGCCGGTGAGGCCGACCTGGAGGCCCTCGACTTCGTCCAGCCATCCTTCCCGCTCCGCCTCAGCGATCCGGGCGATCAGGTTGTCACGGATGTCAGTTAGCCGTGAGCGTTGGGCTGGATCAGGCCAGAGGGGCGAGCATCTGAGACAAGCGTGCTCATGGATGCAAGGGGATCCGAAGGCGCGTGCGCATGTACCGATGGATACCTTCCGCTTCTCGAAGTGAGAGAGGAAGGCGTCCCACTCCTCCTCTGTCGGGATGCGGTACTCCTCCCCGGGGCGGGAGGCTCGTCGGCGGGCGATGAAGGCTCGGTGGGCCTCGATCGTCTCGGTAGAGTAGACCGCCTTGTATCCGCTTGCTTTCTCACGGACGTCGTAGGCGGCCACCAGCGGAACCATCCCGCTGGGGCGACGCAGCCGACTGATGATGGCGCTGAGGACGTCGGCGAGTTCCGGGCTGACCAGCACGAGTCGCTCGGTGTCGGTCTTGGACGGAGCGATCTGCAGCAGCGGGACGACCTCGCCGGTGGACGGGAGCCGGTACTGGGTGACGCTGTGGTGTGTGAGTTCCAGAAGCTCCTCGTTGCGAACACCGGTCAGACGCAGGACTTCGATCACGGCGAACGCCCAGAAGGCCTCCTCTTCTTCGTAGGAGAGATTCCGCCGACGCCCGCTGGGTCTCTCCTCGGCCCAGGTGAGGTGGCCCGCAGCCTTCGGGGCAATGGTTCTGAGCACGCCGAGACTTCGATGCTCGCCCTGCACCGGCTCCAGTCCGCGCTCATGCACGTCAACACCCTGCTGATGCAGCAGGCCCTGGCCGAACCGGCGTGAGCGAAGAAGCTGACCGACGAGGAGCGGCGCGGCCCGACCGCGCTTTTCTGGTCCACCATCAACCCGTACGGCACCTTCCGTCTTGACGTGGACAAGCACCTTAACCTGGCGTCACCCGCACCCACACAGCGGCGGATACGGCCGATCGGTCAGCCACGCAGACCCGATAGCGGAAAACAGTCCGCTGGCGATCCCCGTCGTGGAGTGCTGGAGTCGGCGGCTACGGTTAGGGCGCCTGACAGTGCCGCTGCGCGACTCGGGCACCTCCCGGTTACATCATCCGGTGGAAGTGCCGACGACCAGGGCCTGCGGGCGGGCCGTGGTCGCCAGATGATGTGCTGTCTGATGCGTCGCTAGATTGCGGTGAAACCGCCGTCAGCGGCGACCACGGCTCCCGTGACGAAACTGGAGCGGGGCGAGACGAGGAAGCACAGGACCTCGGCGATCTCCTCGGGCTGAGCCACACGTCCCAGGGGCTGCGCGGCGGCGAAGGACGCCAGGTAGGCGCGGCTGTCGGGGCGGATCGTGTCGAGGAAGTCCGTCTCGATGACGCCCGCGGCCACGAGGTTGGCGCGGATGCCCAGCGGGCCGCCCTCGACGGCGAGCACCTTGGTCAGTTGGGCCAGAGCGCCCTTCGACGCACTGTAGGCGACGCCTTCGGGGAGGGCGACGGTGGAGGCGTACGAGCCGGTGCTGACGATGGCGCCGCCGCCGCGGCTCTTCATGGTCCGGAACGCTTCGCGGGCGCAGAAGAAGGAGCCGCGGGCGTTGACCGCCATCACGGTGTCCCAGTCCTCGGCCGTGGTTTCGGTGACGGGTTTGTTCAGGGTGCGCCCGGCATTGTTCACGAGGATGTCCAGTCCGCCGAAGGCGTCCAGGGCCGTTGCCACCGCGCGGTGGGCGGTCTTCTCCTGGGTGATGTCACCGTTCGTCGCGACGACGCCGGGAAACTCTTCCGCCAGGTTCGTGACGTCGGGGCGGAGGTCGAGGGCGACGACCCGGGCGCCGCCGGCGTGGAGGAGCGCCACGGTCTCCCGGCCCACCCCTCGCGCGGCTCCCGTGACGAGGGCGATCTTCCCAGCGAACTCTGTGGATTGGGATGTTGCGGCGGATGCGGTTGCAGGTGTCATAGTGCGGTCCCTGGAGAAGGTGAGTGCGAGTGCAGGCGCTGGTGCAGGGCATCTGAAATGCTGTGCAGTGGTGCGGTGCGCGGGCCGGGTGGGCCGCGCCATTGACGCATTCACGGCAGGCCCACGTGGACGTCGTACGGCTGGGTCGTTCAGTGCGCGGTGAGCCCGCCGTCGACCACCAGTTCCGCGCCGGTGACGAACGAGGAGTCGTCGCAGGCCAGGAAGAGGATCGCGGGTGCGATCTCGTCGGCGCGGCCGGCTCGGCGCATGGGGGTGCGTTGTATGTCCGGCTGCTGGTCGCCCTGGTCGTCCAGGAGGTCCTGGATCATCGGCGTGGCGATCACCCCGGGATGCACCGAGTTGATCCGTACTCCCTGCCGGGCGTACTCGACCGCGGCGGTCTTGCTCAACAGGCGCACGGCCCCCTTGGACGCCTGGTAGGCCGCAGCCGCACCGCTTCCCACCAGTCCAAGTACTGACGACGTATTGATCACCGACGCGTTGCCGCTCGCGCGCAGGAGCGGCATCGCCGCCTTCATGCCGAGCCATGTGCCTTTCTGGTTCACGTCGATGACGCGGTCCCACACCTCTTCCCGCGTGTCCTCGATACCAGGCCAGTCCAGGATGCCGGCAAGGTTCACGAGCACATCCAGCGTTCCGAACCGGTCGCGTACGATGGTGATCACTTCGTCCCACTCCCGCGCGGAGGAGACATCGAGGCGGGCAGCCACGACGTCCGTGCCGCGTGACCCGATCCGGTGGGACAGGTCCCGCAGGGGGCCTTCGGCGATATCGGTGATCATTAGCCTGGCGCCTTCGCGGGCGAAGAGTTCGGCGGTTGCTGTGCCGAGCCCGCCGGTCGCGCCGGTGATCAGCGCGACCTTGCCGTCAAGCCGCTGTCCTGTCATGGATATGGTCCTTGCTTCTCGTTGATGCTGGCTGGCTGACTGACTGGCTGCCGTGTCGGGACTTCTTGGTCCGCCGACGGGGGATTCGCCCCCGCTGCGGGGCGGCCGCGGCCCGGCCTCCTCTACGAGGACTTCTGCTCCCGGTAGAGCACGAGGTGCTCGTGATAGAGCACTCCGTCCCGGATGTCGCCCGTGACGGTGAACCCGGTGTCGTCGACGTAGTCCAGGTGACTGCCGGTCACCGTGTACCGGCCGGTGTATGCGCTGCGCCGCTCGCCGCGGGCCTCGTCGTAGCGGCCGTCCGGCAACAGCTCCTGACGGATGTGACCATCCGCGGTCACCCACATCCCGACCACGTCGACGTGGTCGCCCTCAACTGCCCCGGCCATGGCGGACTCCTCTCCTCAAATGGTGTGGTCCCTCCCGCTCCACCGAGTCTGGGCAGGTCAGCGGCCATCAGCCAGGACGCGTGCTGCCTGGGTGCGGCACACCCAGGCAGCGCACCGGGCCGCCGCCTAGCCTGCACACATGGACGACAACCACCTGGGAGACTTCCTGCGCGCACGCCGCGCCGGCCTGCGGCCGGAGGACGTCGGTATGGCGAGCTACGGGGCCCGCAGAGTCGCCGGACTGCGACGCGAGGAGGTCGCCGTCCTGGCCGGAGTGAACGCCGACTACTACACCCGCCTGGAACAAGGGCGCGAGCGCAACCCCTCACCCCAGGTAGTCGACGCGCTCAGCCGCGCGCTGCGCCTCGACACGGACGCACGCGCGCACGTGTACCGGCTGGCCGGGGCCACGCCGAACGACCGGCCCTCCGTCCACGCCGCCGAGCAGGTGAGTCCGGCGCTGCGACAGCTGATGGACTGCCACCCGAACACTCCAGCATTCGTCATGAGCCGGACCCTGGACCTCCTCGCCGTCAACGCCCTGGCCGATGCCCTCTACGCCCCGTTCGAGCCGGCGGACAACCTGGCCCGCATGACCTTCCTCGACACTGCGGGCCGCAACTTCTACGTGAATTGGGACCGGGCAGCACAGGCCACCGTCGCCAACCTTCGCGAGGCAACCGGATACGGGCCGGACAACCCACGACTGCGCGAACTCGTCCGCACCCTCACTGAGCACAGCGCTGACTTCACCCGCCTCTGGAACGCCCACACCGTGCGCGGCAAGTCCCAGGACGCCAAACACTTCCTCCACCCGGACGTCGGCCCTCTCACCCTCACCTACCAGGCTTTCGACGTACGCGACGCCCCCGGCCAGCAACTCGTCATCTACCACGCCGAACCTGGCAGCCCCAGTGCCCAGTCCCTCAGTCTGCTCGGTTCCATCCACGCCACCCGGCGCCGGCCCACCCCGCAGCCCCACCGCTGATCAGCCGAGGGACTGTAAAAGAAAGAGTGTTCGGGAACACTGATCGTTGCGTGCTGGCCTCGTCTCTGCGGGGTTTTGCCGCAGCAGTCACGTCAATATGGCTGGACAGCAGCATCGCCGGTGCCCTGCATGACTCCCACGCGAGCTGCCGCATACAGAGGGGGCGGGATGACGCGTACCTCCAGCAGCCGGGCCCCACAATCACCATGGACACCTCGCCCAGGCGCGCCGCCCGCCGAGACGTCTTCCTGCGCGGGGTCAGGGCGTTCAGGTCCAGGACCCGCACGAGGCGGCCATCCCGCCGCTCGAGGGTCGCGGTGGCGACGACAACCCCATCAGACCGCCCGTCGCGGGCCGCGCCGCGTACGGGCGTGGGCCGGCCCCAAGTCGTCTCTCGCACCGTGACGAGGGCGGCGGGCAGGTCCAGGTCCAGGACGGTGATGCCGGGCACCGCCGGAATGCGCTCCGCCGTTCCCGGCCAGGCCCGAGGCCCGAGCCCGGTCCGCCCCGATCAGCGCACACGCCGGCGCATACAGGAACCATTCCGGCTCGGCGGGAGCACGACGAATCAGCCCAGAGCCAGATTGTTGCTCCCCCCGGCCTGGCAATAGCCGCGGCGGCGATGGTGGAAGGGGCTGCCTGGCCCCCGCTTCGCTTCGGCCTGGCGGGCGGTCCGCTGCGCTCCCCCGCCTGGCGGACCATCCGGCTGCTCCGCCGCTTGGGACCCTGAATGTCACCTCAGGCCTGCCTCTTGTGCCCATACAGCGAAGTCACCGCAGGTGGGAGTTGGCTGGCGGGATCGCTCGGAAAGGGTGGCAAGCGAGTGGCGCAGCCCTGTCCGCAAGCGGAGGAGCCAGAGGCCTGAGGGACCGCTCGATAGCTGAGCAGCCGCAGGTAGTTGAGACGGGCCGTTTCCGCTTCCTCGACCGGCTCGGCCGGTGCGGCGGCCACCAGGGCTTCGGCCGCTGTTCTCGCACGGGTCCTGGAAGGAATCTGAAGCCGTGGTCAACCCGGGTGTGCCTGTGAGAGGTTGAGTGCGTGGACAACGACATAGCCGTCGCGCTGATCGGTGCGATCGGTGTGGGCGGCACCATCGTCGGAACCTTCGCCGGTACGGTGCTCGGCGCCCGCATCCAAGCCCGCGGCGGACACGACCAAGCCCAAGCCGCACGCGACGCAGCCACCACCACCGCCACGGCGCGTCAAGCAATGGCCGAACGTCGTTGGGCGATCCTCGCCGAATACCTTCGCGCCGCCGCCCTCCACGAGAGCGCGAATCGGCTCTACGCATTGGGTGCGGACGTCCGTATCGCTGGAAGTCTGATCACCGTGGACGGGCCGGCTCTTGAAGCCGACGTCGAGGAGCGGCGGCATGCTCTCCTCTACGCGTACGCCGAGGCCGAACTCAGCACGCCCGCCGAGATGCGCCCCCTGGTCTCCGATCTAAAGGACAGAGCGTTCTCTCACGTCGAGCAATCCATCAGGGGCAGAGACCTCATCAGCGCACAGACAGCCCTGCGCGGCCTCGCCGCCGCGCAGGGCCACGACTCACCAGCCGGTCGAGCACACCTCACCGTGACGACGCCGTCCGCGCCTCACCCGGTCGAGGACACGACACACGAGGACCTCGCGCGCTGGCGTATTGAAGCCGCGCGGACCTTGGAAGATGTCCGCGAACTGACTTTCGAACAGCGCCATTTGCTCGCCTACCTCCCCGACGAGGACCAGACCCTCATCGTCATCGAGGCCGGGGACCCGTACACAGAAGCATGGGACGCCCTGGTCACCGCTGCACCAGCCCAAAAATGTAACTGAAGAGGTTTTCTCGTGGCTGATAGTCAAGAGTTCGTTGCTCCCGAAGCTCAAAAAATCATAAATGCACTCGGAGTGATGCCGGAGCTTACCGGGGAGAGGCAGTGGAGCGTCCATCTGGCCGAGGTGACGGGTGAAGATGTCGTCTTCTCCTACGACACCCAGTGGCGGTCGGTACGCATTGTATGGAATACCCCTGAAGGGGCACCACGTGTCAAACTTTTCCGGGAGGGGGCAAAGCTGCTCAGAGTTGCAGAAGAACGGGGTGAAACTAGCCTCATCGTCGAGTTCGGCACACGGGATTCGGATGGAACCCTGACCCTCCAGGTGTTCCCCGCGGTCGCCATCAGTGATGAAGTGATGCTCTCGTAAGCGCTCGCTGCTATATCCGGCAAAGGCGCGGTTGTGCATGCAGGGGATGCCGAGCAGGGCGTGGTGAACGCCGTCCCCTTTGAGGCGGCAGTCGCGGAGGATCTACGGCGATCGTGAGGGTGTTGCCGACCGCGGCCTTAGCACCGGATCTTTGGCATGCCTGACAGTCGTTGCGGTTCCCGGCGAGGGCCGGCCGACCACGACGATGAGACGGGTGTCGGCGTCGATGACGACCTGATGGTTGGTGCAGTACCGGTAGTTCTTGGACCGCTCGGCGATGGTGTGGTCGCGGGCGGGGACCAGGGTGCCATCCGAAGAGCACGATGTTCTTGGCGAACCGCTCACGAGGCCGGAGCGCCGACAGGGGGCCGAGGTGGTTGCTGACCCGGCCGGCCGTGGACTTCGAGATGCCGAACAGCGGGGCGAGCTGTCACAGCGTCAGATTGGTGCGCCATTATGCCGCGACCAGCAAAACCCTGTCCTCCAGCGGCAGGCTCCACGGCGGGCCTCGGTGGACCGCATCTGCTCCATCTCGACGCCGCATGGTCAGCAGCTTGCCGGAGCAGCGCGGGCTCAGTTCCGCGAACGGGGCTATCCAGGACGGCTCCAACGCCGTGATCACGCTCGCCGCTTCATGATCATCACCCGAGCTGCCTCCGTGCCGTAGCAGTCCCGCAACTACGCTGACCGAGGCAGTCCATAGTGAGTAAGACCCGGGGGAAACCGTGAACCGACCGCTGCTGTTCCTCGACGTGGACGGGCCCCTCAACCCCTATGCAGCCAAGCCGGAGAGACGTCCCGACGGCTACACCACAATCCGAGTTCCAGGAACGACGCTCACGAGGACGACAAGAGCCTCTCGTTCCGACGACGCCCCCTGCGGGTCTGGCTCAACCCAGAGCATGGGCGAAACCTGCTGCAGCTCGGTTTCGAGCTGTGCTGGGCCACCACATGGATGGACGACGCCAACCGGTGGATAGCACCAGTCCTCGGCCTTCCAGAACTTCCCTTCGTCGACTTCGGCGACGTCCTACTTCAAGAACGTCCCGATGGAGTCCACTGGAAGACCGGACCGCTGCTGGACTACGCAGACGGCCGTTCTTTCGCCTGGGTGGACGACGAGCAGAGCGAGCTGGACCAGGCGTACGCGAGCGCCCACCACCAGGGAACCGGGCTCCTGCACCACGTCAACCCACGGATCGGCCTCCGGGAGAGCGACTTTCACACGCTCGCCGACTTCGCCCGGTCCTTGAGCACCTCGCGAACCAACAGCTGAGCACCCCACCAGCTTTTCAGACCGCTACGCGCCCGCAGCGGTGGTCTTTGCGGAACAGCCCTTAGCCTGTGCTTAATCTTTTGGCGCTCCTGAAGTGGTGCGGGCAAAGAGGGCGGCATGAGAGACAGTTCCGGCTCTGTTCCTGCGGACGTAGACGACCGCCAGACGATGGAGCACTTCCCCGGTCGTCCTTTGAACCAGACATGGCCGACGGGTGCACTGCGACCAGGTAGCCGTGTCGTGGTCGTTCGTGCCCTGGACTGGGATGGTCCTTGGCAGGCCGAGTTTGCCGGAACGGTAGATGCCATGGGTGCACCCGAACCCAACGACGATGCCCAGGCGCTCGAAGGCGAGCTGCTGTACTGGGTCGCCTTCGACACCCCGCAGTACGACAGCGGCGGGAACGGCCCCTATCGCAAGGCCCAGATCTGGGGCCGCTACCTGAGGACCGAGTCGGAGCCCGAGGCATAGACGATCCGCACGTCAGGCTGCCGCGCTCGAACTGTCTGCCGAACTGGGTCGCTCACCTGGGGGTTCGTCGGACGTAGGGGCGGCCTTCGCCTGATCATGTGCTCCGGCCAAAGTGCACATGCCCAGGACGAAGGCCGTGAAGGTGAGTCTGCTGCCGGATGCTCTCCGGAGGAGAGCGTCCGCGGAAGCGTCACGCTTCCGGGGCGAGTTTCACGCGTGCCCGGCCGCCCGGTGCGACGAATTGTGTGCGGACGGTGCGGTGAAGTCCCGGTGGACCTGACACTGCCAGCCGAGCGTCGCCCGCCTCGCCGCCGTGATCGACGCCGCGCTGCTCCCTGTTCCACTGCAGGAGATGCTCTGTACCACCGAACCGCGACAGACCACGGCCTCGGCCATGGCGCCGCCACCCAAGCCGGAGTGCAGCAGGTAGCAGACGGCGGCGGTCGTTTCACCGCCGCTGCCCGCCGCGGACTTGCCCACTCCGCCCGACTGGCCAGCGACATTCCCGCCGCGCTCGCCGCCGCCCAGCACCTGGGCTGGGAAGGACGCCAAACCGGGTGCTAGGGCTGTCCCGTAACTACGGCCGAGAGCTACCCTCGCGTACTTCTGCACCACGCATCTGGGGCCAGTGTCGGCGGGTGTGGCATCGTGGCGATCATGGGTGACTCAAGGGCGTACCCGCTCTTCAGGAGTGCCAGCGCAGCGGACACGCTCACGTTGGCACGGCGTCTGTGCTCGCTGATGGAGAAGCGGGATTCGGTTGTCGAGCTGACCGCTGAGCTGCATACGGCCGAGGACGTGTGGAGGATGGTGGGAGTGCTGCCAAAGGCTGTCTACAACGCACAAGGCGTGCCATTCGACTCATATGAGTGGACTCATGAGTACCGGGCGGACACGTTGCCCAGGGATTCATATGGGCTCGTGACGTTGCTGCCGTTCCGCGTGGACGCCGAGGCGACGGTGGGTGATGAGCTGGAGGATCTCTTCGTCCAGGCCCTGGGCCGTGGTCCCGCCTCGATCTACTGGGACGGCAGTTGGCCAGACGTGCCGGAACTCGATCTTGAGGCGTATGCGAAGTACGAGGCAGTCCAAGTGGTGTTCAACAGCCTCGACATCGACGGGGAGCCTCTCGCCGATGAGCACACGGTGTTCGTGCATCTGTCCAAGTTCGGGGATCTCCCCCGAGCGGAGTGGTTGGCGCGACAGGTCGGTGCGGAGGTACTCGGGGAGTCCGTGCCTGGCAGATGACCGAGGCGACGGACAGACGCGCCGTGGTCAGCAGGCATGATGCGACGATCTGTTTGTGGCTGGTGTGATCACGGCGTCGGATCCGTCCTGGACAGCCCCATTCTCCGGGCTGAGCCCTCGCGCCTTCGGGAAGCTGGTGCCGGTACTGCGACGTGAAGGTGCGGACGCGGTCCGCAAAGGCCGGCCATGGAGCCTCCCACTGGAGGACCGGGCCCTGCTGGTGGCCGCGTACTGGCGCACGAACCTGACCATGCGCCAGCTCGCCCCTCTGTTCGGGGTGTCGAAGTCGGCGGCGGACCGCATCATCGACCACCTCGGCCCGATGCTCGCTCTCCAGCCCCGCAAGCGGTTCGCGAAGGACACCGTGCTCATCGTGGACGGCACCCTGGTTCCCACCCGCGACCACACCATCGCCGAGCGGTCGAAGAACTACCGGTACTCCACCAACCACCAGGTCGTCATCGACGCCGACACCCGGCGTGTCGTCGTGGTCGGCCGACCGCTCGCCGGTAACCGCAACGACTGCAAGGCATGGAAAGAATCAGGGGCCAAAGCCGCCGTCGGCAGGACCCTCGCGATTGCCGACGGCGGCTACCCAGGCACCGGCCTCGTCATCCCACACCGCCGCGGGCGCGGGCAGAGCGAACTACCCGACTGGAAAGATCAACACAACAAGTCCTACAAGCAGGTCCGGGCTCGTGTCGAGCATGTCTTCGCCCGTATGAGGACTTGGAGGATCCTTCGCGTTTGCCGCCTCAAAGGCGACGGCGTCCACCACGCCATGCTTGGCATCGCCCGGATGCACAACCTCGCCCTCGCCGGATAGGCCAGCGGGCTACACGACCACCAAGCCTGCCCGAGGAGACTCGGAGATCATTTACGGGACAGCTCTTAAGCGACCTTTACTGGGTGCAGGGCGACATGAACCGCGCCACCACCTACCGGGCCGCCCGCGACGACACCGAACAGCACCAGCTCTCTGGCGGGCACGCCAACGCCCGGACCTACCTCGCCCTCGCCAGCGCCTTCACCACCCCGAGGTTGCCGGCCAGGAGATCGCTCCGGCCGAGCAGTACCTCACCGGCCTGGCCCTGCGCGTGAACCGCCGCATGTTCGGCATCGCCGCCCGTCTGTGCCCCAGTTCAGGACAGAACGGCATGCTCCAATTGACCCTGCACCAGAGGGCTGGCTGGGGGCATGCGCTACGCCGACTGCGGCTTCCTGCCGACCGCCGTCTTTTTCGCTGCGGTCTTCTTCCCTGTCGTCTTCTTCGCGGCGTTCTTCTTGGCCACCCGTCTTCGCCAGGTCGTGGACGTCGGCGTCCTCGCCGCGGTCGGCACGGGCTTCCTCCACGCTCGCGTCGAGGGTGGCCATGAGGTCGATGACGGTCCCGGTCGGCTCCGTCGCCTCGTCGACCGGGGCGGTCGCGAGCGCGGCGAGGGCCGCAGCGGACGGGCCGCGGCGCTGCGTCGTCGGCTTCGTACAGGAGCAACGTCGGCGGACCCCCGCACGGTGCCCGAGCCGACCACGCTTGCAGCCGGTGCCGTCGGCGGATCCGGTGGGCCCTTCCGGGACTACTCCGCCTCGGCCCCATTTCGGAGACCGGCGGCCTCGGAAGCGGACGTCAACACGCTTCCGCGACGGGTGAGTCGCCGTTCCGCTCGTCGAGAAAACCGCTGCGCGCGATCCGGTAGGCGAGCTGGGCGCGGCTGCGGCTGCCGAACAGGTCGGAGGCCCAGCGCATGTGGTTGGTGACGCTCCGCAGGCTCATGCCGAGGCGAGAGGCGATGACCGCGTCCGTGTGGCCCTCGATCATGAGCTGGAGCACCGCGCGACGGATGTCATTGGTCACCGACGGAGTCACATGGCTCATCGCTTCGGAGTGGATCGGCGAGGCGCGCTGCCAGGTGTGGTGGAAGACGCCCACCAGGTACCGGACGACCCCTGGATGCTCGATGGCGATGGCGAGGTCGCTGCGGCCCGCTTCGGGATCCGGGACGAATGCGATCTCTCGGTCGCAGATGATCAGGCGGTCGAAGACCTCGTCCACCGTGCGGATCTCGCCGCCCGCCTCGCAGATCCGTTCCGCGTAGGCCAGCGTCGGTGAGTGGGACCGGATGGTGTGCTGATAGAGGGTCTTCTGCCGGATTCCGCGGCCCAGGGCGCTGAGGTCGTCGGCGAGGGCCGTCTCCAAGAGCTCCTGCGGGCGTCCCCCGCCGGGCTGGGCGGTGAGCAGCTCCCGTCGGCAGGAACGGACGGCCGCCGAGAGTGTCGTACTGATGGCCTCGGCACCGCGGATCTCACGGATGAGGCGTGCTTTCCCCCAGACCTGGCTGTCCAAATACACACGCTCCGCCTCGAATACCGAGGCCCGCATGGCCTCCAGAGCGCGCTGCTTCTCCTGGATCGCCTCCTCCAGGCGGCCCATCCGGGCCGAGGCCGCCATCCGAGGCGCCAGGGGTGTGTACTCATCGTTCGACAGTCTTCTGACCAGGTCGAACTCCAGCAAACAGTGCGGTGGTTCCCCCTTCGGCGGCGTGTCACCGAGCAGATCTGCGTAGTACCGCAGACCCGTCTCGCAGAGGTCTCCGGGTGAATTTTCATGTTCTGTGCACATATGTCCCCCCTACGTGTTTGCGCATTGCTTGATCATGCTGCCAAATGCAGCTCACTGGCTGGAAACCGCACCTCATGATGGTCGAAGTCCCGAGGGGGGATCCGCTGACAACACGCGGACCGGGGACGACGAAAGCAGAGGTTGACATGTCCAAGCTGTGGCTACGCCTTGCCCTGAGCGCCCAGGCCGCGCTCGTCATCGCCGGTCTCGTCGGTGCGGATACCGGCTCCCCGTCGGTCCCCCTTGCGGGCGACTCACAGTGGGCCGGCCCCGCCCCGGAGGGCTCCCCGTGGGGAGGCGCCGTCCTGCGGGACTCGCGGTGGGGACACGCCGTCCTGCGGGAGTTGCAGGGGGGAAGCCCCGCTCCGGAGGACTCCCAGGGGGAGAGCCCCGCCGTGTGGGACTCGCAGTGGGGGGCGTGATCGAGCACGGCGGTTCGACGGAGCTCTGAAGTCCGTCATGTCGCATGCCATGGCCAACGTCATGGCCACGTAAAAGGGATGGGGGAACAGGCAGTGTGGCGGAGACTCTACGCAGAGGCCGTAGAGCCCGAGGCGCTCTTCGAGGTGTCGCAGGTGCGCACGCTCATGGAACAGGTCGCCGGGCCGGAGCGTGAACAGCGGGACACCGGCACCTCTGATGGGATCCTGAGCGAGGTAGAGGGCCAACGCGAGGACGTGCGGCACGCCGACCAGCTGCGGCTGGCGGCCCACGAGAGCCCCGAGGCCCTCGACCTGGTGATCCGCAGCCTCCTGGTGGAGGCGCTTCCGATGGCGTCCGTGCTTGGCGTCTGCCTTCAGGGGCTGAGCGCGCCGGGCGTCTTCGAGGACGACCTCCAGCTCCAGGCCCTGACGCTGCTCGCCGACGACATCGGTGTCGGAAGGCCGCGGGCCTCCCGGTACGACGAGTACCGGCTGCTCCTGGAGCGCGAGTTGCTCCACGAGCACTCGCTGCCCGCCGAGGAGCTGGCGAGCGTGGCGGACATCGACGACGCGCTCTTCGCCCTCCCCGCCGTCCTGCTCGCGATGAGCCGGCGCAGTGATGCGTTCTTCTTCGAACTCGTCGGCGCGGACCTCGCCTGGCGCTCGTTGGGCCTGCTGCCGGCCTTCGCCGCCCTGCGCCCCTACCGCGAGTCGGCCATCGACTGGTCCCGGCTCGACCCCGGCACCGCTTCGGGACAGACCGGTCTCGACGACCCGAAGGCGTTGTCCGCGCGCCTCGCCGGCCTGTGTGCCGACGAGGTGCCGGGCGCCGGGGAACGCGTCGCCCGTGGCGCGGCATGGATGGCGAGTGCGCTGGACCGCTGGAGCTCCGCGCTGCTCGACCGCTGCGCCGCCGCCCTGGAGCCCGAGCGCGCCCTGGCCGAGCTGATCCGGCGGCGCGCCCGCGAGGCGGCCGTGTACCACCATGACTTCGCGCTCGGCGACCGGACGCTGGCCCAGTGGTTCCGCGAGGCCCAGACGGAACCACTGCCGCTGGTCAGGGCTCTGGCCGGCAGCAAACTCGTGAGGCTGGGCGACCACGCCCGCAGCCCCCTGGTCCGCGGACTGATCGGACCGCGCGGCCGGATGTTCCGCATCTTCACCCCTGAGGACGTCAACGTCATCAAGCGGTGGATCGACAGCCTCCCCGCCGCTCCGGACGACGACACGGCCGACGCTCCGGTCACGGGCTACCCGGCGCCGGCACCCCGCCCGGCCTCCGCCCCGCCCCCCGGGGCGGCCGAGGTGGCGATGGAACTGCGCGAGGCGTATTACCAGCTCCAGGGCCGGGCGCTGTCCCCGTGGAGCCGGGCCTACGCCGTGGACTACGTGCAGGCCTGGCTGCGAGCCAGCCGCGAGAACGTCGACCGCGACGGCCGGGCGCTGCCGGCGGCGTGGCCCCGGGAGGGTCTGCGGGCCTGGCTGCTGGACCAGCACGACCAGCACGACCTCGCCTTCACGGAGTCGGACCCGGGCGCGCTGCCGTCGCGCGAGGACATCGTCGACTCCACCGTGCAGCTCGCTCCGCTCACCCTGATCGACGGTGCCTGGCTGCAGGGGTTCACCGACGTCCACCTGGCATCCTCACGGGTCGGCTTCCCCCTCTTCGAGATCTATTGGGACGAGCTCGGCAACGGAGAGATGCAGCTCAACCACCCGAAGATCTACCGGGACGGGCTGCGGCAGATGGGCGTCGAGCTGCCGCCCACCGGCAGCCGGGAGTTCGCCTACGACGAGCGCGTCCGTGAGGAGTCGCTGCGTCTGCCGGTGTACTGGCTGTCCATCGGCAAGCTGCCCCGGACGTTCCTCCCGGAGATCCTCGGCCTGAACCTGGCCATGGAACTCTCCGGGGTGGGGGCAGCTACCGCAGCGCCCGCCGCTTCCTGAAGCACTACGGCTTCAGCACGCACTTCGTCGACCTCCACAACACCATCGACAACGTGTCGACCGGGCACTCCGCATGGGCCGCCGAGGCCATCGACACCCATCTGCGCCGGATCACAACGGCCGAGCCCGAGCGTCTCCGGGCCGAGTGGGAGCGGGTACGCGTCGGCTACGCCTCCTTGGCCACCGTGCCCCCCGAGGACGGCGGCCCGATGGCCGCGCTGCGGAGCTCCCTCCGACGACTCCGCCCCACCGGTGCAGCCTCCCGGACCGGACAGGGCGTCCCTGCGCCCCGGCCCTCGATGCACCACCCCGCAGTGAAAGTGATCGGATAGATGACCTCGTACATGCTCGGAATTTCGTCCTATTACCACGACAGCGCCGCCGCGCTCGTCAAGGACGGGGTCGTCGTCGCCGCCGCGCAGGAGGAGCGCTTCACCCGGGTGCGGCACGACTCCTCCTTTCCCCGGGAGGCGATCCGGTACTGCCTCGACCACGCCGGAATCGACTTGAGCGACCTCGCCCAGGTCGCGTACTACGAAGACCCCGGCCTCAAGTACGAGCGGGTGCGCTCGTCCTTCCGCAGCTCCGGCCCGGGTGGCTTCCGCGCCTTCACCGCCGTGTATCCGCAGTGGCTGCGCTGGAAGCGGAACGCGCTCGACGAGGTCGAGCGGGAGCTGCTGGCCCTGGGCCGCGGCATCCCGCCCACGCCGCGGGCGTCCCGGCACCACCGCTCTCACGCCGCCTCCGCGTACTTCCCCTCGCCCTTCGAGAGCGCCGCGGTCCTGACCGTCGATGGCGTCGGCGAGTGGCAGACGACCACCCTCTGGCACGGCCGGGGGGACTCTCTCGAACTGGTCAACTCGATCTCGTACCCGCACTCCCTCGGCATGCTGTATTCCGCCTTCACCTACTACTGCGGCTTCAAGGTGGACTCCGGCGAGTACAAGCTGATGGGTCTGGCCCCGTACGGCGAACCCCGCTACGCCGACCTGATCCGACGCGAACTGATCAACCTGCGCCCGGACGGCTCCTTCACGCTGAACCTGAAGTACTTCGAGTACCTCAAGGGTCGGCGCATGGTCGGCGCCGCCTTCGAGAAGCTCTTCGGCGGGCCGGTCCGCGAGCCCGAGGGACCGCTGACCCAGCGCGAGTGCGACCTGGCCGCCTCCGTGCAGGTCGTCACCGAGGAGGCCGTCCTCGGCCTCGCCCGGCGGGCGGCGGAGCTCACCGGCGAACGGCGGCTGTGCCTGGCCGGCGGCGTCGCGCTCAACTGCGTGTCCAACGGCAAGCTCAGCGAGTCCGGCCTGTTCGACGAGATCTGGGTGCAGCCCGCCGCCGGTGACGCCGGCTGCGCGCTCGGCGCGGCCCTCGACGCGGCCGTTCCCCTCTCGGGCCGCCCACACCTGGGCGTTTTGCGCGACGGGATGAGCGGATCACTGCTCGGGCCGGGTTACGAGGACGAGGAGATCCGCGACTTCCTCACCGGGAACGGCTACCCGTTCACCGAGCTCACCGACGACCCCGAGTCGGCCGCGAGCGTGTACGCGGCCACGGCCGGGCACCTCTCCGAAGGCGCCGTGGTCGGCTGGTTCCAGGACCGCATGGAGTACGGGCCGCGGGCCCTCGGCGCCCGGTCCATCATCGGCGACCCGCGGAACGCCGGGATGCAGAAGACCATGAACCTCAAGATCAAGTTCCGTGAGTCCTTCCGGCCCTTCGCGCCGGCGGTGCTCAGCGAGGACGTGGAGGAGTACTTCGACCTCCGGATGGAGAGTCCGTACATGCTCATGGTCTCCCGGGTCTCGGGCCACATCGCCGTGCACCGGGGCGAGGACGCGGCACGCCCGGGCCTCGGCAGCATCAGCGAGGTGCGCTCCGACCTGCCGGCCATCACCCACGTCGACCTCTCGGCCCGGGTCCAGAGCGTGGACGAGGACCGCAACCCCGAGTTCACCAGGCTCCTGCGCGCCTTCAAGAAGGAGACCGGGTGCTCCGTCCTGGTCAACACCTCGTTCAACGTGCGTGGTGAACCGATCGTCCGGACGCCGCAGGAGGCGTACCAGTGCTTCATGCGCACGGGCATCGACGTCCTCGTCCTCGGCCGCTTCCTGCTCGTGAAGGCGGACCAGCCGGAGTTCGTCGAGGCCGTCGACTGGCGCGAACTGGTCCCGCTCGACTGATCCGGTCCCGCGCCACCGCCGGCTCCCGCCCTCGGCCGGCCCCCACCGTTCGCGATCCAGGAAGAGATCCGAGATGTTCCTGCGCCTCTACGCAGCCCTCGTGTTCGTCACCGTCTGCCTGCCCGCCGCGCTCCTGCGCAAGGTGACCGGCACGTCCCGATTCAGCCCCCGCGCGCACCGCGCCCCGACCGCTTGGGAAATGTAGTGTCCAGCGTCCTGTACAAGAACATCGGCAAGCAGCCCGTCTGGGCCGACAGCGGCCACGGCGTCTGGCTGGAGGACCGCGAGGGCCGGCGCTACCTCGACACCTGCGGCGGCGTGGCCGTCTCCAGCCTCGGCCACCGCCACCCCCGCATCGCCGAGGCCCTGGAGCGGCACTCCCGGGACCTGTCCTGGGTCCACGCCGGCAGCTTCACCACCTCCCCCGCGGAGGAGCTCGCCGAGCTGCTGGTCGGCCAGTCCGGGGGGCTGTCCCACGCGCAGTTCCTCTCCGGCGGCTCCGAGGCGATGGAACTCGCCATGAAGATCGCCTACCAGTACCACTGCGAGCGCGGCGAGAGCGACCGGCAGGTCTTCATCGCGCGCCGCCAGAGCTTCCACGGCAGCTCGCTGAGCACCCTCGCGATCTCCGGCAACCGCCAGCGCCGCTCGGTCTTCGAACCCCTCCTCGGCCCGGCCGAGTTCGTCTCGCCCTGTTACGCCTACCGCGACCAGGCGGAGGGGGAGACCGACGCGGACTACGCCCAGCGGCTCGCCGACGAACTCGACGCGCGGATCCGGCAGACCGGCCCGGGCCGGGTGGCCGCCTTCGTCATGGAGACGGTGGTCGGCTCCACCAACGGCGCCGTGCCGCCCGTCACGGACTACCTGGCCAAGGTCGTCGAGGTGTGCCACCGCCACGGCGTGCTGCTGATCCTCGACGAGGTCATGGCGGGCATGGGCCGGACCGGACATCACTACGCCTACCTGGAGGACGGCGCAGTGCCCGACATCGTCGCCGTCGGCAAGGGACTGGCCGCCGGATACCAGCCGATCTCCGCGGTCCTCGTCTCCGCCTCCGTGCACGACGCGCTGGGCAACGGCTCGGGCGTGCTCCAGAACGGCCAGACGCACGTCAACCACCCGCTGGCCTGCGCCATCGCCCTCGAGGTGCAGCGGACCATCGTCGACGAGGACCTGCTGCCCCAGGTACGGGCTCGCGGCGAGCAGCTCCGCAAGGGACTCCTGGCGCGGTTCGCCGACCACCCGCACGTCGGTGACGTCCGCGGCCGCGGCCTCTTCACCGGGGTGGAGTTCGTCCAGGACCGGGAGAGCCGCGCCCCCCTGCTCGGCGGGGCGGGACTCGTCGCACGGATGAAGAAGGAGGGCCTCGACCGCGGCCTCCTCCTCTACCCGGGACACGGCACGGTGGACGGCGTGGCCGGCAACCACGTGCTGTTCGCCCCGCCGTTCGTGGTGACCGAGTCCGACATCGACGCGATGGTCGAGCGCTTCGGCGACGTCGTCGAGGCGTGCCTGTGAACGCCGTCGCGCACACCACCGCCGCCCTGTTCACGGGACTCAGCGCCTTCCCGCTGACCCCCGTCAGGGACGGCGGGCTGGACGAGAAGGCGTACGCCGGTCTGGTGTCCCGGCTGGCTGCCGCGGGCGTCGACTCCGTGGGCGCGCTCGGTTCCACCGGAAGCTACGCCTACCTCGACCGCGCCGAACGCGCCCGCGCCACGAGGATCGCCGTGGACGCCGCGGCCGGCACGCCGGTCATGGTCGGGATAGGTGCCCTGCGCACCTCCGACGTCCTGGCTCTCGCCGAGGACGCGCAGAACGCCGGTGCGAGCGCGGTGCTGTTGGCCCCGATGACGTACCAGGCCCTCTCCGACGACGAGGTCTTCGGCCTCTACGAGGACGTCACGCGGGAGCTGTCGGTACCGCTGTGCGTGTACGACAACCCCGGCACCACCCACGTGGACTTCTCCCTGGAGCTGTACGGCCGGATCGCTCGCCTGCCGAACGTCGGCTCCCTCAAGATCCCCGGCGTGCCCGCCGGAGCGGACAGGGCCAGGGAGCACGTCGCGGCCATCCGCGAGGTGCTCCCCGGCAGCGTCACCATCGGCGTGAGCGGCGACTGGGAGGCCGCCGCCGGTCTGAACGCCGGCTGCGACGGCTGGTACTCGGTCGTCGGCGGACTCCTGCCCGAGGCGGCCCTGGCCCTCACCCGTGCCGCGGCCGCCGGCGACGCGGAGCGCGCCACCCGGCTGTCCGACGGACTGGAGCCGCTCTGGGCCCTGTTTCGCGAGCACGGCAGCCTGCGCGTGATGTCGGCCGCCGCCGAGCAGTTCGGGCTGGTGTCCGAGGAGAACCTGCCCCGCCCGGTCCAGAGGCTCACCCCCGCGGTACGGCGGGAGGTCGCCGCCGCGCTCGAAGCCGTCGGCCACGCCCGCCCCGCGACGGCCGGCCCACTGAACCCCACCGAGACATTCTGAACAACCCAAGGATGATGACCGTCATGTCCGCGCGAGCCCGACTCACGCCACAGATGCAGGACTACGAGGCCAAGTTCACCGACGGCGGGGACGTCCGCTGGCTTCCGTACCTCATGTACTTCCACCCCGCCGGCCACCGCTCCACGACCGTGAACACCGACTCCGTCGGCTTCCGCTACGCGACCACCGCCGACGGCCGGCCCGTCTCCGTGGCCGACCACGACGGCATCGACTCCGTCCGCCTCGTCGCGGGCAGTTCCACCGTCTTCGGCATCGGAGCCACCGGCGACGACTGGACCCTGCCGTCGCGTCTGACCGCCCGCGACCCCCGCCCGGAGCCCTGGCTGAACTTCGGCGGCCGCAGTTTCAACTCCACCCAGGAGCTGCTGCTGCTCACCCTCTACCGGCACCTGCTGCCCAAGGTCGAGGAGATCGTCCTCTTCTCGGGATTCAACAACCTCGGTCTGGCGCGCCAGCCGCAGTCGCGGCGCGGCGACCACGGGGCCTTCTTCAACGCCGGCCAGTTCTTCGACGCGCTGCCCGCCGAGGTCGCCGGCTCCCCCTCGGTGTTCCAGCGGCTGCGCGGCATCGGCCCCTCCCGCCCGGCGCAGGTCGAGCCCGTCCCGTCGATGGAAGAACAGCTCGACTACGCCACCGACCTGACCCTGCGCCACCTCAGGCAGTGGCAGACGGTCGCGAAGGACCTGGGCGCCAAGCTCACCTACGTCCTCCAGCCGCTCGCGGGCTGGGTCCGCCCGACGGGCTCCCCCGAAGAGGAGGAGATCTTCGCCGAGCTCGACGCCATCGGCGGGTTCACCGCGACCTACGGCGACATCCTGCGGACCGAGGTCAACCTCGACTACGCCGCCCGCATCGAGACCGGTGCGAAGGAGATGGGCGTCGGCTTCGTCAACCTCAGCCCCCTGCTCGCCGACGCGATCACCGACGACCAGTGGCTGTTCGTCGACCGGATCCACTTCAACGACGAGGGTCACGACGTCGTCGCCAGGAAGCTGCTCCAGCTCCTCTAGGCAGACCGGTCCCCGCGCCCTCGCCACGCCCCCACGCAGCCCACGGAGTCACACCTCATGACATCCCTCCTGTCCTTCTTCCGGCGGATCTTCGGCTCGTCCAAGAAGACCAAGCCGGATTCCTCGATCTACCCCATGTTCTAGGAGACGCCCCGACATGACCCACGTAGTCTTCGTCGACAGCACCGGCCCGACCCTCCCCGCCCTCGAATCCGCCAAGGGCATGGGCCACTTCGTGACCTTCGTCCAGCCCGGGGACGCCTCCGCCCTCAAGCTCGGCAAGATGCCCGAGGAGCGCCTGCGGGCGGCACTCGCCCACGCCGACCAGGTCGTCGCCATCGACCACCTGGAGGCGGACCTCCTCGACGCCCTGAAGAAGATCCACGCCGACCGTCGGATCGACGCCGTCCTCACCACCTCCGAGCCGGCCGTCGTCCCCACCGTCAAGGCCGCCGAGGCCCTCGGCATCCGGACGACGTCCGTACGGTCCATGGAGACGGCCGTCACCAAGGACCGGTGCCGGGACGCCCTGAAGGCCGCCGGCATCCGCTCGGCCCGCCACCTCCGTGTGGAGACCCGCGAGGAGGCCCTCGCCGCCGCCCGCGACCTGGGTCTGCCGGTCGTCATCAAGCCGAGCCGCAGCGCCGGCAAGGAGGGCGTGGCCATCGCCCGTACCGAGGACGAGGTCACCGCGTACTTCGAGGAGCTGCCGGCCTCGCGCGAGGCGCTGAACCGCACACTGTCCACCCTGGTCAGCACCGAGCTGCTCATGGAGGAGTACGTCCAGGGCGTCCTGCACTCGGCGGAGATCGTCGCCAACGGCGGCGAGGTCGAGATCTTCATGATTGCCCGCCGGGAGCAGGCCACGCACAACGCCCTGTACGAGGTCGCGGCGGTCCTGCCGGCCGGTCTGAACAGCGCGGAACAGGCCGATGTCAAGGACTACATGCAGGCGGTGTTCACCGAACTCGGCCTGACCGTCGGCCTCTACCACGTCGAGTTCATCATGAGCGCGGACGGCCCGGTCCTGGTCGAGGTCAACGGCCGGATCATGGGCGGCATGGCGCCGTTCGTCTACCGCCACATCACGGGGGACGACCCGTTCCGCCTGCTGGTCCAGGAGCACCTGGGCGAGGAATTCACCGTCCAGCAGCCGCCGTTCGGCTCCGCCGGCATCTCCATCGCCCTCGGCAGCGTGACCGGCGGCGTGCTCCCCGAGGGCGTGGAGGAGCGGATCGAGCGGATCAAGGAGAAGCACGGGCCGATCGCGTACTCCCTGAACCTCATCAGCGGACAGCACATCCCCAAGCAGATGGGCAACTTCACGGTCTTCGGCTTCTGCTGCCTCTCGGCGGAGACCACTGAGCAGGCGAGAGCCCGCGGTCTGGAACTGATCGCTGACCTGGAGGAAGCCCTCGGGTTCGAGATCGCGAAGTACGCGCTGTAGCGCCATCGGCGAGGACACAGGAGAGATTGTGGAAGCAACAGGCATGCCCGGAGCAAACACCTCGGGTGATCAGTGGGAGCGCTTTCCCATGGCGGTACGCGAGGCACTGACCCAGCGCGCGGCGGCCCGGATCGCGGACGTGCACGACGGGATCTCGGGATCCAAGGGCCCGTGGCGGCCCCTTCGGCCGGTCTTCCTCGACCGGGACCATTACGCCGAACTCGGCATAGTGTCGCAGCGCCTGATGCGGCTGGTCCTGGAGGCGTGCCGGCGCCGGGCGGGCACCGTCCGGGAGCTGCTGGAGGTCCTTCGGGTGCCGGCGGAGGACACTCCTCTGCTGCGTCACGACGAAGTCCTGGGCGACGAGCTGCTCGTTTCCGCCCGGCCGGACATCGTCTACTCCGCCGGCGTGCCGCTGTTCGTCGAGTTCAACATCGACGGCGCCATCGGCGGCACGCTCCACGCCGATCTCCTGGCCCGCCGTTTCCACCAGGTCTACCAGTACCAGGACCTGGACGGCGAGGGGACGCCCGTCTTCAGTGCCCCCGACTCCGCTGTCGACGCGCGGTCCGCGGTCATCCGCTCGTCCCTCGGACTGCCCGAGGGAGCCCGCGTCGTCATCCCGGCCTTCAGCAAGGGGACGCCGCCCGGTCTGGAGAACGCCGAGGCGTTCATCGCGTGGATGGGCCCGATGTGCGAGAGCGGCCGCCGTCACGGCCTGGACACGGTCGCCTGCGCCATGGACGACCTGACCACCGACGAGACCGGCCGGCTGACGTTCGACGGCAGGCCCGTGGACGCCGTATTCCGGCTCTTCCAGGGGGACCAGCCGCCCAGCCCCGGCCTGGACGCCCTGATCCGCGCCGTACGCGACGACCGGGTCGGGATGCACACCAGCGAGGCGGCGTGGCTGCTCAGCGACAAGACCACGCTGGCCTGGCTCTGGGCCGACGCGGAGCTCCTCGACGCAGCCGACCGGCAGCTCGTCGAGACCCACGTGCCGTGGACGGCGCTGCTGTCCACACCGGGCGTCATGGACGAGGAGCTGCTCGCGCATGCCCGCGAACACCGGGCCGAGCTGGTGCTCAAGCCCACGAGCGGCTACGGGGGCTCCGGGGTCCTGCTCGGTCCGACGGTCTCCGACGCCGAGTGGGAGGCGGGTCTCGCCGAGGCGGCACGGGCGAGCCACCCATACATCATCCAGCGCTTCGCCGAACCCGACCTCATCACCATGGACTTCTCGCACGCCGAGACGGGTGCCGTCGAACGCGCCGAAGTCCCCTTCGTCCTCGGCCCGTTCCTCTTCGGGGGGCGCGCCACCGGCGTCCTCGTCCGGCACGGCGTCCTGGCCGGCGGGCAGGTCCTCAACGCCAACCACGGAGCCCAGATGAGCTCGGTCGTCCTCGTGGACCGGCCGTGCTGACCCTCCTACGGCCCAGCGCCGCACACACCGACAGGAAGCCGCTGGGCAAGGCGTTCCGCATCTACCAGTCCGCCGTCGTCAGCTCCGACCTCGCCGACGGCATCTACCGCATCGCGACGCCCCTGCTCGCGCTCGGCATCACCCGGTCGGCGTTCGCCGTCGCGATGGTCGGCCTGGCGGTCCGGCTGCCGTGGCTGATCGCGACCCTGCCCGCGGGCGTCGTCGCCGACCGCTACGAACCGCGCACGGTCATGCGCTGGGCCTCGGGGCTCCGCCTGGTCCTGATGACGTTGATGTGCCTCCTGGCCGTGTTCGACCGGCTGCCGCTGTGGCTGCTCGCCGTCACCGCCTTCGCGATCGGCTGCGCGGGCACCTTCGTCGATGTCGCCGCGCAGTCGGCGCTGCCCCGGCTGGTCGACAAGGACCAGCTGCCCCGCGCCAACTCCTCGGTGCAGTCCACCCAGATGTTCCTCGCCCAGCTCCTCGGCCCGGCCCTCGGTGGCTTCGTCGTCGCGCTCGGCTCCGGGCAGGGTCTGGCCACCGTGGCCGCGCTGTACGCCGTGACCGTCTGGGCCCTGGGACGCCTCCCCGGCGGAGCCGCGCCGGACCCGGTGACGACCCCGGCGCAGCCCCCCGCCGACGCCACGGGCCCCGTCCAGGGCAAGGTGTCGTTCAAAGCGCTCGTCTCCGAACTGGGCGAAGGGCTCCGCTACTTCCGCGGTCGCCCCGACCTCGGCCGGCTGGCCGTCTCCGCCGCCGCGAACAACCTCTCGTACTCCATGTGCCTGACCCTCCTGCCCCTGTGGGCGGTGGCCCCCGGCCGGCTCGGGCTCTCGGAGATGACGTACGGCCTGCTGCTCTCCTGCCTAGCCGTCGGCAGCGTCCTCGCGGGTCCGCTGACGGGCCGCCTGGTCCGGCGCTTCGGGCAGCAGCCGCTCATGCGGTACGGCGGCCCGGTCCTCGGTCTGTGCTTCCTGGCCCTCGCGGTGCCGAGCGTGCCGGTCGTCGCGGCGGGACTGTTCTGCTACGGCCTGGTGGTCATCGTGTGGAACGTGTCGATCGTCTCGTACCGCCAGACGACCATCCCGGCGCCCCTGTTCGGCCGCGTCAACGCCGCCTACCGATGGATCACCTGGGGCGTCTTCCCGCTCGGTTCCCTGATCTCGGGAGCCCTCGCGGCGACCGTCGGCCTCGCCTGGGTCTTCCTCGCGGCCGGAGCGGTGCCGCTCCTCGCAGCAGTGGCATTCCCCGCCAACGCCACGTACGTCGAGAAGGAAACACCGTGATCAGACGGGGTGGGTGAACGACACCAGCTTGCCGACGGCGTGGGCATAATCCACTTCTCTGCTCGTGGACTCGCCGATGTACCCGTCAGGGTTGACGATCAACACCCGATCTGCCAGGTCGATCCTGCGCAGATGAAGGGCGCCCAGCGTCTTCTTCTGCTCGTCGGTGATCGACCCGTCTGCTTCGACCGGTGCGACCACGATGATCCCCTCGAAGGCCAGATCACGACTCACCGCCCGCATCTCCTCCACGAACCGGGCAGATCCGCAGATGCAGACAATCTCAGGCCGGTCAGACACGGCTCACCCCCTCCCCCGGCGGGGCACTACCCACGTGCACGCCGGTACTGTGACGACGGCGAACGCACCGCCGGCTGCTGCGGAGACCGCGGCAATCCCGGCGACGACTCGCCTCCCGTCGAGCAGACCCGCGCGGCCGACCAAATCGCGAAACCAGCGGGTTCGTGACATCTGAAGCTTCACGCGACGGGAACCCGCTGGTGGAGCGCGGATTCTGCGGTGGGGATGCACTTGGATTCGAGCGCGACGTGTCAGGCAGGACGGGGTCTCCAATCGGTTGGGGAGGCCATGGGATGGGCTACACATTGCAGGCAGTGATCGCGGCGGACGAGTTGCTGCGCAGCGCGACGCGCGAGGTCCCCGGAGCCCGCGTGGTGCCGCTCGGCCAAGGCCTGTCACTGATGCCGATGACCGATGAGGTCTTCGACGCCGTCACAAACGGCAGCGACGGAGGAGACCTGGGGTTCTGGCGGCTGCCAGGGGGCTTCGGCACGCTGTTGTCTCAGTGGTCCGCCGCAGGGCCGATCGCCTATGTAGAAGCCGAGTATTTCGGCGGAGTCGGCGAGCAACGGGCCGCCGTCTGGGACGCCGGCTCACTGGCGCTGGGGCCACTGGACACACCCGCAAAAAAGCGGTTCTCGCGGCCGGTCAGCCCCATCTCTCAAGCTCTGCGGCAGCTTGGCGCACAAAAGAGTCCCGGTGCGGACGAGTTCGAGGCCGTGGGACTGGATCGCCATCGCGAGACCGACGACTGGATTTCGTCAAGCACCTCGTAAGCCACGTGGGACGGCAGCTACTTCCTTGAACTCGCCCTGTCTCGCAAGATACGACACCCCACGCCTGCGACGGCCGCCCCGCCAGAGCCACCGTGGTTCCTCATTCGCACCGCATGCCCCGGCCTGGAGGGCACACGTTGCCACAGCCGTGATCGACCGCATCCCATCGACGCGGTGGCTGGTCGCGAAGGACCGCGCTCGCCCTTTGCCACGCGCTCAGCTGTGCCGGATCACTTCCCGGGACGGCGGGCCTGTTCGTGCCGCGCGCGGCGCCGCGCTCGACGGCTGGCTACTCCGAGGACGCCTCGTCACGAGCGACCTGTGTCAGCAAATCTCCCAGATCCGCGTGAGGGCGTGCGGGCTTGCTGCGCAGCGCGTCGCAGGTGACACAGATCGGCTTCACACACCCATCCTCGCGGGAGCGCCGGGGCTCCGGGGCGGCGCGGCGGCTTCGCCACCCCGGCCAGCCGCCCAGACTCGGGCCGCGCAGGACTGGAAAACCCACCCGCCACCAGCAGCGCATTGGCAACCAGCACTCCGGCCACCGCACAACGTCTGGGGCATGCTGACGGAAGACCTCGCGGCGCCGACGGGCGCTCTGTCAGTCCTCAACTGCCCCTGCGTCCATCCGTCATCGGCCCTCACGCACGCCCACACAACATCCTGAGGGGGCAGCGGCATGTGCCACTTCACGCACTGCGCCCCCGCCACTCGTCTCGGGGTTGAGGTGCGGGGCCGCAGTTCGCCGCCGGAGCAAGGATCCGACTTCACAGCCCTGCCCCAGTGCCCCCTTCAGCGCGGGACATGCAATGCCGGCGCAACTGATCCGCTCGTTCGTCCTCGGCGCCGGCGGCGGCCGGTGCGCGGCAAGGCGAACTGCGAGCAGCCGGTCATGCACTCGCGGATCCTCTGCGTGATCCGCGGCCGCGCCGCGACACGTACGTGGTGATGGCCCACACGGTGCGCCAGAATGCCTGCCCATGAGCGAGATCTCCGACCTGGTCGCCCTGCTTCACCTGCAACCGCACCCGGAAGGCGGGTGGTTCCGCGAAACGTGGCGCACCGGGCCGAGCGCCGTTCCCGTCGGATATCCGGGCCGGCGGTCCTACGCGACCGGCATCTACTTCCTTCTGCATCCCCATGAGAAGTCCCGGTGGCACCGCGTGCGGTCGGACGAACTCTGGCTGTGGCACCGGGGCAGTCCGGTGACGCTCCGCCTCGGCACAACCGGTGCCACCCCCGAGGAGGAATCCGCCTCGGTCCTCGGACCCGATGTCGCCTCGGGGCAACAGCCCCAGTGCCTTGTACCGGCCGGCACCTGGCAGTGCGCGGAGCCGGCCGGTGACGAGCCGGTCCTGGTCTCGTGCGTTGTCGCCCCGGGCTTCGACTTCGAGGACTTCGAAATGCCGTAAGTGTCGGTACCGGTACGGCGGCCGTGACGAGGCGTTGGGCTCCCCAGTGCTCCGGGCGCGGGCGCTCGACCTGGTCACCGCGAGCGGAGCCGCCGGCACCGCCGACCACACTGGGGCGGTGCAGCACGCCCGCAACATCGCCCAGACCTTCGCCTTCGCCACGCTCGACCTCGCCGATCCGGCCTCCGCCTCCGCCGCCCAGCAACTGCGCGACCATGCCATGGCCGACAACGTCGCGTGGTGGCAGCGGCACACCGGCGCGAAGATGCTGGTGTCGGCGCACAACGGCCACGCCGGCTACGCCTCCACGGACCCCTTCCTGTACCCGAAGCCGCAGGGCCCCCAGCTCCGCGACATCTACGGACACAGCTACGTGGCCGTCGGATTGGCGGTCGGATTCCCCTTCAACAACGGCTCCTTCCTCAGCAACGGCGCGGTGCTCACCGACAACTGGAAGACTGTCACCGCTCCGCCGGCCACCCCGGACATGAAACGAGCACACCCTCGACCGGGCCCGGTACCGGGACTACTACGTGGACCTGCGCACCGTTCCGAAACCGGCGCGTGACTGGCTCGCCCTCAGCCGCCTCACCTACGACGCGGATTCGGTCCATGTGAACGACCCGATGCCGCGGCTCGCGATCGGCCAGGCCCACGACGTCCTCAGCCACCTCAACCAGGTCACCCAGGCCCGCACCTTCTGAAGCCACGTGCGGTCCGGCGGGACCGTTACCCCGTGAGCGGTCCCGGAGTGGCCCGGGCAGATACTGCCCGGGCCACCACCGGCGCAGCCCGTCCCGGTGTCATGGATCTGCCCGCCGCAAGGCGACCACCCTCCCGTCCGGCCCCAGAGCGTGATCTTCGTGGCTAGGTAGATGCTCGCCGTTCTTCTCGGCCGGTCGGCCAACAGGGCGGGCATGTCAACACGGCTACTCCACGCCCGGGTTCACAACGCGACCACCCACGCTCCTTAGACCAGGGACTCCGTTGTGATCCGTGGCCGCCGCAAGACCGTTGCTCCTCCCGCAACGATGATCAGCGGTGACCTTCCTTGCACGGTGGTCCCGGGCAGGCGCCGGAGGCAGGTCGCGGCCGGGAAATTCGCTTTCGGCCGCCGGAGTTCGGTGATAGACAGCCGCAGTGCGAAAGAATCTTGAACTCCCTGACCTGCTGCGGCTGATCGACGAGCGGGCGACGGCCTTCCGGGCCGCGATCGCCTCCGCGCCCAGCCTGGACGTGCAGGTGCCGACCTGTCCCGAGTGGACGCTGTTCGACCTGGCGCAGCACGTGGGCTCGGGCCGCCCGTTCTGGGCCGCCGTCGTCGAGGCCGGTCCGGCCGACGCCCCGCCGCCCGAGGCCGTAACGGCACGCGCCGAGGCACAGGCGCCCCGGGAGCGCGAGGCGTTGGTGGCCTGGCTGGCCGCGTCGACGCAGGAGCTGCTGGACACCCTGCGGGAGGTCGGCCCGGACGCCGAGTGCTGGACGTGGTGGGGGGCCTCGCAGTCGCCGCGCACCAGCGGTGCCGTTGCCCGGCACCAGCTCCAGGAGATCGCGGTGCACACCTACGACGCCCAGCTCACCGTGGGCGCCCCGCAGCCGCTGCCGGCGGAGGTGGCGCTGGACGGCGTCGAGGACTTCCTGTTCACCTGCTGCGCGTGGTCGGGCACCTGGCCGCACGAGCCGGCCGTCGTCGACTACCACGCCACCGAGGGCCGCTCCTGGCGCTTCACGGTCGAGGCGGACGGCGCCCGCGCCGTCCGCCTCCCGGCTGCCGACGAGGACGAGGCCCAGGCCCCGGCCGACGCCTCCGCCCGGGGCACGGCCGGTGAGCTGGTCCTGTGGTTCCACGGACGTACCCCGCTGGACTCAGTGAAGATCGACGGCGACCCGGTCATCTTCGAGCGGCTTTTCGCCTGGGATCCGGACGCGTAGGGCGCGGTCGACGACGCCGCGGGCCGAGCCGGGTGTGCGGGCCCCTGACGCCTCGGCCCGCTGCTGTCCTTCGTCCTTGCCGGTCATTGCCTGGCTGCCCCCTCGGGACCGGGGAATTGTGCGGCCCCAACCCCCAGGGCAATGACGTAGCCATCCATGACAGTCGCCCGTCCGGCGCCACCTTCATTGATCCGGTGGCCGAGGCACTGCACGGGCCACCGCGTGGCGTGTGCCCGATCAGGCGCCAGGGCGCTTCGAGAGGGCCTCGATGTACTCGTCGAACGTGGCGACCCGGTCCTTGGGCGGGATCTCCGCCTTGAGGCTGGTGCCGTAGGCGGTGTACTCCTCGACGATCGTCTCCTGGCCCTTCTGGCCCGAGCTGACCTCCCGAGACTTGGCCACGAGGTCGTCCTTGCCGACCCACACGTCGATGACGGCCTGCTCCTTGCCGCCCTTGCGCATGGTGTCGACGTACCAGTCGTGGCTCTCCTTGCTCATGGCGGGGCCCTGGTACGCGGCGAGTTGCGCAAAGTTCACCGTGCCCCGGAAGTGGTCGGTCGGGCGGCCGCCGACCTGCTCCGTGCCGACCCACTTGGCTGAGCCCGTGGCATTGAGTGCGCCGAGGAATTCCGTCAGGAGCCCGCGCGAGCGAGAGGTGTCGGTCTGCTTCCCGCCGGACGAGTCGATCTTGAACCAGTCCTTGCCGGGGATCTTGTCGGTCTTCGTGTACGCGCCGTCGGCCGTGTCGACGAGGTACGTCTCGCCAGTCGGGTTGTCCGCGGACTTCGTCCCGTGGATCAGCATCGAGGAGAAGAAGGGCGTCCGCTGCCAGGCCATGTCGCTGGAAGGCTCCGTGGCGGAGCCGCCCGACTGGTGGGTCCGGTAGGAGTTCTGCTCACCGGTCTTCTTGGCGGCAGCCGTCAGGACCGCCGTCGCATCCGTGCGCTGTGACTCGCCCGCCCCGCCCTTCGCGGCGGCGCTGTCACCGGCGCCGCCGCCACCGCAGGCGGTCAGGCCCACGGAGAGTACGAGCGCGCCGGCCACCGGTACGACGCACGCCCTGATCTTGCGGACAACCTTCACGATCCCCACCCTTTACCCATTCCTTAACCAAAACCTGGGGGAGCATATACACACATGTACTGACGACTGGAATCAATTTCCGGTCGGGATGCTGACGCGACGCCCTGCGGCCGGTGGATGCGTTGCGGAACTTGCTTGCTGTGCGCGGCAGTTGGGGCCGTGGCTGGGAAATGCGGCTGAGGCCGGCGCTGGTCGCGTGCCCTGTGGAACAGGGTGGCGGGCCATGGGGCGCCCTTGTCATGCCGGGGAGGGTCACCAGTCCTCCTCGGCGAGTGTCCTGCCGAGGCGCTCGACGATCCGTTTGCGCAGCGGGCCGATGGATCCGCGGGGAATGCCGAGCTTCTCACTGATCCGGTCGTACCCCACCGGCGGATCGGCGAAGAGCAGGGACACCAACTCCTGGTGCAGCGGCGGGATTCGACGCACCGCCGCGCGGACGAGGTCCTGTTCCGCGCGGCTCACCACGCGCTCCTCGGGACCGCCGCCCGGGCCGGACAGATCGTCGAGCTCCCCGCCCACGCCCACCGGGACGTCCCGCCGGGTGCGGCCGAGGTGACGGAGGGCCTCCCGTCTGGCCACCGTGGCCAGCCAGGCGCGCAGCCGGTCCGTCGCCCGCAGGGCGTGCAGGTCCCTGTAGACACGTGCCCACACCTGTTGGCACACGTCTTCCGCGTCGGCCTGCTGGAGCCGGAAGGAGCGCACGATCCGCAGCACCAACGGGCCGCACCTGTCGTGCAGTTCCGCCCACGCTCTCTGATCGCCCGCGCGGCACGCATGGATGAGGTCGCTGAACTCGTCGTGGTGAAGACCTGTCATGGTTGCGCGCCCAGCTTTCGGCTCGGATCCGCCGGCCCGTCGCGGGGGCACCGGGGCACGGCGCATCGCGGCGGGGCGCGGATGGATGAGGACGAGAGGACGTCAGGGGGCCGGGGTCGGTGGCAGGACCCGTCGACGGGGCCCGAGACCTACGGTTTCCACTGCGCCGCGGCTGGCAAGAATGCAACCGAACGCCCCGTGAGGCCCTTCGAAGCACTGGTCGGAAGATGCTCCCTGACGCATTCGAGAATGCCCGTCGCCGCACCTGTGCCGCGTCCCGTCACAGGCTGATTCGACGTCTACGACTGCGGGGGCACGGCATGGCTCCGGGTCCGACCCAGCCCTCACTCACCGCGTCCATACGTCCGTGCCGCGCTCCGGCCCGCTGAGCGCCCAGCCCCCGCTCTCACCTCGCCGCAGAGCCGAAGGCGCAGCCGAAATCCGAGCCGAAGCCGGGTCCGGAACCTGATCCTGGTCCGGAACCCGGCCCGAGCCCCTCGCCGCATGCGCACGCGCACGCGCCTCGTCGACGGGCTTCAACGCGCGCCGACGCCCCGCGCCCCCGCTCCCCCTGGCCCGCCGCGTGACCGGAGTACCGATGCCGTCACAGCACTCCTCCCTCCTCCTGCGCCTGTACCGCGCACCCGCCCCCGCGCGGGACGCCGTGCTCGCCCTCTTCCTGGCGAGCACGGACATGTACCTCTTCTACTGGGAGAATGTCGGCGCCGGGCAGTTGAGCCCGCGTCGGGACCTCGGCGGAATCGCGCTCACGGTCTTCAACATCGGACTGCTCTCCCTGCGGCGCCGCAGACCCGTCGCCGTGTTCATCGTGCTGTGGCTGCAAACCGTGGGCCTGAACTTCCTTCTCATCCACACCGGGTTTCGCTACTCCAGCTACTGCGCGATGCTCGCCGCGCTCTACACGGTCGCCGCGAACCGGCCGATTCGCACCGCCACGGCCGCTCTCGCCGGCCAGTTGCTCTTCACCTCGCAGAGCGTCCACTTCCTCCTCGACTCCCCGGTGGACAACAGGGCCTGGCAGGCGGTCCAGTACTCGCTGATCGTGCTCGAGGTGTGGAGCGTGGGCCGGTGGGTCGGGTTCAGCCATCAGGCGGCGGCGCGCGGCCGGCGCCGGCTCGCCGAGGCGCGGGCCTCGGCGGTCGCCGAACGCACGCGCACCGCACGGGAGTTGCATGATGTGGTCGCCAACGCGGTGACGGTGATGGTGCTCCAGTCGGCGGGTGCGCGACGGATCAACGAGGCGGGGTCCGAGGAGGTGAACGCCTGCCTGGAACGGATCGAGGGGCTGGGCAAGACGGCCATCTCCGAACTGCGCCACATGCTGCTCGTGCTGCGCGCGGGCGCTGCCCCGCCGGAGGGGGACAGCCAGTCCTTCGGGGTGGCCGACCTCGGACCGCTGCTGGCCGCGGTGCGCCACGCCGGGCTGCACACCGAGCTCACCGTGTCCGGCGTACCGGCGCACCTGGACGAGGATGTCGACCTCACCGCATACCGTCTGGTGCAGGAGGCGCTCACCAACTCCGTGAAACACGCGGGTCCCGGTACGCGTGCCGCCGTACGCCTGGCCTGGAGCGAGCGGCTGCACATCGAGGTCAGCGACGACGGCGGCGGCACACCGGTCGCTCCGGGCTCCGCCCTGTCCACCGGCCACGGCCTGCTCGGCATGTGCGAACGCGTGACGCTGAACGGCGGATCGTTCACGGCGGGACCTGCACCCGGCGGCGGCTTCGCTGTGGCCGCGACGCTCCCCGTCGCACTCCCCCGGCCACGCGAGGAGGACGACGGCATCCTGTCCGACACGTCGAACATGCCGAGCTCACCGGCCCTGCCGGCCCCACCGGACAGGCCGGACACTCCACACGCGCCAAGAAGGCCCGAACAGGGCGACGCCGACTCCCAGGGGATGTGCCGGCCATGACCCGGATCCGGGTGCTCCTCGCCGACGACCAGCCCATGGTGCGCTCCGGTCTCGGCATGATCCTGTCCAGCGAGCCCGACATCGACGTGGTGGGCGAGGCGGGCGATGGCGCCGAGGCCGTCGAGCTGGCCCGGGCGCTGCGGCCGACCCTGGTCCTCATGGACGTCCGCATGCCCGGTACCGACGGCGTGGCGGCGACCCGGCAGATCACCGCCGACGCCTTCCCGGCGGAGCACGGCACCGTCGCTCGGGTCCTGATCCTGACGACGTATCACGCCAGCGCGGCGGTGTACGAGGCGTTGCGTGCCGGAGCCTCCGGCTTTCTGCTCAAGGACGCGGCGGGCGACGAACTCGTGCGCGCGGTACGGGCGGTGGCCGCAGGCGATGCCTGGCTGGCCCCCGCGGTGACCGCGGAACTGCTGGCCGAGTTCGCGTCCAGACCCGAACGCCGGCTGCCCGAACCCGCGGAGCTGAACGTTCTGACCTCGCGCGAGCGCGAGGTGCTCGGGCTCGTCGCACACGGCTTCTCCAACCCGGAGATCGCCGATCACCTGGTCATCGGCGAGGCCACCGTGAAGACCCATTTCGGCCGCGTCCTGATGAAGCTGGCCCTGCGCGACCGGGCACAGGCCGTCGCCACGGCCTACCAGTGCGGTCTGGTGGCGCCGGGTACCACGCCACCACCACCGCGGCGGCCCCCTCGCCCGTGAGCCATGAGCCCGCGCACCGGGGAGGAGGCCGCCGGCCGCACCGGGGGCGCGACGGCCTATCCGGGCGCCACCAGCGTGGCCACCCGCCGCGCGTCCTCGGTCGCCCGTGAGGGCCCGCCGGGCGACACGACGTAGTGGTTGTAGTAGCTGGAGCCCTCCCCCAACGGGCCGAGAACGAACAGGTGTTGCTGGACGCGTCCGCCCCGTCCGACGGGCCTTCCGTCCCGGGTGAGGTCGACGCCCAGCGTGAGGGGGCCTGCCCGGCGGGCGCGGATCCGGCCGGCGGCGTACAGCCCCCGGACGACGGGACTGAGGGACGCCGCCGCCTGCGGGGCGGGAGAGAGGGCGGCGACGAGGTGGTCGGCGTGGTCGAGCGTGGGCACCGCGAGCGCGGTGGAGGTCAGACTCCAGCGGCGCCGGGCCGTCTCCCAGACGATGCGCGGCCCGGGCCCGGGGCCCGGCCGGGCGACGCCCGCCGCGAGCAGCGCCAGCAGTTCGGCATTGCGCTGCCGCTGTGGTCCGATGACGGCGCGGTTGACCGCCGGGACGAACGAGCCGAAGAAGTACGCCTCGGACTCCTCGGTGAGGCCGGGCTCGTCCACGGCACGGCGCAGCACCTCGCGGTGATCGCGCATCACTTCCAGGGCGAACTTCAACGGGCTCTGTTCCAGACCCAGTTCGGCCTCATGGAGGTCGTCCTCGATGTACTGCGCGTACCAGGCCCGGTAGTGGTGACGCGAAGCGAGCGCGTCACGCGGTACGCAGGCGTCGACCAGGCCGGTGAGGCTGCCGGGCGGGAGCACCGGCCGTTGCCCCCGGGCGGCGGCGAGTGCGGTGAACCGGTGTCGCATCTCGCGTTCCACCAGTGGCAGCACATCGTGCCGGAAGTCCACCCGCTGTGCCGGGCGCAGCGCACGCGACGCTTCGATCCCCGCGGGGCTCAAGTGGACTGTGCCTCGGGCCCGTTGGGCGCCGGGACGCGGCCGGGCCCGGGCGGGGAGACCCGTGCGGCTGAGCAGGACCAGGGCGGGCTCCTCACCGCTGGGCAGATAGCGCAGGCGGCCCTCCGCGCTCTGCTCGTAACGCCCGCCACGCCCCACGGTGGCGGCGGCCACCACGTCCGCGGCGGTCAGCCCGGCGCCGAGCACACCCAGCGTGTCGCCCGGCGCCACGTGGGCAAGCGTGCCGGGAAGCGGATAGGGGTCGGCGATCCACCGGCCCGGTTCGGCCGCCGGGTCGGGCGACCTCATACCGGGCGTCCCCGAGTGGCCGACGGTGAGGACGGCGTCGGCGACGTCGAGCACTCCGCCCGCGCTCAGGACGACCCGCTCGCCCCTGCCCCCGTCGGCGCGGGTCACCTCGACGGCGGTGTCCCGGTGGCGCACGATCACCAGCCCTTCGGGCGCTGCCGCCACGATCCTGCGCGCCGCCCACTCCAGATAGCTGCCCAGCACCGCGCGCGGCAGATGGTGGGTGGGGCGTACGGGGACGGACTCCCCCGTGTTCTCCCGGACGCGCAGGCCGCGCCGCGCGGCCCACTCGTACAAGGAAGGCCCCTCGATCCCGCCGCCGTCGGTCATGTGCTCGTCGGTGAAGGCCGTCACCTGTTCCGCGATGGTGTTCAGGCGGAGGTAGTCGGGCTGGTCGGGGTGGTGGATGCCCACGCCGAGCGGGCCGGGTTCGATGACGTGGACCGTGCCGGTGAGGCGGCGGGTGCGCGCCCGGTGCACGAGCTGTTCCAGTACGTTCAGGCCGCGTGGCCCGCATCCGATGAGAGCCGTGTTCACCATCGCTGCGTCTCCCCGAAGAAGCCGGGAACGTCCAGGGCCGCGCCGTCGGCGATGGCCTCGCCGAGCACGTGGCGGCCGACGGCGATGTCCAGGACGCCGAGGCCGAACGGCGAGAAGACGGTGGGCCGTCCGGGGTCGAGGGCGACGTCGCCGGCCAGCAGGCCGCCGAGGGTGCCGTTGATGAAGTCCCGGCCACCGGTGAGGAGTTCGGCCAGGTGCGGCGAGGTGCGGGCCTTGAGGCAGTGGTCGATGTCGTCGACGATGTTGTTGGCGGTCAGCAAAAGTTCGGGCGCCAGGTCGCGCAGGGAGATGTTCAGGATCAGCTGCCCCGGCCGGAACTGCGTGTCGGCGGGCACGTACGGCTCGGCGGCCGTGGTCGCGAACACCACCAGGTCGGCCTTGAGCGCCTCGTCGAGCGAGTCCGCCCTGGTGGCCCGGTAGCCGAGACGCTCGCTCGCGTGCCGCACGAGGTGGTCGGCGCTCGCGGGGTCCTGGTCGTGCACCACGAGGTCACCGAGGACGGCACCGGAGTCCGTCAGGTAGTCGAAGACCGTCCTCGCGATGACTCCGGCGCCGACGATGGCGGTACTGGCCCGCCGGTGACCCGCCGGGGTCAGCGCCCGCGCGGCCACGGCGGCGGAGGCCGCGGTGCGGGCGGCACTGATGCCCGCGGCCTCCATGCAGGCGATCGGGTATCCGGTGGCGTAGTCGTTGAGCAGCAGGACGGCGGAGGCACGCGGGCGTCCGTGCCGGACGTTGCCGGGGAAGCTGGCGATCCACTTGATGCCGATGGTGTCGACGTCGCCGCCGAGGTAGGCGGGCAGCGCGATCACGCGGGAGTCCGGCTTCTCGGGGAACGTCAGGAAGTAGCTGTCCGGGTTGATGGTCCGGCCCGCTTCGTGGGTGCGGTAGGCCTCGGCGACCAGTGCCATGACGGTGGGCCGCGAGCCGGCGAGGACCTGCGCGGTGAACGCGCCGGGTACTACATGGAATGCGGACATGGTGGGTTGTCCTCCTGGACGGTCGGTACGGGTGAGAGGGAAGGACGACGAGCGGTGTCGCGGAGCGGGTCAGGCGAGGGAGGGAGCGGGCCCCTAGGGCGCCGCGACGGCCGGTGCGGTGTCCGCCCGGTGGCCGCCGGGAGCGTCGAGGCGCAGGGCCGGGAAGTGGGTGCGCACCCAGGCGTCGCAGAACACGGTCTCCAGATAGCGCTCGCCGAGGTCCGGCGAGATCGCGGCGATGCGCGCACTGTCCGGCAGCAGGTGGGCTGTCCGCCGGACGGCGGCGAGAACGGTACCGGTGGACCCGCCGACCAGCAGCCCGTGCTCCCTGGCGAGCCGGCGGCACATGCGCACCGCGTCGGCCTCGGGCACCACGACCTTCGTGAAATGCCCTTCGTCGCGGAACAGTTCGGGACGCCTGCTGGTGCCGAGGCCGGGAATGTGACGGGCCCCCGCCGGGCCGCCGAAGGTCACCGAGCCCTCGGAGTCGACGGCGTACAGACGGGTGCCGGGAGAGTGGGTGCGGTAGTACTCCACGCATCCCATCGCGGTCCCCGAGGTGCCGACGCCGACGAACAGCGCGTCCAGGTGCGGGAGTTGACGGTGCAGGGCGGCGGCGGTGCGGTCCCGGTGCGCCGCCGGGCCCGCCGGGTTGGCGTACTGGTTGAGCCAGACCAGGCCGGGATCGGCGGCCAGGCGGTCCACGATGAGAGCGATCCGGGTGCCCAGGTAGCCGCCGTTCGCGTCTCGTTCCTGGACTACGACCACGTCGGCGCCCAGGGACTCCATGATCCGCACGGACTGGCGGTTGGCGTTGGGGTCGGTGACCACGGTGAGCGGGATGCGCTTGGCGGCGCATACCTGGGCGAGGGCGATTCCGAGGTTGCCGGACGACGATTCGATGACCCGGGAGCCCGGACCCAACCGCCCCGCCCGCTCGGCACTCTCCACCAGGGCCACCGCGGTCTTGAGCTTGACCGACCCCGCGGGATTGAGCCCTTCCAGTTTGAGGAAGGTGCGAGCGCGGGACAGGAAGCCGGGCAGCTCCAGGACGACGTCGTCGGTCACGATGTCGTGGACGTGTGTGTAGATCATGAGGGACTCCCAGGGAGTACGGGGCGGCGAGGGGACCGGACCAGCAGCGGCAGGGCGCAGCAGGGCACGGCGACCAGGACGGCCAGGGCGAAGGGGCTGCCGGGCGGCCGCAGCCCGGTGGCCCAGCCGGCGAACGCGCCGGCGAGCATCTGGAGGAAGAAGAAGAGCCCGGAGGCATTGCCCCCGCGCCCCCGAAGGGCGCCGAGCTGGGCCGCGGGAACGGTCAGCCCCACACCCGCGAGGACGACCGCGGCCGGCCCTGCCACCGCCCAGATTGAGGTGGGCGCGAGGGCGGCGCCCGCCAGGAGGAGCACCCCGCCCGACAGGACGACGAGCGAGGCGCTCCGCAACAGCGCGGCGGTGCCCGCACGCTCGATGAGCCGGCGTGCCGTGAGGCTGCCCGCGACATAGCCGAAGGCCACCAGCGCGACGAGCGCGCCATAGGCGCCGGGAGACAGACCCAGGGCGGCGCCCTCGAGGACGGGGGCGGACCCGGCGAGGAAGGCGCAGTAGGCCATCCACGCCACACTGATCGCGGTCACGCAGAGCCGGAAAGAGGGCTCACGCAGCGCACGACGGTAGTCGGCGAGGGCTTCCCGAACGCTCAACTCGGCTACCTGGTAGGCCTGTTGGCTGTCCGGGACAGTACGCACGAACAGGAGCGCCGCGCCCGCGCCGAGCAGGGCGACCATGACGAGCGCCGCCCGCCATCCCCCGTACTGCGTCAGCCAGCCGCCGAACAGCGGGGCCGCGCAGGGGGTCAGCGCGGTGACCGACGCGAGGAGGGAGAACAGGGGGACGTGGCGGCGCTCCGGCAGGTCGCGGACCACGATCAGTCGGGTGAGCAGCGTCGCGGAGCAGCCGCCGAGCCCTTGGGGGAAGCGCAGGGCCGCGAGTGTGTCGATGGTCGGGGCGGCGGCGCACAGGAGTGACGCCGCGCCGAACAGGGCCAGGCCCCACACCATCACCCTTCGGGGCCCGAACCGCTCGGCGAGCAGCCCGCTGAGCGGCATCGCGAGCGCGAACCCCAGGAGGTAGGCGGTGATGGTCCCCTGTGCGGCTCCGGCGCCGCCGCCGAGATCGCGCGTGATGGCGGGGAGGGCCGGGACCAGGGCGGTCAGGCCGAGTTGGGGTACGGCCACGGTGGCCGACAGGGCGAGCGAGGTGGTGTCCGCCCGGGGCGCGGCCCTCATGCCAGGGCCCCTTCGGCGGTGCCGGGGACGGCGGCGAGCAGGGCGTCGGTGATGCGGTCCGCGTGCCGGGTGACCACTTCCAGGGAGCTCGTGTAGTAGAACTCGCCGGCGGTGATGTCGCCGAGGGCGTGCAGCCGCGGGTGGGCGGTGCTGTCCTGTGCGACGACGCGGTGGGTGTCCGGGTCGACGCGGATGCCGCCGTAGGGGTGCGGGGTCGCGGTGCCCTGCGCGATGAGACCGGAGATCAGCGGGCCTGCCGTGGCGCTGACGGCGGACGTGGTGCCGCGGACGGTGTTGACGACGGTGTCGAAGGTGTGGCGTTCGCCCCGCGCGAGGAGCGTGAACGAGCCGTCGCTCTCGACGCGGATGTCCTCGGTGCCGTCCCTGACGGTGAGTTGGCCGTCGTCGATGAGATCGAGCAGTGCGGCGCCGGTCATCGGCGGCATCGGGTTGCACTCGCTCTGGAAGACGTGGTGCCAGCCGCGCAGGTACCGGCCGCGCTCGCGGTCGGGCAGCAGCCGCCACAGCGTCTCGGCCCTGCGGATCGCGACGGTGGTGAGGACGCGTTGCCAAGGACCGCCGGTATCCGCCTCGCGGAACTGGTACAGCAGCCGGGAGCGTGCGTCGACCCCGGGCCGGACGCGCTCGGCCACCTCCTGCGCCGTGACACCCACCCGCGCCAGCTCTTCCAGAAGCAGCTCGCCGAGGGCTTCGAGGCGCAGCGCACCGTCACGCTCCATGGCCCCGGTGATGCGTCGCGGTGTCAGAGCGACCAGGTCGCTCTTGCCGTTGCTGACGCGCACGGCGGGCAGCAGCCCCCGCCGTGACGCCATGGTGATGGGACCGTCGTGACCGCGTTCGCGCAGCGCGAGCGCGGTGTCCACGGCGGACAGACCGGTGCCGGCGATCAACACCCGGTCCCCTGGCCTGATGTACTCGGCCATGTCGGTGAGCGGATAGGGGTCGCGGCGATAGCGGGGAGCCCCTTCGAGGTCGTACGTCCTGGCGGGCTCGCCCCCGCCCACGCACAGCACGACACGGTCGTACGCGGCCAACGCGCCGTCCGAGGTGCCGACCGCGATCCCGTCCTCGCCGGTCACCAGTCGATGCACCCGCTTGCGTTCGACGCGCACCCGTCCGCCGTGGCAGGCCCGTTCCAGGCAGTCGGCGAGGTACTCGCCGAACACCCAGCGGGGCAGGAAGGAGTCGGCTCCGCTCTGCGCGTGGCGGGTGCCGAGTCCGGCGGGGGTGGTGCCCAACCACCGCAGGAAATGGCCTGGTTCATGGGTCCGGACCGACATGACCGCGGTCCTGGCGTTGATGAGCGCACAGTCCTCGTCGGTCCGGTAGGCGCGGCCGGGTCCCGGCCGCGCGCCTGCTTCGTATACGACGACTTCCAGAGGTTCCGCCGCCGGGACGTGCCTGAGCAGACCGTCCATGAGGCTCACCGCTGCGGCTCCGCCGCCCACCAGCGCAATGCGCACGCCAAACACCCGTCCTCAGATCGCCGAAAGGGTCTCCGGGCGCGATGCGCCCGGCGAGAGCCGCCGTGTACGGCCGTGTCGTGCGTCCGGCTCGTGGATGTCCGGAGCCTCGTTCGGCGGCTACACCCTCAAAGACCCGGACGGCCTGCTTCCGGATACACCTCGGGGAAAATTGGCTTCACGCGCGCGGATGCCTCGTTGACGGTTCGGGCCTCCGGGGCGGGGCCGCCTGGGCCCCGGGGGCCAAGTCGGGCGCAAGCAAAGGGCGTTCACCCATGCCGCCCCCACCGGAGGCGGGCTCGGCATGCCGACGCTCGTGATCCGCCGCGCACCGGCACAGAAGGGGGCGGGCCCATGCCTCCCCTCCCGCAGTGCCGGGCCCGCGCGCCGGCGGCTGACACATTCACTGGCCCCCGTCGCGCGCCGTTGCGTGATGTAGCCGAGGGCTTGCGCTGGGAGAAGGCCACGAAACGAAAAACGAGGACTGCTCCCCACTTCATGCTACGGTCGCGACTGACGACTAACTGGGGAGTTGCCCCCACTTCAACTCGGGAGCCACCGATGCACACGCAGGGCCAAACCGTCCAACTCGCCGACCTCACCGACGACTTCACTGCCGACCCCTACTCCGCGTTCAGCACGCTGCGCTCCCGCGGCCCGGTCCACCACGTGCGGTTCCCCACCGGGGACGAGTCGTGGCTGGTGGTCGGGCACGAGGAAGTGCGTGCCGCGTTCGCCGACCCCAGGCTGCGCAATGACGTACGGCACTCTGCAGACTTCGACGGCGACGGGCTGTACTCCGTGGGCCGCAACATGCTTCAGGTCGACCCGCCCGACCACACGCGGCTGCGGACGCTCGTGGCCCGCGAGTTCACCGGCCGCCGCGTCCAGGCACTGCGGCCCCGCGTCGAGGAGGCGGCCGGCGCGCTTCTCGACGCCGTGGCGGCCGACGGCCGCGCCGACCTCGTGGCCGCGTACGCCTATCCGCTGCCGCTCACCATCATCTGTGAGCTGCTCGGCGTGCCTGATGCGGACCGGGATGCCTTCCGGGCGTGGTCCACGAAGGTCGTCGCCCTCGACGATGCGGAGCAGTCGGCCCGCGCGAGCCAGGAAATGGCCGCGTACCTCGCGGGGCTGGCGGAGGCGAAACGGGGGCTGCGGGACGCCGCGGACAGCGACCTGCTGCACGCCCTGGTCCGCGCCCACGACAGGGACGGCGGTGACCAGTTGACCCCGGAGGAACTGCTCGGCATGGCCTTTCTGTTGCTCGTCGCAGGGCACGAGACCACCGTCAACCTCATCGCCAACGCCGTCCACCTGCTGCTCGGCCATCCCACGCAACTCGCCGCCCTCCGCACCAGCCCCGAGCTGATGGAGGGCGCCGTGGAGGAGACGCTCCGCTTCGAATCGCCCGCACCAGCGGGCGCCTACCGCTACGCCGCTGAACCGGTCACGCTGGGCGGCGCCCGGATACCGGCGGGGGCACGCGTCGTGCTCTCCATCGCCGCCGCGAACCGCGACCCCGCGCGCTTCAACGCCCCCGACCGGTTCGACATCCGCCGTGATCCGACGCAGACCCGTGCCCACCTCGCCTTCGGGCATGGCCTGCACCACTGCCTGGGCGCCCCGCTGGCACGGCTGGAGGCGACCCTGGCCCTACGTATCCTGCTGGACCGCTTCCCCCACCTGGCGTTCGACGGTGCCAGCACACCACGGTGGCGCCCCAGCCTCATGCGGAGCTTGCAAGCACTGCCGGTGCGCTGGTAGGCAAGGCTTCCGGTTGCTCAGCGCGTCTCGGCGCCCCCGCCGACGCGTGACCGCCCCCCGTGCTTCCCTTTCGACCGGCTTTCCCCCGTACCGGAGAGCGCGTTCCTGTACGGGGGGGGTACACGGTCGAGCAACCGGGAGTCCTTTCCCCGGCGCGCTCATGGACGCCATCCACCCCTGACCTCCGCCCAGCCCGAGAACGTACTGCTTGAACTCGGCCCGCGCCGGCGGCGTTGAAAAAGCCGTACGGGAGATCGTCCTACTCACCGCCCCGATCGGCGCGGTTCGCAGGCCGGCCCGAGCGGGACTCGGGCAAATGCACCACGACCAACGCGGCTGCTCAGCGGCTGAGGTCGAGCACGTTCCACGCGGTAAACGGTTCGGCCTGGACGTAGATCCTGCTTCCTCGGCCGACGACCCGGCGGCCGCCGGGAAGGGTTCCGTCGGGCAGAGTGAGCAAACCGACGTCCGTCGGTTCGACTGATGTTTCGGTGAGCTCCCCGTGGGCGAGTCGGTCCTGCTCCTCGCCATACCCGCCGTAAAAGGCGACGCGCCCGCCGTGGACCGCCACCGCTTGGGCACCCCGGACATGGTTCGCCCACACCCTCACAGGCCGGGCGGGGCGCTTGAGGCGTATCTCGACGAGCGGGAAGTCCGTGTACGGGCACGCCCAGGCAGTAGTGCCCGACACGTTCAGCGCGTAGCAGTCGAAGAGGCCGGGGATGCCGGCGCCGTCCGATGTCCAGCAGATGTGGCCCATGGAGCTCCAGCAGCGAATTCCGACCGGGTTCTCGTCGAAGTGCCCGACCCATATGCGGCCGGCCTCGTCCGTGAGCAGGTGCTCGATGGCGTCCCCGACGGAGAAGGACAGCGTCTCGCGGCCGAGCGCGTCGAAGACCTGAACCTGGTCCCCGTCCTCGTACCGGCGGGCGCGAGAGGCTGCAACGACGAACCCGCCGTCGGGCAGGCGGTCCAGGTGCGGCCAGCGGGCCCGCAGGGCACTCAGCTCGGTGAGCTCGACGTAGCCGCCCGGATGAACGGAGACGACCAGCGCGTCAAAAGGCAGGACGTCGAGGCCGGGCTGCGGAGCGCGGTCGGCAAGCAGCCAGTGGGCGACGCCGAAGACGTCGACACTGCTCGTCAGGACGTGGCGTTCATGATGGATTCGGGGGAGGTCGGCGTAGGGGACGAGAGCGGTCTTCTGCACGGGCGGGCTCTCCTGAGCGATAGTCGGTCACCGCCAACGGGCACCACGGTGCAGTGCGGTGACGGGGGGCGCGAACAGTGGAGAACGGAGCGGGACGCGCCGAGAGGGCACGGCCCTTTCTGGTCGTCACGAGGTGATCCTGGTCGGCAACCGGCCTTGGGACAAGCCATTTCAGGCGTAGCTGAGCGCTCCGGATGGCTCGGTTCGCCGACGGGACCGCTCGCGCAAAAGAGCGTCACAGGAATCGGCCAGCGAATCGCGCCAAGGCGATGTCCATTCCGGTCCCGCGGCCAGGGTTTCAAGGACTGCAGCAACCCGAAGTAACCGCTGGGGGACGGCCGTTGACCGTCTCGCCGAGCGCCAGGGAGCGGGCGGGGATCCTCGGTGACGTACCGGCCGTGGAGCCCATCGTGTCCGGTCGAGTGGCCACAGTGGGATAACCGACCGCCCCGCTCGCATACAAGGTCACGCGCCGGGCGCTGCGGTGGCGGGTGTCGAGTGCCGGCCAGGATGTTCACGGCGGCCGACGGTCCGGCGAGCCATCGCTCCGAGATCGACGAGGCGTACTCGGGAGCTGGTGTGAAGGGGCCTGCATCGAGCTCAAGGGGGGATCAGGTCTGCCAGGAACTTTTCCCGTTCCGCGGCCGGAAAGTAGTCACGGAATCGCACAACCTGCTCGGTGAGCTGCACGCGTCTCTTCATCGCAGCAGGATTCTGTGGACACGGTGAGGTCTCCTGCCGGAGATATCGGGCGGGGCCCATTCGCCTGCAGGTAGCTCAGAGGGCGGTTTCTCCCGGAGGTCGGAGACGTGCCCAGGTCTGTCTGTTTCTGCGGCGCCCGGATTTCAAGGCGAAGTAGGCAGCCAGCGCCGCAGCCCCGAGAGGCAGCAACGGATACAGCACTGCCGTCCCCCACGATGTGAAGCTCGTGTCCACTACCTCAAGGGTTCCCCACGGCGTCCTGGCGGCGGACACTACCTCCCCTTGTCTGCCGTCATAACGCACCCTCACAGTGTCCGTGCTCCCGCCATCCACGAGCTCACCGGAGCACTCGACGTAGCTTCCCCCTCGCCCTCCGCCTTCACGCTGACACTGCGAAAGACGAACCCGGACCTCATCTCCGGCCAGTCCCAGCCGCACGAGCCCGCCGGCCCCGGCCCACACTGTCGTCCCCGCAAACAGCACGGCAACCATGCTCCAGGCCACAGTCGCCATGCCCCACCCCTTGGTTGTCATGGAGCCAGCATGGCGCACCACAATCAGGAGGATGTCCCAACAGCTGGGGACGTGAGCTCGACCGGGTCCGGGCAAGGCTGATCTCTACAAGAGCGTGCTGCGTCGAAGCGCATGGCAGGGCCGCGGCAGGGCACCCGTACATCGCTGGGTCGCAGGAGGGCCGGGGAACCTGGGGAGGTCGAACGGCCCTCACTGCTGTTCCGATGCGCCCGCCGCCCCCAGCTGCCGCCCTCGAAGGCGGACCCGAGGGAATCGAGCCGGGCGACGATGGGGCGGACGCGCTTGTCCTCCGGGTCCTGGGCGGCATGCGGCGCGATGGTGACCGTGATCGGGCAGCGGCCCGACTCCGGCGCCTCCCGTTAATCGAATGATCACGGCCGGCTGATCCGACACACTGCTTCGATGTGCCACGATGAGGAAGAGCCTTTGTCCGGAGGCAACGTCAGTGACGGTGTCGTTCGCGTCGGGGACACAGTTCGCCGTCCGGCCGGACCATGGACTCCCGCTGTGCACGCCCTGCTGGCCCATCTGCACGAGGCAGGATTCGACGCTGCGCCTCGCCCTCTCGGCATGGACGACCAGGGGCGCGAGGTCCTGACCTTCATGCCGGGAGATGTGGTCTGGCCCGACCGATTCTCGCTGATGGAACCCGTTCGACAACTGGCCCACGTCGCACGCCTGATCCGGGACTTCCACGACGCCGTGCAGGATTTCACGCCGCCGCCGGAGGCCCAGTGGCAGACGCTGATCCCCGCTGAAGGCATCGACATCATCGCCCACAATGACCTGGCCCCCTGGAACCTGGTGGTCGCGGATGAGGCGCGCTGGGCCTTCATCGACTGGGACACCGCAGGCCCCGGCTCGCGCCTGTGGGATGTCGCGTATGCCATTCACGGGTTCATCCCGCTGTCGCCGGATCCAGACTGGCAGAGCCCGGACGCGGCGAACCGGCTGCGAATCTTCGCCGATGCCTACGGCCTCAGCGAGTCAGAGCGTCGACAATTGGTCCCTATGCTGGGGCGCCGTACGCGCTCCATGCACGACTTCCTGCGCGACCAGGCAGCCCAAGGAGCCCAGCCCTGGTCAAGGTTGCAGACTGAAGGTCACGTAGACGCCTGGCAAAACGACGCCGAATACATCGAGCAGCGCGAAGACCACTGGATGCAGTCCCTGCTCGCGAGCTGAGAATGTTTGCCTGGCTCCTGACGCTGAACGCCCTCTCGAACTGGATCGCTCAGTCGGGCTCGCAGCAACCTTCTCCGATCAGGTACCCCGGCCGAGGTGCACCGAGCAAGACGAGAGTCCGGTTGGAACCATTGCGGCGTCGGAGGCTGCCGGTGCCGGCGGGAGCGCGGCGGGGAAGGGGCCATACCCGGCACGCCGTAGCGCTCATCGCGGTAGGGCGAAGTCGAAGAGCATCGTGTCCTCTGCTGTTGCAGCCGCTGGGAGACAGCCGGCGGCGCACAGCTCAAGCCGTCAACTGTCCGCGAACGGACTGCGCTGACTGTACAGCGAACTACCCCTGAAACGCCGGGAGTTGGTGGGTTCAGGCTGACAACAGCAGGGCGCCCTCATCAGCGCGATCAGCTTCGGCCTCCGGCGCAGCTCCGCGCAGCTGACGCGACAGTCCTGGTTATTGATCACTGCGCACTCGATCCCCCCATCGCCCCGCAGGGCACCCGCGTTGCCCCTGTTGCACCAGCGCGCAGCCGCCAGCCCGCTCCCCCGGGCTCGTTTCCCCGTACGGAACTCCCCCGTACGAAACTCCCCGAGAGGGGGAACCACGCCCTCAGTTCAAGACAGCACGCGATAGGTCACGTGCGTGACCGAGTTCGCTGCTCGCGACTCCACTTGCTCAAGATTCAGTGACGGCACGCCGTCGAACAAGCGCGTGCCGGCACCGAGCGTGAACGGCACGATGTGGAGCCGCAACTCGTCGATCAAGCCGGCGGCGAGGTACTGGTTGACGGTGGTCGCACCCCCATGGATCGACACATTGCGCTCCCCGGCTGCCCCGCGTGCCTGCCGCAGCGCGGATTCGATGCCGTCGGTGACGAAGTGGAACGTGGTGCCGCCGTCCACCGGTTGCGGGTCGCGCGGGTGGTGGGTGAGCACGAAGACCGGTGCGTGATAGGGCGGATTGTTGCCCCACCATCCCTTCCAAGGCCGATCCCATGCGCCGCGCACGGGGCCGAACATGTTGCGCCCCATGATGAAGGCGCCGACCGCCGTCAGCCGGTCGAGTCAGCCTGCCGCTGCTGCGGTGTTTCGAACATCCAGCCGTGCAGTCTGCTGCCCCAGCCATCGCCGGCGTCGTCGCCAAACGGACGCTGCTCGTCTGATTGAGCCCTGCCGAGTACCCGTCAACGGAAATCGAGAGGTCACAGGTCACTTTGCCCACATGTTCGGTCACTGTGCCGTCCTCCTGGTCGCGACCTCTTGTCGCCTTCGTGGTGAGCCGTCCTCATGCACTGCTGGGGTAGACCGTTCCGGGCTCGCAAACTCATCGCTCAGTCGTACTCCTCCCCCTGTTATTGATGATCCGGGGGGCCACCGGGCCAGGCAAAGCCTGGTGGAGGGGCTGCGCGTGATCGGCGCCAACGACATCGACGTCTTCCTTCGCCCTGGACCTTGGCAGGGGCGAACATCACGACGACCGCGCCGACCTCGGCCAGGAAGACCCTCGGCAAGCGGCTGCGCAACAGCGAACCCAAGCTCCGCGAGGTGTGTGTTCACCAAGCTGATCACGACCCACTGCATCGTGCTCGTCGTCGTCGACCAGCCCGCCTCGATCGGCGCCCTGCCTCTGGCCGTAAGGCCACGTGGGCTGCGAGGTCGCCCCTGCTCGCCCAGCGCGAGGACGTCGTCCCGATCCCCAATCCCCGGCACCCGCAACGCCACGCGTCTGCAGGAGAACGTCGGCGCCACCAACGTGGAACTCACCGAGGCCGACCTCGCCCGCATCCGGGAGGTCCTCCTCCAGGGCTCCGCCGGCAGCCGCTACCCGGCCTCGGTGATAGCCGGCTTCCGCACCGACTGACGATCCGTAGTGCGTCCAGGTTCGGCGTCCCGGACAAGCGGTGGCGGCGCGTCCTCGCCGGCTGGCCCCAGGGCCGGGAGGTCACTCCGAGGCGCGGGCCAGCCACAGCGCGCCCATCGCCGACCTGGTCCCCGTCATCCGCCGCCAACCGCGGCATCGCCGACAGGCCGGGCACCCAGCACCCGCGCACCCTTAACCCCTGGCGCCCTCCGGTCGGGGATGACACCGGCGCCGTCCGCTCCTGGGTGCAGGGCTCCGGCTCCCCTCTGCCACCAGCTCCGGCCGGCAGGAGATGGTGGCCGTACCGACCTCGGAACGTCCAAGCTTGAGGGCCGCCGCTCCCGCAGCTGGTCGGAAGGTCCCGACAACAGGTGCTTTCCGAGCGCCCGAGGCCCCTGCGGCCGAACCAGCGGGAGGAAGAGGCGGCTTTCACCATCACGCATACCCGTTACGCCAACAGACGCAGACGCAGACGCAGGGGAGTTTGAAGCTCGCGCGGCCGAACATCTGTCACCTGACCATCACTTGGTCTGCGCACGCCTCGGCGACCTTTACATCCCCAAGGACCTCACGACGGTCCAACTCCCCCCCAAGAAACAGTCGATTTGGACAAGATGGTCGTCTGATTCGCGCTCGCTGGGGACAGGCAAGCAGCTGTAACTGACGGCCGGGACGGATTGATCGCAGCTCAACAGGCTGGTCGGCGACCCTCCCTGCCGGGCCCACACTCCTGCACATTGACACTTTGGGCAGGACAGCCCTATTGCCGGTCGCCGAGGCCCGTCGGAAGTCGACGTGATCAGCCCAGCCGATGCCTCACGAAGTCCGGGTGCGTATCCCCCACTTCGATGGTGTTTTCGTCGAGGCCGTTGCAGATACGGAAGCGACACGCATCGAAAGTGAACTCCACAGCAATGGTGCCATCGGCCAGGTCCAGTCCCGACGGGCGCCATTCGAGCAGGCATACTTCGCGCAGTTCCCGGCCGACGAACGGCTCAAGCCGCTCATCGACGCTGGACCACGCAGGCGTGAACTCCGCCCACTCCCAATCGGTGATGACGGCAGTGGTGTCGATGGTGTTCCAGCCGATCGACAGCTCATCCAACTTCCAGTGGCAGAGATCGACTTGTACACCGTCGAAGTCCAACACAACCGGACAATCAGCGAACCATTCCCCATCCTCAACAAAGCGCACAAGCGCGAACCCGGTCAGGCGCCGCCCGCCCAGTTTCGCCAACCGTGTTCGGTGTTTCTCGCGGACGGCTTCGAGCCCGACGAGGAAGGTAGGCTCGAAGCCGGAGATTCCCATAGTCACAACACCGGATTCTCCAGAACTTTCAGAGGCGCAGCCACTCGTTAACACCACGGCTACAGACGCGCGCTCGACAATACGGTTCCACAGAACGTTCCGGTCGACATGTGACCTACGACGACGCCGCAGCTCCAGGGAAGCGCGAGGCCCGCGAGAACGCCATCCCGGCCGCGGTCGATGCCGGCGCCAAGGGTGTGGGCGGACGCTTGTCCGCATCTCTCTGGTGCCCCCTGACAACGGCAGGCGCCGTTCCTCACCGCATGAGAAAACACGTTGGCCGACTGTCCGAAAGCTGGGAGGATGCGCCTGATTGCCAGGCGGAGGACAGTTGTTCGTTTTCGTATGTGCGGGCTGCGGAGCCGAGTTGACCACCTCGTTGTCTCAGGTCCCCCTGCCAGTCCACGTTCGTCAGAAGTACGGGAACGGGGCACAACTTCCGGTGCTCATGGAGGCTGGGACGTTCGCAGTGGACCCGGAACCCTGGGGAGGGCCGTGGCAGACGTGGGACGAGATCGACCAGGGTGAGGCGGAGGCGCGCGGCATCTACGCGCCGGTCCATGCTCTGTCCGACAACACACCTGGGGACAGTGTCATCGCGCCCGGCGATATCCGTGGCACCCGGCTGATTCCTGAGCAACGCGGCGGTGCGTGCTGCGGTCTCGACGGAGCCGACGGACCCAACATGGCCTGCGAGACATGCGCTCTCCCCGTGGCGACCAGGGTCGACGACTGTTCCCTCTGGCAGACAGTGCGGCTTCACCCGGGCGCCGTGCACCGCGTTCCCGTTGACGGTTTCCGCGCGGCGCCCCTCTCCTGGTCGGAGTTGGCAGAAGAGGAGAAGATGACGCCCCCGATCGAGCCGATCGTCACCTGGGGAGGGCGGATGGGATTGAACCACTACTGGTCGTGGAGCCCGCAGTGGGAGGCGGCAGCCGGCCAGGCGCTCGCTCACCTGCTGGTTGCCTCCCAAGGGCAACCAGTGAAAGTCCCGAGCGGTCTGCCCGCGGACGTCTTCCAACGCCCGCTCGACGCCCTGCTGCCTGCAGGCACCCCGAAGCGGCGCGCCGTCCTAGCAGGACCGGGACAGCCTTCCCCCGACGCGGGCGTCGACATCCTCCTCGTCCCTGTCCATCCCCAGACAGGTACGGCCTGGACCACCCCCATCGGCCCCACCGGCCCCACCGGCTCGGCCTACCTGGTACCCCTGCCCTTGGGGGTGTGGCTGTGGCTGGTCTCGCCCCAGCCCTACTTGCCGGTTCCCGCCTCGGGCCGCACACCCCACGAGGTCCTGCGCGACGATCCGCTTCCTCCGCTCCCCCACCGCCCGTTCCGAGCGGACCGGGGAACGTTCCTGCATACTTTGGCCCGGCTGCCGGCCGTGCGCGACCCGTGGCTGCGCACGATCGTGGAAAACCTCACGCAGAGCACTTTGACCGACCTCTTCTAGCCTCCAGCCGCCATCACTGCCGGCCTGCGCCTGCCCTGGAACCTGGGGGTGGTCGAGGGCCAAGTCAACCGGATCGGGATGCTGAAGCGCCAGGTGTTCGGACACGCCGGCTCTCAACTCCTGCGGCAGAGAAGGCTCTTGCCGTGGCCGGCTAGCCAGCCAGCGAAGGCCAACAGCCGTCTCGCAGCGCGGCAGTTCTACGATCTCAGTTCATGACGACTCCCGACTGCTACACATGCAGCAAGGAAGCGCAGTTCGACGACCTTCCACCACGAGAGCGAGTGGTACACGACCAGCACTGGCGGGTGGCCCACGCCTTCAACACGGCAGTACCGGGCTGGCTGGTGCTACTGCCCCGGCGCCACGTCACAGCGGTTCACGATCTCACCGACGCCGAGGCATCTGCCTTGGGGGTATGGCAGGTCAGGCTCTCCCGAGCTCTGCGCAGCATCACTGGTTGCCCCAAGACGTACGTCGTCCAGTTCGCCGAAGCCGAGGGCTTCGCGCACGTACACTTCCACATCGTTCCGCGCATGACGGATCTGCAGGCAGAGCATCGTGGGCCGGGCATCTTCGACCTGCTTCGGCGACCAGAGCGGGAGTGGGTAACCGCTGACCAGGCAGACCACATGGCCCACTCTCTACGAGCGCAACTCCACGGGCATCCGGGCACTCAGTAACCAGACCACGGAATCTGTGGGCCAGAACCTGACCTCGGCCTCGGGCTTTACGTCTGCCACGCAGCTGTCCTCCGTCACGTCAGGAGGGCACGATCGCTAAAAAGGGCCGGGACCCAGCGGGGTCTACTCAGGACTCCGATCGCGAGTCACGCATACGGCTGCCGCCCGACCGCCTCCTACTCCCACCAGTTCGGCCTCGTGGCCTCGGGTGCCCCGGCGACACCTGTTGAAGCGGCTGAGCGAGTATTTCACGTCCTGGTCAGCAAGTGCAGCGCCGCAGCCGGCCGCAACTTGAGGGTGGAGGGCGCCGCGAAGGTGTACATGAGCGCGCCGATAACCACCGCGTCACCCCTTCCCCAACTTCGCTATCAGGGACGGGCGTTGAGCGAAGGCCCGGGCCTGCACCCCGGTGTGCTCCGCCAGGTCTACCGATCCGGCGCTGTGGGCGTGTGCGGTGATGTGCGGGACCGGCTCGGCGCCTGGGGCCCGGCACTCGCGAGAGTTTTGCCAGCTTGGTCAATCAGCAGCGGCCATCCACCGAAATCGGTGCATTCATGCAGCTCACGGAGCCGTCGGGGCTGTTCAGGAGGCGCGGTGCCGTGGGTTGGTGACGATGAGGGAGACGTTCTGCCCACCGAAGCCGAAGGAATTGCTCAGCACCGCCTCTTGAGGAACGTATCGTCGCTCCGCGACGACATCGAGGGCGATGTCGAGATCGACTCCGGCTGCGGTGAGGTTGCGGGTCGGCGGGATGACACCGTGCTTCACGCTGAGGACGGCAATGAGCGCTTCGATTGCGCCGGCAGCGCCGAAGAGGTGGCCGAGCGCCGCCTTGGGTGCTGTCACGGTGGCGCGGTCGAACGTCTCCCCGATCGCGCGTGCCTCGGCGGCGTCGCCGACCGGAGTCCCGGTGGCGTGGGCGTTGATGTGGCTGATCTGTTCGGGAGCCAAGCCCGCTTGCGCGAGGGCTTTCCGCATGGCCTCGATCTGACCCGAGCCGTCCGGAGCGGGCGCCGTGATGTGGTGAGCGTCGGCGGCGATGCCGGCGCCCGCGAGCACCGCGTGGACGCGCGCGCCCCTGGCGCCGGCGTGTTCGGCGCTTTCGAGCACCATGACAGCGGCGCCTTCGCTGAGGACGAATCCGCTGCGGTCAGTGGCGAACGGTCGGGAGGCTGCGGCGGGTTCGCCCGCGTACCGCGACAGGGCTTGCGCCTGGACGAAGCCGGCGACGGTGATCGGCGTGATCGCGGCCTCGGTCCCGCCCACGATGACCACGTCCGCCTCGCCGGAACGGATGAGCCTGGCACCCAGGGCAATCGCCTCGGCTCCTGAAGAGCACGCCGAGACGGGTGTGTAGGCGCCGGCCCGTGCACCGTATTCGATGCTGATCAGCGCTGCCGCCGCATTGGGCATGAGCATCGGGACCGTGCGCGGCGAGACGCGCCGTGTCCCGGCCGCCTCCAGGGCGTCGTCTTCCCGCAGCAACGTCTGGACGCCGCCGATGCCCGTGCCGATCGCCGATGCGAGCCGGTCCGGGGCCACTTCAGGAGTGCCGGCATCGGCCCAGGCCTCGGCCGCCGCGACGAGCGCCGCCTGCTGCGAGCGGTCGAGCCTCCTGGCCTGTACCGGCGGCAACAGCCCGGCAGGGTCGATCGGCATGGTGCCCGCGAGGGTGTCGAGAAGGCCGGTGTTCTCGTGACCCGGCAGGACGCTGCGGCGGATACCGGACTCGCCGGCAAGCAGGGCGTCCCAGGTGGACTCCACGTTCCCACCGAGCGGGGTGATCGCGCCGAGTCCGGTCACGACGACTTCAGTCGGGTGCATGCCCAGCCTTTCTTGTATGCGATACAAACAGACGAGCCTTGTTGTATCACATACAATCCGGGCGTGGAAAAGAAGCGATCCGAAGCACGATCAACGTCGGCTCGAACGCGGGACCGCGGCCGCGCGACGAGACGCCGGCTGATTGAGGCGACTACACAGCTCGGCAGAGAACGGCCCGGCGCCGACCTGAGCGTCGCGGAGATCGCGCACGCGGCAGGCGTCTTCCCCAACCAGGTCACCTACTACTTCGGCTCCAAGGACTCACTCCTCGTACACGCCGCCTTTCTCGGCCTGCTGCACGACGCCCGGCGGATCGAGCGCATCGGCCGCCAAGCCCCCGACGCGACGACCTTCAGGCGCAATATCGCCCGCGCCGTACTGGCCATGCCCTCACTCCCACCCGTCGCCCGAGCACTCGCCGCCGGGATCTCCAAGCCCGAACTCGCCCCCGTGGTCGACCGACACCTCCAGTTGCTGTTCCGGCAGTCCGAACGCTTCGTGAGCCAGCTCCTGGACAGTCGCGGCTGGAGTACCCGACGACCACTCAGCACGGAGACCAGGACGTTCTGGAGCACCGCGCTCGGCGCAGTGCTGCTGGTCCGCGCCGGAGCACACGGCAGCGTCGCCGACCTCGACCTCGCCGGAGCACTGACCATTCATGACGAACCCGAGGGCGGCCGGCCCAGGCCAGCGGGCCTGTGACGACGACGCGCGCCCCGCTGCGATGGGCGTGGCTCTGGCTCACGACACGGCCGTCACGATGCGCTGATGGACCGGGTGACGAGAAGGCAAGGGGCTCCGAGCCCCGGCCAGGAAGGGCGGGGCTCCGGGCCCCGGCCAGGAAGGGCGGGCGCGGCGCTCGGGCGGGCTACAGCGGATGCTGGTGTGGACGACTACGAGGAAAACCGGTCGCTGCTGAGGCCCACCGCCCCGACAGCGGCCGTAGAACTCCCTGTCAGTGCCGTCTGCCAGATCAGCAGGTGGCCAGAGCTGAGCAACACGGGCCGCACACCACGGCAAGAAGGGCCCGGATCGCATGTCGCAGTCCGGTCCCAACTCGCGTCGGCCCATTCTCCGGGCGTACGGCTCTCGGCAAACCGCGTATGTGCCGCAGCGTTGTGCGCCGATCGCAGTTCAGCAGTTGCGGCAGCGCCGTTGCCGAAACACGGCCTAGCTGCCCAACTCGACCGCGCGGCGCAGGTCGCGGACGTAGGCTTCCGGCTGTTCCCACGCCGCGAAGTGGCCCCCGGCCGGGTGCTCCACGTACTCGCGCACGTTCAGGAACGCTTCCGCATAGCTTCGCGGCTCCGGCTTGATGTCGTCCGCACACACCGACAGCACCGTCGGCGTCTCGATCCGTTCCGGGAGGGTGACCGGTTCGGTGTACGTCGTGAACGAGGTGCCGATCGTGCCTGTGACCCAGTACGCCGTGATCCAGGTCAGCAGCTCGTCGGGGGTGAACGCCGTTGCGCTCGACCAGGACTCCAGCTTCTCGCCGAGCCATGCGGCAAGGCCTGCCGGTGAGTCCCCGAGAGCCACGGCGAGGGTGTTCGGCCGCGTGGACTGCTCGGCAATGTAACCGCCCTCGCTGCGGAACCACTGCGCCGCCCGGCTCAGATACGCCACGGCGTCGGGGGCAAGCGTCGCCGGGTCTGCCGTCAGCGCCCGCTGCGGGGCGACGTTCGTGAGGTGCAGGGCCGCCACCCGGTCCGGATGAAGGCCCGCGAGGATTTCCGCGACCGTACCCCCCACGTCGCCGCCCGACAACGTGTAGCGCGCGTAACCGAGTTCGGCGAGACCGGACGCGACGACCTCCGCGATTCGGCCGGCCGACATCCCGGACTCCATCAGCGGGGCCGCGAAAGGGAAGCCCGGCAGCGCCGGGACCACGACGTGCACGTCGGTGAGCAGCGGCAGGACCCGTTCGAATCGCAGCACCGAATCCGGCCAGCCGTGCAGCAGCACGACGACCGGGGCTCCGGGATCCGCGGACCTCTGGTGGATCACGCGCAGGCCGCTGCCCACCGTGGCCCAGGGAAGCGCGCGGATGCGGCGCTCGTGCACGTCCCAGTCGTAGTCGCCGGCCCAGTGCGCGAGCAGCGCATCGAGCCGGGCGCCTGTGATCCCGCGTGTGCCGTCGGCGCTCCAGGGGGTCGCGACCCGCCGAGTGCGCCGCAGTCGTTCCCGTAGTTCGGCCATCATGTGTACGACCATACACATGCTGTGTATGGTCGTACACATGAGTTCGCGCAACGCCACCGCCACCCGTCAGCGGATCCTCGACCAGGCCCGGCGCCAGTTCGCCCGCCACGGCTACACGGCGATCACCGTCAAGGGCGTGGCCGACGCGGCCGGCGTGTCACCCAACCTCATCACGCGCTACTTCGGCGGCAAGGAAGGCTTGTTCGTCGCGGCGACCCAGGTGGAGATCCCGGTCGAGGACTCTTTCGGCGGCGACCGGTCCGAACTGGGTGCGCGGCTCGCGGCGAGCATCGTCCGGCGCTGGTCCGGCGACCGGGAGGAGGATCCGCTGCTGGTACTGCAACGCGCCTCGGGCGAACGCCCGGAGGCGGCGGAAGCCCTCGCCGCCTTCCTCGACACGAACTCGCTGGAGCCACTGCACCGCTACCTGCGCGACGGCGGGCTCGAAGACGCGGAGGCCCGCCGCCGCGCCGCCGCGATCGACGCCTTCGTGCTCGGCGTCTCGACCCGCTACCGCGTACTGCGCTCCGACCTCGGCAACCCCGCTCAACTCGAAGCCTGGCTCAGCACAGTGATCCAGCACCTCGCCGACGGCTGACCCGGCCACCACCCCGAACAACACAGGGACCGGCCACCCCCGGCACCGCTCGGCGCCCTCGTCCAGCCCCACCAGGCCGACACCGGTAGCCCGGGGCACACCGGAGACAAGCAGCGCACGCCGTCCTAGGATCTCTGCGCCGCGCCCTCAACATTCCGAAACCTGAAGGCGACATGGGCACGCAACACCCAACGCACCCGAGTCCTCCACTGCACAGCTTGCCCAACTCGGCACTTTTCAGGCGCAATTGCTCAGCGTTGCCGTCGCTGGCACCCGGAGAGTTGAGCGTCGACGATGGCAGGGGCCAGAACTGGCAGAGCCGGGTGACTGGTGCCGGTTCACCGTGGCGGGCGTCCGAACGTGTCAGGAAGACCTCCGTCCAGCGGCGGTCCCTCGCCGATCAACCCATCGACTGCGGAGTTGAGCCGCCGGGAAAGACCAGTGAGGGGGCCTGCGCGGTGACCGCGAGACTGCGCAACGAACAGGCCCCCAGGATGGGTCAGCCGTGCTCGGACTTCCGGTAGAGGCTCTGAGCAAAGGTGCCGAGCGCCGTTCCGTAGCTGGTGGTTGCATCGCCGCTGACGTTCACCGCGACGACGGTTCCCGCCGCCGGATCACCCAGGAGATATGGACCCCCACTCGACCCCACCCCCATGTGACACGGTATGCGCATGAGCGCCGTGCCGATCCCCCGCTCGGTGGCGCCCGTGCAATGCAGGACGCGGTCCGTGTACGGGTAGCCAAAGAAGTGGCCGACCGCACCCGGCTGCGCGGTGAACGAGATGGGCTGGACGCCGGCCGCGTCCGCAATGGTCCGCCCGTCGGCGCCGGGATTCATCTCCAGCATTGCAACGTCCCGCCCATCGGTCTCCCAGTCCTCGGCCATCCATACCCGGCGCACCGTGAAGCCACCGTGAGGTCCCGAGCCTCCCTGGTATCCCGGCACGAAGTACAAGTCGCGGTCCCAAGCGGCATTGGGCGCCGTGGAACCCTCGACCGAGGTCCTGACACAGTGCCCGGCGGTGATCACTGTGCGGGCACCGACAACGGTGGCCGTGCAGGCACCGGAGCCACCGTCCACACCCGACGATGCGAAGAGCCGTCCCACCGTCCGGGCTATCGATCCGCCGCCGGTCCACGCCGGCTGGACCAGATGATCTGTCGCGTCCGCGCCCGCCACCTCGGCAATGCCTCCGCCCGTCCAGTAGGCATCGACCGAGCGGCGGTCCGCTTCGGTGACAGCGGCGTCGTGGACCACGGTGGTCACCCGCGCGGGAGCCACCGGACCTGCTCCGCCGTTCCCAGCCATTTTGGCTGACCCGCAACCCGCGACCCCCGACACGGCCACCGCAGCAATGACTGCGGACCTCCACCCGCGCGTGATCCCCATGTCGCTTCCCCCTTGATTCCACTGCCGCCCCCTGGGCCTGTCCGGGCGCGGTGTCCATCCTGGACGCGCCAGGAACCGACTCGCGTGACGGGCCCGATCAACGCCGCGGAGCCTACGACAGCAGACGGCATCGGGCTCCACTGGGGCAGCTGTCGGCCGCTGGTCGCGCGGTCTGCAACGGCTGGGGCGATGGCGGGCCGGCCCGGCTTGCCTGCCGCCCGGCTCTTGGGGAAGGCCCCCTGCCAACGCGGGGCCTTCCAGGTAAACGGCTCGATCAGGACATGGCGGAGGGACGCCGCGGTGGCGGGAGCACGTGCAGCAGCTGCCATATGGGCCGTCCGCCTGCTGCCCACTCGCCCAGGACGCGGCGGTCCACGAGATGAATGTGCTGGGAACGGGCCAGTGGAGCGCACTTGGAGGAGAACCTGCCATTGGTCACCAGGACCACGACGTCCGCGCCGTGCAGCTGTCGGGCCGTGCCGTTGAGAACATGCAGGTCCGGGGTCCCCACAGCACTGCCTCGGTCCCCGTCGCGGAGATGCTTGCACTGGATCACCCAGCGCCGGCCCGCCGGGTCGGTGGCTTTCACGTCGGCGCCGTTGTCCCCGGCCCCGCCGACTTGACGGGCGTCGGCGCAGCCGTCCCGGCGCATCAGGTCCCGCACCGCGTGCTCGAACTCCCGGTGGTGCAGCGCGTCCAGCTGGGACATGGCATAGCGCAGGCCCTGGGTCCTTGCCTGCTCCCAGTGCGCGCGCCGGCCGCGCTGGTACAGCCAGGCCCCGCATGCGACCACGGCCGTGACCAGTCCGGTGAGGACGACCCACCAGTGCGCAGCCAGCCACCGCACCACCGCCAGGACGAGCCCCAGGACCGCCGCCGTGACGAGAGCGAACACGAGCAGCTGCGCGTCCTGATGCTGCTGGCGGCGAGAGCGCCTGCGTGCCGGGGCACGGCGACGGCCAGGTCGCCGCACCGGGGGCTGCCGCCGCGTGGCCGGGCGGCGGCTCACCAGGCCCTGCCCGTGTCCCACGGGACCGGATAGGTCACGGGCCTCTGCGTCCTCTGGGTTTCCTGCCGCAGCGTGTCCCAGGCGGGCCACCTGATCGGATACACCGCGCTGCCCTCTGTCCCGCGCGGCGCGCCAGCCGCGGGCGAGACACCGATCGCCGGCGTCGGCGTGGCTGAGCCGGCGTGCATGCCGAAACTGATGATCAGGACTACGACCACCAGCAGCAGAACCCCGCCGCCCGACGTCCCCGCAAGGTCCGGTAATCGGCGTACGTGCCCTCGAACCTCCGTACCATCCGCTTTCATGTATGGCCTTACCCATGTTGTTCTCATGGGCCCCTCCCCTTCATGGCCGGAGCGCTCCCCGCGCAACCACCTATGAAAGCAGAGCTCACTGACAGCACGTCAGACAGAGATCACAGATAGTGATCTTGTGTGGGTCGCGATCATCAGGCGATCACGGCCGTAGGGGCTCGGTGAGTGCCTGCTGTCGGTGGCGTAAGGCATCCTCCCGCGCCCCACCGCGACCGGGGCGCTTTGTTGCGGGCAGGACGGCCCCGCCGGTCATTCGGTCCACGACCGGGAAATCAGCAGGGTGTCCTGCAACTCCGCCCCCGAGAGCGGCTGCTGGTGACCACGTCAGGCACGCGCGTTCCGAACCGCGGCCTGCTCGTGCCCGAGGATCTGCGCGAGCACGTCCGCGGCATCGCAGCCCGTACACGCCATCGCTCCAGGACGTACGGGCGTGCGAAGGGCCGCTCCGTGTCCACCCTCGCGGCCGTGGCAGGACGCGAAACAGCACCGTGCCGAGTGCACCATCACAGCGCCCGGACACCTTGAGCGAAGGGCCGCGGCAGGACTGAGCGCGAGCCTGCTCGACACGGCTGACGCATCGTCGGGCACGTATGCCGGTTCGGGGACGAGGCCGATCATCCGCTGACCCACGGAATCGATCCTGCCCGGGAGGACACACCGGTACGGATCGAGCATGGTGATCGATAGAGACTTCCGCGATTCCGGCACGGACATTCCCGGAATACTCGACGAGGCCGCCCGCCAGGGCATGCCCGTGTTCGCGCCGGTGGTCGCTGTGAGGTACGGCCGGCTCACGTCATGTTCGCCCTGGAGGTCGAGCACGTCCTGCGGCGCTCGACTCGCGGCGGACCGAGGCACCCGCCGTACCGGGCGATCGAGGAGTTGCCCAGCAAAGCGAGGGACACCTCAGCACGATGGTGTGTCAGCTGCTGTCCTACGACGACTTCGGTTCCCTGGGCGGGGTTCCGGTCAGTGCCGCGCCCAATGCGGTAGGTGCGTAGTACACCGTCCGGCCCACACGGTAACGAGTAATCAGGTGTGCGTCATGGAGCGCGGTGAGGTGCCCGGAGACGGTGGCGGGGCTCAGGCTGAGGTTCCGGGCCAAGGTGCTGGTCGAAGCGGGTTTGTGCAGGCTGATCAGCACCCTGGCGCGGGTGCGTCCGATGAGGCGCTGGAGGCTCAGTGGAGCTGAGGGGCGGGGTGAGGACTGCCAAAGGTCACCGACTCCGCGCGCCGGGTAGATCAGGGTGGGCTGCCAGGGCGCTTCGACCACCACGGTGAGCGCCGGCCAGACGAAAGCGCTCGGCAGGAGCAGGAGTCCTTGCCCTCCCAGCGGGTGTCGGGTCTGGCGAGGATCCGCGATGTGGAGTGCGCCGCGTTCGTGCCAGGTGAGAGTGGGGTGCAAATCGGTGAGCATGCGGTGGAGCCCGCCCTCGGCCAGTTGACGGGACCTGACGGCGATGTCGGCATCGAGCAGGTCCCGGAGTTGGGGCCACTTCGGGGCGATGAGCCAGTTCCAGCAGGTACGGATCAGGGTGACGAGCCGAGCGAGGGTGCGGGCGGGGTCCGCCAGGAGGAGGTCGGCCACTTCGGGGAGCGGAGGCGTCTTTCGTTCGGGCCCGTGGAGACAGCGGTGGAGTTCTTCCGTCACATGGGTGAGGGGGGTGTCCGCGACCCGGGCCAGTTCGTCCTCGATCTCTGCGAGCGGACCGGTCGGCGGCGGGGTCAAGAAATCCGGCGTGTACCCGGAACGTGGGAGGAGGGCCAGGAGGGGGGAGAGTTGTTTCTCGTCGAGTTCGGGGCGGAGCCTCCTCAGCCAGGGCAGATGATAGGCCTGGCGGCGGGGGTCGGTCAGGGTGCGTACGGCGGCGACGGTCTCCCACAGTGGGGACAGCGCGAAGCGGCATCTCAGCAGGTCCGCTGTCTCCACGAGTAACTGCACCGCCATGACCGCACCTTGTCTCTCACGGCCGCAACGGACCGGTGGATTCGACTATTTGCGAATCCATTGAATCGCGGTCGCTACGGTCTGGATGCTGCCTTCCATGTCTCAGCACAGCTCCCGCGTCCCTGGGCAGAGCGATGCCGCCGCCCCTTCCGCTTCCAGCGCCGCGCCCGCGACATACCGTTCGGTCCTGGCCGTGCGCGAGTTCCGCGTGATCTTTCTCTCGCAGGTCATCGCGACTCTGGGCAATGTCATCGCACAGATCACCCTGTCGATCATGGTGTACCAGCAGACTCAGTCCCCACTGCTGTCCTCGCTCACGTTCGCGCTGGGCTTCGCTCCCTACGTCTTCGGGGCGACGCTGCTGTCGGCCGTGGCTGACCGGCATCCCGCTCGGAACGTCATGGTGGCCTGCCAGGCGACCAGTTGCGTGGTGGTCGCCGTCATGGCGTTGCCCGGCACTCCCCTTCCCGTCCTGCTCGGCCTGCTGCTGGTACTGGGCACCGTCGCCCCGGTGTTCCAGGGGGCCCGCGCGGCGAGCCTGCCGGACCTGCTTTCCGGCTCGGGGTACGCGCTCGGCCGGTCCTTGCTACGGCTCGTCTCACAGAGCACCCAGATCATCGGCTTCGCGATCGGCGGACTGCTGCTCCTCGTGATGACCGCCTCGCAAGCCCTGCTCGCGGCGGCGGCGGGATTCTGTCTGGCGGTCCTGCTCCTGCGGTTCGGTACCCGTCGTCGGCCGGCCCGCGAGCCGGAGGGCGGCGCGCACGGTTCGGTGGCTCGTGCGTCCTTGTCGGGCGTACGGCAGGTGCTGGCGGTACCCGGGCTCCGTCCGCTGCTGCTGCTGACCTGGTTGCCACCGGCCTTCGCCGTCGCCCCTGAGGCTCTGGCCTCTCCATACGCGGACGGGCTCGGCGGCGGCTCGGCTGCCGTGGGGCTGCTGCTGTGCGCCGCACCGGCGGGCTCGGTGGTTGGTGAGTTGCTGGCCGGCACCTTGTGCACCGCACGAACTCGGGTCCGGATGGTGCTGCCGACCGCCGTGCTGATGTTCCTCCCGCTGCTCGGGTTCGCGTTCCACCCCGGCCTGTGGGCATCAGTGGCTCTGCTCACGGTGTGCGGATTCGGCTTCACCTATGCCATGGGACTGGATCAGCGGGTCCTCGACGTAACCCCCGAGGCACTGCGCGGACGGGCGCTGACCATCACGCTGGCGGGTCTGATGATCGGGCAAGGTCTGGGGTTTGCCGCCGCCGGCGCGGTCGCGGAGTTCCTGCCGCCCCACGTCGTCATCGCGATGGTGGGTCTCCTCGGCCTGCTGACCCTGGCGTGGTGCGGGGTGTCGATGCGCCCTCGCAAGGACGGGCGGGCAACCCGGCTGTCCGCGGCGGATCAGGCAGCGTAGGCAGCACCGCAAGCTCGGCGGACAGACATGTCCCGGCCGAGCCCGCTACCGGCGTCGGAGCGATCAGCGGGACAGTCAGCGTGGCAGCGGCTGGAGGACGGCCCATTCCTGATCTGGATCGAGCCATCGCACAAGAGCGAAACCGGACTCCGCGACCACGTCCTCGAACTCTCTGTTGGAGTAGACGACATCGGTCCACGCATGCGTCCATGTGGTGTCGCCTTGGCGGCATTCTTGCGCCGCGTGCAGTACTCCGGCTTCGAGGCGAGCCTCGGTTATGGTCACCACCATTCGGTCGGACCGCACGGTGTGGCCCGCCTTCAGGGCGGCGGCCCAGGCCGGCGATGTGCGCTGAACGAGAACGACCCCCCCGTCGGTGACGTGACGGTGGCACGTGTTCAGGAAGGCATCCCGCTGGCCGGGCACGATCGTGTTCACCAGATAGCTGGCCAGCACCACGGCGGGAAAGCGCTCGGTCAGCGCCAGGACTTCGATGTCCGCATGGACCGGTGTCCCGGTGCGAACGTGGGCCAGCATCTCCGCACTCTGATCCACAGCGACCACGTGATGACCGAGCGCGGTCAGCTCGTGCGTGATCCTGCCCGCACCGCATCCGAGTTCGAGAATGGGCACGGCGGGAGGCACTGCCCCGTTGATGAGCTCCGGTTCGCGGCCTGCCGGAAAGGCCCGGTAGAGGCCGACGGGACTCCCGTCCTGAGCCACGGGGCCTCCGTCGGATGCGGTGCCGTGTCCAAGGGGACTCATACCGGCATTCCGCTCACCGGGAGCTCCTTGAGTCCGCGCAAGGTGGCATGTCGCCAATGAACGGGCTCACCCGCCAGTCGCAGGTCGGGAGTGTGCCGACACAGCGCGGTCAACGCCACGGAACAGGTGAGTCTGGCCAGCGACGCACCAGCACAGGCGTGCGCGCCCCACCCGAACCCCAGGTTGTGGTTCGGTGTCCGCTTGAGATCCAGTTCGTCAGGGTTAGGGAATTGACGTGGATCCCGGTTGGCTGCGGCGACCAGCACGATGACATCGCTCCCGCGACGGAGCAGTCGACCGCCGAGTTCGTAGTCCGAGGCACACACACGGGCAACTGCCTGCACGGGACCGGAATGGCGCAGCAGTTCCTTGACCGCTGTCTCGCTCACGCCCGTGGTGAGGAGTTCCTGCCACGTGTCCGGAGCCCGCAACAGGGAGAGAACGGAGGCTGAGACGAATCTGCTGGTGGGGGCGTAACCGGCGTGCAGCGTGGCACGCAGCGTGTTCAGGACCATGTCACGCGAGATCGCCGAGGCGGATTCCGCGCGGAGGAGACTTCCGAGCAGTCCGCCCTGCGGCTTCTGGTCGAGCCAGTCAGATATCACCGCGCTGAGGTTGTCACGGGCCAGCGTTCCCGGAGCGGCGGCCTCCGGGGTGAGACCCGAGTCCATGGCCGCGACGATGGCCTCCGACCAGGCGACTATGTTCTTCTCGTCGGCGTCCGGCATGCCGAAGAGGTCGGCCACGGCTGCGAAGGCCAGTGGTGCGGTGAAGTCCGTGACCAGTTCGAAACTGGTCTGCCCCGCCAGCCCGCTCAGCAGTTGATCGGCCCGGGCTTCCAGTCTGGCGCGCAGCGCGGTGAAGTCCTGGCGACGATAGGCGTCCATGAGGACGCGGTGAACACTGCCGTGCTCTGGCGGATCCAGAGTCTGAATACTGAGCAGGTTGTCCGGGACGTCGATGCCGGCCGCACGTAAGTCGGAGGAGAATATTTCGGTACGTTGCAGTGCGAGCAGACAGTCCTCGTATCCGCTGATGACCCAGGCGTTGAGCGGTTCGTACCAGTGGACCGGATCCACGGAGCGCAGGTGGTGGTACATGGGGGCCGGATCACGGAGGGTGGCGTCGTCCAGCGGCCGGAAGAGTTCCATCGCTTGCCTTTCTGCCGTGCATGACGGGACAGCGAGGTGAGGCCTCGCGCGAGGGCCCCAGTCGTACGGGGGCAGCGGGTGCCCCGCATTGTGGCGGGGCACCCGCTGTCTGCTGGTGGATCAGTGGAGGTAGCGCATGATGCCTCCCCATGTGTCGGGGTTCCTGTGGGTCCGGCGGGACGATCAGTGCAGGTAGCGCATGGTGAACCTCCTCGAGTCAGGCCGCACGCGGGCGACATTGGCCATGCAGGCGTGGGCCGCCCGGTGCAGAACGGCGACGATCCACGCGATCAGGGGGGCGCACCGACGAGACAGGCTGAGCGACCTGCGCGTCAGGTCTGCGGGAGCACAGCAGTCCGTGCGACCTGTTGGCGTCGACGTCCACGGCGTGTGTGGAAGACGGCACGCGGGGAGACGCCGAAGAAGTCCAGATGAAGCCCGCGTTCCTCGATCCATCCCTGGAAACGGAACTCCCCGCTCCCGACATGGACCAAGGCAATTCTGGGGCCGCCGCTGATCTCGAGTACGAGATTCCCCTCGTGCTCGACTACTCGCGCGGGCAGATCCGGTTCTGCCGATTCGCCGAGCTGTTCGTCGAGCCGCAGAACACACGGAGGTACCCCGACCTCGCAGTGGAAATCGGCGAGCTCGAACGCTTGCAGAGGAACTTCAGGACGGTTGAACGCGACCTCGCTCAGCGGGACACGACTCTGGAAATGCTCCGGGAACAGGGCGAGCAGTTCAGGGCTGATCGAGCAGTCGACAACAAGGTGGATCCGCGTGCGGTCACCGGTGTTGCTTACACTGTGCGGTCGGCTGAAGTCCCCGTACCACAACGTGCCTGGCTGCCAGCGGTGCTCCACCTTGTCGATGAACAAGATCGCATCCGGATTCGTACGGATCGGCACGTGCACGCGGATGAATCCGTACGGCAGCCCGGTCGGGGTGTCGCGGTGCTCAGGCACTGTGACGCCTGGCGCCAGCGACATCAAGCGGGCGCTGCGCAGTTCGGCGGGTATCGATGCGAGAACCTCGGCCAGGTACGGTGCGCGCCTGAGCCACGGGGTATCCGCGAAGCCCTCGGTCCCAGGACCACCCGGGTCGGTTCGATCGGGATTCCCACCGGGGCTGCGCAGGGCGAGACAACGCCAGTCGATCTCCGTGGAGGCGGTCAACTCGCCCCCGTCCACCACGGTTCGCTGAGCGCCCCACGGACGTTCGCTGAGCTGATCCACGTCGCGCTGCAGCTTGTCGGGATCGAAGCTCAACCGCAGCCTCGCGGCTTCGGGTAAGTCTGCGATCGAGTCGAGTGACACGCTCATGTGTTCCCCTCCCGGTTGTTCGCCGGACCCCAGTAAGCATTAACGGGCGGATATGCCATGCGCAAGTGGGCCCGCCCCCTTGATCTTTGTCCGGGGCCTTGATAACTGGGCGGCCGATCCAGATCAGGACTGGTGTCGACCCGACCCCGATTCGAGGGGTACCGCCAGATCGGGGCCGATCGAGCAACTCCTGCCCTAGAGCAACAATTTGCGCGGCTCTACGAGACAGGCGTCATGGCACCCGCCGACCGCTGGCGAAGTGCCCTAACGGCAGGTGGGCGCCATAGCGACACGCACGGCCATTCCCACCGATGGTCCTTTGCCCGAGCAAAATCAATCAACGATTGCCGAACCCCGCCGAACCCCGACCGGTTCTCAGAACCCGTTCCCACTCAGGGGCGGGGCGGACCTCCTTCTGAGACTTGCATTCGTGCGAAAAGCCCATCTTTGACGGGCTGTCAGCAATACTCCCCAACCGCCCGGTAGGAGGCGGGCGGCGTCGAACAGACCCTGGTCCGAAGTGAGAAGGCCGGCCCGTCTCTCCGTACCGCTCGCGCGGCGGCGCGGTTGCCTCGGCGCACCCCACCCGCCGCTTCGCCATGGTGCACCGACCGCGGAAGTCGCTGCGCGTGCCCACCCCGTCCGACCGCTGCCCGGGCCGGCCATGGCCCCCCGGCGCCCCACCCCCGGCTCCCATCGATCCGGACCTGCCGAGCGCGGACATCTGCACCACCTACGTCCGTTGCTCGATCTTCGGGTAGGAGGCCGACTTCCAGGTCTACGTGCTCAGTAGGCCCAACATCCCCGAGGGGCGGCGCGGCGGCAGCCGAAGCACACCTGTTACACACCCGCAGGGCGCTCGAAGTCTGCCGCTGACCGGCCGGAAGCGGCGCTCCTGAAGGCTGAGGACGTACCCGGAGCCCGGTGTACGAGTCCCCGGCTTTGGGAGGCAGTTCAGGTGTCCACAGGGACGAAGCAGGCGGTCGGATCCGCACCGCACGAACCGAGCACGACGTCGCCGGGCCCCCGGCGACAGGCCGTACGACGACTCTCGGCAGGGCTGCGCCGCACCGTGCACCGGTACTCCTGGCAGCGGGGCCGGTGGCTCGCCGGGTTCACCCTGGTTGGTGCCCTCGTCATGGCCTTCAGCGAGGCCGTCCCGAACACGCCCGGCCATCTGGGCAGTCTGCTCCAGACGGTGCTGCCCTGGACGGGCCTGCTCGTGCCGCTGTTGCTGGGTCTGGCACTCGCGCGGCGCTCCGCGCTCGCGGTGGCCGCCGTCCTGGCGCCGGCCGTGGTGTGGTGCTGCCTGTTCGCCGGGACCCTCGTCGACAAGGGCGAGCGCGGAGGGGACCTCACCGTCCTGAGCCACAACGTGAACGAGGAGAACGGCGACCCCGGCCGGACCGCGCGCGCCCTCGCCTCCTCGGGCGCCGGCCTGGTCGCCCTCGAAGAGCTGCCCCGGCGGGCCACCGCGAGGTCCACGTACGAGCAGGAGCTGGCGGCGGCCTACCCCTATTCGGCGGTGCGCGGCGGGGTCGGGGTGTGGAGCAAGTATCCGATCAGGGCCGTGGAGCCGCTTGAGATCATGCCGTGGACACGCGCCCTGCGCGCCACGGTCGACACGCCCCGGGGCCCGGTCGCCGTCTATGTGGCACATCTCGCCTCGGTACGGGTGCTGCCGACCGGCTTCGCCACGACGAGCCGCAACGACTCAGCCGCCAGGCTCGCCGAACTCGTACGGGCCGAACCGCTCCCCCGGGTCGTCGTGCTCGGCGACTTCAACGGGTCGACGGCCGACTCCTCGCTCAACGCCCTGACCGGGCAGCTCAGTTCGGCGCAGGAGAAGGCGGGCGCCGGGTTCGGACTGACCTGGCCCGCCGGGTTCCCGCTGGTCCGTCTCGACCAGATCATGGTGAAAGGGATCAAGCCGGTCTCGTCCTGGACGCTGCCCGCGACCGGCAGTGACCACCTGCCGGTCGCGGCCTCTCTCAAGCTGTGACGTCCGACCCGGCGCCCGCTCGGCGCGGGGCCCGCGGCCGGCCCGTGGCTACGATGCGATCAACAATCGGCATGCTTGCTGCTCAGGAAAGGTGACCTCTTGTCCGGACCCCTCGTCCCGGACCCGGTGAGGGTCCTGGTCGTCGAGGACGACGCGGTCATCCGCCGTGCCGTCCAGCTGGCCCTCGAACGCTACGGATACGAGGTGTGTGTCGCGGGTGACGGCCTCGACGGCCTGGAGGCGTTCCGGGCCGGGCGGCACGATCTGCTGATCCTGGACGTGATGCTGCCTGGGCTCGACGGTATCGGCCTGTGCCGGCGCATCCGCGAGGAGAGCCTCGTACCGATCCTGATGATGTCCGCCCGCAGCGACGCCCTCGATGTGGTGGCCGGACTCGAAGCGGGGGCCGACGACTATGTGGTCAAGCCCGTCGACATCAGCGTCCTGGTCGCCCGCATCAGGACCCTGCTGCGGCGCGCCTCCTTCGACGCGACAGGCGACGCGGCCGGCGACACGACCGGTGACGCGAACGGCGCCGCGAACGGCCAGGGCGGCACCGCGCACCCGCCCGGCCTGCTCGTGTTCGGCGATCTGACCATCGACACCCTGGGTCTGGACGTACGCAGATCGGGTGAGCCGGTGCCGCTCACGCCCACCGAGCTGCGGCTGCTGCTCGCCTTCGCCGGGCACCCGGGGGTCGTGCTCGACCGGCGCACGCTGCTGCGCGAGGTGTGGGACTACGGCTGGGAGGGCGACACCCGAGTGGTCGACCTGTGCGTAGTGCGGCTGCGGAAGAAGATCGGCGCCGAGCGCGTCGAGACCGTCCGCGGCTTCGGCTACAAACTCGTACGGGCCTGACCCCGTGGCCAAGGACATCCTCGACCCCCGGGCGCTGCGCTGGAAGATCGCCGCGCTGGCCGCGGCGGCCTGCTGCGCGGTCGCCGTCGTGATCGGCCTCCTCGTCCACGACGCGACCGCGCAGCACGGCCACAGGGCGGGCGAGGACCGCTCGGTGACCCAACTGCGCGCCGCAGAGCAGGAATTCGCGCGCACCGGTCAGCGCCCCGCGGCGGCCGATCTCGGCCCGGCGGACGAACTGCCCGAGCCGCTGCGGGCGAAGCTCGGGGACGTGCGGCCGTCCGACGGTTACGCCCTCTGGTACGACCAGCGGCCACCGAACTGGTACTGGATGTGGGCCGCGGTGCGCGTCGGCGACCAGGTCCTCACGGTGCGTACGGACATGAGTGCCGAGGTGCGCAGTCTCCAGCTCCTCGACCGCAGCATCGTCAAGGCCGTACTGGCGGCCCTCGCCGTCGTCGTCCCGCTGGCCGCGCTGGCCACGGAGCCGATCAACCGTCGGCTGCGCCATGGGTCCCGTACCGCCCGGCGCATCGCCGACGGGGACCTCGACGCCCGTATCGGCCGTCCCGGCAGGGCCAGGGACGAGATCACGGAGATGTCTGCGGCCGTGGACGACATGGCCGGCGCCCTGCAACGGCGGCTGGAGTCGGAGAAGCGGTTCACCGCCGACGTCGCCCATGAACTGCGCACGCCCCTGATGGGCCTGGTGACGGCGGCGGGACTGCTGCCGGGGGACGACGAGGCCGCGAGCCTGGTGCGGACCCAGGTGCACACCCTGCGCGGCCTGATCGAGGACCTCCTGGAGATCTCCCGGCTGGACGCCGGCGCCGAGCGGGCCCACCGCGACACCGTGCCGCTGGGCGAGCTGGTCGCGGATGTGGTCCGTCGGAGCGGCAGCGGCACAACGGTCCGGCTCGACGCGCCGGGTGTGGTGCGCACCGACCCGCGCCGGGTGGAGCGCGTCGTCACCAACCTCGTCACCAACGCGCACCGACACGGGGCCGCTCCGGTCGAGGTCGTCGTGGCTGGGACGCGGGTGACCGTGCGCGACCACGGACCGGGCTTCCCGGCCGACCTGCTCGCGCACGGCCCCCAGCGCTTCCGTACGGAGAGCACCGAACGCGGTCACGGTCACGGCCTCGGACTGACCATCGCCCTGGGCCAGGCCGAGGTGCTCGGGGCGCGCCTGACCTTCACGAACGCGCCGGGCGGGGGCGCGGTGGCCTCGCTTGAACTGAGCCCGGATGCGCAGGATTCTTGAACTGGCAACGGATGCACAGGAGTTAGAGGCCTAAACAGCTGTATTGGAGGCGAGGATCGCGGCGCGCGCGGCATCGGCCGCACCCTGGGCGGTCTTGGCAGCCTTACGGGCTGCCTGGCCCGTTTCAATGACGTCTTCCTGAGCGGCCTGCGCCTCGGCGGCGGCCTTCTCAGCGGCCTGCTTGGCCCTGGTGGACGCTTCTACCGCACGAGCGGCGGCCTCTTCTTCGGCCTCCTTGGTCTTGGGGTCGGCCAGCCTCGAGGGGAAGATCGACTACATCTTCCTCAGCTCGTCCTGGTTCCAGACGGTCCGCGGAGACGCCGCCGCCTGCACTCCTGGCATGTCCGACCATCACCTCCTGCGCGGGGCAGCAGCCCGGGAACACTGACAGCCGATCCGGCAGTGGCCTGAGGCGAGGCCCACGGGTGGCTCGCGATCGCCAGGTCGGATACCTCCTGTTCGTCGCCCGAGCCACCCAAGCTCCCGGAACGCAACACTCCGCCCGCGCCTCTGCAGGCCGGAGCGGATCGGGCATGAGCGCACGGGCGGCCGGGAGTTGTCCGGCCGAGCATCCAGATCCTTGGAGTCGGGGCCGCACCGGCAAACTTGGCGCGAAATGGTTCAACGTTCAATTGTTTTTGGCGGCATGCTGGTCAGTACATCGCTCGCCGCTCCCATGCGGCGTCCGGCCCAACACCCCATTCACGTACGGGAGATGACTCGGCATGACGCAGACGCAGACGCAGCTCCGGCCTCAGGCGCAGGACCAGTCCCTGCCCCTCCGCCTCCACCACCACGCCTGGATCACCGACGACCAGGAAGCCAACCGACGTTTCTACGAGGACGTGATCGGCCTGCCTCTGGTGGCCACCTGGACCGAGCGCGAGGTGATGGCAGGCGTCGAACGCGCCTACAGCCACGCCCTCTACGGCCTGGCCGACGGCAGCGCGCTCGCGTTCTTCCAGTTCGCCGACCCGAAGGACCAGGAGGAGTTCCGGACCAGCATCAACTCAACTCCCTTGCGCCACATAGCCTTCAAGGTCGAGGCCGATGCACAGGAAGCCATCCGCGAGCGCGTCGTCGCCGCCGGCTCCGCAGACGCGAACCCCCATGTGCTCGACCACGGGTTCTGCGTCTCGCTCTACGTCACGGATCCCAACGGGCTGATCCTTGAGTTCGCCGTCGACCACCCCGACGTGGAGAAGATCGACGCCGAGCAGCGCACCACCGCCCACGCCGATCTCGCCCGCTGGCTCGCCGGTGACCACACGAGCAACAACCGTTGGCGCTGACACACGTCCTGGGGAGGTCTGGGGACGTTCCGGCACGGGCACGGGCGACCCGAGATGATGCGGAGCGGAAGCGGAAGCGGCCGTTTCCGCCGCTCACCAGCCGGCGCCGGGACCGATGGCGCGGTGAACATCCGGTGCTCAGGCGCCGTCCCGCGAGGGCCGCCTCCGGTTCATACGTCGCCGGTTCATACGTCCCCGGTTCATACGTCGCGGCCCGCAGCAGGCCCGTACCAGTCCAGACACAGGACGGTGGCATCGTCCTGTACGTGATCGTCGCAGGCATCGCGGACCGCGGAGACCATGGCCTGCACGACCTCGCGGGGATGCTCGGTGGCGGTGTCGCACAGGAGTCCCCGCAGGTCGACGCCTGCCGCCTTCCGGTCCTGCATACCGTCGGTGAAGAGCAGGAGGCGGTCGCCGGGGCGCAGGTCGAGATCTTGAACCTCGTAGGCGTCCTGCACAGGAACGCCGAAGGGAAGGTTGACGTGCAGCTTGACTTCCTCGACGTTGCCATCGCGCAGTCGTAGCGGCCAGAGGTGCCCCGCGTTGACGAGTTGGGCCCTGTTCCCGTCCAGGGCGATGCGCAGCAGTTGGCCGGTGGCGAAGGTGCGCCGGCCGTGGTCGAGGATCGCCTGGTGTGTCTGACGCGCCTGTTCAGCCAGGTCGGCGCCGGCGCGGCGGGCGCCGCGGGAGGCATTGACCAGGAGGGTCGCGATCAGGGATGCATCGACGTCGTGGCCCATGGCGTCCGTGATGGACAGGTGCAGCGTGTCCTCGTCGAGGCTGTAGTCGTAGGTGTCGCCCGCGATGTCGGAGGCGGGTACCAGGGCGCCTGCGAGGGCGAACTCGGCGGACTCGCAGGACGGCGCCGACGGCAGGAGCTGCCGCTGGATTTCCGCGGCCAGACTGACGGATGCGGTGCGGTTGCCCCAGTGGTACAGGTCGGTGAACCGGCGGTCGGTGACGATGATGTACGCGAGCGCGTGTGCGGCCTCTTCGACCTGTTCCAGCACGTCCTCGGAGACGTGCGCGAGGCGGAGTTCCAGTACGCCGATCGCGTCACCCCGGTTGGTTACCGGGGCGAACACCCGCTGATCACCGGTGTCGGTCGCAACGGTCACCAGCTTCTGGGTGCGCAGGACGTCGTTGTAGACGCTGCCGTCCAGAGGAATCAGCTCAGCAGCCCTCTCCTGGAGGCGGTTCCTCTCGTCCTTGACCCGCAAAAGGCGTCGGCCGACCACGTCGACGAACAGGAACGACACGTAGCGCGCGCCGAACCGCTCGCGCAGATTGTGCGCCACGACGTCCAGCGAGCGTACTGGCGGTGCGGCCTCCGCCGCTGCCAGCACCTCGGCCAGCCCGATTCGATCGCCTTCCACAGCGGCCTCCCTACGTTCCGGAACGTCCTCCTTCCCCCTCTCGCCCTTGATCATCACCAGATATGCGGAGGGCCACACCGGTGCCGGAGGAGGCGCACGGTCCGGGACGGTGGCCGCAGCCGGGATCTGCGCGGCCGGTCCCGCCCTGGCTGTCCCGGCTCGTGCCATGGCGATCGGGAAGCTGCAACTGCCCTCCGTACGGGTGTTCCCGAGGGGACAATGATGCGGGGTGTCGTGGCTACAGGGGGTGGCGCATGATCGACAGGGTGCTTGAGATCTTCACGCAGATGGGCGAGGGTGCGGCGGTTGCCGCCGGCACCGGCGTGGGGCAGGCGGTCACCGACGTGGTGCGGGAGCGGCTCGCCACCACGGACCGCGGGCGCACCGGGACTGCTCGTCGCGGCAGCTGCCGACTTTCAGATGGAGGATCCGGAAGCGAAGGTTTCCTTCCTCGCCGCAGCCTGCACCGATGCCGAAAAAGCACATGCCTTCTTCAACGGCGTGAAGTCATCACATGACCGCGACGGCCGGGCGGAGACGGACGGCCTGACCGTTCCGATGCCGGAGATCGGCGATGAGCAGTGGGCCGTGACGGGACCTGCCGCCCAGGACCGACCCGGCGGAGGATTCATCACCCTGCGCGTCGGCACCGTCGTCGTGTCGATCACGGGCACCGACACCGTCCGGCAGCCGTTCGCGCCGTCTCGCTTGGAAAAGTTGGCGCGGATGATGGCCGAGCGCGCTCAGCAGGCACAGAACGGCGAAACGCCGTCAGCTCACGCACGTGAGGCCTGAACACGCAGCGGCAGCGGCAGTGCGCACGGCCACAGTCCCGGACGCGGCGATCAGCCGCGCGGCGTGGCAGGCCCGACGGTCCTGGCTGGAGCGGGTGCTGGCGACGGACTGAGGTTCCCGGCTCGGAATTCGCCCCAGGTCGAAGCGCCGCCGGGCCGACCGACCCTGTCGCGATCACGCCTCGGTCCGTTGTCCGCACCTCAGTTGCTCCGCATACTGGGGGCCCAGCCGATCTTGTGTACGGCCTGCACCAGGGCGGTCGTGCGCCACAGCAGAGACGAGCATTCTTGTGCGACCGCTCACTTATTACATCGCGGCGACCCTCGACGGCTTCATAGCCGGCCCCCAGGGCGAGTTCGACTTCTTCGGCTTCGAGGGCGACATCGTGCAGGAGATCCTGACCGAATATCCCGAGACCATTCCCGTGCACGGCCGCGGGCCCCTGGGCCTGGACGGAGTGCCGAACAAGCGCTTCGACACGGTCCTGATGGGCCGCGCCTCGTACGAGCCGGGTCTCTCCCTCGGCATCAGCAGTCCGTACCCGCACCTGGAGCAGTACGTGTTCTCCCGCTCCCTCGCCTCCCAGGACCCGCGGGTCAACATCGTTTCCGGGGACGCGGCCGCATTCGTGCGCGGCCTCAAACAGCAGGAGGGGCAGGGGATTTGGCTGTGCGGTGGCGGCAAGCTGGCGGCCCAGCTTCTGCCGGAGATCGACGAGCTGATCATCAAACGCAACCCCGTCGTCCTGGGCGCCGGCATCCCGCTGTTCGACGGCCCCTTCGCCCCTACATCGTTCACACTCACCGAATCCCGCACGTTCGACACCGGCGTGGCCGTGCAGACCTACACCCGCAGCGCCGTCGCGTGAGCCTTCGGAACGGCACCGTTCCATGTGCCGGATTGGTGCCCGCTCGCGCCCGGGCTGACGGCGCGGCGCGGAAGCGCTCCAGTCGCGGTGGCGCCAGGCACGCTTGACGGCACGTTCGCAGCCGGCCGCACGGCAGCCCACGTGAACAGGCATAGTTCCGCCAGCAAGGGCATATTAGGGGGTGACCGTTCGGGGAGCGCCTGATGGCGAAAGGGATGAGCTCCGGAAGGAGACGTGCACCTGCTCAGTGGGAGAGACGGCCACATGGACCGTGCGGAATCCTCGGATGACGATTCCCTGCATGCCGTTGCCCAGCAGGTGTCCGAAGCCGCGGAAGCACTGATCATCGCCTGGAACGGGGCGGCGAAATCGGTCGTCCCGCGCCTGTCCGGCCTCCAGCTGGAGGCCCTGTCGGCCGCCCGCCGGCACCCGGGCATCAATCTCACCGGCCTGGCGGACCGTATCGGTGCCACTCCCCCCGCCGCCAGTCGGCTGTGCGACCGACTGGAGGCAGCCGGGCTCCTGGCCCGCCGGCGTACCTCGACCAACCGTCGCGAGATCGAGCTGTCCCTGACTTCGCACGGCCGGGACGTGCTGGAAGCCGTGTCCGAGCTTCGTCTGGCGGCCATCGGCAAGGTTCTCCACAGGGTGCCCGCGGCTCAGCGGGGCTCGCTTCTCGCGGGGCTGCGAGCCTTCACCGAAGCCGCGGAGACGGCCGAGGGTGTAGCAGCCGCCGAAGGCACAGGGACCGGCGAGGGTGCGGCAATCAACGAGAACACGGAGACTGCCGAGGGCACGGGGGCCGCCGACGGCTCGGTCTCCGGGCCCTGAAGCCCGCTGTGCACGCGGACCCGCACCCGTATACGCGCGCCCGTAAGCCCGGCCTGCCGGACGTTCAGCTCGCCGACGCCCGCCTTCCTCGCCAGTCCAGGCAGACGACCGCCGCGTCGCTGGGCAGTTCTTCGCCCCCGTGGTACTGCATCAGCCCGTCCACCACGGCACGCGCCGTTTCGTAGGCCGAGCCACCACGAGCGGCGGCGATGGTCTCTCGGAGCGCTTGTTCGCCGAAGGGATGGCTGCCGTCGTTCTGGGCGGCGTGGACGCCACTGCTGACGATGATGAGACGGTCGCCGGGATCGAGTGCGAACTGTTCCGTGTGGTACTGGGTCTCCTCGAACATCCCGAGCGGCAGCTGGGCGTCGAGGTGAACGCGTTCCACGACATGCCCGCGCAGGCGGAACAGCTGGGGGGACCCGGCGTCGACGACCTGGGTACGACCCGTCGCCAGCTCGATGCGGAGCAGGAGGGTGGGCGCCGACAGCTTGCCCCCGTACTCGCCGTAGACCGCCTGGTCGGCGAGGCAGGCCTGGTCCTCCAGGGAGATGCCGGCGCGGCGGGCGTTGCGCAGGGCGTTGACCGTGAGGTTGGTGAGGAGGGCCGCCTGAATGCCCTGCCCCTGGCCGTCGGTGACCGTGAGGGTGAGCGCGTCGTCGGTGATGGTCCAGTCGAAGTTGTCACCGCCGACCGCATAGGCCGGTTCCAGGTGGGCGCCCAGGGTGAATTCGTCGTGGGCGAAGCCGCGTCCGGGCAGGAGCTGCCACTGCATTTCGGCGGCGAGTGTGAGGCGTCTGCGGCGGCGGGCCTGGAGGTAGAGGTCGGTGTCGCGCTCGGCGACGAGCAGTTCGTGTCCCAGGGCCGTGGCGAAGGCGGCGAGTTCCAGCACGCGCGGCGCGTCCTGGGTGGCCGACTCGGGGAGATGGACGGAGAGGACGCCGAGTCGGTCGCCCCGAACCGTGATCGGCACGTGCACCAGCACCATGCCCGGCTCGTCGGTGACTTCCACGACGGGTGCTCCGGCGGTGAAGGCACGGCCGGCGGCGCTGCCGCCGTCGACGGCGGTCGCCTCACCCGTATGAGGCAGATCCGTCACGGGCTGGAGAACGGTGAGGCCGTAGTCGGCGAGGAGGAGCGTCACGTCCCGGGCCCCTACACACTCGGCCAGCACGGACCGTGTCGCGGACAGGAGGGCCGTCGGGGGCGCCTGTCTGAGGGCGCCCTCCGCGAGGCCGAGCCAACCTGCCGCTTGCCTGTTCATGGCCCTCTTCCCTCACACGAACGAACGCGCCCGGCCGCCGACGGGCGGAACAACACGGCTTGTTCATCGACCGCACCCATCTTCCTCACATCTCGGCGGAAGTCCACCGGCGGGTGCCGTGATGAAAAATATTGCCGCCCGGCAATGGTATCCGGCAGACAAGGATGGCAGCTCGACTCGCAGAGGTGGGCTCGGCCCGGCGCCGCACCCTATTGCGCCGCGTCCGAGGTCAACCTGATCGCCTCGGACAGCGCGTCCGCCAGGCCGGCACGCGTGAGGACCTTCGACAGGTCGATGCCCAGCTGCGCGATGGTCTGCGCGATCGGCGGACGGACGCCGCTGATGACGCACTCCGCACCCATCAGGCGCACGGCGTTGGCAGTCAGTACCAGGTGGTGGGCCACCTCCGTGTCCACCGTCGGTACGCCCGTGATGTCGATGATCGCGACCTGCGCCTCGTGTTCCTGGATCGCCTGCAACAGGTTCTCCATCACGACCTGAGCACGTGCCGTGTCGAGGGCGCCGATCAGCGGGACGGCCAGAACGTGCCGCCACACCCGCACCACCGGCGTCGACAGCTCGACGAGCTGCCGGTTCTGCGTACGGATGACGTCCTCCCGACCCTGGACATACGTGTCGAACGACAACACCCCGGCCGCGTCCAGCAGCCGGTTGACCAGCAGGACGGCCGCGAACAACTCGTCCACGTCGTCCGTCGCACTCTGCACCGCCGCCAGCACGGCCTCCTTGAGGGCCAGGACGGCCAGCGCCGTCGCGGTCGGCGTGGCCCCGCCCCGCGCCCGGCGCAGCGAGAGATCAACGATCGCTCGGCGCAGCTCCCCGTGCGCGTCCACCACCCGGGACACCGGCAGGGCGGTGTCCAGCCCCGCGGCGAGGGCGGCGATCAGCGGGGCGGCCTCCTCGCGCAAGGCGCGCTCGGCCATGCCGATCCCCGGCTCGTCGTGTGCCAGCTGCAGCTCGACCCACCGGTCGGCCACCTTGTCGGCGTGCGCCCGCAACACCTCCCCCACGCGCTGACGCACCACGGCCTCGCTGCTCCCCACCCGGATCCCCTTCATCGGCCCTGCGCGTCCCGCGGATGCCCGCAGCGTTCCACCGATATATGCGTCGTCGGCAAACTATTGTCGGGTGACAAATATACGCACGCGCCAAGCGAACGGGAAAGGCGGCCGGCCAACACCTCGGCGACAGGCCCGACTTGAGAGGGGGCAGGGCCGACCTTCCGTGGGCCAGCGCACGCCCCCTTCGCGCACCCCCCTCCTCACGCCTGGCGTGATCGTCAGGCGGTGGCACAGCGCCTGCTGGGGCCGGGGGGAGCATCTGCCGGGCGGGGGGGCAGCACCTGTCGGGCGAGGACAGCGCCTGGAGTCAACGCCGAGAGCCGGAGTCCACCTCAAGAGCGACAGCAGGAAGCGGACGGAGGTTCGACGCTTCTGGAGTGCGTGAACGCCCGGCCCCTAGCAGGCGGCTCGCCGCGCGGCGTACGGGCCGAAGCGGGGTCGTCCACACTTTCCGTCGGGCAACACTTGCCATTTGACAACAGTGGCGACGAGCCGCAATCTAGGTCCGGCCCGCGGACGTACGTGCGCCGCGAGCCCTTGGTGGAGGACCGACGACTGTGAACCTGGTGGCGCACCACCCTCAAGCCGGCGTCAGGCCGTGCCCGCCGACTCGTCGCGTACGGAACCAGGGGCGCCCTTCTCGCGCAGCACCGCCGAACGGAAGCAGGCCAGCCCCTGCGCGAAAGCGGACTGTTCGGCGGGCGTCATGCGGGCGACCACTTCGGCCAACGACGCTTCCCTTCGCGTCCTGAGCTCCCCGAGGTAGCGCACGCCTTTGCTGGACAGGCGCAGCTCGACCTCTCGCCGGCTGGCCGAGCTGGGGGTCCGCTCGATGAAGTCGAGAGCGTGGAGGCGGTCGCACATGCGGCTCACCGAGGAAGGGGCCGAACCCAGCTCCTCGCCCAGGGCGCGGAGGTTGATGCCGTCGTTATCGGCGAGAATGTACAGAACCCGCAGCTGAGAGGTCGAGACCGGAGCCGTCGGCGCCAGGTCCCGGCTCTGGCCCCACAGCACCTCGAGCACTTCGATGACCTCGCGGGCCGCGAACGCGGCTGCCCCCTGGTGGTCGACGGGGTCCTCGTCGAAGTTTCCGCCCTCAACAGGCACGGTCTTCAGCCGTCTTGGCAGTCGCTGAGCCACGAAAAGACCCTCCTGCTCCTCTGCATCATCTGCATCTTCTCGAATAGGCGGTATCCGAACGGTGGACAGATTCACGGCGACGGAACGCGCGCTGCGCCGGGCGGCACCGCACGCTCTGCTGCAAGCGGTGCAGGACGCTCTTGCCACGCACTACGGAGCCGTCTCCGTCGACCTGCTCATGGCCGACTACGCGATGACCATACTGCAACCGGTCAGCGAGCTTCCCTACACCGCCGAGCCGATCCCTGTCCACACCAGCTCACCGGGGCGAGCGTTCGGTGCCCAGCAACCCTACGTCGTGCCGGACGACCGCACGGGCCGGCTGACCGCCCACCTGCCCATCAGCGTGCGCGGGGACCGCGTCGGCGTCCTCGCCGTGACGCTGCCGCAGGAGGGGTACGACGCCGAGGCGGAGCAGGAGCTCACGGACGTCGCCGAGGTCCTCGGGCACGAGATCGTCGTGGGCGAGCGCGACACCGACGTCTACCTCCAGGCGCGGCGCGCCAACCGCCTGACCCTGGCCGCCGAGATGCAGTGGCAACTGTTGCCCGGCCGTTCCTGCTCACGCCCGGAGTATGAGATCGGAGCCCAACTGGAGCCCGCCTACGCGATCTACGGCGACAACTTCGACTGGTCCTCCTCGGCCAACCACCTCACCCTGGTCATCACCAACGGCATGGGCGAAGGCATCGAAGCCGCACTCCTGACCAACCTGGCGGTCAACGCCCTGCGCAACGCCCGCCGCGCCGGGCTGTCCCTGTCCGACCAGGCATGCCTCGCCGACCAGGCGATCTACGGCCACTACCACGGCCATGCCTACCTCTCCACCCTGCTGCTCCGCTTCGACCTCGACACGGGACAGACGCAGATCGTCGACGCCGGCTCCCCCCGCATGTGGCGCCTGCGGCAGGGCAAGGCGGAGCAGATCCACGTCGAGGCGCAGATGCCGCTCGGCATGTTCGAGGACACGCCGTACTCGACCGAGCCGTTCCACGTGGAGCCCGGCGACCGCCTCGTCTTCGTCAGCGACGGCGTCTACAACGTCGCCTCCCCGGGCGGCGAGCGCTACAGCGAGAAGGCCCTGGTGCGAGCCCTCACCAACACCCGCCTCCTTCCCGCCTCCCAGGTCCCCCGCGCCGTCCTCCAGGAACTCGCCGGCCACCGCGGCCCCATCGACGCGGACGACGACGCCATGGTCGTCTGCCTCGACTGGAATGGACGCCCGAACACGGACTGACGGGGCTTACGCCACGGGGTGCCCGTGAAGGGCGGGTTGCACACCCGGCCGCGCTGTGAGCGACGAGCCCCCTGCGACTTGGGTTCCGGCCCGGGCAGCGGCCCGGGCTACCGGGAGTTGGCCGTAGGGCGCGCCTTGTAGAAGGACTCCTCCAGATACGCGGCCCCGTGCGGCTGGTACGGCTCCTCCAGGTAGGCCGCCTCGTCATCGTCGAGTGCGACGTCCACCGCGGCGAGCGCGTCCGTCAGTTGGGACGGCTTGGTGACTCCGACGATGGGCGAGGTCACGACCGGGTTGCGCATGACCCAGGCCAGGGCGACCTGGGCCGCGGACAGGCCGCGCCTGCCCGCGATCTCGTGGACGCGCTCGGCCACCGCCTGGTCCTCGTCGCGGTAGAGGATCCTGCCGCCCTCGTCGGTCTCGGCACGCGCCGTGGTGGTGTCCCGCACCCGTGTCAGCCTGCCCCGCGCCAGCGGGCTCCACGAGATCACGCCGATGCCCTGGTCGGCGCAGAGCGGAAGCATCTCCCGCTCTGCTTCGCGGTGGATGAGGTTGTAGTGGTCCTGCATCGACACGAATCTGGTCCAGCCGTGCAGGTCCGCCAGGAAGAGGGCCTTGGCGAACTGCCAGGCGTACATGGACGAGGCTCCGATGTAACGGACCTTCCCGGACTTGACGGCGTCGTGCAGCGCTTCGAGGGTTTCCTCGATCGGAGTGCCGTAGTCCCAGCGGTGGATCTGGTACAGGTCGATGTAGTCGGTCCCCAGTCGCTTCAGGGAGGCGTCGAGTTCGGCGAAGATCGCCTTGCGGGACAGCCCGGCGCCGTTCGGGCCGGGGCGCATCCGCATCCAGACCTTGGTGGCGAGGACGACCTCCTCGCGCCGCGTGAAGTCCTTGACCGCCTGGCCGACGATCTCCTCGCTGCTGCCGGCGCTGTACCCATTGGCCGTGTCGAGGAAGTTGACGCCGCTTTCCAGTGCCTGCTTGATGATGTCCCGGCTGGCGTCCACGCCCAGGGACCAGCGCTCGCCGCCCCGATCCGGCTCGCCGAAGCTCATACAGCCGAGGGTGATGGCGGAGACTTCCAGTCCGGTCGCACCGAGTTTGATGTATCTCATGCGCCGAACCTAGGAGTTGGAGTGCGCCCCAACGCAAATACGTCTCGGTCCGCAATACGGAGTAGGCCGGGGACCTGGTCCGGGGCGTATGCGCGCTGTCAGCTCTCTACCGGTTCGGGTTCCGGCCGGCCCTGATCCGGCCCTGATCCGGCTCTCCGTCCGGCCGGCCTCGGCTCCGGGGCCCCGACCCCGACCCCGAACCCCCGGATCTACCCCTCACCCTCACCCTCACCCTCACCCTCACCCTCACCCTCACCCTCACCCAGAGCGTTGACCCGGGCGGCGAGTTCCGCGGTCTCGGGGGCGGTGAGCTCGCCGTGGATCGCGAGAGCGTGCTCGGCGTGGGCGCGCGCGGCGCGGGGGTCGTCCTTGCTGAGGGCGTGGGCGAGGCCCTGGTGGGCGCGGACTATCTGCGGGCTGTTGTCGATCGCACGGGCGATGTGCAGCGCCCGCTCGTGGCGGCGACGGGAGGCAGCCTCGTGGTCGCCGATGGCCCGGTACGTGGCGCCGAGGTCGTTGAGGATCTCGCTCTCGGCGCGCCGGTCGCCCGTCCTGCGGCTCAGTGCCAGGGCTCGCGCATGGTGGCGGACAGCCTCGCCGAACTGTCCCAGCTCCCGGTGTCCGGTGCCGATGTTCGTGAGGGTCAATGCCTCGCCCCACGGGTCACCGATGCCCCGGTAGCGGTCGAGGGCGCGTTGGTGGTGGTCGAGGGCCTCGGCGGTGCGCCCGAGTCGGGCATATACGGAGCCCAGGCTCGTCAGGCTCAGGGCCTCACCCCAGGGAGCGTCGAGGTCGGCATGGAGAGCCAGGGCCTGCTCGTGGAGGTCGATCGCCGCCTCGTGCTGCCCCAACGCACCTTGTGCGATACCGAAGTTGGTGAGCAGGACGGCTTCGCCCCACGCATCGTCGATCTCGCGGCACAGAGCCAGAGCCTCCATGCCCCGACCGAAGGCGTCCTCGTGGCGCCCGGCGTACCAGCAGGCGATGGCGAGGCTGGTGAGGATCTCGGCGTGGGCCAGACGGTTGTCCAGGTTCTCGACGGCGGCCAGGGCCAGTTCGTGGGTGGCGACCCAGTCCAGGGTGCGGCCGCGGATGTCGAAGAAGTGCTGGAGGACGTGGGCGTACCGCCAGACGTGCTCGTTGCGGCCCCGGGCGGCGGCGCTGGTGGTCAGCGCGACGAGGTTCGCGTGCTCGGCCTCGTACCAGGCCAACGCCGTTGCTCGGTCGCTCACGTCCGGGACGTCGACGGATGGCCGGTCGATCTCGAAGGCGAGCAGTCTTTGGCCCGGGGCCACCACGCGGCGGGCGTCGAGCGCGGTGCGGAGGTAGTGGTCGAGGAGCCGCAGCTCCGCCTCGTCCTGCCGCGCGGGTGGCTCGCTCTCGCGCAGGATCTCCTGGGTGTGCCGGCGCAGGAGGTCGTGCAACTGGTAGCGGTGGGGGACGTATTGTTCCAGCAGGTGTACGTCGACGAGTTCCTCAAGGCCCTGCCGCGCCGTCGCCTCGTCCGTGCCCGCCAGCGCGGCGGCCGCGTACGCGTCGAAGTCGCCGCCAGGGTGCAGCCCGAGGAGCCGGAACAGCCGTTGCAGGTCGGGGCTCAGGCGCGCGTAGGAAAGGGCGAAGGCCGTGCTGACCGCGTTCCCGTCGCCGCTGTCGCCGCTCGCGTGGGAGCCCGCGCGGAGTTCGGAGACGAGATCTTCCGCCGTCCAAGCGGGCCGGTGCGCGAGCCGGGCCGCGGCCATCCGGATGGCCAACGGGAGGTGTCCGCACAGCTCGGCGATCTCGGCGACCGCCTCGGACGCGTCGCCGACCCGGCTGCGCCCCGCGATCCGGACCACGAGCGCCCGCGCGTCCGCCTCCGTCAGCACACCGAGCGACAGCGGGACGGCGCCCTCCAGGGCCAGGAGGCGGCGCCGCGAGGTCACCAGCACCGCGCATGAGGCGGAGCCGGGCATCAACTGTCGTACCTGCTCGGCGTCGGCGGCGTTGTCCAGGACCACCAGCGCCCGCCGGCCCGACAGCGTCGTACGCCACAGCGCCGACCGCTCCTGAAGGGAGTGTGGAATCCGGGCGCCGTCGACACCGGCCATGCGCAGCAGTGCCTCCAGCGCCGACGCGGGTGCCGTGGGCGCGTGCCCGGGGGTGAAGCCGTGGAGGTCGCAGTAGAACTGGCCGTCCGGGAACCTGTCGGCCATGAGATGGGCGGCGTGCACCGCGAGCGTGGTCTTGCCGACGCCCGCCATGCCGTCGATCGCCGACACCACGACGGCGTTCGTGCCGCCGCCGAGGAGGTCCGCGAGCCGCCTCACTTCTGCGGTACGTCCCGTGAAGTCCGGTGTGTCGTACGGCAGATACTGCCGGGGCCCCAGGGGGCCGGTGCCCAACGCCCCCTCGAACTCTTCGGCGGAGGCCGTGGCGAGGAGGTGCTGCTGGTCGTCCGCCCCCAGTTCGAGCGCCTTCGCGACCTCCCGCACCGAGGCGACACGGGGCACCCGACCCTGCCCGCGTTCCAGCGCGCGGATCGTCCGGGCCGACAATCCGGCCCGGTCCGCCAACTCCTCCTGGGTCAGGCCCGCTCGCCGCCTGTAGCTGCGCAGCACCGTGTCGAACCGCTCCGGCATGTCCTCCTCCTCCTCATCCCAGAGGCCTGGACCGCGCGACCCCGCGCCACCCGGCCCTCCCTCCCCTGGGGACTCTGGCCGATCCGGCACAACGTCCGCTGAACGTCCGCTGGACGTCCTGTCGGTGACAGGGGCCGGACGGCAGCATCGAATGCGTCCCACCGGGCAGGACGCGCACCCTCAACCCCCAGTTCCCCATGGGCTGTTGATCCTGTGCCCGGCCATGGCGCGGACGGGACGACACCACCACTGCACCTCTCACTGCCGAACGGGAGACCAGCATGATCAAAGGCCGGATCGCAAGGACCGTGGCGACGACGGCGCTCGTCGTAGCAGGAGCGCTGTCCATCGCGCCGAACGCACTGGCGGACAGCGGCGCATCGGCGAACACCGCCCAGCCGACCAGCAACTCGGCACAGGCATCGTGCTGGGGTCAGCGGGTGTTCGGCAGCGCGGGTCACCACGGGAACAAGACCTGGTGCAACTCGGGCCGCTACCGCGAAGTGATCACGTGCGAGACCCTCGGCGGCTACAAGTACATCCACTACGGCCCCTGGGTGTGGGCCAGCGCGGAGAGCACCGCCTGGTGCAACCTCGGGGACGAGATCATCGGGGACTACACGCAGGTGGGTTGAGCGACCGGACCGGGGGGGGGGGGGGGGGGGGGGGGGGGGGGGGGGGGGGGGGGGGGGGGGGGGGGGGGGGGGGGGCGCGGGCGGGGGGCGGCGGGCG